>NZ_CAXBBQ010000018.1:0-2632 GCF_963974575.1 uncultured Sphingosinicella sp. | reverse complement strand
GTATCCGTCATCCCAGGCCCACGTGGCGGAAACGTGCCGGTCAAGCGTCTTAAGAGGGGGCGTTGCGCCCGGCGATCTTGGGGGAGTGCCAGGGCATGAGGGAATCGAGGTCCTTGTTGCTATGACCGTTGGCAAGCTTGGTGAGGGTGGCGGTGAGCCAGGCGAGCGGATCGACGTCCGAGAGTTTGCACGTTTCGAGAAGGCTGGCGAGCACCGCCCAATTGTCTGCCCCGGCATCGCTGCCGGCGAACAACGAGTTGCGGCGCGACAGGGCAATCGGGCGGATGCTTCTTTCGACCGTGTTGGTATCGAGCTCGACGCGGCCGTCGAGCAGGCAATAGGTGAGCTGCTGCCAGTGGTTGAGCATATAGTTGATCGCTTCGGCCATCTTGCCCTTGGCGCTGAACCGGCCGAGGTTCTTCGAGAGATAGTCGCGCAGGTTATCGAACAGCGGCTTCAGCATCAGCTGCCGCCCTTCGAACCGCGCCTCGGGCGAGGTGTCCCTGAGCGTCGCCTCGATCTTGTAGATCGCCGAGAAGCGACGGAGCACCTCGTCGGCAACGGGCTCCTTTTCGCGGAAATCGTAGAACTTGCGCCGCGCGTGAAGCAGGCAGAATGCGAGGGTGACGCCATTGCGGCGCTTGATCTCATTGTAGCCGGCATAGCCGTCCACCTGGAGCACCCCGGCGAAGTCGCCGAGATGGTCGATCGGATGCATGCCGCCGCGGCCGGTGGCGTACATGTAGACGACGGCGGGCGGCGCGAGTCCGCCCCATGGCCGATCGTCGCGGGCATAGGCCCACAGCTGGCCGCTCTTGGTCTTGCCGGTCCCGGGCGCCAGCACGGGCATGCGCGTCTCGTCGGCGAACAGCTTCACCGAACTTCGCAGCTCGGCGAGCAGATGCTGCCTGAGCGGAGTCAGCCACCATCCGACGCGCCCGACCCAGTCGGCGAGCGTTGCCCGGTCGAGATCGATCCCCTGGCGGGCGTAGATCTGGGCTTGCCGGTAAAGCGGAAGGTGATCGGCGTAGCGCGCGACGATGACCTGGGCGACGAGCGCGTCGGTGGGCAGGCCCTGATCGACGATGAAGCTTGGCGCCGGCGCCTGGGTGACGCCGCCCTCGTCGCAGCCGCGGCAGCCATAGCGCGGACGGCGGGTGACCAGCACGCGGAAGATGGTGGGCACGACGTCGAGGCGCTCGGTGACGTCCTCGCCGATGACATGAAGATCGTTGCCGCAGCAGGCACACTGCTTGTCTTCGATGTCGACGACCTGCTCGATACGCTCGAGATGGGCGGGCAGCGCTCCACGGTTGTTGCGGCGGCGGCGCTTTGTCTCGCCGGTCGCGTCAGCCTGGTCGATCAGCGCTTCGAGCCCGGCCTCGGCGCGCGACAAGGCAGCTTCGAGCTCTTCGAGCACGAGCTGGTACTGGTCGGGATCGAGCCGCTCGGCGCTCTGGCCGAAACGGTGGCGCTTGAACTGGTCGAGAATGTCGTTGAGGCGCTTGACCTCATCGCGGGCGGCCGCGAGCGCGTCCTCCATCTCGGCGGCCTTCGCCTCGGCGATGACGGCGGCGTGTTCGGCCGCTTTCGCGGTGGCGAGCGCGATGATCTCGCGCGCCTCAGCTTGGGCCGCAGCGCGGGCGAGCGCCTCGTTCTCGGCGTTGATGCGAACGATCTGCTGGTCGCGTTCGGCCGCCTCGGCGGTCAGCTTCGCGATGGTCGCGAGCAGCGCAACTGGGTCTTTGCAGGAGGCCGTCAGCGGGTCCATGGCAGGCATCGAATCACATGCGTAACGACGCGTCCAGCGCAGTTGACTCGGCCTGTCGCGACTATCTCACGCATCAGCGAAACCCTCGATTTTAGGCGGATTTACGCGCCTTGGCGCGCGGTGCCGACGCCAGTCCATGCCCGAGGTGAGTGCTGCCATCTGCGCCGCCGTGATCGAAAAACTGCCATCGACCGCCGGCGGCCAGGCGAATCCTTCGGCGGCCTCGGCGCGCTTGGTCATCAGCCAGATGCCGGTGCCGTCGAACCACAGAATCTTCAGCCTGTCCTTCCTCTTGGAACGAAAAATATAGGCGACTCCGCGCCACGGATCCTGGCTCAACTCGTGCTGGACCTTGGCCACCAGCGTGTCGATGCCGCAGCGGAAATCGATCGGCTTGGTGTAGATCAGCACCTTGGCGTCGCTGCCCGGCCCGATCATCGCGCCCTCAGCAGCGCTGCGATTACCGAGGCGACCAGCGTCGAACTTGCGCCGTGGGCGACCATCACTGGCACGCCGCGCACTTCCATTGCGACCTGCACCACCGCGTCCGGCAGCAGCCGCGCGTTCGCGGCCTCCGGTTCGAGCAGCACCGCCGGCACCGATGTCGGCTCGATGACCGCCGGCAGGAACATCGCCCTGTCCTCGCGCGCCGCGTCCTCCGCCATCTCGCGCAACTCGCGGCGCCAGGCATATATCTGGGCCGGAAGGACATCGAAACACGCGGCCACCTCCGCCATGCTGCACGCCGGATCGAGCGACAGCTCCACCACCGCGCGCTTCTCTTCCAGCGTCCAGCGCCGTCGGCGCCCGTTCTCCACGCCGCCACTGCCGTCGATCTCTTGCTCCACAGTCACCCCGCCG
>NZ_CAXBBQ010000017.1:0-6609 GCF_963974575.1 uncultured Sphingosinicella sp. | reverse complement strand
CGTCCAATCTCCGCCAAGCATGCTCAAGCTTCACGATTTTTGCAACAGAGCCGCCATCAGCGACGGCTGTGTGAGGATGTACAGAAAACCGGCGACGAGGAAGAACGGCACGTTCTCCAGATCATTGAGCTGGATGCGCCGGATGCGTTCGACCTTTTCATTGGGGGCGAGCTGGGCCGGATCGGGCGCTTGATTCATCGGCGTCTTCCGGATGTCCTCCGGCGCGCGGAAGCCGCCATTCTCGCCGATCATCCGCGCCACCGTGAGCCAGGACATGGCGATCACCTTCAGGATCATCACAGTCGCCGCGATCACATAAATCGCGAACAGTGGATTCTGCATGTCAAGAACCGCCATTGAGCCCCCCTCTCAAAACCGCGCCGGGATCGTCATAACCAACAGTCATTCCGTTGACCATAACTGCGTGAGCAGGCGGCGTGCGCGCTATGGGCGAGCGGGGCGCATGGCGAAGACGGTGTCGATGGGTTTTGTTTCGGGCAGGATGTAGACGATTCCCACCGTGCCCTTGAACGCGGGCGCGACAACGCGGTCGTAAAAGTCCGCGGGGACATTGATGCAGCCGTAGGAAATGCGGTTGTCGAGCGGCGTTGGCGAGGCGAGGCGCGCGTGGCGGCGATCCGCCGCGCTGCCGACGACGACGCGGTGCAGCGACAACGCCGTGTCGTAATCGACCCACAGGACATCCTGTACGAAATCACGCCCGAGCGCGGCAACGAAGCGGCCTGCCGGTGTTGTGCGTTCCTCTGGCCGGATGGTCGCCAGGCGGCGTTGGCCGATGCCCGGCACCGTCTCATCCCCCCGCCCAAGCCCGAGCAGCGCCGCCGCCGCGCCGCGCAGCGCGCTCTGCGCATCGAACACGAAGATTTTGGCGTCCAGCTTGTCCACGATGATGAAGGGCAAGCCGGCATTGTCGCCCGACGCTGCGATCCATGCGGCGACGTCCTGCGCATTGCGGGACGCTGCCTCCCCCAGCGCGCGCGCGTGATGCGGCTCCGGCTGAGGCGCTGGCGGCGTTACGGGCTGGGCGGCGACAGCCTGGCCTATGCCGCCGCAGACCAGCATGCCGACCAGCAGAGCGGCGACCGGCCATGGGGCTGAGCCTGCCCCGGAGGGATGACACGCCTCTGATCGCGTCCGGCAGACGTGGAAAAAAGGCGTGCGCGCGTTAATGTCGCGACTGCTTTTGCGGATAGGTCGGGACGGCGGGGGCACTGGGGGCGCTGGGCGCATTGGGCGCGACGGGTACAAAGGCGCTGCCTTCGCGCTCGCTGATGACCGGACTGATGGGGCGCTCGGCTGCCAGCACATTCGGCGCCTGCAACGCGGCCAGTTGCGTTTCGGGCATCCGCAGGCCGCCCTCCGTGATCGCGAGGCCCGGCGCGACACGTGCCGACGCCATCATCAGCATGGGGCTAACGGGCCGCTCCTCCAGCTCTCGCACCGGCGTGGGCAGGTTGGCGGTGGGTGGCAGGTTCGGCGTGAGGACTACGGTTGGCGGCGGCGTCGGTGTCGGCGTGGGCGTTGGGGTCGGCGTTGGCGTCGGATTAGGCGTTGGCGTTGGAGTGGGTGTCGGGGTCGGAGTGGGTGTGGGCGTGGGTGTGGGTGTCGGAGTTGGCGTCGGAGTGGGCGTTGGGGTCGGGGTGGGGGTCGGGGTGGGCGTCGGCGGTGGTCCCACCGTGATCGAACTCTGCGTTCTCGACCCCTCCGTGCAGCATGAGTCCGCCAGCGCATACTGGCTCGCGTTGGGGCCGGTCAGGCTGTAGCCGGTGTAGGTAACGCCGATGTCGCTGCCGACGGCCGCATTGTCGAACACGGCCGTTGCGCCAGGCCCTGCAACGAGCGACACGCCGCCGGGAAGCCCGGACTGGGCTGTCGTGTTGAAGCCGGTGAGCACAGCCGCGTTGGTGCCATCGAACATCTTGTCGGCATTGGGGTAGAGCAGCATCCGCTGCGTGAGCGCGGCGCCTTCGGTGAGGACGAAGCGGGTCGAGAAGTTGGTGGGCGCGGCGTAGGACACCGGATTATAATAGATGGCGACAGGCGCGACGGTGACCGTCGTGGGCGGCGCCAGCGGTGCGAAAATGATCGTGCCGCCGGCGACGCCGGGGCCCGTGCCATCCGCGCCGGCAATCAGCGTCAGCCCCACCGGCAAGCCAAGGCTCTGGGCGGGGATGGTGCTGCCGCGTGTGAGCGTCACGGCGTTGTCGATACGGACATCGTGGCCGGCGCAAAGGTGGACGTTGCCATCGGTGGTGGTGATCGGGTGGAACACGCGGACGTCGCGGCCGGCGTTCAGCGAAATGCTGCCGTTGACGGTGGTGAGCGGCGCGTTGACGATGACATCGCGCCCGCAGCAGGCGACGATATTGCCCTTGGTCGCGCTGATCGCGGCGTTGATGACCACATCGCCAAAGGCGTTCAGCGTCAGCGTCGTGGCCGTGCCCGAGGCGACCCAGGCGACGGCATCGTTGATGATGATGTGGCCGGTGCCGGGGGTGAGGTCGCCGGGCAGCGGGATCGTGCTGATCACCACATTGCTGGTCACCAGCTGCGCCGAGAGCGTCGTCCCCGAGATGTTGCCGCCCGAACCGACGATGAAGTCGGCCGGATCGATCAGCCATGTGCCGGAGACGCCCGCGGGCGCGGCCGTGGTGACCTGCGCGGTGTCTGCAACGCGCACGCTTGCCGCCGAGGTCTCGATGAAACCGCCGTCGCCGCCGTTCGGCGCGCTCGCGTCGAGGGTGCCGCCCACGTTGGCGGTGCCGCTTTGCATGTCTCCGAGCAGCATGATCCTGCCGTCGCGGCTGGCGAGCGATCGTGCCTGAACGACGCCGGTGTTGTTGACGACGGTGCGCAGCAGCGCGCCCGCCGCCTGCGCTGTCATCAGCACCTGCCCGCCATCGGCCAGCAGCAGACCGCTGTTCTGCACCAGCGCATTCACGGCGCCGGTGTCGATGGTGACGTTGAGCAGGCCGTCGCCGGCGATATCGAGCGTGATCGCATCGCCTGCGGCCAGCGCGACCGTGCCCAGATTGGCGCGGATGATGCCCGAATTGTCCACGTGACCGCCGAGCAGGGCGACGTAGCCGCTGTCTGCGGTGATCGTGCCTTCGTTGATGACGCTGCCGCCGCTGCCGGTGAACGCATACTGCCCGGCCATGAAGTCCGCATCGGACAGATCGAGCGTCGACGCGACCAGACCGCCGACATTGACGTTCGCGCCCTGCGCAAAGACGATGCCGCTGGGATTGATGAGGAACAGCTTGCCGTTCGCCGACAGCGACCCGAGAATGATCGAAGGATCGGGCCCGACGACGCGGTTGAGCGCCACCGAGCTGCTGTTGGGCTGGACATAGACGACGCTCGCGTCCTGGCTGATCGAGAAGGCCTGCCAGTTCAGAACCGCAGTCTGGCTGGTCTGGTTGACGGTAACCGTGCCGGCCCCGGTGGTGACCGTTGCCGCGCCTGCAACCACTGAGCCGCCCGTGGGAACGGTTTGTGCGTGTGCGGGGGTGAGGACCGCCAAGGGCGCAATGAGGCCCACGGCGATCCGCCCGATGACCCTGGCGAGCGCTGTCGTCCCGAACAGGCTGGTCTTGCGACGATCGGTACTGGTCATTGTCATTATCCTTTTGCGCGTGGGCGTACGCGGCCGGGTCTTTGGCTGGCGGTCGTCAGAATATTTTCACGATCTGGAACCAGAAGCGGCCGCCGCGATCGCGCGCCGAGGTGGCAGGGCGGGTGCCCAGCTTGCGGGCGTACGTGCCTTTGAGGATCAGGCCGTGCGGGCCCGCCCAGCTCGCACCGGCGCCGTATGCGCTGCGGCGCGTGCTGTTCGGCCCTGCGAACCAGGGGTTTTTGGCATATCGAACCTCGCCGGTATCGACGAAGCCGAACAGCTCGAACTGGCCGGGAAGGCTGCCCCGCTGCCCGCCGAGCAGGAGCCGGGCCTCGGCGGTTGCGAGATAGCCGATGTCGCCGAACGCCTCGCCTTCGGGATAGGCGCGGACGCCGTAAGCGCCGCCCAGCCCCATCTTCTCCGAGCTGTCGAGATTGTCGAAGGCATATTGGCCCCGTACCGCGCCATAGAGCGAAAATGGCCCGGCGACCTGCTGCGCCCGCGCAAAGCTCGCCTGCAGCTTGTTGAAACCGCCGGCGCTGCGGGCGTTCGCCGCATCCGCGAAGCGTTCGGCGGGGCTGCGGATCTTGAGATGGCCCATCGTCCAGCCGACCGAAAACACGTTCGATCCGCCGATGCTGTCGCGAACGTCGCCGGAGAGGCCAAGCGTGCCGGCCGTGATGCGCTTGTCGGAATCGGTGGCGAACAGATCGATCCGGTCGCGCAGCATTTTGTAGTCGACACCCGCGAGCGCGTAGAGATTGGCGCGGCGCGAGCGGATCAGCGGATAGCTCGCATAGCCGCTGAAAATATCGGCGGTGCCGGAGCCATCCAGCGCATTGAACTCCCGGCCCAGCGAATACCGCAGATGCGCGTAGGCGGCGCCCAGCGTCACAGCGCCGACGGGCGCCTGATAGGAGACGCGGCCATATGCGAGACCGCCATCCGATGCGAGCAGGCGCAGGCTGAGCAGATCGCCGATGCCGGCAGGATTGTTGACGTTCAGCGTGCCGCCGAAGCGATATGTGCCGGTATAACGGTTGCCGGCATTGTCCGCCTCCAGATTGCCGCTCAGCTTGGGACCCGGGGCGACATCGACGAGAAGATCCGAGGTGCCGAGGGCCTCGCCCGGCGCGAGCGTCGCCTTGACCCGCACGCCCGGAATATCCGAAAGCAGCAGCAGGCGGCGCTCGAGCGCAGCGTTCGCGACGAGATCCTCAGCTGCCAGGCCATCGAGGAGTCGCGCCGGAACCCTGTCTGCAAGGCGCGCGCTGTTGTTCAGCACGACCTTGCCGTAGCGGCCTTCCATGACGGTGATCGTCACCGCGCCGTCTTGCACGTCCTGTTCAGGCAGATAGGCCTGCGCGAGGATGTAGCCCCGGGCGTGATAATGCTCCATGATGCGGGCGGCGAGCTCGCGAAGCTGCGAGAAGGTGAGCGCGGCGCCGGGCGAAAAGCCGGATGCCGAAACGAGCTCGCTTTCCGAGAATTGGGTTTGCCCCGTCACACGAAGCGATTGCACCTGGACGGACGCGCCGCCGGCAATGGGCGTCGGCGCGCCGGTGCGCGGGACAACGAGATCAGGCGATGCCCTTTCGGCAGCGGGCGGCTGCGGCAATTGCTGAAGCTGCGTGCCGGCGCTTGGCAATTGCTGGGCGTGTACGATTTGAGTCGTGGCGAGCAGCGCGCACGCGACGAGGCTTGGCTTGAACATGACTGTCTCGAGTGCTGGCGCGTCATCAGAGCGTGGGCCCCTCAAGCAGCGTCGAGGTGAGCACGTAGCAAGTCAGATGAACGGCCAAACGCTACGTCGACCGGACGCCTCGGCGTCTGTCCACAGCAGAGAAAGACAGAGCGTCGTGATAATGTCTTACCGGTGAAACTCTTTAATAATCCTTAAAGGTCTTCACGGAGTTCGTGGTAATCCATCTCGAGGTGTTTGTAGCCGGCGCAGGGTCTCGGATGTGTGTTCTGAAGAATAGATTTAAGTTACTCTCCTGAAAAACAGGGCCTTCTATCCTCACGCCTCGATCTTGTCGTCGATATGTGAACAGTGAAAATCGTCGGATGCGCGACAGGCGAAGGCACATGACGTTGGTTTATTGGAAAATTTGGTGCACCCGACAAGATTCGAACTTGTGACCTCTGCCTTCGGAGGGCAGCGCTCTATCCAGCTGAGCTACGGGTGCGGATCGCTTTGCGGTCGGCACGCTTAACAAAGCGCGGGCGCTCAGGCCAGCGGTTATTCGGCACTGGGCGCGGGGGTGTAGGGAACGAAGGCGCCGAGGCCGCACGAGGCGCCGAGGCGGGGGCCGGCGCCCTGATGCACCACCCTTATGATGTCGGTGGAGCAGAGCTGCGACAGCGAGGTGGAATAGGTGAACGCCTGCTCGAACCCCAGCGACGGGCAGGCGTGCGGCAGCGTGTTTCTGAGGATGCGGCCATCGCGCATATGGAAATCAATCGTCGAATCGTCGGCGACGCTAGTGCTGCGGATCGCGGCGAGGCTGACGCAGCGGTCTGCGGCTGCGGCGGGTGAGGATGCCGGCACGACTGCCGGCGAGGACGCTGCATCGGAGGGCGACGCTGCATCGGACGGTGCGGACGCGGGTGCTGCGCAGGCGGCGAGCGCGAACGCAGCAAGGAGAATGACGCAGGCAGCGTTCGGGCGTTTCATGGCGGCTCCGCAGACAGAACAGGCCGGACCGCCGCCCCGAACAGCGGGGAAGCGATCCGGCAGGGTACGCAAACGCTACTCTGTCACTATGCGGACAGTCCATAGCAGCGATGACTGAACATGAAGTGAATCGCCCGCCGGGAGCGGTTCAGGCCGAGGTTTTGGCGGGATATTCGCACTCTGCAACCACCGGGCAGCGCCAGCATTCCGGCCGGCGCGCCTTGCAGATGTGCCGGCCGAGGGCTCTGTTGCAAAAATCGTGAAGCTTGAGCATGCTTGGCGGAGATTGGAC
>NZ_CAXBBQ010000016.1:0-19341 GCF_963974575.1 uncultured Sphingosinicella sp. | reverse complement strand
CGCTGCGCCCGCCAAGCCCAAGGGCAAGCCGGGTCCGAAGCCGAAGACCGCCGCTGCGAAGCCGGCCGTAAAGGCACCGGCGAAGCCGAAGGGTAAACCCGGTCCGAAGCCGAAAGCTGCTGCCGCGAAGCCTGCAGCCGCTGCGCCCGCCAAGCCCAAGGGCAAGCCCGGTCCCAAGCCGAAAGCTGCTGCTGCGAAACCGGCAGTGACGGCGGCTCCGACCGCGCCGAAGGCGAAACCGGGTCCGAAGCCGAAAGCGGCCGCTGCGAAGCCTGCCGCGGCTGCGCCCGCGAAGCCGGCCGCGCCTGCGGGCCTTGCGCCACGCCGTCGCGGACCGCGTCCGTCGTCGCGGCCTGCGCCGAAGAAGTAAGCGTTAGAACAAGAATGGCCCGGCGCGTTTCGTATCCACGACGCGCCGGGCTTTTCTTTTGTCCTCGTATTTCCTGCGAAGCGGCCATGCGCTTCGACGAAGGACGCACCTCCCCCCGCGCAATCGCCGAAAGAATGCGCTATTGTGGAGGCCAATGAACAGGTCGTTGCTAAAAGGCGTGCTCGCCAACGATTCGGCACGCACAGCCATTCAGTCGATTTTCGGCTTCTGGCTCTTCTATTTCCTCGTCGTCACGCTCCGCGCCTTCGCGCTCGGTTTCGAAGACCTCATCGCGATGGCTGGGCGCCGCTCCGTCGTTACGATCATCGGGATGACGATCAGCTGGGCGCTCTACCTTGCGCTCGCCCCGCTCGAAAAGGCGCCCTTGCGCAGGCGCGCGCTGATGATGTTCCTGCTCTGCGTGCCCGCTGCCGCGCTGTTCACCACCTTCAATTTCTACACCTTCTACGTCTACGAACCGCTGCCCTCCGTTGCCGAGGATCTCGCGCACAAGGAACGCTCGCTCGCGATGCTGCTGGCGATCATCTTCGAAGGCACGGTCACCTGGTTCTTCTTTTTCGCAGCGTGGGCGGCCTTCCATCTGGCGCTCGGCTACGCGGCCGATGCAGCGAAAGCCGAACGCCGCGCCGCCGCCTTCCGCGAGGAAGCGCAGGCCGCGCAGCTCCGCGCGCTGCGCTATCAGATCAATCCGCATTTCCTTTTCAACACGCTGAACTCACTCTCCTCGCTGGTCCTCACCAATCGCAACGACGAGGCGGAGCGGATGATCCTGAACCTCTCCACCTTCTTCCGCGCGAGCCTCACCAGCGACCCGACCGAGGACATTCCGCTCGCCGACGAACTCGATCAGCAGCGTCTCTATCTGGAGGTCGAGCGCGCCCGCTTCGGTGACCGCCTCGAATTCGATTTCGACATCGACCCCGAAGCCGAACGCCAGCGCGTGCCCAGCCTCATTCTTCAGCCGCTCATCGAAAATGCCGTGAAATACGCGGTGTCACCTTCAAACGCGCCGGTGTGCATTCGCGTGAAGGCGAGCCTCCACGATGCGATGCTCCACATCGTGGTGGAGGATGACGGCGCATTCGCCGCGCCCCAGGCGCAGGTGGATGGCACCGGCACCGGCCTCAACAATGTCCGCGATCGTCTGCGCGCGCGCTTCGGAGATGCCGCGGCGTTCAAGGCCGGCCCTTGGCCCGGCGGCGGCTTCCGCGTAGATATTGCCATCCCCGTGAAACGACCGGTGTCCTGATGTCCGATAGTCCTCTCCGCACGCTGGTCGTCGACGACGAAGCCATGGCGATCGAGCGTATGCAGGTTCTGCTGTCGCGTTTCGATGACGTCAATCTCGTTGGAACCGCCAGCACCGGCGGGCAGGCGCTGCGGCTCATTGAGGCGCTCGCGCCCGATCTCCTGCTGCTCGATATCTCGATGCCCGGGCTCGACGGCATCGGCGTCGCGCAGGCGGTCCAGCGTCTGCCGCAGCGCCCCGCCGTGGTGTTCGTCACGGCATTCGATCAATATGCCGTCACCGCGTTCGATGTCGCGGCTGCCGATTATCTGCTGAAGCCGGTTGATCCGGCGCGCCTCGGCAAGGCGCTGGCGCGCGTGCGCGAGCTGCGCGTGAACGCCCCCGCAGCGCCTGCGGAGGATGATGGCTACGTCAAGGAATTCTGGGTTCCGCATCGCTCGGAAATCATCCGCGTCGATGTCGATACGATCGATATGGTCGAAGCCGAGCGGGACTATATGCGGCTGCACACCGCCGACCGCTCGTTCCTGCTCCACCAGACAATCAAGGAGCTGGAGCGACGGCTGGACCCGGATCTCTTCATTCGCATCCACCGTTCGAAGATCATCCGGCGGGACCGCATCAAGGGCCTCGTCCATCTCGGCTACGGCGTGTGGTCGGTCGATCTCGGCGACGGCGGCGACCACCGTATCGGGCGTACTTATCTCTCCGACGTGAAGCGCATCACGGCCAAATAATCACGGCGCAAAAAGAAAGGGCGGGCACCCCTGGGACGTGGTGCCCGCCCTGGTGGCGGCATCTGGGATTGCCGCCGGTTATGGCATCGCGATCGTGATCGCCGCGCCGGCGTTCGCAGCGACCTGCGTGCCGGCGTTGTTGATCGCGGCGGTGATCTGCGGCTTGGCGCTTGCGATCGCGGCATTGCGGCATTCCATCGACAGCAGGTCGCGGCGCAGATCCTGGCGTCCGCCTTCGAAGCACATCGCGTGGGCAGCGCGGCGCACGCGGCTGTGCAGCGTCTTCACGCCGTCGTCGCTGGCAAGGTTCAAATCGCCGTATTGCACATGGGCAACCGGGCGCGCCATGTTCGCTTCGACGACGGTTTCATCCATGGCATAAGCGGCGGGAACGAAAGCGGCAGTCGTCATTGCGGCGGCGAACGCAATCGCGCTGATCTTCACGAGGGTCATCACAACGGTCCTTCCTGTTTCGCCTGTGGGAGGCGGAGAATTTCTGGCTGCGAACCGGGAACGTCGGGACTTGCTGGGACTGTGGGGTCCGTCGCTCCCGATCCGCATCCTGTTGTTACCCCGCTTCGTTTGCCGCCGCCGCCCTGCTTCGATTTCCGGTGAAGGTCGCTCGACGAACGATCATTGCTGCCGACGAACGGCTGACGGATGTGGACGAAAGTCGCTATGTGTCAAATCGGTGAAACATCGGCTGCTCATAGACGGGCGGCGAACATGGAGATCGGACGGGTATGAGCAAGGCGAAGAAAGGCGGCGGTGCGGTCTCCGCAGTGAACGATGATCTCCGCCGCGAGATCGCCGAGGCGCTGCTTGGCGATGAAGACCCCGCGCGTCTCGCACAGCGGATCGCGAGCCGGGGCATCGGTCACGCCCTCGCCGTGTCGGAAATCGAGCGCGCGCGGAAGAGCCCCTATCTCGCCGCTGGGGAGCGGCTGCGCGCCCGCCTCCAGAAGCGCGACTGGTTCCTCGCCAATTATGCGAAGCTCGCCGCGCCCGCCTCGGGCGAAGTGCCGCGCGTCCACGCGATGCCCGCGGAAACCTTTTACACAGATCATTATACCGCGCATCGGCCGGTCGTGCTCAGCGGCCTCGTCGATCACTGGCCCGCGATGAAGCGCTGGTCGCTCGATGATTTCGAAGCCCGCGTTGGCGAGGCGCAAGTCCGCGTGCAATGGGCGCGCGACGCCGATCAGGACTACGAGCGCAATTCAGACGCGCACGGCGCCGTCCGCCCGCTTCGCGAAATCATCGCCCGCCTGCGCGCCAGCGAGACCGCGCCGACGAACGATTTCTACGTCACCGCGAACAACCACACGCACAACCGTGATGCCCTCGCCCCGCTCTACGGCGACACCGGCCCCCTCCCCGGCTACCTCGCCGAACCCGGCGGCCCCGGCGGTTTCCTCTGGATCGGCCCCAAAGGGACGATCACCCCGTGGCACCACGATCTCACCAACAATCTTCTCTTGCAGATTTCAGGCCGCAAGCGCGTGCGCCTCGTCTCCAGCCACCACAGCGCGCAGATGCGCAACAGCCGCCACTGCTTCAGCGACTGGGGCACGCAGCCCCTGGAACCCGGCCCCGGCGACGACACCCACCCACCCGTGATGATCGCCGAGATCGGCCCCGGCGAAGCGCTGTTCCTCCCCGTTGGTTGGTGGCACTATGTCGAAGGGCTCGACGTCACGATCGGCATGAGCTTCACGAACTTCGCCCGCGATAATGATTTCTGGTCGCACTATTCGACCTACGGGGCGGTGTAGGCTCCGCTTTCGCTCACGGCCCGCAGCGCCGATCCGACGAAGAAGCTGATCTCCATGGGGCGGCTGATCAGATAGCCTTGCGCCTGCGCGCAGCCCTGCTCCTGAAGCAGCGCGAGTTGGTCCATGGTTTCCACGCCCTCGGCAACGACCTGCAGTTCGAGCCCGCGCCCCAGCGAAATCACCGCTTCGACGATCGATCGGGCGTGGCTGTTGGTCAGCATATCGGCAACGAAGGAGCGGTCGATCTTCACCTTGTCGAAAGGGAACTGCCGGAAATAGCTGAGACTCGAATAGCCCGTGCCAAAATCGTCGAGCACGATCCGCACGCCCAGCGCGCGAATGCGGTTGAGTAGCGCCACCCCGCGCACGGCATCGTCCACGAGCACGCCCTCGGTGATCTCCAGTTCCAGCCGGGCGGGGTCGATGCCGCTTTGCCCGACCACCCGCTCCACCATCGCGGCAAGGTCGCCGTGCGCGAACTGGAGCGGCGACACGTTTACGGAAAGATGCAGCGGCGGCACCCACGACGCCGCATCGGCGCACGCCTTCGTCAGCACCCATTCGCCGAGCTGGATGATGAGCCCGCTGGCTTCGGCCATCGGGATGAAATCGTTCGGCATGACGAGGCCGCGCGTCGGATGCTGCCAGCGGATGAGCGCCTCGAAGCCTTCCACCTGACCGGTCACAAGGCTGACCAGTGGCTGATAATGCAATTCGAGCCCGCGCCCCCCGGCCATCAGCGCCTTTCGCAGGTCTGCCTCGAACACAAGGTCGTACCGGACGGCCTGATCGAGTGCCTCGGTGAAGACGCGCGAGCAGCCCCGGCCGTCGCCCTTGGCGCGGTAGAGCGCGACATCGGCCCGCCGTTGCAGCTCGACCTCGTCGAGACTCTCCGGCCCCGCGAAAACAACGCCGATCGATGCGCTCACCGAAACCTGCACCCCGGAAAGCTCGAACGCCTGCGATGCGGCGGCAAGGACGCGCCGGCAGAGATCTTCCGCGACCTCCTTGTCGGCGGCATGGGGAAGCAGGATCGCGAATTCATCGCCGCTGAGACGCGCCACGGTGTCGGAAGCGCGGACAATGCTCGAAAGCCGCGCGCCGAATTTCTGGATCAGTTCGTCACCGGCCTGGTGCCCGTGAATATCGTTCACCGCCTTGAAGCGGTCGAGATCGATATAGAGCAGCGCATAGCTCTGCACGCTGCCCAGCAGGGCCTGTTCGATACGTTCGGTCAGAAGCGCGCGGTTGGGCAGCCCGGTCAGCGCATCGTGAAAAGCCAGATAGTGGCCGTGCGCCTGCGATTCGCGGTAAGCTGTAATGTCGGTGACGACGCCGACGAGATATTCGGCATCATCCAGCTGCACGAGGCGCTTGCGCGTAATCACGCTGCGGACGCGCCCGGCGGCATCGGTGATCTGCTCCTCGTTCTCGTCATCGCCGTTGCCGGTGAAGACGCGATCATCCGCGTCGTGGAAAACGCGCACCTCGTCGGCGGGGAACAGGGTGTTGTCGGGATAATTGAGCAGGCTCTCGCGGGAGTGGCCGAAGAAATCGCAGGCGCTGGAGTTCAGCATGACGATCCTGTGCGCCTTGTTCTTGACGAAGATCGGGCTGGGAATCACATCGATGATCGCCTGAACATGGGCAGCCCTGTCGTATCCCTCGGGGCTATTGAGCATGGGCAGTCGTGGTGGGAAAACCGATGGTCCAAGTCGTGCCCGGCATTGCCGCGATGGAGACGGTTCCGCGAACCTGTTCGACAAGGCGCTGCACCAGCCCAAGGCCGTGCCGCTTGCTTTCGGCGTTGGGCGTGAAGCCCGGTCCGTCGTCGCTTACCGTCAGCGTTGCGCGGTCTCCGTCCTGGCGGTGCAGCGTCACGGAAATCGTACCCCTGCCCTTCGGAAAGGCATGATCGTAGCTGTTGGTCACAAGCTCCGCGACGACGATGCCGAGCGCTGTCACCGTGTCGAGATCGAGCAGAACCTCCTCGCAATCGCACGACAGCGTGATCCCGCCGTCAGGCGCATTCTGAATGTCCGAAAGATTGTTGCACAGCGCGCTGACATAACCGCCGAAGTCCATCGTTCGCGTCATTTCCGCGCCGAGCAGCTGATCGTAGACCTGCGCCAGCGTGGAAACTCGGCGCGCGATCCCGCGGATTCCTCGCTGCCCGCTGCTGTCGACCGTCTCGTCCAGTTGCCGGCTCAGCATCCCGTAGACGAGTTGCAGGTTGTTGCGCACCCGGTGCTGCAGTTCTTCGGCAAGGACCTTCTTCTGGTCCAGCAGGCGGTCCTTTTCCTCGACCAGCCCCTTCATCCGCGCGATCGTGGTCTGCAGAAGCGTGGTGCGTTCCGACGTCGCCACGGCTTCGGCCAGCACATTGGCGAAGCCCGTGAGGAAGTCGATGTCGTGCTGGTCGTAGTCGTGCTGCTGGTCGTTATCGATTTCGAGGATGCCGTAGGGCTGTTCGGTGCTGCCCTTGATGACGACGTCGATGGTCGAAACGATGCCGTGCTCGTCATAAAAGGCAGGCAGTTCGAACTCCTCCTCTTTCTGCAGGTCATCGCAGATCGAAGGTTCGCCGGTCACGAAGGCGCGCCCCTGCGGCGAGGTGGTGTCGGCGGATGAGACGACATGACCGACCACCCCCTCGGGCCAGCCATAGCCCGCTTCGACGAGCAGATCGTTTTCTTCGGGACGGTATCGGCAGACCTTGCAAAAAGGCACGCTGAGTCCATCGGCGCAAACCCGTGCAGCCTCCGTCAGCACCGCCATCAGGTCGCTTTGCCGAAGCGCGAAGCTGCCGAAGCGCGCAATCGCCGCCTGTTGGCGCAGGAGTTTGCGAACCATGGCGGCGTCTTCAGTCACGCGGTTGCCCCCATGGAGCCGGCCGCGGGTGAAGGCAGAACATGGAAGCCGCGCGGAAACGGCGCCATCGCCGTACCGTTGGCAACGATGCCCGAGACGAGCTCCAGTCCGCGAATAAGGTCCGAGGCGCTGTAAGGTTTGATCAGGCACGCGTGGCCGTCGTCCGTGGTGAGGCGCACCTGCGAGATGTTGCCGGTGGCATACAGAATGCCGAGTTCCACGAAAGGGCTGAGCTGCGCCGCGATCTCCGTACCCAGCCCGCCATCGGCAAGCCGCAGGTCGATAAGCGCAAGGTCGGGATGATGATGACGCGCGAGCGTCACGGCCTCGCCAACGGTGCGGGCAATGCCGCAAACCTCATATCCGCTCCCGGCGAGAAAATCCTGCGCCATATCCGCGATCATCAGATTGTCTTCGGCAATGAGAATCTTCAGCACCGGTGCCCTCCTGGACTGAGGCCGGACGATAGACATCGCAACTCACAGCCTAAGACGCAACGCACCAACGCGGAAAAAGGCTACAAATATTTTGGCCAAACAAAAATTTACTTCTGATTATTATCACAAAATCGGAAATTCCGCCAGATTTGCTCCCAATCGGCTGCAAAATTCAGAGATCATTCTCTTGTGATTTTGCATAATATTCAGGAAAAGCAGGGGCGTAATCATAACAAGCAGAAGTTTGGCGTGTACGGCCAATTGAACTTCGCTGCCGGCCTCCTACGCCTGTGATTCAACAAGTCATGCCGGCGATTCGGTGCCCCGGTCTTACGGAGCATGGCAGATACTGCTTGTGCGGGCTCTTCGGCCAATAATCACCGCGCATGGGCAGTCCGGCCAATCTTGGAAGCGGAAGTATCCGCTTGCCGGGGCCGCCGTCACCCAATCGTTACCGCCCCGTCATCCCCCCGACGCACCCAATGGTTAACGATTAGCCATCGACAACCACCGACCGCCATCCCGCGCGTCGGCCGCAACAGGGACATTTGCGATGCGTCATTTCCTTTCCGTCGCCGCGCTGGCGATGCTCGTTTCCACCGGCGCCGAGGCCGGTCTCGTCAAGGTCAGCTTCACGGGCACCAATTCCAGCCCCGTCGCGCCCAACGTGTTCGGCACTGCCGTGCCCACGATCACCGGCTATGTGATCTACGACGACGCGACCGCAGGCACCCCCTTCGTCGTCAACGCCACCCGCTCGGCCTACAACTACGCGGGCGCCATCAAGGAGGTCGGCTTCGATCTCGGCAGCGGCATCGGCGGCACCGCGAGCGGCGATCTCGGCTCGATGCAGGTCTCAGATCAGTTCACGGTCGGGCAGGACCGGCTGTCGTTCAACAATATCTTCCTCACGCCGTCGCAGACGACGGGCGAGCCCGCCGGCACCGTCCGGTTCCAGGTGACGATCGGCATGTCCGGCCCCTTCTCCGCGCTCTCCACCTCGGACCTCCCCGGCGTGTTCGATCCGGCGATCTTCACCGGCCAGAAGAACTTCTCGCTGTTCGTCAATCGCGGCACCGGCGCGCCGCCCGCAGGCGCCGTCAGCTTCAACTTCAACTTCGACAGCGTGACCGTGGAACCCTACGGCACCGACGTTCCCGAGCCTGCCACGCTGGCGCTGTTCGGCCTGGGCGCCGCCGCCGTCGGCCTGCGCCGCCGCAAGACCGCCTGACCTGTTGCCCGAAACGGCGGATCGGAGCGCACGCCCGATCCGCCGTTTCCCGTCCTTGCCAAGCGCGCCTGCTGTCCCCATCTGCTGTCTTCCCCCGGCGCCGTTTTGCGGCTAGTGTCCGACCGGAACAAACAGGAAACGACAGCCCTCCTTATGCTGACCCACATTTCGATCCGCGGCGCGCGCGAGCATAACCTCAAGAACATAAGCCTCGAGATTCCGCGCGAAACGCTGACGGTCGTCACGGGCCTGTCCGGCTCCGGCAAGTCGTCCCTGGCCTTCGACACGATCTATGCGGAAGGTCAGCGCCGCTACGTCGAGTCGCTCTCCGCCTACGCGCGGCAGTTTCTGGAGCTGATGCAGAAGCCTGATATCGATCATATCGACGGCCTCTCCCCCGCCATCTCCATCGAGCAGAAGACCACGTCGAAGAACCCGCGCTCGACCGTGGCGACCGTCACCGAGATCTACGACTATATGCGGCTCCTGTGGGCCCGCGTCGGCATCCCTTATTCGCCCGCCACCGGAGAGCCCATCGCCGCGCAGCAGGTCAGCCAGATGGTCGACCGTGTCATGGCGATGCCCGAAGGCGCGCGGCTCATGTTGCTCGCGCCCGTCGTGCGCGGCCGCAAGGGCGAGTACCGCAAGGAAATCGCCGAGTGGCGGCGAACCGGCTTCCAGCGCGTGAAGATCGACGGCACCGTCTATCCCATCGAGGACGCCCCCGCGCTCGACAAGAAATACAAGCACGACATCGATGTCGTCGTGGACCGCTTGGTCGTGAAGGAAGGCCTCGAAACCCGCCTCGCCGACAGTTTCGAAACCGCGCTCGGCCTCGCCGATGGGCTGGCGGTCATCGAGATGGTGGATGGCGGCGAACGCATCCTGTTCTCGCAGAAGTTCGCCTGCCCCGTTTCCGGCTTCACGATTCCCGAAATCGAGCCGCGCCTGTTCTCGTTCAACTCCCCGCACGGCGCCTGCCCCGCCTGCGACGGCCTCGGCGAGAAGCTCTATTTCGATCCCGAGCTGGTCGTGCCGAACCAGAACCTCAGCATCGAGAAAGGCGCCGTCGTGCCGTGGGCGAAGTCCAACCCGCCCTCGCCCTATTACATGCAGGTGCTGCGCTCGGTCGCCCGCGCCTATGATTTCTCGCTGCGGACGCCGTGGAACGAGTTGCCGGAGGAAATCCGCGACGTCGTGCTCACCGGCACCGGCGGCATCCCCATCACGCTGCGCTTCGAAGACGGCCGCAAGAGTTACGAGGTCAAGAAGCCCTTCGAAGGCGTCATCAACAATCTCGATCGCCGCTGGCGCGACACCGACAGCCAGTGGATGCGCGACGAGCTTTCGCGCTTCCAGTCCGCCGCGCCCTGCGAAACCTGCAATGGCGCCCGCCTGAAACCCGAAGCGCTCGCCGTGAAGATCGCGGGCGAGACGATCGCAGACGCCGTGCGCCGCCCGGTCGGCGACGCCTTCCGCTGGGCGAAGGTCCTGCCCGCCAAGCTTGGCGACCAGCAGAACCAGATCGCCGAACGCATCCTGAAAGAAATCGTCGAGCGCCTCGGCTTCCTCGACAACGTCGGCCTCGAATATCTGAATCTCGATCGCAAATCGGGCACGCTCTCGGGCGGCGAGTCTCAGCGCATCCGCCTCGCCAGCCAGATCGGCAGCGGCCTCTCCGGCGTGCTCTACGTCCTCGACGAACCCTCGATCGGCCTCCACCAGCGCGACAACGACCGCCTGCTCGAAACGCTGAAGCGCCTGCGCGATCTCGGCAATACCGTCCTCGTTGTGGAGCATGATGAAGACGCCATCCGCACCGCCGACCATGTGATCGACATGGGGCCCGGCGCGGGCGCGCACGGCGGGCAGGTCGTCGCGGAAGGCACGCTCGCCGACATCCTCGCCAACCCGAACAGCCTCACCGGCGATTATCTTTCCGGCCGCCGCGCCGTGCCGGTGCCGGAGGTGCGCCGCAAGGGGAGCGGCAAAAAGGTCACCGTGAAGGGCGCACGCGCGAACAATCTGAAGGACATCAGCGTCTCGATTCCGCTCGGCACGTTCACCTGCATCACCGGCGTTTCGGGCTCGGGCAAATCCACCTTCACCATCGACACGCTCTACGCCGCCGCCGCGCGCGCGCTGAACGGCGCCCGCGTCGTCTCGGCGCAGGTCGACGATGTGAAGGGTCTCGAACATCTCGACAAGGTCATCGACATCGACCAGTCGCCGATCGGCCGCACGCCGCGTTCCAACCCCGCCACATACACCGGCGCCTTCACCAACATCCGCGACTGGTTCGCGGAGCTGCCGGAGTCAAAGGCGCGCGGCTACAAGCCCGGGCGCTTCAGCTTCAACGTGAAGGGCGGCCGCTGCGAGGCGTGCAAGGGCGACGGGATGCTGAAGATCGAGATGCACTTCCTGCCCGACGTCTACGTCACCTGCGACGTCTGCAAGGGCAAGCGCTACAACCGCGAGACGCTGGAGGTGAAGTTCAAGGGCAAGTCGATCGCCGACGTGCTCGACATGACGGTGGAAGACGCCGCCGAGTTCTTCAAGGCCGTCCCCGCCATCCGCGACAAGATGAGTATGCTCGTCGAAGTCGGTCTGGGGTACATACACGTCGGCCAGCAGGCGACGACGCTTTCGGGCGGCGAGGCGCAGCGCGTCAAGCTCGCCAAGGAACTCTCGCGCCGCGCCACCGGCAAGACGCTCTACATCCTCGACGAGCCCACAACCGGGCTTCACTTCGAGGACGTCCGCAAGCTCCTCGAGGTGCTCCACGCGCTCGTCGAGCAAGGCAACAGCATCGTCGTCATCGAGCACAATCTCGAAGTCATCAAGACTGCCGACTGGATCATCGACCTCGGCCCCGAAGGCGGCAACGCGGGCGGCAATGTGGTCGCCGAAGGCACGCCCGAAACCGTGGCAAAGGTCGCAGCCAGCTACACCGCCCGCTACCTGAAACCCCTCCTCGAAAAGAAACCCCTCGCGGCCCCGATGCAGATGCCGAAGCCCAAGGCGAAGCGAAAATCGAAAGCGGCGGAACTGGCGCTGGAGGGCGAAGCCGCCGAATAGCGGTCAGGCTGCCGCGCCGAGCAGTGCGCCGAGTGCAGTGCGCCTGCGCGTGATGTCGGCAAGCGAATAGCCGTCCAGCACGGCCATGAACGCGCCGAGCGCTTCGCCGAGCGCGCCCGAAAGGCCGCACGCGGGTGCGACGACGCAGCGTCCGCAGTCGGCAAGCTCGTCCTCGCCTTCCGTATGGCGCACGAGTTCACCGATGCCGATCTCCGCCGCGGGCCGCGCCAGCCGTATCCCGCCAGAGCGCCCACGCTCGCTCGCGACATAGCCGGCGTTCGCGAGATCGTTCACGATCTTCATCAAGTGATTGCGCGAAATGGCATAGGCACCGGCAATCTCGCCGATCGAGCACAGCCGATCCGGATGCACGGCAAGGTGCATCAGAACCCGCACCGCATAGTCTGTATATCGCGTCAGCCGCATCGCCGCTGTCCCCTGCCATTTCGTCGCACGGTCATTATATGCATTTTAAATATATCTTTTAAAGCCCATGATCACCTTGTGCGAAAAAACGAGTCGGAGCCACCGAATGGATATCGACGAGGACGAACTGAAGACGCTGGTCGATCTGTTCTACGCGCGCGTGCGTGCAGACGCGGAGCTTGGCCCCATCTTCAATGATACTATCGAAAACTGGCCGGAACATCTTGAAAAGCTGGCGGCTTTCTGGTCGTCGGTGATGCTGACGAGCGGGCGCTACAAGGGCAATCCGATGATGGCGCATCTGAAGCATGTCCGCCGCATCACCCCCGCGCTGTTCGATCGCTGGCTTGCGCTCTGGGCACGAACGACAAGCGATGTCATGTCGCCCGCCGCCGCCGCAGCACTGCAGGAGAAAGCGCAGCGCATCAGCGAAAGCCTTCAGTATGCGCTGTTCCACCGGCCCGGCGCGGGCGCGCGGCAGGTCGCCTGAACATGTCAGCCCCCTATCGCTCCACGCCAGTGTTCGACGAGCATACGCTGCCCGATGCGCTGCGCAGGCGCCACAATACGAAGACGGGCGTCTGGGGCGTCGTTCGGGTGTTGGAAGGCCGCCTCAAGCTCACCTGGCTCGATCCGCCGTCAGACGTGGTGCTGGAAGAGGGCGGATCCGGCCTGCTGCTGCCGCAACAGGATCATTTCGTCGAACCCCTGGGCCCGATGAAGATGCGGGTCGATTTCTACGATACGCTCCCCGATCTGAAGCCGTGACAAGGGCCGATTGACTGACAGCCCGCGCCCGGCGAGGGTGCACGCCATGAACCCTTCCCCCTTCAGCGGCGTGCAGATCGCCGACATCGGCCACGCCGTTCAACTCGCGATCGCGCCCGTGTTCCTGATCGCAGGCATCGGCGCGCTGCTTAACGTGATGGCGAACCGCCTCGGCCGCGTCGTGGACCGCGCCCGCGCGCTCGAACGAGACATCACAGGCTACGACGAGACGATGCGCAGCCGCGCGATGGCCGAGCTTGTCGTACTCGATCGCCGCATGGTGCTCGTGCACTGGGCGATCTACGCCTGCGTGGCGAGCGCGCTTGCGATCTGCCTCGTCATCGGCGTGCTGTTCGTGGGCGATCTTGCCGACGCGTCGGTGGGCACGATCGTCGCGGCCCTCTTCCTCGCCGCGATGGCGCTCATCGTCACCGGCCTCGTGATCTTCCTAGTCGAAACCGGCATCGCCACGCGCTCCGTCCGCGTGCGCCAGGAAGTGCTGAAACGCGAAGTGGAATAACCTGAGAACGCGACGAAACGGGTCGCAAAGCCGTTCAGGCCGTGACGAAAATGGTGGATTTCGAGAACCGGCGCGCAGCGCACATCAGTACGTGAGCACCGGAAGCGCAGAAAGCCGACGTTTGCAGCCCGGCATGGACGGCTTTGCGACCCGTTTCAAAGCAAACGGGGGCTGACCTTTCGGCCAGCCCCCACTCGCTCCGTTGGTCCTGCGCCATTAGCCATGCGGCTGATGTTCAGGCTTCGGGGCTTGCGTCTCCGTCGGTCCCGGGGGGATCGGCCGGTTTCGCATTTCGATGCCGTTCGCCGGGGTCCATCCACGTCGCCTATGCTTCGCACGGGCGGGCTTTCGGGCCGGGGGTTCCGGTATCGAGGACCATCGGTATTTCCCGTGGGCTTCGCTCTCGCGCCGCATACAGGGAATGAACCGCGACCCTGGTGGTTTTCCGGGGATTTCCGCCCGTTTCCGGGCTTTCACCGCCTTCCGACCACGCATTGAAGGTCTCACGAATCTGTGAGTCGCCAAAGCGAAAAATGATCGGCCCAGCCTGTGGATAACGGGGATATCGGGGATAAGAAGGGCAGATTCGCCCAAACTGGAAACGCCCCACGCCGCATAGGGGCGCAGGGCGTTCCTGTAAAGCCTTGAATATTACGTGATTGTCGCGCGCCAGGCTTAGCCTTGCGCCGGAACCACAATGCCGTTGACGACGTGAACGACACCGTTCGAGGCCTTAACATCCGGCTTGGTGATGTATGTCGCATTGCCCTGGCTGTCGGTCAGCTTGACGATGCCGGCGTCCAGCGTGGCGGTCAGCGTGCTCCCCTGCACGGTTTTCACTTCAGCCTTGCCGCCGCCCGCTTCGATCGCCGCGACCACATCGGCCTGCGACATTTTTCCGGGGATCACGAGATAGTTGATCAGGCCCGAAAGCTGCGCCTTGGCATTGGGCTGCATCAGCTGCTGCACCGTCCCCGCACCGAGCCGCGCAAAGGCGTCGTTGTTCGGCGCGAACACCGTGAAGGGTCCGGGCTGCGAGAGATCGTCGACCAGCTCAGCCGCCTTAACCGCCTGCGCAAGCGTGCTGAGTTCGGGCGTCGCGAGCACGTTTCCAACAACCGATGTCGGATCGACCGCGATCGCGGCTGCAACCGGTGCTGCAGCCTCGGCTGGCGCAGCCGCGGTTGCGGCGGGTTCCGTCGTAGCGGCTGGGGCGGCGGGCGCGGGCGCGGCGGCCGTCTCGGCAACCTGTGCCGTGGCCGGCGCTGCGAGAAACGCGGATACGGCAACAGTCTTCAGAAACATGGAAATCTTCATTCTTCTCCCTCTCGGTTTTGGGCGGTACTCACCCCTCGACTTAGCAACTGCAACATAGACGGAAGGTTCCGCTGAAAACCGCCGCAGAGAACAGCCTGTCCCGGCTATGGCTCAACTCGTCCCGAAATGTTGCAGTGCAGCAAAAACGGAGAAAGGCCGCCCCGGATGGCTCCGGAACGGCCTTTCAACATGGGTCAGCGGCCGGCAATCCGGCCCGGGAACCCGTCTAATCCTTAGGCGAAAGCCCTAGGCGCGATACCCCCGAACGAACTGAACCGACCCCATCGCTGAACCATGAGACATCGGTCACCTCCTTTCGCGCTTGTTGAACTCGATTCGAAAGATGGTGACAAAATCGCGATCCTGCAAGCATCAAAAAGGCATGTCCCTTCGCCTCGTCTTGGTCTAGGCAGCGCGCCATGTCGGTTTTCGAGGCCCTCGCCAGCGATCTTCAGCGGCTCGACGCCGCCTCCCGCCGCAGACGGCTGATACCGCGCACGGGCACGGACTTTTCCTCAAACGATTATCTCGCGCTTGCGGGCGATCCCGCGCTTGCCGCAGCCGTGGCAGAAGCGGTCACGCGCGGGGTTCCCGCCGGGTCGGGCGGCTCGCGCCTGCTGCGCGGCAATCACGCGGAGCACGAAGCGCTCGAAGCCGAAGCCGCGCGTTTCTTCGGCGCCGAAAGCGCGCTGTGGTTCGCGACCGGCTACACGGCCAACTCGGCGATCGTCTCGACGCTGCCCCAGCGCGGCGACCTCGTCGTCTACGATGAACTCATCCACGCCAGCGTCCACGAGGGCCTGCGGCTGACGCGCGCCGAAGCCGTCGCCGTGTCCCACAACGACGTCGATGCCTTCGCCGATGCGATTGCCGCCTGGCGCGCACGCGGCGGCGCGGGCCGTACCTGGATCGCGGTGGAAAGCCTCTACAGCATGGACGGCGACCGCGCCTCGCTCGCCGAACTCGCGGCGCTCGCCGATGCGAACGACGCTGTTCTCATCATTGACGAAGCGCACGCGACGGGTGTGTTCGGCGCGGGCGGGCGCGGGCTCGCCGCTGCGCTCGAAGGCCGCGACAACGTCATAACGCTGCACACATGCGGCAAGGCGCTCGGCTGCGAAGGCGCACTCGTCTGCGCACCCGCTGTCGTCAACGACTTCCTCGTCAATCGCGGACGCGGGTTCATTTTCTCGACCGCGCCTTCGCCGCTGATGGCGGCGGCGGTGCGCGCGGCGCTGCGCATCATCGAAGCCGCCGACGACCGCCGCGCGAAGCTTGCCGCGCTCATCGCCCATGCGGAGCATCTGCTCGGCCCGCACGGTGCGCTGCTTTCCGGCTCGCAGATCATGCCCGTCATTCTCGGCGACGATGCGCGCACCATGCGCGCCGCCGCCGCCGTGCAGGCCGCCGGCTTCGACGTGCGCGGCATCCGCCCGCCCACCGTGCCCGCAGGCACATCGCGCCTGCGCATCACGCTCACGCTGAACGCCACGCAAGACGATGTTTCGGCGCTCGCCGCCGTTCTTCAGGACGTGCTTGCGTGACCCGCATCGTCGTCACCGGCACCGACACCGGCGTCGGCAAGACAGTGTTCGCCGCCGCGCTCACCGGGGCGCTTCGCGCGCATTACTGGAAACCCGTGCAGGCAGGCCTTGAAGACGGCAGCGACGCCGAAAGCGTCGCCGCGCTGTCGGGCCTTCCGGCGGATCACGTCCTCCCCGAAGCCTACCGCCTCACGACGCCCTGCTCCCCGCACCGCGCCGCCGAGCTCGACGGCATCGAGATCGATCCCGCCCGCCTCGCCCTCCCCGCGCACGACCCGCTCGTCGTCGAGGGCGCCGGCGGCGCGCTCGTGCCCGTCACGCGGAGCCTGCTCTACGCCGACATCTTCGCCCGCTGGGGCCTCCCCGTGGTCATCGTCGCCCGCACCGAGCTCGGCACCATCAACCACAGCCTGCTCACGCTCGAAGCCCTTCGCGCCCGCGGCGTCCCCATCCTCGGCATCGCCTTCTCCGGCGATGCGAACGAAGACAGCGAAGCCACCATCTGCGCCATCGGCAAGGTCAAGCGTCTCGGCCGCCTTCCCCACGTCCCCCTCACCGCACCGTCTCTGTCGTCCACCTTCGCGTCCGCCTTCCGGCTGGAGGATTTCCGATGACCTCGCCCGTCTGGCACCCCTTCACGCAGCACGGCCTCGACGAGCCGATCCCGCGCATCGTTCGCGCCGAAGGCTGCGCCCTCTACACGGACGACGGCCGCCGCATCATCGATGCGATCTCCTCGTGGTGGGTGACGACGCACGGACACTGCAACCCGCGCATCATGGCCGCCATCGCCGAACAGGCGGGCAAGCTCGATCAGATGATCTTCGCGGGCTGGACGCACGCGCCCGCCGAAACCCTCGCCGCCGCGCTCGTCGAAATGCTCCCCGCCCCGCTCGCGCACGTCTTCTTTTCAGATAGCGGCTCCACCGCCGTCGAGGTCGCGCTCAAGATGGCGCTCGGCTACTGGCGGGATCGGGGCGCCCGCCACCGCATTCTCGTCATGGAGCACAGCTACCACGGCGACACCATCGGCACGATGTCGGTGGGCGAACGCGGCGTCTACAACGCGGCCTACGCGCCGCTCCTCTTCGACGTCGGGACCGTCCCCTTCCCCGCCGCCGGGCGCGAGCAGGAAACGCTCGACGCGCTCGAACATCTCTGCCGCACGCAAAGCCCCGCCGCCTTCATCGTCGAACCGCTGGTGCTCGGCGCCGGCGGCATGATGATGTACGGCCCCGAAACGCTCGCGGAGATGCACGCCATCTGCCGCCGCCACGGCGTCCTTTTCATCGCCGACGAGGTGATGACCGGCTGGGGCCGCACCGGTACATTGCTCGCCTGCGAACAGGCAGGGATCGTCCCCGATATCCTCTGCCTCGCCAAGGGCCTCACCGGCGGCGCCGTGCCGCTCGCCGTCACGCTCGCGACCCCGCCGATCTTCGAGGCGCACCTGTCGCAGGACCGCGCCAAGCTCTTCTACCATTCGTCCAGTTTCACCGCGAACCCGCTGTCCTGCGCCGCCGCCGTCGCCAACGTCGCGATCTGGCGCGAGGAGCCGGTGCTCGAACGCATCGCCGATCTCGCCCGCCGCCAGAGCGCGCACCTCGCGAACCTCGCCGCCCACCCCCGCATCCGCAACGCCCGCCAGATCGGCACGATCACCGCGGTCGAGGTGGAAGACACGAAGGGCGACTATCTCTCCGCGCTCGGCCCTCGCCTGCTCGCAGCATTCCGCGATCGCGACGTGCTGCTCCGCCCGCTCGGCAACACCGTCTATCTGATGCCGCCCTATTGCACAGACGACACGGATCTTTCCCACATCTACGAAGTTATCGACGAGGCCCTGGCCGAATAGTTTACGCCTGCGCGGCAAGCGGATACCTTCGCCGCACAAACAACGGGGAGACGATCCATGCGCTGGCGCGGCCGCAGAATGAGCGACAACGTCGAGGACCAGACCGGGCGCGGCGGCATGGGTTTCCCGATGGGTGGCGGCAGGCTCCCGATCGGCGGCAAGGGCGGCCTTGGCTGCGGCGGTCTCGTCATCGTCATCGTGCTGGCACTCGTCTTCGGCGTCGATCCGATGCAGCTCCTCGGCGGCCTCTCGCAGCAGGGCAGCGTGCCAACGCAGCAGCAAGCCCCCGCGACGCCCGGCGAGGGCCAGGGCTGCGAACGCACCGATCTCCACCGCTTCTCCTGCACCGTCCTTGCCGACACCGAAGACACGTGGAACCGCATCTTCCAGCAATCCGGGCAGGACTATCCGGAACCAACGCTCGTCTTCTACGCAGGCCGGGGCCAGTCCGGCTGCGGCGCCGCGCAGTCCGCCACCGGCCCCTTCTATTGCCCGGCCGACCAGAAGATCTACATCGACACCAGCTTCTTCGATCAGCTCGAAAAGCAGCTCGGCGCGGGCGGCGACTTCGCGCAGGCCTATGTCATCGCGCACGAGGTCGGTCACCACGTCCAGACGATCACCGGCCTCTCGAACGACCTTCGCCAGCAGCAGGCGCGCGTCAGCAAGGCGGAAGGCAACGCGCTTCAAGTGAAGATGGAGCTACAGGCCGATTGCTACGCCGGCCTCTGGGCGCGCACCGTGCAGCAGCAGCTCGAACCCGGCGACATCGAAGAAGCTCTCACCGCCGCCAACGCCATCGGCGACGACCGCCTGCAACGCCAGTCGCAGGGCTACGTCGTGCCCGACAGCTTCACGCACGGCACCTCCGCGCAGCGCATGGCATGGTTCAAGCGCGGCTACGACACCGGCGATCCGAACCAGTGCGACACGTTCTCAGCGCGGGAGCTTTAAGCAACAAGCGCCTCCAGTTGCCTATTTTCAGGATGAAGGCATAGTAACTTCACAAACGATATTTGCATGAACCAGACACGCTGAGGAGACTTTCGAAATGCGGACTGGAGCATTACTATTCCTTGCCGCCACACTAGGCCGCGTTGACAAAAGGGATTCCCAATCCGGTCGGTTTCTGATTCAGAGCT
>NZ_CAXBBQ010000015.1:0-44376 GCF_963974575.1 uncultured Sphingosinicella sp. | reverse complement strand
GCCGCTAGCGGACCTCTGCAATCCATGCATCGATCTCGGACTCGTACCAGCCGACGCAGGTCGCGCTGAAGCGGACCGGCGCCGGGAATGATCCGGCCTTCACGCTCCGCGCGATCGTCGTGCGGCTGAGGCTGGTACGCCGCGTCACGTCACCGATCCCAACAAACCTGTCGGTGAGTTGCGGCACAGTCTA
Organism: uncultured Sphingosinicella sp.; assembly: GCF_963974575.1. Taxonomy (NCBI): domain Bacteria; kingdom Pseudomonadati; phylum Pseudomonadota; class Alphaproteobacteria; order Sphingomonadales; family Sphingosinicellaceae; genus Sphingosinicella; species uncultured Sphingosinicella sp. Next base: position 44,183 of record NZ_CAXBBQ010000015.1, on the reverse strand, counting down.
CTCTGCGGGCAGATCGTCGACATGGAAGAACATCGGATTCTTCATCCATGCGGCAACGGCGGACTCGCGCCAGCCAGTGCAGCGCGTGGCGATCCGGACCTGGCGCGGGAACGTGCCGCTTTGCATTTTCCTGTAGAGTGTCGAGCGGCTGAGCCCGGTACGGTCGAGAACGGCCTTCAGGCGCAGGATGCGATCATGGGACATGGCTGGTCCTTCCTTGAGCGGTTGTCAGCTTCCCCAGTCGGGCCAGGATGCCGAGCCCGGTACGGGCGTCAAGAGTGGCGGAAATGATGCCATCTCATCGCAAACGGCCCCGTGGGATCGCCCAGGACGTCACCGGATGTCAGTGCACGTCAGTTCGCCGCCAAAGAATTTTTTTACGGCAGATCGCGGCGATGCGGGTCTGGCGTCCCATGATGTCCCGTGCGCCGGATCGGCGCGCGAATCAGACGCCGGGCTTTTGCCCGCGGCGTGTTTGATCCGTCTGTTCCGGCGGGGAGCGGGCGTCACGGGTCTTTAGGCGGGCCGCGCCGGCCTGCAACCTGCCTGCGGCAGGTCTTCCACTCGCGTTCCAGCCCTTCGGGTGCAGGCCGCCTCATGCGGCCCGCCTGATCCCGTTCCTGCCGCCCGCCCCCGCCCTCCGGCCGGGGTTGCGGCTTTGGCAGGAGATGGATGATGAACGGCAAGTCTGTATCTGAACCCGGCGCGCCCCTTGAGCGGGATCGTCACGCCGTCATGCGGGTATGGCTCAGGAAACTGCCTGAGCGGACATTGATGGTGTTCATCGCCCACAGGGTCGAAGGCAAGGCCTACGCCGAGATCGCCGCAGAACTGGGCATCGGCGAGTGGCGCGTGCGCTGGCATATGCGGAAGGCCATCCGGCACATACTTAAGATCGGCAAGCCCTACCGGGACGCGTTCGCAGCGCTCGACCCGGTATCGCAGCAGATCATGGAGCTTGCCTGGGACGGGCTGCCGGGCGACCGCATCGCGCTGCGGCTCGGCCTCACCTCCCATGAGGTGGAAACCCGCATGGCGGCAGCCTTGGTGGCGCTGCACAAGGCTACAACCCTCTGATCAGGGGGTTGCGGTGCCCGTACCTGCGGCAACAGCCTGTTCTTGCAGTGCAAAGTCATGTCTGAGTTGCTAGGAAGGTCTCATATGCGAACGAGCCTCGATCATCTTCCGCCCGCAAAGCAGCGCGAGCTTGAGCGTGTCGTCGAGATCCTGTTCGAGGAGTTCAATGACGTCCTCGCGCTCGCCCAGCACCAGTGGAAGAAAAAGGGCCGCATCTCCAAGGTCATTCTCTACGGCAGCTATGCGCGCGGGGGCTGGGTCGACGAACCGCACACCGCCAAGGGCTACAAGTCCGACTTCGACCTCCTCGTCATCGTCAACGACAAACGCCTCACCGACTATGTGAAATACTGGGCGAAGGCCGAGGAACGCTTCCACCGCGAGTACGGCATCACCAAGACCTTGAAGACGCCGGTCAACTTCATCGTGCACACGCTCCAGGAGGTGAACGACGGCCTCGCCCATGGCCGCTACTTCTTCATGGATGTCGCGAAGGATGGCATCGCGCTCTACCAGAGCGACGACAGCGTGCTGCATACGCCGAAGCCAAAGACGCCGAAGGATGCGCTCAAGATGGCGCGCGAATACTTCGATGAGTGGCTACCAAGCGGCGTCGAGTTCTTCGACAACTACAAGTTCAATCTTGAAAAGGGCCGACGGAACAACGCGGCCTTCCAACTGCACCAAGCTGCTGAACGCCTCTATCACTGCGTTCTTTTGGTCTGCACGTTCTATACCCCTCACGTTCACAACCTTGGTTTTCTGCGGTCGCAGGCCAACCTGATCGACCGGCGCTTGATGTACGTCTGGCCCGAGGAGAACCGCAAGCAGCGCGCGATGTTCGAGAAGCTGAAGCAGGCCTATGTGAAGGCACGCTACTCGAAGCATTACCGCATCAGCGAGGAAGAACTCACGTGGCTCGGCGAGCAGGTCGAGGAGCTCGGCCGTGTCGTCCATGCCGTGTGCAGCGAGCGCATCGCCGAGTTGGAAGCGAAAGCGAAGGGCTGATTTTGGCCGATGCCGGCCTGTACCGCCTTCAGGCATAAGGCATCTATCGTGACTAAGCGGGCGCTGACAGTGCAGTTCGACTACGTCGATAGCCGCCAGGATCTTTGCCGTTCGTCAGCAGCGAACCACATCGCGCGATAAGCAGCGAATCCATCCAGCTGCTTGATCGACGTCGCTTCTAGGCGGATGCTTGGCTTCAGGATATTGGCGCGCCCGACCGCGTTATAGAGGCCGGCCGGCGCAAGGTTGGCACGCCGCATCCTGAACAACGTATCGAAGCGGCCAAAGCGCCCACCGGGTTTATCGTTGCTCGCGCGGTCGAACTCGACCGACAGGCGCGGCTCTCAGGGGCCAACGAAGCTGTAGCCCACCTCGGCATGGACGAAACTCGCACTGACGGGTTGCCGGGCCGCAGCGGGCGCTAGTGATGTGCAGATATGACCCGTCTGGTAGAACGCCTCGATCTCATGATTGATCTTCCCCGGTTGTGGTTCGTGATGAACCGCCCACCGAAGGTATCGAGTGACCGATCGCGCGTGAGGCGCCCCGGCGCATTGCGTTCGCCGAGATGAAAATAGTTCAGTTCAGCCATCGCCGTGTCGAACATCCCGGCCTTACTGAGCTGTCCGCCCCACAACACGAGGTCGAAGCTCTCCATGTCGAGCCGGACCCTGGCATCGCGGTGCGCAGGTTCCCCAGTTCGTCGCTCTTGTTGAATCCGGCACGCGCCTGCCCGTCGATCACCTCGGAGCGCAGGCGGACCGAGCCTGAAAGCGTAAGGCCATCTTTCGGACGACGATGACCCAGCATGTGCCGAAGCCTGCTGCGACCCGGCAGGTTTAGCAAGGGCTACGCTCAGCGTAGCGGTTAAAATGAGATATGTATGTTTCGCAAAATATCTCGTGATGATACATGTGCGTCATGAATGCCTCAACCGCGTCCGAACATTGGCTGGCCTTGCTCCATCAGCTTCCGGCGAAGCCACCCTACCTGCGCGTGAAGATTTGGCGCCGCCTGCAGGTGATCGGAGCAGTGCCGCTCAAGAACGCAGTGCATGTGCTGCCCCGGCAAGAAGAGAATGAAGCTGCCTTCCGCGAGCTGCTCGCCGAGATCGTGTCGAGCGGCGGCGAGGCGGTCCTGATCGATGCGCGGATGATCGAGGGCCAGAGTGACGCCGATCTGCGCGGCCTTTTCGATGCGTCACGGGACGCTGACTATAACGAGTTGACGCAGGCCGCGCGCCGCCTGCTCGAGACAGGGCCGTCCTCCGGTGCGGAAATCGCCAAGCTCCAGCGGCGGCTCGCGGAAATCGTCCGGCTGGACTTCTTCGGCGCGCACGGTCGCCAGGACGCCGAGGCAGCCCTGCGTGAGCTGGACGCGCAGCGTCATGTTCATCCCGACGTCGGCCGCACAGGCGAGCCCACGCCCTGGTTGTCCGCCGGCCTCAAGAACCGCGTCTGGGTGACGCGGCGCGGCGTCCATGTGGATCGTATTGCCAGCGCCTGGCTGATCCGCCGGTTCATCGACCCCGAAGCACGTTTCAAGTTCGTCGACGGCAAGAGCTACGCACCGCAGCCAGACGAGCTGCGCTTCGATATGGTGGACGCAGAGTTCACGCACGAAGGCGATCGGTGCAGCTTCGAGACCCTATTGCTGCGCGCCGAACTGGAAAGCGACCCGGCGCTCGTCGCGATTGGCGAGATCATCCACGATCTCGACATTGGCGACGGCAAGTTCGGGCGCCCGGAGACGTCGGGTCTCGGCGCGATGCTGTCGGGGGTTTGCGCGTCGACCGACGATGACCTCCAGCGCATTGCCAGTGGAGGCGACGCGCTCAACCAGTTCCACGCCTTCTTCAGCAATCGAAAAACCGAGCGATGACCGTTACGACCGAACTTCAGGAGAGCGCTGCCACGCCAGCGAAAGATCATGGCATTCCATTCGGCGAGGCCGTGCGGGTGTGGACGCGGATCGCGTCGCTGAGTTTCGGCGGCCCCGCGGGGCAGATCGCGGTCATGCACCGCATCCTCGTCGAGGAGAAGCGGTGGATCGGCGAGGAGCGGTTCCTGCACGCGCTCAACTATTGCATGTTGCTGCCCGGCCCGGAGGCGCAGCAGCTCGCCGCCTACATTGGCTGGCTGCTGCACAAGACCAAGGGCGGCCTGATCGCGGGCGCGCTGTTTGTACTGCCTGGCTTTCTCGCGATCCTTGGGCTCAGCTTCCTCTACGTACTGCTCGGCCAATCGCCGCTGATCGAGGGGCTGTTCTTCGGTTTGAAGGCTGCGGTCCTCGCGGTCGTGCTTCAGGCGGTTGTCCGGGTCGGTTCGCGGGCACTAAAGAACAATGTGATGCGCGGGATCGCGGTTGCGGCCTTCGTCGCTATCTTCTTCCTCGGCGCGCCGTTTCCGCTGATCGTACTGGCGGCCGCGCTTGGCGGCTATGTCGGCGGACGCCTTGGCGTTCCGGCCTTCAAGGTCGGCGGCGGGCATGGCCCGGCGAGCGGCGATGTGGTCCACGATCGCGACACTGCGCTCGGCGAAGGGCTGCCCGACCATGCCCGCCCCGATCTTGCATGGTCGCTCAAAATCTCGGGCACGCTGCTGTTTCTTTGGCTGGCTCCCGTCGCGGCGATGCTCGCGCTGTTCGGGCCGGATGACGTCTTCGCGCGCATCGCGACATTCTTCAGCCAAATGGCGGTGGTCACCTTTGGCGGCGCCTACGCGGTGCTTGCGTATGTCGCGCAGGAAGCGGTCGGCACCTATGGCTGGTTGCAGCCCGGCGAAATGCTGGACGGCCTCGGGTTGGCGGAAACGACGCCGGGGCCGTTGATCATGGTCACCCAGTTCGTCGGTTTCCTCGCGGCATTTCGGGATGCGGGTGATTTGCATCCGCTGGTCGCCGCGACGCTCGGCGCGATCCTGACAACCTGGGTAACGTTCGTGCCCTGCTTTCTGTGGATTTTCGGCGGCGCGCCCTTTGTGGAGCGGCTGCGCGGCAACCCGGCGCTTTCAGCCGCGCTCGGCGCAATCACTGCGGCAGTGGTCGGTGTGATCCTGAACCTCGCACTCTGGTTCGCGATCCACACGCTGTTCAACGAGGTGCGGACGGTGAGCATCCTGGGCGGCGCGTTCGATGCACCGGTGCTCGCCTCGCTCAACCTGCCCGCCTTCATTCTCGCAGCCGGGGCGGCAATCGCGGTGTTCCGCTTCAAGGCCGGAATGATCCCGGTGCTGCTGGCCTGCGCCGGTCTCGGCGCGGCCTATGTATTCTTTGCCTGAAGGAGACGCTCCAGTGACCGAAATCTCACGACGCACCGCCGTGCAAACCCTTGGAATGGGCGCCGTTGCGATGACCGCAATGGATAGCGCGGAAGCACAGCAGCCTGCGTCGGCCCTCGCGTCCGCCTTTGCCGGCGGCTATCAGCCGAGGCCACTCAAATTCGATCCGGCGAAGCTCGACGGCCTTTCCGAACGACTGATCCGGTCCCATTGGGAGAACAACTACCAGGGATCGGTCAAGACGCTGAACTCTCTCCGCCCCCGTCTGGCGGCGGCGCTTGTCGACAGTGAAGCCCCGGCCGCGATCTATGGCGGCCTCAAGCGCGAAGAGCTGCATCGCACCGGCTCGGTCGTATTGCACGAAATCTATTTCGACGGGCTGGGCGGCAACGGCGTGGCGGCAGGCTCGATCCGTGACGCGATCACGACGGCCTTCGGTTCTTTCGCAACCTGGGAGGCCGAGTTCCGCCGCATCGGCATGAGTCTGGCCGGCGGGTCGGGCTGGGCGATTCTCGCCTACAACCTGCATACCCGCTCACTCAACAATCATTGGGCATGGGATCATATGCACGGCGCCGCCGCCGGCGTTCCGTTACTGGTGCTCGATATGTACGAGCACAGTTTCCACATGGACTACGGCACCCAGGCCGCCCGGTACATCGATGCCTGGTTCCGTAATCTTGATTGGGAGGCGATTGACCGCCGCTATGCGCGGGTGATCTGACTGACGTGGGGGTACTTGGCTCAGGCGCTCATCCGTATTGTCAATGTGCGGCGCTCTGAGTACATGGCGATTGTGCTCGAACTGTTCGCCTCTCGCGCGCGGCGCTTTATCGCCGTACTCTGTGCAGCGCTCATGCTGCTGTACGCCGGGGCTGTACCTGCAAAAGCGCTGAACAACATCCAGCACGCCTCATCTGCGACAATCGGCCATGAGCATGTGGCACCTGGCACGCTTTCATTCGATGCCGTTCATGAAAGCCATGACGCACACCATGATCATGGTGACGAGGCGGGGCGTGAACAGCCCGGTGATCCTCTTGCCGGTGGTCCTCACCATCATCATGGCGACAATGGCGCCAGTCTGATATTCCCAAGTCTCGCGCGTCACCTGGATATTGATTTTTCAGGCAAAATGCACGGCTTCCGCACGGACCGACCGATTGCCGGTCTTGGCGCGCTTGGACAAGAGCGCCCTCCCAGAACCCCGCTGAACGCCTGAGTTCCTGCGCCGCATCGTGAGGCGTGGGGTGTTTCCACGCCTTTCAGCGAGGCTGTTATCTCATGTTTTTCCAACATCGAGCGCGCTCCGGCGCGCGTGCCGTCCGTAGAGCGCTGCTCTTCGGGGGCGTTCTGCTGGCCGCAGCCGCGCAGCCCGCACGGGCACAGACCCTAACTCTGGACGAGGTTCTTTCCCGGGTCGCAAGCAGCGACCCCGCCGTTGCTGCCAACGCAGCGAGACTCAAAGCCGTGGATGCCGGCATATTGCAGGCTGACGTCCGGCCGCGCGACGTGATTGGTGCCGATTTCGAGGATTTTGCGGGCACCGGTGCCTATTCGTCGCTCGCCCGACCGCAAACGACCGGCTGGTACGAGCGGACCTGGGAGCGCGGGGGCAAGCGGGAAGCGCGCATCGGCGCGGCGCGCGCCGATGTCGAAGTCGTGGTGCAGCAAAACAGTGTTCGCCTGCTCGATCGCCTCGCGCGCGTGCAGGCGGCCTGGGTCGAGGCGCTGGCCGCCGAAGCGGCGATACCCGTGGCCGAAGCCCGCCTGACCGACCTTCAGCATGTCGAACGCGATGTGGTGAAGCGCGTGCGGGGCGCGCTCGATCCCCAGTTCGCGGCCGAGCGGGCGCGGACCAATGTGGCACAGGCCGAGATCGCGTTGGAGCAGGCGCGCGAAACAGCGCAGATCGCCCGCGCGAACCTCGCGGCCTGGTGGGGCGGTTCGGGCGACTTCAAACTTGATCCGGCAACATTTCAGGCGCTGGACGTCACTGTCCCACCTCGCGGGGAGTCCGCCGATATCGCCTCTCTCCTCGCGGAACGTGCGGCCGTGGACGCGAAGGTCAAGCTGGCCGAAACAGGCAATGTCTCCGACCCGAGCGGTCGCATCGGGCTACGCCATTTCGGCGATGGCAATGATGTCGCCGTGATGATCGGCGGCTCGATACCGATCGGCGCCAAACGTGCCAATCGCGGCAATGTGATGCGGGCCGAGGCCGAACGACGCGCGCTGGAAGCGGATATCGCCGTGACGCGCGTCGAGATCAGTCGGGAGATCGACAAGCTCGCCGCCGACCGCCGGCTGATCGCCGCCGAGATCAGGAGGATCGACGCCGACGTGATTCCCAGCGCTGAACGTGCGGTGCGGCTGATCCGTGACGGGCTCGCGCGCGGGGGCACGGCTTTCACCTTCCTTGAGTTCAGTCAGGCCCAGACCGTGGCCCACGACACGCGCGCGCGTCGTGTCGACCTGCTTCGACGCTTTCATCTTCTAAGCGTGCGCCTCGACCGGCTGGCCGGCCGTCACGCGCCCCTGCTCGCAACCCTGGAGACCGTTCGATGAACACGAAGCACTTGTTGAGGACGCTGCCCCTCCTGGCGGTCGCGCTGCTGGCGTCGTGCAGCGACGGCCCGCCGACCAAAGAAAACGGCGAAAAAGCTGCGGTCGCCGCCGGCGAATATGAACGCGGCCCGCATCGAGGCCGTATGCTTCGTGACGGTGATCTTGCGCTCGAGATCACCATCTTCGAGGACGGCGTCGATCCCGAGTTCCGCGTCTATGCCTATCGGAACGACGAACCGATCAAGCCGTCGGAGGTCAAGCTGACGATCGAACTGGGCCGTCTCGGCGGCAAGACCGATCGCTTCAGCTTTACCCCGCAGGAAGACTTTCTGCGGGGCAGCGGTGTCGTCACCGAACCGCACAGTTTCGACGTTCGCGTTCAGGCCTCGGAAGGCGGGCGCAATCACAAATGGTCCTATCCCTCCTATGAAGGGCGTACCGTCATCACTCCGGAGGCTGCCAAAGCCGGAGGCATCAAGATCGAAGCGGCGGGGCCGGCGACGGTCAGCGATCTTGTCGACATGGGGGGACGGATCGAGATCACACCCGAGGGCAAGGGCGAAGTGCGTGCGCGCCTGCCGGGCCTCATCGTCTCGCTCAGCGGCAAGCTTGGGCAGCAGGTGTCGCGGGGCCACGTTCTCGCGCGGGTGGAGTCGAGTCATTCGCTCCAGACCTACGCGATCACAGCGCCGATCAGCGGCACGATCGTGGAGAAGAATGTCAACGTCGGCGATACGACCGGTGACCGCGCGCTTTTCGTCGTCGCTGATCCGACCAAGCTCCATGCCGAATTCTTCGTCTATCCGCGTGATGCTGAAAGGGTCCGCGTCGGGCAGTCGGTGAACCTCCGCAGCCTGTCGGGTGAGGCGCGCTTCGAAGGCGAGGTCGAGGCGATCCTGCCAACGGCCGACGTCGCGAGTCAGACGATGATTGCCCATGTTCATCTGCCGCCATCCGCCTCGCGTGTGTTCCGCCCGGGCATGGGCGTCGAGGGCAGCTTTGCGGTGGCGCAATCGAACGTGCCGCTCGCAGTACGGACGAAGGCGATCCAGCGCTTCCGCGACTTCGAGGTGGTCTTCGCGAAGGTCGGCAACACCTATGAGGTGCGGATGCTCGAAATCGGGCGCCGCACGCCTGAGTGGACCGAAGTGCTCGGCGGGCTTGAGCCGGGCGAGGTCTATGTCGTCGACGGTGCCTTCCTGATCCGCGCCGACATTGAGAAATCGGGGGCGAGCCATGACCATTGAGACAGCACCGCTGCAGGGAAAAACGCCCTTGCTCGAGCGGATGATCACAGGTGCGATCCGGTTCCGCTGGGCGATTCTTGCGATGGTCGCACTGCTTTGTGCAATCGGCGTCTGGAGCTTCCAGCGGCTGCCCATCGACGCCACGCCCGACATCACCAATGTTCAGGTGCAGATCAACAGCGAGGCGCCGGGTTTCTCTCCGCTCGAAGCCGAGCAGCGCGTGACCTTCCCGGTCGAGACGGCAATCGCCGGTTTGCCGGGGCTGCAATATACAAGGTCGGTCTCGCGCTATGGGCTTAGCCAGGTCACTGCGGTCTTCGAGGATGGAACGAGCATCTATTTTGCCCGTCAGCTCATCAATGAACGGCTGCAATCGGCACGCGAACAACTCCCGCCCGGCGTCACGCCGGAAATGGGGCCGATCGCGACCGGCCTCGGCGAGATTTTCATGTATACGCTCGAAGCCGTGCCGGGCGCGAAGAAACCCGACGGCACCGCCTATACGCCCGAGGATTTGCGGACGTTGCAGGACTGGGTGATCCGGCCGCAGCTTCGGAGCACGCCCGGCGTGACCGAGGTCAACAGCATCGGCGGCTACGAACGCCAGTATCATGTGACCCCGCTCCCCGCACGACTGTCTGCCTATGGGCTGACGCTCGGCGACGTCGTTCGCGCACTTGAGCGCAATAACGACAATCGCGGCGCGGGGTATGTCGAGCGCTACGGCGAGCAATATCTCGTCCGCACGCCCGGACAGGCCGCGGGCATCGACGACCTTGGAATGATCATCGTCAGCAACCGCGGCGGCGTGCCGATCCGCATCGCCGACGTGGCAGACATCAACCTCGGCGAGGAACTGCGTACCGGCGCCGCGACCGAGAATGGCAAGGAAGTCGTGCTCGGCACGGTCTTCATGCTCGCGGGCGAGAACAGCCGCATCGTCGCGCGCGCCGCGGCACAGCGGCTTCAGGAAGCCGCAAAGGCACTTCCGGGCGGTGTGAAAGCCGTACCGATCTACGATCGCACCGATCTCGTCGAGCGCGCGATCTGGACCGTCGAGAAAAACCTTCTCGAGGGCGCGCTGCTCGTCATCGTCGTGCTGTTCCTGCTGCTCGGCAATGTCCGCGCGGCGCTGATCACGGCGGCGGTCATCCCTATAACCATGCTGATGACGATCACCGGCATGGTCCGTGGAGGCGTGTCCGGAAACCTCATGAGTCTCGGGGCTCTCGACTTCGGCCTCATCGTCGACGGGGCGGTAATCATCGTCGAGAATTGCCTCAGGCGTTTCGGCGAAGCACAACACCAACTCGGTCGCCTGCTTGATCGGGAAGAGCGCTTCCGCCTCGCCGCTTCGGCAACGTCGGAGGTGATTCGTCCGTCGCTCTTCGGCGTGCTGATCATCGCGCTCGTCTATGTACCGATCTTCGCGCTCACGGGCGTCGAAGGGAAAATGTTCCATCCGATGGCGATCACCGTCGTGATGGCCCTGAGCGCGGCGCTCATTCTCTCGCTCACCTTCGTACCGGCGGCGGTCGCGCTGTTCGTCACGGGCAAGGTCGAGGAAAAGGAAAGCCGGCTGATGGGTTGGGCGCGGCGTATCTATGCGCCCTCGCTCGACAAGGCGATGCGGCTGCGAACGCTTTTCGTGGCGGGTGCGGTCGGGCTCGTGCTCATCTCGGGCCTCGCCGCGAGCCGTATGGGGTCGGAGTTCGTGCCGAACCTCGACGAGGGCGATATCGCGCTTCATGCCCTGCGCATCCCCGGCACCAGCCTCAGCCAGGCGATCAGTATGCAGGCCGCCCTGGAGGCACGCATCAAGCAGTTTCCGGAGGTCGACCGGGTGGTGGCGAAGATCGGCACGGCGGAAGTCGCAACCGATCCGATGCCGCCATCGGTTGCCGACACCTTCATCTTCCTGAAGGACCGGGAGGATTGGCCTGATCCGCGCAAGCCCAAGGCGGAGCTTGTTCGCGAACTGCAGGTGGCCGTCGCTGAAATCCCGGGAAACAACTACGAGTTCACCCAGCCAATCCAGATGCGCTTCAACGAACTGCTCTCGGGTGTTCGGGCCGATGTCGCGGTCAAGGTGTTCGGAGACGATCTTGATACGCTGCTCGAAGTCGGGCAGCAGATCGAAGGCGTCGCGTCGAGCGTCGAAGGGGCGCAGGATGTCAGCGTCGAGCAGGTCACCGGTCTGCCGGTGCTGCAGATCACGCCTGACCGCGCGGCGCTCGCCCGCTTCGGTCTCAATGTCGCTGATATCCAGGATGTCGTCGCCATCTCCATCGGCGGCGTCGAGGCCGGGCAGATATTCGAGGGTGACCGGCGGTTCCCGATCATCGTGCGCCTGCCCGAGGAAGCGCGGGAACGGATCGACGAGATCGGCCGTCTGCGCATCCCGCTGCCCACCGTTGGCGCCTCTGCGGCGGGCACGATGGACGCGGCATTCGACACGGGGCTGAGCGGCTTCGTGCCGCTCGCGGATGTGGCGAAGGTGGAGGTCGTCATCGGCCCCAACCAAATCAGTCGCGAGGACGGCAAGCGCCGTGTCGTTGTGACGGCCAATGTCCGCGGACGGGATCTCGGCTCTTTCGTCGAGGACCTTCAGGCCAGGGTCGGGGCAGAAGTCGAGGTGCCTTCCGGTTACTGGATCAGCTATGGCGGCACGTTCGAGCAGCTCATCTCGGCGGCGAAGCGCCTCCAGATCGTGGTGCCGGCGGCAATGCTGCTGATCTTCGGCCTGCTCTATGCGCTGTTCCGTTCGGGCAGGGATGCCGCGATCGTCTTCTCGGGGGTGCCGCTGGCGCTCACCGGCGGCGTTGCCGCGCTGCTCATCCGCGACATGCCGCTGTCGATCTCGGCGGGTGTGGGCTTCATCGCCCTCTCGGGCGTTGCGGTGCTGAACGGCGTCGTGATGCTGAGCTTCATCCGCCAGCTGCGTGAAAGCGGTGCGGCGCTGGAGGAAGCGATCCGCGAAGGCGCGCTCACCCGTCTGCGTCCGGTGCTCATGACCGCGCTCGTCGCCAGCCTCGGGTTCGTCCCGATGGCCTTCAACGTCGGCGCGGGTGCGGAGGTGCAGCGGCCGCTGGCGACGGTCGTGATCGGCGGGATCGTGTCCTCGACGATCCTGACGCTGCTCGTGCTGCCGGCGCTCTACCGCATGGTGCATGGCCGTGCGGCCGGGAAGCACGCGGTCCCGCCGACCGAGCCCGCACGGTCCTTTCAGTAATTCAGGAGACTATTGCATGTTTACTCGCACGATCGCGCCGCCGTGGATGTCCACCCGGAGGCTCCTGCTCGCCGTCAGTTTGATCCTCCTGACCCTCGCTGCGGGCGCGGAGGCCTGGGCACATAATGTCGCCGAAGGCGACAAGGGCTATATTCAGGAAAGCACCGGCTTCCTCTTCTGGCCCTTCGTCTATCTCGGCGCCAAGCACATGGTCACCGGCTACGACCATCTGCTCTTCCTCTTCGGGGTCATCTTCTTCCTTTACCGAATGAAGGATATCGGCCTCTACGTAACGCTGTTCGCGATCGGTCATTCGACGACGATGCTGTTTGGCGTCCTGAGCGGCATCAGCGCCAACGCCTATATCATCGATGCGATCATCGGCCTCTCGGTCGTTTACAAGGCGCTCGACAATCTCGGCGCCTTTCAGCGCTGGTTCGGCTTTCAGCCGGACACCAGGGCCGCGACGCTGATCTTCGGATTCTTCCATGGCTTCGGCCTTGCAACGAAGATCATCGAGTTCGAGATCGCGAACGATGGGCTGATCCCGAACCTCCTTGCGTTCAACATCGGGGTCGAGATCGGGCAATTGCTCGCGCTCGCCGCAATTCTCATCCTCATGGGTTACTGGCGCCGGACCTCGAGTTTCATGCGTCACGCCTTCGCCGCCAATGTGCTGCTGATGACCGCGGGCTTCGTGCTCGTCGGCTACCAGCTCGCTGGCTACGCAATCAGCTAATTCAAAGGAATCCGCCATGTTCAATTCCCAGCGCCCCCGCCTTGAAGACCTGCCGACCACCGGCCAGCTCCTTCGCGCAACTGGTCTCGCCATCGTCAGTGCAGGTGCGATTCTGGTCGCAATCGTTCTTCCCAGCGAATATGCGATCGACCCGACCGGCGTCGGACGACAGCTCGGCCTGACGAAGATGGGCGAGATCAAGACCCACCTCGCAGAAGAAGCGGCACGTGAGGCCGTGTCCGAAACCATTGTCCCGACGCCGACGGCCGTGCCGGCTGTGACCGAAGCCGCAACCGCCGCTACGGCGACCGGTGCCACCGCGCAGCGGTCCGACACGATGACGCTTGCTCTTGCGCCCGGCGAGGGCGCCGAGATCAAAGCGAAAATGACGAACGGTGCGCGCCTCGCCTTCGACTGGTCTGTTGAAGGTGGTCATGTCCATTTCGATACGCACGGCGATCCCGAAAATGCGCCGCGCGGCTTCTATCATGGCTACGGCAAAGGCCGTGAGTCGACCGGTGAGAAGGGCGAACTCGTCGCGGCTTTCAACGGCACGCATGGCTGGTTCTGGCGCAACCGCTCGGGGAGTCCGGTGACCATCACGCTGCGTACCGAAGGCGCCTATAGCGAAATTCGCCGCGTCGTCTGAGGACGCAGGCGTGACCTCCGGCCGGCAGGCTCGGCCGGAGGCATCAGCAAGGACCAAAGCCATGCTCGATGTGCTTTCGAACCGGACGTATCGCCACCTCTTCCTCGCGCAGATCATCGCGCTCGTCGGCACGGGCCTCGCAACGGTCGCGCTCGGGCTTCTCGCCTATGAAATCGCGGGGGCGGATGCGGGCGCCGTGCTCGGCACCGCGATGGCAATCAAGATGATTGCCTATATCGGCATCGCTCCTGTCGTCGGTGCCTATGCGAACCGCCTGCCGAGGAAGACCTTCCTTGTCGCGATGGATGTGGCTCGCGGACTTGTCGCCTTGATACTCCCCTTCGTCGACCAGGTCTGGCAGATCTACATCCTGATATTCATTCTCCAGTCCGCGTCGGCGGGGTTCACGCCGTCCTTCCAGGCAACGATCCCCGATGTCCTGCCCGACGAGAAGGCGTATACGAAAGCACTGTCGCTCTCGCGGCTGGCCTATGACATGGAAAGCCTCGCAAGCCCGCTGCTCGCTGCGGCGCTGCTCGGCATCATGAATTTCCACTGGCTCTTCTCGGGCACGGCGATCGGCTTTGCCGCCTCGGCGCTGCTCGTGCTCTCAGTGACCTTTCCGCAGGCCCAAGCGAAACCCGCAAGCGGCGGCATCTACGACAGGACGACGCGCGGCACCCGTCAATATCTGAAGACCCCCCGCCTGCGCGGCCTTCTCGCCGTTACGCTTGCTGCTGCCGCAGCGAGCGCAATGGTCATCGTCAACACGCCGGTGCTCGTTCGCGGTGCGCTTGGACTCGGTCAAAGCGAGGTTGCGATCACGTTTGCAGCCTTCGGCGGCGGCTCAATGATCGCAGCGTTACTCCTGCCGCGCCTTCTCGACCGCACGACGGACCGCAGCGTCATGATCGCCGCGGCAGCTTGCATGAGTGTCGTGCTCGCACTGCTTGCCGCCTCATGGTCGCTTGCCAACGCTCCGGGCCACTGGCCGATCGTCCTCGCGGGCTGGTTCGCGCTGGGGCTCTGCTACGCTGCGAGCATCACGCCAGGCGGACGGCTGCTGCGGCGTTCGTCAGGCGCAGAGGACCGCCCGGCATTGTTCGCGGCCCAGTTCGCGCTCAGCCATGTTTGCTGGCTGATCGCCTATCCCCTCGCGGGCCAGATAGGCGCCCGCGCCGGCATGGGCGCGGCGTTCGGCGCAAGCGCGGCGATGGCGTTCGTCGGCACGTTGGTCGCGTGGTGGATCTGGCCACGGAAGGATCCCGAAATCATCGAGCATCGTCACGACGACTTGTCCGCCGACCATCCGCATCTTCGAAAAGAACACGCCGGAGGCACCGCGGGGCATCCTTACATCATTGATGAGCTGCACCGCAGTTGGCCTGATCACTGATTACAGACGCATGCTACGTTTGGTTCGTCGAATGCAGGATGCTTGTTGCAACGATTTTTCCGCTTCCCGGATGTGACCAGCTCAGAAAAGCGGGTGCGAAGTCGATGTCATGTCTGGTTCTGCTCGGCTTCGAACGCCCGTTTCCCCTTGCGCCGCCACAGCGCAACGACCTCGTCGCGCTGCTCCTCGTCCACCTGCTGCACGAGCCCGAGCAGCGCCCCGTAGATCGCCGCCCGGTCGTCATCGACGAGAACGTCGAGCCCGGTCTTGACGACGAGCCCGCCCAGCTCAATGAGCCTGCGCGTCCGTTCACGGCGCTTCACGACCCAGTCTCGCGTATCAGCCCGCGCCCGCCGAGCTTGCAGCCGGCTCAGCAGAACCCGGAGCCTTCCCTCGGCGCGGAGTGTCCTTCGCAGTGCCGTCAGCGTGCTTCCCGCGCAGAAAGAAAGCGGCGCCCGCGGTGCGCCACTCCTCCCTCTGCACCATGTCGGTGGTCGCGGCGGCCTTGACCAGCGCACCCGCGAGCACATCGGCCCCGAGGCTATCTGCGCCGGTCGCGGTAACGAGCTGCCCAAGCTCACGAAGCTTCCGGTCCTGAAGCGCCTTCGTCTTCTCAGCGAGCAGCTTCATCTCGGCATCATAGTCACGGGGCCTGCGCATGGGATGGAGTCCTTCCGTTTGCAGTGATGTGCCCGACGCTACGAGTCGTTCTGGCGCGCGGTAAAGAGGCCGAACCTGTGTGAGATCACCCGGTCCCTCGCGAGATTCGATCTTGTGAGGGCGCGCTTATACGTCGTGCCGACGTGGCTTTCGGGGTGTAGATGGATAGCCCTCATGGCGATCTATCACTTCAGCGCGAAGGTCATCAGCCGGAGTACCGGCGCGAGCGCGCTTGCGTCCGCCGCCTACCGTTCTGCCTCGCGGCTCCACGACCAGCACCTCGATCGCCATCACGATTTCACCAACAAGGCCGGCGTCATCCACTCAGAAGTGATGCTGCCGGAGAACGCTCCCGAGCTGCTTCGGAATCGCGAAGCGCTCTGGAACGCCGTCGAGGCCGCCGAGGTGCGCAAGGACGCGCAGCTCGCGCGTGAAGTCGAGTTTGCGCTGCCAAGGGAACTGGAACAAGCGGACGCGATCCGTGTGGCGCGCGACTTCGTCGCCCGTGAGTTCGTGGAACGCGGCATGTGCGCCGATCTCAATGTCCACTGGGACATCGGCGCCGATGGGCTCGCAAAGCCCCATGCCCACGTCATGCTCACCATGCGCGAAGTGGATGAGAACGGCTTCGGCGCGAAGGTGCGCGACTGGAACAGCACACAGCTTCTCGAACACTGGCGCGAGGCCTGGGCAGCACACCTCAACCGCGCACTCGCCGAGCGCGACATCGACATCACCGTCGATCACCGCAGCCTCGAGGCACAGGGCATCGATCTTGAGCCGCAGAACAAGATCGGTCCGGCAGCGTCGCGCATGGCTGATGTGGGGCTTACCGGAGAACGCCTCGACGAGCACCACGCCATCGCGCGCGCCAACGGCGAACGTATCCTCGCGAACCCTGAAGTAGCGCTCGATGCGCTGACCCACAGCCAGTCGACGTTCACGCGAAGAGAGCTCGCGATGTTCGTGCACCGGCACAGCGACGGCAAGGACCAGTTCGACCGGGTGCTCGCTGCGGTCGAAGCCTCTCCCGAACTCGTGGCGCTCGGGAAAGACGGACGCGAGCAGGAGCGGTTCACATCCCGCGCGATGCTGGAGACCGAGCAGCGGCTCGAACAGGCGACAGAGCGCTTGCAGATACAGGGTAAGCACACCGTGCACGACCTGTTCCGCGACCATGCCGTCGCGCGCGCAGAACGCCGCGGTCTTGTGCTCTCCTCCGAGCAGCGCGCGGCGCTCGACCATGTGACCGAGCCCAAAGGCCTCGGCGTCATTGTCGGCTACGCCGGAACGGGGAAGTCGGCATTGCTCGGCGTGGCGCGCGAAGCGTGGGAGGACGCCGGCTACCGTGTGCGCGGACTCGCGCTCTCTGGTATCGCCGCCGAAAACCTCGAAAGCGGCTCACGCATCGCATCGCGTACGATCGCGGCGCAGGAGCACGCCTGGGCCAACGGCACCGAACACCTCACATCCCGCGACGTACTCGTCATCGACGAGGCCGGGATGATCGGAACGCGGCAGATGGAGCGTGTCCTCAGCCACGCCAGCGAGGTGGGCGCGAAGGTGGTGCTGGTGGGTGACCCCGAGCAGCTGCAGGCGATCGAGGCGGGCGCGGCGTTCCGCAGCATCCACGAGCGACACGGCGGGGTCGAGGTCACCGAGATCCGCCGTCAGCATGAGGGCTGGCAACGTGACGCCGTGCGTCAGCTCGCCACCGGGAGAACCGCGGAGGCGATCCATGCCCTCCGCGAGCATGACCGCATCTACGCATCGCCGACCGAAGCCGACGCCAAGAAGCAGCTCATCGACCGCTGGGACAAGGACCGCAAAGCGGCGCCGCAGAAGAGCCGCTTGATCCTCGCGCACACGCGTGCCGACGTCGCAGAGCTCAACGCGCTCGCCCGCCAGCGCCTGCGGCTTGGCAAACAGCTGGGTGATGACGTCCGTGTCGAGACCACGAAGGGCCCCAAGCCGTTCGCGCGCGGCGATCGGGTGATGTTCCTGCGGAACGAGAAGAGCCTGGGGGTGAAGAATGGCTCGCTTGGGCGCGTCGAGAACGTGAGTCCGGCCCGCATGGCGGTGATGCTCGATGATGGTAGAGCCATCAGCTTCGACACCAAGCTCTACACCGACATCGACCATGGCTATGCCGCCACGATCCACAAGGCGCAGGGCGTCACTGTGGACAAGGCCTATGTGATGGCGACAGGCGGCATGAACCGGCACGGCGCCTATGTGGCGCTCTCACGCCACAGGGAGCGCGTAGATCTCTACTACGGCAAGGAGACGTTCAAAAACGAGCAGCTGCTGATCCGCACACTCGGGCGCGACCGCGGCAAGGACATGGTCGGCGACTATGGGCCGGTCGCAGACAAGGGGGAAGCGTTCGCGGCCCGGCGCGGCATCACGCTCAAGGAACGGGTCAAAGAGATCGCGGTCAAGGTCCGCGACATGTTCGAGGGGCTGCAGCTCAAGGCCGAGCCGCTCACACCTCCTAAACCCCAGCTGGAGCCGGCGGTCGAGCAGTATGCGCGCACGGTGCACAAGGTCCGCGAGATGGGCATCGCAGGCGTGCCGATGAGCGACGGCCTGCGCGCCATGCACGAACGCGACGAGGCCGCGCTCGATGCCATCCGCCCCGGCGCGGCGCGCGACCTTCGGAATGCATGGCGCGCGGACCTGAAGCTCCTCGACACCATGGCGCGCGGCGACGTGCGCCAGGCGCGCGCTATCCTCGACGAGGCCGAGCGTGTCCGCACCGATCCCGCGTACCGTGCCGACCGGTTCGTCGCCGAATGGACCCGGCTGCGGAAGCAGCAGGAGCACGCCAGGTTCTGGGGCGAGGAACACAAGCTCCCGAAGATCAACGCCGGCATGGCCGGACTCGCCAAGAGCCTCGAGCGCGACGCGCAGATGGAATCACTGCTTCGACCACGCGCCCGCGAGCTCGGGCTCGGCATCGGCATGGAACCGGCACGCGGGCTGTCCCGGGAGCTCTCAGACTGGTTCGGCCTCTCGCGCGGGCGCGGGCTTAGCCGTTAGGCTCATGCTCATGGCAACCGACTCATCCCCGGCAGACGCGTTCGAGGCGCTGAGGCGCGAGGTGGCGCTGCTCCGCCGCGCACTCGAAGGGCTCGCCGCCGAGCAGAAGGCGCAGCCCGATTACAGCGGTGTGCTCGCCGGCATCGGCCAGAGGGTCAGGGAACAGAATGCGGCGCTCGGCGCCATGGCACAGGCGCCGGCGCTTCAGCTGACACCCGAAGCCATCGGACAGCAGATCCTGCGCGCGAGCCAGCAGGTGCGGGCCGAAGATGCTCGGCTGCTCGGGCACGCGCAGAACGGTATGGCGGCAGCAGCGCGTCAGATCGAGAGCGCGCTTGCCACCGCGCGGACGGCGCAGGACCAGCAGCGAGCCGTCAAATGGTACGCAGCGGCCGGCGCTTTCGTCGGCGCAGTGCTTATGCTGTTGGCATCGCTGATTGCGCCGGTTCTAGAGGCGCAAATTCAAGACGTCGCAGTCACCACCAATGCGATTGATGCCTCATATCGGGGGCATTAGGAGGGACATCTTGTACAAATATATTCTTTAAATATTTGATTTTACATTGTTATTATTAAAATTTCACTTTCCTCCGTCTCCGCCAGAAAAAACCATGAAAAAGCCATGCAGCGCCGCCGATTCGGCCTTACGGCCATCGCCTTTATCGCGCGCGACGTTGAACCGTGGGGATCGAGCATCATCCCCGCTTCTGATCCGACATGTGTTGACGGCGCGCACCCGCCTTCCCCGACGGATGGCGGGGATTTCCAATAAGGTCTCACAAGTCAGCCCGCGATGAGCGTGCCGCTGCATGTGCTTGACGGATCGCCGATCAGCACGCAGATCGCTGGCCGATTGGGTGGTGAGGAGAGCTTGCTTTCGCTTGCCGCCGCGCTCCAAAGCGCACGGCCGTGGCGGGACACGCGGCCGCCGGTCTCCGCCACATGAACCGGAGCTTCCGTATGACTGAGTTGCTTTTGAACCCGCTCAAAACCACCCACCCGCAGGGTGGCCTTCCTGCCGACGCGCATCTCGAACCGATGGCGATGCTCGCCGCCTGCCCGGCCTATGCACAGACGCCGCTGGTGCGACTGCCCGGCCTCGCGCGCCGCCTGGGCGTTGGGCAGGTGCTCGTGAAGGACGAGAGCAAGCGCATGGGGCTCGGCAGCTTCAAGGCGCTGGGCGGTGTCTATGCGGTGTTCAGCGTCGTACGCGCGCGCGCCGAGGCCACGCTCGGCCGCACGCTCGATCCTGCCGACCTCGTCGGCGAAGAGGTTCGCGCCATCGCTTCGGACATGCATTTCGTTTGCGCCAGCGACGGCAATCACGGCCGCGCCGTGGCGGCCGGATCACGGCTCGTGGGTGCGCACTGCTCGGTCTATCTGCACGCTGGTGTTACCGAGGAACGCGCCGACCATATCCGGAGGCAGGGCGCGGCGATCGTGCGCATCGACGGCACCTATGACGATTCGGTCGAGCAGGCACGGCGCGATGCGGCGCGCACAGGCGCCATCCTCGTTTCCGACACCGCGGACGCACCGGAATGCGCGGACGATCCGCTGCCCGTTCGCGTGATGCAGGGCTACACCGTGATCGCCGAAGAAATCCGCGCGCAGCTTTCACCCGGCGAACAGCCGACGCACCTGTTCGTCCAGGCTGGTGTTGGCGGGCTTGCCGCGGCGATGGCCAGCCGGTTCAGCAGCAGCCCCCACGCGCCGCGCATCATCGTCGTCGAGCCGGACAGCGCCGACTGCCTTCTGGAAAGCGCCCGTGCCGGCGGTGCGACCGAGATCGCGCACAGCGCGGAGACGATTTTCGCGATGCTCGATTGTCTGCGCCCTTCGCTGCCGGCGTTCGCAATCCTGAAGGATCGCGTGGACGCCTTTATATCGATAGCGGACACTTACGCTGCCGAAGCCGTCCGCAGCCTTGCCGCCCCTGCAGAAACAGACACCGTCATCCGCGCGGGCGCATCAGGCGCGGCCGGTATTGCCGGCGCACTTGCCGCCACCAACCTCGGATGGCGCGAAGCCATCGGCATGAACGGCGATGCCACCCTGCTTTTCATCATCACGGAAGGCGTGACGGACGAAGGCGAGTTCGAACGACTGACACAGACTGCGCGGTAAGTTGGGGCCGGCCGCACGCCGGCCGGCCTCATGCCTTCGGGAAAAAGGCTGCCAGTTCCGCGAGCACTCCCAGAGCAGGAGCAGGGGCGCGTCTACCAATCGCGGGCGGCGGCATGTCTTCCGCAGCCAGCGTGGCTCGAAATTGCCTCTGCAGAGCGCAGTGAGAATTGGCAGCCAAGCACCACTCACCATGGAGGCAGCTTAAAAATGCGTTTCGATTCCAAAAAAGCTGGACGACTTGCGTTACCCTAAATGTGATTATTCTTACCCCTTCGAACGCTGGAAAAAGCTGTTGGAAAGGGCTCCAAAAGACATGGGCTTTAGCGAAGCAGTCTATTGATCTCCGCAAAGACGGTAACGCGGCGTCTTGGCCTTTCTGGTCTGTCCGGAGTGAGAGAGAAGAGATGATCACTCGCCGACCCACGAGCAACGGAATCGATCTGGCGAACTCTCTCGTCTCCCGCCGTCATATTCTGGGTGGAATGGCGTTGACGGGCGTTTTCGCCGGCACCTCTTCGACCCGGGCCGTCGCCCAACCCTCCGAGCGGTGGGATGTCATCGTGATCGGCACGGGTGTGTTCGGGGCGTGGACGGCCTGGAACTTGCAGCGCAGAGGGCGGACCGTGCTGCTCGTCGATGCCTGGGGCGCTGCGCATAGCCGGTCCTCGTCCGGCGGTGAGACGCGCCTTATCCGCACGGAGTACGCGGGCAATGCGCTGTATACCCGCTGGGCCTGGGAATCGCTTGCAGAGTGGCATGAACTGTCGCGTCGCCATGAAAGCCCGATCTTCCTCGAAACGGGCGCGCTTTACATCTACCCCCAGGATAACGCGAAGATCGACGAGAGCATCGCGCTCCAGCGTGGGCTCGGCATACCGATCGAAAAGATGACGGCCCCCGAGATGGCGAAGCGCTGGCCACAGATCGACTTCAGCGGCATCGCAGTGGGCGTGATGCAACCGACGATGGGCGCGCTGATGGCGCGCAGGAGCGTTCAGAGCCTCGTCTCCGAGTTCGTGAACGCGGGCGGAACCTATCGGACTTTGGCCATCGATCCGCCACGAGCCAAAGGACCAGCACTCGATTCGATCTCAGGCGGTGGCGAAACGCTTCATGCGAACTCTTACGTCTTCGCCTGCGGCCCATGGCTCCCCAAGATGTTTCCCCACGTCATCGGAAGCCGTATCGTTCCAACCCGTCAGGAGGTGTTCTTTTTCGCGCCGGACGCCGGCGATGCGCGCTTCGGACATGCGAACCTTCCAGCGTGGGTCGATGTCAGCAGCGCGGACCTCCATTACGGCTTTCCGGACATCGAAGCGCGCGGCTTCAAGATCGCGCTCGACAAGCATGGCCCGAAAACAGATCCGGACCGCAACGACCGCCGGGTGACCGATCAGGGCATTCACGACGTTCGAAATTACCTTCGGCGGCGCTTTCCCGATCTCGCTGATCGCCCGCTCTCGGAAGCGCGGGTCTGTCAGTACGAAAACAGCGACAACGGCCATCTTCTGATCGACCGGCACCCGCTTTGGGCAAATACATGGATCGTGGGAGGCGGCAGCGGACACGGCTTCAAACATGGTCCTGCCGTCGGGCGCTACGTGGCTGAGCATGTGCTAGGGGAAGGCAAGAGCGAACCCGACCTTGCCTTGAGCGCACACCGGCCTCACGACTGAAGGAGAACGCGAATGATGAAGCTCGTCTCTGTGGCAGCCCTGCTCGTATTCTCTGCCGTGGCAGCAAGCGCGGACCCTGCGACGACACCATCCCTGCCAGGCTATACGATGCCGTCCACGCATATGTGGGACATGAAAGCCGACACGGGCGAGATTTACCGGATCTTCGTGTCCTACCCGATTGAAGGTGAACCACCGGCGGACGGTTATCCCGTACTCTATGTGCTGGATGGCAACGCGAGCTTCGCATCCTTTGCCGAAGCGCGGCGCTTGCAAGAGTTCTACCCCGTCGGGAAATCGATCATTGTCGGCGTCGGCTACCCGACCGACAAGACATATGACGTTAGACGGCTCAACGACCTGACGCCGCCGCTCCTCGATCCGCCGCCGACGCAATGGCGATGGCTGGCGAAGTACAAAAGCGGCGGCCGCAAGGAATTCCTGAATTTCCTGACCGGCAAGCTGCGCACCGAAATCGGCAGGCGCCACAAGATCGACCCCGAGCGCCAGTCCCTGTTCGGGCATTCGCTCGGCGGACTGTTCGGCCTTTATGCGCTCTACGCCCGGCCCGATGCCTTCCATTCGATCATCGCGGCAAGCCCCTCCATCGAATGGAACGATCAAGGCGTGCTGGGCGAGGAACGGGAATTCACTGCGCGGCTCACGAACGGCAAGATCGGCAAGACGAGCCGCTTGATGATCGTGGTGGGCGACCGCGATGTCGATGACGATCCCGAACCCGCACGCGCGCTCGCCGACCGGCTCGACCGTCTTTCAGGTCACGGCCTGCGTGTCCGCTTCACGCGCTACGAGAACGAAGGCCACATGAGCGTGCCCGCCCGGTCCGTGACCGATGTGCTGAGATTCGCTTTCGAAATCCGCTGAGGAGCGCGGTCAGGGCGGCGGCGGCGCGTTGTTCTCAGAGCGCGCGCGCGGCAGCAGGCATATCATCGTCGCCGCGATCAATCCGCCGACACCCATCGCAAGCGAAACGATCAGCAGGCTATTTCCGCCGGCAAACAGCGCCCCCGCGACGACCGGACCCAGCGCAGAGCCGCCGCGCCCGATGCCGATGACGAACCCGGTTCCGCTGGCTCGCAGCGCCGCCGGATAGGTCTGGGCGAAGATCGGGTACATGCCGACGACCCCGGCATTGACGAAGAATGCCGCCACGGCAGCGGTGATCGAAAGCCGCGTGAGATCAGCGCCGACGAGGCCGAAGGCACCGATCGCGAGGAACCCGGCCAGCATCGCACCGGCAACGAGGGGGCGCAGGTTGAAACGCTGGCTCGCGAGGCCGATGACCAGGGCGCCCGCGAGATTTCCGACATTGGCCGCGACAAGCACGCGGCCCGCCTCCGCCGCGTCGAAGCCGAGATCGACGACGATCTTCGGAATCCATTTCTGGATGTAATAGAAAAACAGGATCTGCGCGAAATAGGCCGCTGTGAGCAGGATCGTCACGCGCGCATAGTTCTGAGAAAAGAGCGAACCGATTGACGGCTTCACCACCTGTTCCGGCGGCGGGGGCAGCATATCGACCGCCGCGTGGCCAAGTTTCCGCAGCGTTTTATTGACGCTTTCAAGCGCGCCCGCCGGTCGCCGCGCAATCAGCGATTCGATCGATTCCGGCAAAAAGAAAACCACCAGTGGAATCATCGCGGCCGTTGCCGCCGTGCCGAGCATGAAGACGGATCGCCAGTCGCCTGTCATCTCCAGCAATGCCGAAGCCACCAGGCCGCCGGAAATGGCGCCCACCGAATAGCCTGCGATATTCAGCACCATATTGAGGCCGCGCCGACGATCGTTCGAGAACTCGGCGACCATCGCGCTCGTCGACGAGATCATGCCGCCGATGCCGATGCCTGTTAGAAATCGCACTGCCGAAAGCGTCATCACGTCGTTTGCGAACAATGCGGCGGCCATACCCAGCGTCATCACGATCAGGCAGGAAAGTATCGTCGGCCGCCGCCCGATCCTGTCGGCGATGTTGCCGATGAGCACGGAGCCTGCCGCCATGCCGAACAGTTCCATCGACAGAACCACGCCCAGCGTCGCTCTATCGACACCCCACTCGGCCGCGATGCCGGGCGCCGCGAAACTGATCGCGAGCACATCGAACCCGTCGAGCGCGTTGAGCGCGATGCACAGCGCGACGACGACAATCTGCACCGGCCGCATAGGCGAGGCTGCCAGCATCGCCCTTGGGTCATTGTTCATGCTGCCCCTCCCCCGCCGAACGCGCGCCGGATCGGCCGCCCGGATTCTTCGTTGAATCTGGATACGCGGGTTACAGCGTCGCCAGATGCCTTGCGACGATCGCCGCCATTTCGGCACGCCGCTCGAGACAGCGTGACACCGGCCCCACCACCACTACGGACAGGCGCCGATCGCTGCCCGGCAAAGGCAGGGCTACGCCTGCCAGATCGGGCGTGTATTCGGCGTTGCTCTGGTGCCAGCCGCGTTCGGCGGCGCGCGCCAGCTTCGCTTCCACCGCCTGCGGCGTGGTGGGCGTGGCGGGCGAATAAGCGGTAAAATCGATCTTGCGATACAGGCGCTCGCGCTCGTCCGGGCTCAGCTGTGCGAGGAGGGCGCGCCCCGCCGAGCTTGCATGGATCGGCACCCTGTCCCCGACGCTGGCGAAATAGCGCACCGGCTGACGCGACTCCGCGACATCCACGAAAGTCGCGAAGATGCCCGCGGGCGCCGAGATCGCCGTCGTCTCTCCCGTGGCTTCCATCAGATCGCGGGCCAGCCGCTGGAACCGTTCGGGCAGCGGCTCTGCGCGCGTCACTGCTTCGGCGAGCACCAGCCAGCGGGGACTGGGATAGTAACTGCCGCGCCCGCGCGGTTCGTAGAGATAGCCCTTGGCGGCGAGCGTACCCACCAGCTTGAACGTGCTCGAACGCGGCCAGCCGAGGTCCCCGGCCATCTCGGCGGGCGTCGCCGGCTTCAGCCGCTTCGCGAAATATTCTAGAATTTCCAGCACATTGGCTGCTTGCCGCACGATCATCTTGGTTTTCGCCTAAAGGGTATTGCAGCCTCCCGTATGGCCGAAGCGGCGCGCCCGGAAAAGCCGCAAGCACCTTCGCTCACCGTGCCGTGAAGCCGCCGTCGACCGGCAAGGCGACGCCGGTGACGAAGCTCGCCTCGTCGGAGACCATCCAGAGCACCGCGTCAGCTACCTCGCCGGCCTTCACGAGCCTGCCCATCGGCACGGCGGCGACGATCTTGGCCTCGTTCGCCGCGGCTTCCGCCGGATCTCCGCTGCGGCCGGTGAAGCCGACCTTCATCGGCGTATCGGCAAGGCCGGGGCAAACCACGTTGACGCGGATATTATCGGACGCGAAGGCCAGCGCGAGGCTCTTGCCGAGCCCCACGACGCCCCACTTCGCAGCGGAATAGATCGGGCTCATCATCGAACCGACGAGGCCGGAGATCGAGGAGGTGAACACGATCGCGCCACCGCCGCGCGCGCGCATGTGCGGCGCCACTTGCCCGGCGCCCAATGCCGCTGCAGTGACGTTGAGCGCGATGGCCTTGTCATAGGCGGCGAGATCGAGATTTTCGACCGAGGCCGGGCCAGGCATTCCGGCATGTGCCCACAGAATATCCGCGCCGCCCAGCGCCGCGACGGCGCGGTCGATGCTGTCGGTGGCGCCTTCGGGCGTGGAGAGATCGGCGGCGACCGCAGTCACCCGGCTGTCCCCGAACTCTTCAACGAGTGCGGCAAGCGCATCCGGGTTGATATCGATGGCGGCAACGCGCGCGCCTTCGCGCACGAAACGCTCCACGCCGGCGCGGCCCATGCCGGATGCCGCGGCGGTGACGATGGCGAGCTTGCCCGAAAGGCGCATGGTCTTGTCCTCAGTTTGCGAAGGGATCGGCGAACGTGCCGGTGGTCGAAACAATCGTGGTTTTGGTTTCGAGGAACGGATCGAGCCCCTCGATGCCGTTCTCACGGCCCCAGCCGCTGGCCTTGACGCCACCATAGGGCGTCGACCAGCGGATATAGCGGTAGGTGTTCACCCACACCATGCCTGCCTCGATCCGCGCGGCGACGCGGTGCGCGCGGCCCGTGTCGCGTGTCCACAGACCGGCGGCGAGACCGTAGGGTGTCGAATTGGCGATGGAGACCGCCTCGTCTTCACCGTCGAAGGGGATGATCGCGGCCACCGGCCCGAAGATTTCCTCCTGCGCGATCCGCATGTTCGCCGAAACCCCGGCGAACACGGTCGGTTCAACGAAATAGCCTCCGCCAAGACCATCGCGATCGATGCGGGCGCCGCCCGTTACCAGTTCGGCGCCCTCCGCGCGGCCGATCGCGACGTAGGAAAGAGTCTTGTCGAGCTGCTGCTGATGCGCCTGCGGCCCCATGTGCGTCGCCGGATCGAGCGGCATTCCGACACGCACGCGCGCGGCGCGTTCGCGGAACGCCTCCACGACCCTGTCGTAGACAGGCCGCTCGACGAGGACGCGGCTGCCGAGCGCGCAGCTCTGGCCGCAGAGCGCCCATGCCGAGCCGGTCGCCGCATTCAGCGCCTGATCGAGATCGGCGTCGGCGAAGAGGATGTGGGGGGCCTTGCCGCCGAGTTCGAAGGTGCAGCGCGTCAGCGTGTCCGCGCCCGCCTTCAGGATGGTCTTCGCCGTCGTCCCCTCGCCCGTGAAGCTGATCTTGGCGACATCGGGATGTTCCACCAGACGCGCGCCCGCGACCGGGCCGTCACCCGGCACGACGTTGACGACCCCGGGCGGAAAACCGGCCTCCTCGAAAAGATGCGCCAGCGCCAGCGACGAGGCCGGTGTCTGCTCCGCCGGCTTCAGCACGACAGTGCACCCCGCTGCGAGCGCCGGGCCGAGTTTCCACGCCGCCGCCATCAGCGGCACGTTCCACGGTGTGATCGCGCCGACCACGCCCACGGGATGCCGCGTGGTGAAGGCGTGAACGCTGTCGTCCATCGGAATGGTGCGCCCGCCGAGCTTGTCGGCGAGCGAGGCAAACCAGTGATAATATTGCGCGTGCAGCCCGATATCGCCGCGCGATTCACGCACGGCGCGGCCGTTGTCGCGCGTTTCGACCTCGGCGAGCGCGCCTACGCGCGTTGCATAGAGGTCCGCGAATTTCCGCAGCAGCGCAGCGCGCTCCCACGGCGGCATCGTCCGCCACGGCCCCTCGAACGCCGCCTTCGCAGCCGCAACCGCCGCATCGATGTCGCGCGCGCCGCCGTAAGCCACGTCACCCCACGGCTGGCCCGTCGCCGGATCGATGCTCGGCCGGACGCCGCCATCGCGCGGGGCCACCCACGCGCCGCCAATGAAAAGACGATCGAAACGGAAACCGGTCGGCATCGCGACTCCCCATATAATTTCTATTTGTGGACATTTTTGTCTCTGTTTAGGAATAGAAGTCAAGACGGAGACGCGAACGATGCTGGCTTTGCTGGAAGGAATACGGGTAATCGAGGTGGGCGCCGTGGTGCTCGGCCCCTACGCGGGTCAGCTGCTCGCGGACCTCGGCGCCGACGTCATCAAGGTCGAGCCGCTGGAGGGGGATATCGCCCGCCATGCCCACCCACGCGGCCAAGGCGGCGGCGCGCTTTTCGTGAACAACAACCGCAACAAGCGGATGCTTGCGATTGATCTGAAGGCAGACGCAGGCCGCGCGGCCTTCGCAGAATTGCTGAAAACCGCGGATGTGCTTTTCCATAACATGCGCATCGACGCCGCCGACCGGCTCGGCCTCGGCTTCGACGCGGTGGCGGCGATCAATCCGCGCATCATCCACTGCGCAGCCGTCGGCTTCGGCCAGCGCGGCCCGTATCGTGATCGCCCAGCCTTCGACGACATCATACAGGCGGTAAGCGGCATCGCCGGCCTTGGCACGGCAACGGGCGGCGACCCGCGTTTCGTCCCCACCATTCTCGCCGACAAGGTCGCCGCGCTTCACGCCGTCTATGGCATCCTTGCCGCGCTCCTCGCCCGCGCGAACGGACGCGAGGGAGCGATCAAGGTCGAGGTGCCGATGTTCGAAGCGCTGGCCGCATTCCTTCTCAACGAGCATCTGGCATCTGCGACGTTTGAGCCGGCCGGCCCCGTCGGCTATCCCCGCATTCTTTCACCCAATCGCCGCCCGTTCCGCAGCGCCGACGGCTGGATCGCGGTGCTGCCCTATACCGACCGCCAGTGGCGCGCGTTCCTCACGGAGATCGGCCGCGACGATGTGGCGGAAGAGCACTGGTTTCGCGATCCCCAGCAGCGTCCCGCACATATCGACGAGCTTTACGCGCTCGTCGCAGAAAGCATGGCCGCACGCACGACCGCGCAATGGATTGCAGCGCTTTCGGCGCGCGACGTGCCGTGCTCGGAAGTGAACAGTCTCGAAGACCTGCTCACCGATCCGCATCTGACCCGGGTCGGCTTTTTCGATGTGCCCGGCGGCTATCCCGAAGGCATCGCCCGCAGCCTGCCGCAAGCCGTGCTGTTCGAAGGCTTCGAACCCCGGCCCGACACGCCGCCGCGCGCTCTCGGCGAAGACAGCCGCGCGATCCTGCGCGAAACCCGAATGCCGGAGGCTGATATCGAGGCGCTGATCGCGGCCGGCGTGATCTGCGCTAGCTGATGATCCTTCTCAGGCGTCTCGCTTGGCAGACCTCAGGACACCAGCTGCATTGAGACAAGACCGCGCTCGGCAGCGATACGAACGGCATCGCGGCGCTTGGCGACACCGATTTTGCGGAAGACCGATTTCAGCCGGTATTTCACGGTATCGGGCGACATGCCGATCAGCCGAGCGATCTCCTTGTTCGAATGTCCCTGGCTCAGATATAGCAGCACCTCGGCTTCCGCCTCGGTGAACGGCCCCTGCCCCGCCACGGTATTCCGGCAGGATGCGAGGGACTTCGCCAGCGTTTTGAGGAACTGGGCGCGGAAACGGTCCACCTGCGTGTCGGCGCGCATGGCATCTTCAAGACAAGGTCCTACAAACTGCCGCGCGTCCACGAACGGCCGGACGATATCCTGGAACATCGCGATGCTGACAGCCTCGTCGAAGTGGTTTCGGGCATCTTCGACCGCGCCAAGCCCGCGCATCGCGGCGGCGGCGAGGATATTGACATCAATGAGAAGCCGCCCTGCCCCGCGCTGATCCGCCCATGCTCGTAAACGCGTGAGTTCCTCCAACGCGGCTTCGTATGCACCGTTGAACAGGCGAAGCCGGACCCGGCACAGCGACGCGGCCACGGCCACGGGGCGATACTGGGGCGAATCCTCTGCCATCATGTCGGCGTAGCGATCGAGCTCGGCCACCCCCGAAGCGGACAGGAAACCGTTAGAAATCTTCAGATCGAGTTCGCAAATGTCCGCGAGCTGCTCGAGCTGGACCAGACGCCTGCGCCCCGCCACGCGCCGTGCCCGCGCCACGACGTCGCACGCCTCGTCGAACGCGCCCTCGCCCGCCAGCGCGCCGGCTTCAGTGAAATAGGCCACCGCATACACATCGACCCAGCCATCGGACTGTTCCATGTGTGGCAGCGCCCATGACAGCAGCTCGCGCGCATCGGCAACGCGGTCCTGCTCGTAGAGCAGCTCCGCCTGAAACGCCGCGCAATTGGCGGCGAGGTCGGACCGGCTCCCGAAATTCTCCGCGATGGCCTGCCAGGCAGCCTGCAGGATCGTTCCCGCCTCTTTCGATCGCCCCTGCCCACGCTTGATCCGGGCTTCGAGGAAACGGGTGAAGAGATCGCTATAGAGCGATCCGCAGGACTGATAATGTTCGCGCGCAGCAAGCGTCGGCTGCAATGCGCGTTCCAGCCAACCGCCCTCGAAATATTTGGCGCCGAGTGTTTCGGAGATGTTCGCAAGCACCAGATGATCGTTTGCCGGGAACTTGCGGAGCAGGGCTTCGCGCGCGAGCAGGTCCTCGAACGTCATCGGCTGATTTTCGTAATCGGTGAGCGTGTCGCCCACGACCTGCATTTCGATGCGGATGGCAGCCGACAACTCCGCTTTTTCGACTTCGGCAGCGAGACGATCGTATTCGGCGCGCGCCGCGCCCAACTCGCCCAACTTTATCTGGAGATACACCTGCGCGAGCACGAGACCCGGACGCGAACGGATGAGTGCGCCCGGCAGCTTGGAGAGGCCGCGTTCGACAACGCCCAGCAAGCCCTGCGGTATCAAGCGCCATCCGCCAGCTTCCTCGATGATGTTGGCCAGCAGCAGATCGTCGGATGCAAGAATCGCGTGGTTCACGGCGTCGGCCACCATGCCGCGTTCGGCAAGCCACTGTGCGATTCGTCGCTGAAGGGCACAGTAGCCGGCGCGATCAGATCGTTCGAAGCGGTCTCGGAGATATTCGGCGAACAGCTGATGATAGCGGTATTCTCGTCGCTCCCACGTCACCGGCGCCAGAAACACGCCCTGCTGTTCCAGCCGTTCCAGTACCAGCCAGCCGTCCTCCCGGTCGCATAGCAGATCAACCATCCCGCCCGTCAGCCGATCGAGCAGCGCCGTGCGGATCACGATCTCCCGCGTCTCCTGCGGAAGCGTCATCAGCACCTGCTCGGAAAGATAGCGCGCAAGATCGGTGCTGGACCCGCAGTATTCGTCGATCACCCTTCCTGCGTCTGCGCCGCGCTTCAGCGACAGCGACGCCAGTTGCACGGCGATCGGCCAGCCTTCGGTTCGGTCGAGAATGGTTTCGATATCGGAAGAGTCCAGAGGCTGCTCGGTGCGGGCCAGCAGGCTTTCCGTCTCGGCAAGCGAGAATTTGAGCTGGTGCGCCGTGATTTCGAGCACTTGCCCTTCGGCTGCGAGCACGGACTGGCCAAGCCGGGGATAGTCGCGCGATGCGAATATGAAGTGGCAGTTGGCGGGCGCAAGGCGGATCAGCGATTGAAGGAACGCCGCCACCGGCTCGCTGTCGGCGTGGTGAAGGTCGTCGAGGATCAGCACGAACGGGCTCGAACGCCCCGCGAGCCCGTTGACTATCGCAGAGAGAGCGGCACGCGGCGGCAAGTCCGGCGAGGACCTTTTCTGGCTTCCGTCGTGAGCGTCGCTGTGGATCGCGATCAAGAGGTAGCGCACCAGCCGCTTCAGATCGCGGTCATCACGTTCCAGCGTCAGCCAGGCCACCTGCGCCGATGCCGGCGCCAAGCTGTCGCGCCACTGCGCCAGCAGGCTGGTCTTGCCATATCCCGCAGGCGCGTGAACGAGCGTGAGGCGATGGGACAGCGCATGATTGAGTTGGCGCAGCAGAAGGCCACGATGAATCTGCTCACTCATCCATATCGGCGGATCAAATTTTGCGGCAATCACATCCAGCATGGGGCCTCGAACCTCGCGCGCGTGATTTCATTCTACCGAATGGACCAAAGTTACGGGTTGAACGCGGGTATGGCAACCTGCAGACGCCCCCACGCACGGCGGTGGAGGGGCTTTTACCCGTATCGGGAAGGCGCATTACCCGTTCACACCCGTTCACACCCGTAATTCGCGTTGCGCATGAGGGGGCAGGCCCTTCAAATCCCGGAACGTTAGCGAACGACGCTTCAAGGAGGATCAGGTGCGTATTGGTGTCGATGTCGGCGGAACGAACACCGACGCCGTTCTGATCGATGGCCTCCGGATCGTCGCAACGAACAAGCAGCCGACGACCCCCGACGTCAGCAGCGGCGTTTCAGCCGCCATCCGCGCCGTGCTTGAGGGCGGAAACGTCGCGCCCGGCGCGATCACCGCGGTGATGATCGGCACGACGCATTTCACCAACGCGCTCGTCGAGGCAAACCGGCTGGACCGCGTCGCGATCATGCGGCTGGCGAGCCCTTCGGGGGAGGCACTGCCCCCGTTCACGGGCTGGCCCTCACCCCTCACGAAGCAGATCTGCGGCGACATCTTCCTACTGCCCGGCGGCTACGAGTTCGATGGTCGCGAGATCTCGGCCTTCGACGAGGACCGGGTTCGCAGCGCAGCACGGCGTTGCCGCGAACGCGGCATCAACAGCATCGCCGTCAGCAGTGCCTTCGCCCCGATCAATGCGGCCATGGAAGAGCGCGCCGCCCAAGTCATCCGCGCAGAACATCCCGAGGCCAGCGTCAGCCTCTCGCACACCATCGGGCGGCTGGGGCTTGTCGAACGCGAGAACGGCGTCATCCTCAACGCCGCGCTGACCAGTCTCGCACGGCACGTTGTCGCCTCGCTGGAACGCGCACTCCGCGATCTGAGACTTGAGGCGCCCCTGTTCATTTCGCAGAACGACGGCACGCTGATCTCGGCGAAGGATGCCGCGCGCTATCCGGTGATGACGATCGGCTCCGGGCCCACGAACAGTATGCGCGGGGCAGCCTTCCTCACGGGCATGAACGACGCGATCGTCATGGACGTGGGAGGAACCACCTGCGACATCGGCGTGCTTTCCAAGGGCTTCCCTCGCGAATCCTCGATTTCGGTCGATATCGGCGGAGTCCGCACCAATTTCCGGATGCCGGACATCCTCGCCCTCGGTCTTGGCGGCGGCACCCGCATCCATCTCGATCCCGGGCTCTACCTGGCGGACGCGCTCGGCGAATCCGATCTGCAGATCGGCCCGGATTCGGTGGGCTACCGCATCCTGCAGGACGCGTTTCTCTTCGGCGGCCGAACCCTGACGGCAAGTGATGTCGCCGTGGCTGCCGGTCGAACACACTTCGGCGATCCCTCCCGCATCCCGCCGCTCAGCGCGACCGTGCAAACCGCCATCTGGCACCGTATGCAGGCGATGTTCGCCGATGGCATCGATCGCATGAAGACCGCGCAAGGCGATGTGCCGATCATCGCCGTCGGCGGCGGGCATTTTCTGATCGATAACGATTTGCCGGGCGCAACGCAGGTTTTGCGGCCGCCGCACGCCTCGGTCGCCAACGCGGTCGGCGCCGCCATCGCCCAGATCGGCGCCCAGCTTGAACAGATCGTGGACTACGACAGCGTTCCGCGCCACGCGGCCCTTGATCGGATGCGCGAAGCCGTCGCGGCGCGTGTCGTCGCCAACGGCGGCCAGAAAGACAGCATCCAGATCGTCGATATGGAGGAGGTGTTTCTGAGCTACTTGCCCGGCCGGTCGGCACAGGTAAGGATCAAGGCTGTTGGCGATCTTGTCGAAACCTCCTCGCCCGCTGCCGGCAACCTCATCGCCGAGGCCCACCATGCGCATTGAACGCGAGGCGCTGGCCGATCTGGCGCGCGGTGCCGCCTTTCTCGGTTCCGGGGGCGGCGGCGACCCCTATTACAGCCTACTCCTCGCCGAAGCAGCGCTTGAACGGCGCGGACGTGTCGAGCTGATCCCGCTCTCCTCGCTCGCCGACGACGCGCTCGTCGTTCCTTGCGGCTGGATCGGCGCGCCGACCGTTTCGGTGGAAAAGCTACCGAACGGCAGCGAGGCGGTCGCCGGCTTGCGACGGTTGGAGACGATCCTCGGCCGCCGCATCGATGCCGTACTGCCTATCGAGATCGGCGGCGGCAATGGGCTGGCGCCGATCATTGCCGCCGCCGACATGGGCGTGCCCGTCGTCGACTGCGACGGCATGGGGCGCGCCTTCCCGGAATCGCAAATGGCGATCTTCAACATCCGGGGCCTCAGTGCCTGCCCATCGGTCGTCACCGCCTCCTGCGGCGCGCTGACAGTCATCGAAACCGACGACAATCTTGCGCACGAACGCATCGCGCGGAGCCTTTCCGTGGCGCTCGGCGGCATCGCGCACATGGTCGAATACCCTCTCACCGGCGCGGAGGCGCGCGCGCACGCGATTGCGGGCAGCGTCAGCGCGGCCATCGCCACGGGCGCCGCCATACGCGAGGCGCGTGCCGCCCGGCAGGACCCGTTTGAGGCCCTTGCCGAAGCCTTACGCGCGACCGGCCTTTACCCGCATTGCAAGACGCTCTTCGATGGAAAGATCGTCGATCTGGAGCGTGAGACGCGCGGTGGCTTTTCCGTCGGAAACGTCATAATCGACGGCTTCGGGGGGCAAGGGCGCATGGAGATCGAGTTTCAGAACGAGAACCTCATCGCCCGCCAGGACGGCCGAATTCGCGCGATGGTGCCCGATCTCATCACCATCATGGACCGGGAAACCGCCGACACGATCACCACCGAGCGTCTGAAATATGGCCAGCGCGTCAAGGTGATCGCCGCGGCCGCGCCCGCGATGCTGCGGGAAGAGCCGGCACTGCGTTTCGTCGGCCCGCGCGCCTTCAGGCTCGGCACCGATTTCATCGCGCTCGAAAACCTCGACACCGCGGAGACGGTATGAGCGGCGGGCACAGCGATGCCCATGCCAGCGGACCGCTGCCGGAACATCTGACCGTCGCCGGATGGCGCGTGGCGCTCATCATCACGAGCTTCACATTCTCGCTGCCGGGATTCCTGAACGGCGCGCAGACCGGCCTTGCGCTCGGGCTCGACAAGGCGGTTCTCGCCGCCCTGCTCTCCGGGCTCATCCTTTGCGCGGCCGCCTGTCTCACCGCGATCATCAGCGTTCGCACGCGGCTGACGACGTATCTGCTCGTCCAGCGGTCGTTCGGCATGAAGGGCGCGGCGCTGGTCAATATCGTGATCGCGATCGTCCATTTCTGCTGGTTCGGGGTCAATGTGTCGTTCTTCGGCGACGCAATGGTGGCCGCCTCGAAGCAGGGCTACGGAATACCCGGCGATTTCGGCACGTTCGTCATCCTGGGCAGCGTGCTGATTACAGCCTCTACGATCTACGGCTTTCGCACCCTTGATCGGCTGGCAATGGTTGCAGTGCCGCTAGCGGGCATCATTCTGGTCGCCGTGTGCGTCACGGCCGTCGGCGCCCAGCCCGTCGATCTCGCGCCCGCCGCGAACCCGCCGACGCCGATGAGCTTCGGCATCGCGCTCTCCGCGCTCGTCGGCGGCAACATGCTCACCGTCGCCGCGATGCCGGACCTGTCCCGCTTCATCCGGACCGAGCGCGGCGCGATCGCCGGAATGCTCCTGTCCTTTCCGCTCGCCGCACCCTTGCTGATGTTGATTTCAGCGTTGATTGCGCTGGCGACAGGACAGACGGACATCATGCAGATCGTCGTCGCCATGGGCTTCGGCATACCGGCGCTCGCCATGCTGCTGCTTTCCGTGTGGACGATCAACGCGCTCAACCTCTATTCCGCCGGGCTATCGATGGCGGCGACCTTCCCCGGCGTTCGCCAATGGGTCATCATCGTCGTCGGCGGGACGATCGGCTGCATCTTCGCGCTGCTCGGCATCATCAATTCCTTCATTCCGTTTCTGGTGACGCTCGGGCTCATCATTCCGCCGATCGCAGCCATCTACGTGATCGACGGCTTCTCGCGTTTTCGGGGGACGGATGGCGAGACCCCGCCCGCGATCCGCTGGGACGCGATCGGCGTGTGGCTGGGTTCGCTCGCCATCACCCTGCCCGCGATGCACATGGGTCTGTCGCTCACGACCGTTCCCGCGCTCGATGCCACGCTGCTCGCCGCAGGCAGCTACGGGCTTTTGCTGTGGTGGCGGCAGCGATGATCGCCGCGCTCGACGCGCACGCGCAGGCCGCTCTCGTCCGCAGCGGCGAGGTGCCGCCGTTCGCGCTCGTCGAGGCCGCGATGGAGCGGATCGAAAAGGTCGACCCCGCGGTGAACGCCGTCAGCCACCGCGCCTTCGACCATGCGCTTGAAGCATCACGCCAAGTGGACAGAGCCGCGCCGATGGCAGGTGTTCCGTATCTGCTCAAAGCCTCGCTCGAATATCCCGATTTCCCTATGCTGTCGGGCTCGCGGACGCGGGCGGGCACGACGGGGAAGGCCCGTTACCCCTTCACCGCTCGGCTGGATGCGGCCGGGCTCATTCCTTGCGGGATGTCGACCATGCCGGAGTTCGGCCTGATCGGCACGGGCGAGGCACTGCTATACCGTCCCACGCGCAATCCGTGGGATCTGACACGCAGCAGCGGCGGCTCCAGCAGCGGCGCGGCGGTGGCGGTCGCGACGGGCATGGTGCCGTTCGCAACGGGCAGCGACGGCGGCGGTTCGATCCGCATCCCTGCCTCGCATTGCGGCATCATTGGCTTCAAGCCGAGCCGGGGCTGGAACCTCCGCGCGCGCGGGGCGAGCCTGGCCGATGATCTGCTGACCTCCGATGGACTTTACGGACGCACGATGCGCGACACGGCCTGGGCCGCGCGGTTTCTTCGGTCGCAGCCGGGTGAGACGAAGACGACCGATACTCTGCGGGTGGCAGTGAGTTTGAAGGGGCTGGACGGGTTGCAGCCTGATCCGGCCGTTGCCGAGGTGATCGGGAAGGCAGCGGCTCTGTGCGAGACGCTTGGGTGGCGTGTGGAACTCTGCGAGCCGCCGATAGATCGCGGTGCGCTGAGCCGCGCTTTCGATGTTTTGTGGAGCTACGGCGGCGGAGAGGTCGTGGACCTTTGCCGGGCGCGGCTGGGGACGCAGGCGGATTCCTTGCTCGAACCGTGGACGCTCGGGCTTGCGCGGCGGCGCGACGGCATGACGGCCGACGATCTCGCCGCTGCGCTAAGCGCAATCGCGGAGATCGACAGAAGCCTCGACGCGTTCTGGCAAAAATACGATGTCGTGCTGAGCCCGGTCACCAGCAGCACACCGCCGCCGCTCGGCGTGCTGGCGCCCGACCGTGAATTCGATGGGCTGTGGAACGATCACTTCCGGCACGTGAACTATACGCAGCTTCAGAACATGGCGGGCTATCCCGGCCTGTCGCTGCCGCTGTTCATGGCGTCCGATGGCCTGCCCGCAGGCGCGATGTTCTGGACCGGGCGCGGAGGTGACGATCAGCTGCTCGCGCTCGGCACCGTACTGGAAGAGGCGCAACCTTGGGCCGGTCGCCGTCCTCAGGCCGCGAACCTGATTTGATGCTGGCAGCTCCCCTATTCCTCGCCTTTGCGATGCTTGCCGTTCCGGCTGCGGCAGCCGAACCCGTCTCCGTCCCCTACGCCATGCCCGAAACCGAGATGTGGGACATGACGTCGGCAGATGGACAGGAATTTCGCATCTTCGTCTCGCGTCCGTCCGCGCCTGCACCCGGGGGCGGCTATCCGATTCTTTACGTGCTCGACGGGAATGCGATGTTCGCGGGCTTCGCCGAAGCGCGCCGTATCCATGGCTTCGGGAGCAGCGGCATCGACAAGATGATCGTCGTGGGCGTCGGCCATCCGGGCGAACAGATTTACGATGCGCGGCGCATGTTCGATTTCACCGCGCCCATCGCAACCCCGGCGCTGAAACAGGCGTTCGCGCAATATCAAAGCGGCGGGCGCGACCGGTTCGCGAAGTTCCTGCTCGACGAGCTGCGCCCGGCAATCGAGAAGCGCTATTCCGTGAACACCACCCGGCAATCGCTTTACGGGCATTCGCTCGGCGGCCTGTTCGCGCTCCATATGCTTTATTCCCGCCCCGGCGCGTTCCGCACGATCATCGCGACCAGCCCTTCGATCTGGTGGGACAACCAATCCATCCTGGCGGAAGAGGCTGCGTTCAGGGCACAGGTCCTGAAGACCCCCGATACCGGCAAGGCCACCAGTTTGCTGCTGATGGCGGGTGAACGCGAAGAGGAAGGCAATATTCCGGGCGATACGAAGGCGCTCGCGCAGCGCATGGCCGCGCTTTCCGCGCAGGGTCTGCGCAGCGACTTCATCATGCTCGATGAAGAAACCCATATCTCTGTACCGAGCCGGTCGGTCACCGCGAGCCTGCGCGCGGCGGCACGCGCGCGTTAAGGCTCCTTCGCCGCGCCCAACGACGACCAGTTACCAAACACCGGCCTGCCTTCGAACAGCGTGACCATCACCTTCGCCTTGCCGATTTCGAGCGGGGCGAGCGTGAAGATGTTCCGGTCGAGAACGACAAGATCCGCACTCTTGCCGGGCGCTATCGATCCCGTCAGCGTTTCCATGCCGTTCGCATAGGCGACATTCAGCGTATGCGCGCGGATCGCCTGCTCCAGCGTAATCGCTTCCTTGGGAAGCAGCGGCGGTGTTGCAGGCTCTTCATAATTCACGCGCGTAACTGCAACTTGAAGGCCGAACAGCGGGTTCGCGGTCGCCACGGGCCAATCGGCACCATAAGCGATCATGCCGCCCGGCGCGAGAATGCCATGCGAAGGATAGATGTAGCCGGATCGCACCGGACCGATCGCCTGTTTGGTGAGGTCCATGTACGGATAGTTGCTCGCCCACGTCGGCTGGAACTGCGCGATGACGCCGAGCTTGCCGAAGCGCGGCTGATCAGCCGGATCGACGACGTTGAGGTGCGAGATCATCGGCCGGTTCGCGGTGCCGTTGCTATTCTTTGCAGCAGCGAATGCATCGAGCGCGACGCGCACGGCACGGTCCCCGATCGCATGGACGTGCGGCTGGAAACCATCCTTGCCAAGCGTGGTGATCGCCTGCGCCAGCGTTTCGGGCGTGATCTGCAAAGGTCCGCGATGGTCGCCCGCGTGCTCGTACGGCGCGATCATGGCCGCCGTCTGCTGCGGAATGACACCGTCTGCATAGAATTTGACCGATTTCGCGCTGATCCCCCACGCGGCGGCGCGTTCCGAAGCGGCCCGGATCGCCGGGATTTGTTCCAGGCCCCGCTCATTCTCCCATTTGAAGGCCAGCGAAACATGCGCGCTCAGTTCACCGCGGTCCTTGACGGCGTGATAGGCGGCAAGCGTTTCGCTGGTTCCGTCGGCGGCGAGATCGATGCCGGCATCGTGCCAGTTCGTGATGCCGAGGCTGTTGAAGAGGTGCGCGACATAGACGATCGACTGCTGCACCTCTTCCGCCGTGGGCTTTGGTATGAGATCGCCGACGAGCGCCATGGCCGCTTCCTGTAGCCCGCCGACCGGCTCGCCCGTCGCGGGATCACGGTCGATGTGGCCGTTGGCCGGGTCAGGCGTATCCTTGGTGATCCCTGCGATCTTGAGCGCTTTCGAATTCACCCAGTAGCTGTGGCCACCGACGGATTCAAAGATCAGCGCGCGCTGCGCCGTGACAGCGTCGAGCAGTTCCTTGCGCGGCACGCCCTTCGGCGGAAACAATGCGTCTTGCCAGCCGACACCGTAAATCGGCCCGTCACCGGGCGACGCGGCCACACAGCCGGCAATGATTTTCTGATAATCCTCCACGGTCTTGCCGCTGTGCAGCGAGCAGCGCGTGTAGGCCATGCCGCCAAAAACGGGATGCACATGCGCATCGCCGAACGCAGGCATCAGCAGACGACCGCCGAGATCGACGGTACGGGTGTCCGCCCCCCGATATTTCAGCACGTCCTTCGCAGAACCCACCGCGACGATCTTGCCGTTGTCGATCGCAACGGCCTCCGCCCACGGCCGCGCGGTTTCCACCGTGTAGACGCGCGCGTTGGTGAGAATGAGATCAGCCGTTTCCGCAGGCGACTGCACGGCCTGCCCCGCACAGGACGCGAGAAGCACTGCACCAAGGACGACGGCGGCATTGGGCAGAAAATTGCGGGAAGACAGGATCATCGGTTCACTCACACTCGAAACCTGAAGAGGAGCACGCCTGAGCGTGCTCCTCCTGGAGGACAATCAGAACTTGCGCGTCAGCGACGCAAGCAACGTGCGGTCCTTCGCCGCCGTACACAGACCATGCGTCGTCGCGAGCAGCGAACAGAGGTCGTAGTATTTCTTGTTGAACAGGTTGCTCGCGTTGAGCGACGCGACCCACTGGCCGCTGGTTGCCGATACCATCGCATCGACCAGCGTCACCGACGGCGTCAGGAATGACTGGCCCGCATCGATCTTGTTACCTATATGACGCACGCCGGCACCGGCACGGACCTGCCAGTCGTCGCCCACCATGAACGTCTTCGATCCCCAGATCGAGGCGAGTTGCCGCGGCTGTGCCGAGAGGCGGTCGCCGGCCGTGAGCGTCGAACTGGACGTCAGGACCTTCGCGTCGATGTAGCTGTACGACGCGGTGAACTCGAAGTTTTCGGGCATCCGTATGATCGCTTCGACTTCAACGCCCGTCGAGCCCACGGAACCACCCTGAATGAAATTCTGGATGTTGCCGGGATCCTGCGAGATGTAGTTCGATTCCTTGATGTCGAAATACGCCACGCTGAGCAGCGCGCCGCGCATCGGCTCCCACTTCACGCCGCCCTCGTACTGGCGCGCCGTGCGCGGCGCATACGGGTTTCCGAAGAAGTCGCCGCCTGGAACCGGCAGGAAGGATTCGGCGTAGTTGAAATAGGGCGAAACGCCTTTCACCACCTCGGCGATGATGCCGCCGCGGAACGACCATGCTGTCTGCGAAAGCTCCGACACGCCGTTGCGCTTCGACGTCGCCTTGTCGCGGCGCAGGCCGAGCACGACATGCACGCGGTCGGCGTAGCTCATCTGGTTCTGCACATAGAAACCGAGCTGCGTGCTCTTGTAATCGAGGAAGTTGAATGCTCCGAAATCGAAATCCGCACCGTATTCCGGATTATAGATATTGATGGGCGGCGGTGCCGGGAACGGGAAGAAGTCGAGGTACGAGAAGCCCTCGTCCTTGCTCTGCTTGAACCAAGTATAATCGACGCCGAGCAGAACCTTGTGTTCGATCGGGCCGGTCGCGAAGTCGATCGTAAGGTTGTTGTCGCTGTTGAAGACCTTGCTCTTCTCGTAATTCACATAGAATTCGCGGCGGAGCAGCGTTTCCGCCGCATCCTCCCACGGCTCGGCCGTATAGTTCGTGTAGACTTCCTTGTAATCCGTATCCATGTGGCTGTAGCGCGACGCGCTGCGGAAGGTGATCGCATCGCTGAAGCTGTGCGAGACGATCAGCGCGGCGGACGCATATTCGGTGTCCATCCCGTTGAAGCCGGGTTCGCCCTGATAGAAGTTGAATTTCACCCGCTCCGCCTTGCTCGGCGCGAGCAGCGACTTGAAGAGCGGCGCGTAGCCAAGCGAGCCCTGCTTGTCCTTCTGATAGAGACCGATCAGCGTGATGTCGGTGTTCGGGCCGGGCTGGAAGCGCAGCGACGGGTTAATGAGCAGACGGTCATCCGGAGTACCCCACTGCGTCTTGCCGTCACGCAGCACGCCGACGAAGCGCGCAGCAACGCCCTCGGTGAGTGGACCTGTCACGTCAACCTGGCCCTGGATGCGGTCGTCAGTGCCGACGATGACGCCGACCTCGCCGCCGAACTCGAACTGCGGCAGCTTGCTGACGGCATTGAGCACACCGCCGGGGCCGCCCGCGCCGTAAAGCACCGAAGAGGGGCCGCGCAGCACTTCGGCGCGTTCAAGCGTGAACGGCTCGAGCCTGGCGCCGTAGATGAAATCGGGCATACGCTTCAGCCCGTCGAGATACTGCGCCGCATCGAAGCCGCGCGTCAGCACGAAATCGCCCCGCGAGTCCACGCTGTTGTTGGAGGCGACGCCAGCGCTGTAGCGATAGACGTCCTGGAAATCGACGACCGTCCGATCCTGGAACTCCTGGGCGGTGACGACGCTGATCGACTGCGGCACTTCGGTGAGCGGTGTATCGGTCTTGGTCGCGGCGACCGCACGCTCCGCCGTTACGATGATGCTTTCATCGTCATCGACAGCCTGCGCCGAGGCAACCGTGGGCAATAGTGCCGCGCAGCTTGTCGAAAGCAGCGCCAACCAGAGCTTCGACGACATCGGACCGGAATTCTGGATTGCAAGTTTCATTCTTACCCCCTTTTTCATGCGGCTGCGTATTACCGGGCGCTGCTGTCTGTTATCCCCGGCTTCCTACATCACGCATTCAACAACAGTCTCGGCAACGTGCGAACGGCTTTTGAGGGTAATGAGAGGCAAAGACGGGTAAGTCCGAAAGTGTGGTCGCTGGGTAGCGGCAGAGGCCTTCGCAAGCGGCACAGTTCTTACGTTTTCGGCTGCGATTGCTTACCCGGTTGCACGCCCGGCTTACCCTTTCGCCGCGTTGCAGACAGTGATTCGGAACGGCACCATACAGCGTTATGATATCAATCCCGCAGCCGCCCCGCCGGTCCACTCGCAACCGGATCATGAAGCTCCATCGCTGGCTCGGCCTTGGCGCCGCGTTGTTCTGGCTGGTCCAGGCCATCACGGGCACGCTGCTGAGTTTTCACTTCGAGCTGGAGGACATGGCGCTTGGCGGCGCACACCGTCCCACCGATCCGGCCGCGATCGAAAAGCGGATCGACAGTTTTGCATCGGATGGAGCGGAGGCCGGGATCACCTGGATCTGGACGACCGCCGGCCTGCCCGACCGCTATATCATCCTGTTTGCTGGCGCGGACGGGACGCAGCGCAAAGCCTATATCGACGGTGCGGGAAACATCCTGCGCGATCGGGAAGCCGACGATTACAGCTTCCTCGCGCTGATGCGCGAAATTCATCTGACGCTGGCGGCGGGGACGTTCGGTCACTGGCTTCTTGCCGTTTCCGGGCTGCTGTTGGTCACGAACCTCATCTTCGGGATCATCGCTGCATGGCCGAGGCGAGCGCAGTGGCGCAGTGTGCTGAAGCCTGCCGGCTCCACCGGAAAGACGGCGGGCCTCTATTCCTGGCATCGCGCCGTGGGGCTGTGGGCGGCGGTTCCCGCCATCGTGATCGCGGGAACGGGCACGCTCATTCTGTTCGAACATCCGCTGCGCGATCTCGCCCGCGTTCCGGACATCACCCTGCCCGCCAACGCGCCCGCAGGCCCCAGCGTCGGTTTTGCGACCGCCCGGCAGGCCGCCGTGGACGCGATCCCCGACAGCCGTTTCGTAGGGACGACCTTCCCGTCAGCGGCGGACGCAAGCTACTATGCATGGGTCCGCGCGCCCGGCGAACTTTACCGCGGCGGATACGGCAGCAGCCTTGTGATCGTGGACGCCAACACTGGCAGCGTGCGCGGTGCTTGGCCCGCGACGGAGGCCGATACCGCCCGAGCGATCATCGCCTCTTTCTACCCGCTTCACACGGGCGAAAGCCTCGGCACGTTCGGGCGCGTTCTCACCATGTCGGTGGGCCTCTGGCTTGCGGTTACGATCATCCTCGGGACGTGGCTGTGGTTTCGGCGGCGACCACGGGGCAGCGCGGCGTAATTCGGCGCGGGGCGAAAACACCTATCGCGATTATGCCGTAAAACGCTCCTGCCCATCGACGAAGGTCCGCAGCACGCCGGTTTTCAGATACTGACCGGGCGAGACGCTGAGGAGATTGCGGTCCAGCACCGTCATATCCGCAAGATAGCCGGGCGCGATTTTGCCGAGGCGATCCTCCTGAAAACCGGCGAAGGCCGCTGTGTGTGTATAGGCCGTCAGCGTTTCAGCAATCGTCACGCGCTGTTCCGGGTGCCAGCCGTCCGGGTTGGCGCCGTCGATTGTCTGCCGCCGGACGGCCGCATCCACACCGGTCATCGGATCGAGCGGTGCGACCGGCCAGTCCGAGCCGAAACAGTGGCCTTCCCCCTGAAAACTGGTCCGCTTTGAAAGTGAGAGTTTCGGCTATTTT
>NZ_CAXBBQ010000014.1:0-46169 GCF_963974575.1 uncultured Sphingosinicella sp. | reverse complement strand
CCTCAACCTCGCCGCCGTCCGCCTATGGCTGAAGTCTTTTGTCAACGCGGCCTAGTAGTGTCGCATGTACTTTCGAGATGTCGGTGTCCCCATCCACATCCTCGTCATAAACGACGTTGGCCAGCGCTGGTGACAAGCCAAGTAACATCGACGCAACAATTGCACTCGTAATTTTCATGATGATCCCCTGCATTTAACTGCAAAGGCTGAAGCAAAGTTCGCGCCACACGAGGAAATCCGCCGCTTTTTCCAAGAAACAGTTTGACTGTGTAAGGTCAGCCTTACATTCTTTTAAAGAGCGATCCGATCGAGGTCGTGAAGCTCACCACCCAGCTGCACATTACAGCACATCATCGAAGGGGTTCCTGCGCGGAGCGGCATCTGCCAAATTCCCGG
Organism: uncultured Sphingosinicella sp.; assembly: GCF_963974575.1. Lineage (NCBI taxonomy): Bacteria > Pseudomonadati > Pseudomonadota > Alphaproteobacteria > Sphingomonadales > Sphingosinicellaceae > Sphingosinicella > uncultured Sphingosinicella sp. Next base: position 45,773 of record NZ_CAXBBQ010000014.1, on the reverse strand, counting down.
TCATGATCACCATGGTTCCCGGTCCGCACCATCACCCGGTCTAGATCGGTTCCAGCCGACGAGCAGCGGCCAAACGCCCGGCTATAGTGATCCCCGACCGTCACCGTCTTATAACGCGGAACCTAGCACGACCTCGGCGCGTAATGGTACTCCGGCTGGCAAAGGCGCTCCGATGAACAATCCTAATGATCACCAGGACGTCATCGTGATCGGTGCAGGCCCAGCGGGACTGACCGCAGCGGTCTACCTCGCCCGTTATCGTCGCAACGTTCTCGTCGTTCACGATGGTAACAGCCGCGCACTGCGGATTCCGAAAACACATAACGCCCCGGGTTTCCCTGACGGCATCGAAGGCCCAGACCTCATCGATCGTATGACCCGGCACGCAAAAGAGTTCGGCACCCGGATCGAGGAGGCCGAAGTTATCAGCATCGAGAGGATCACCAATGGCTTCCGCCTAACCTCGAAAGCAGGAAAGCATTGGTCGGGACGAGCGGTCATACTCGCGAGCGGCGTACGCCTAAATCAGGTCAATCTTCCGCACGACGTCCATGAGGCCACCATTGGCGCGGGAGTACTGCGATATTGTCCTATCTGCGATGGATATGAACACATAGACCGAAAGATCGGCGTGATCGGCTGCGATAGCGATGGAGCGGCCGAAGCGTTGTTCCTGCGACAATATTCATCCGACATCACGCTGATGCCTCTCAGCCATCCGGAGCTGTCCCAGAAGCAGGCGGCCGAAATGGCTAATGCCGGTATCGTCGTGAAAACTGGCGCGCTCACAGCGCTGGAGCCCCACCGGGATCGCATGGACGTCCGCTTGATAGACCAAGAAGCGCCACTGTCTTTCGACGTGATCTATCCCGCGCTCGGGCGCCAACCACGCGCGGAACTCGCGCAGCAGATCGGTGTGGAATTGGAAGAAGCCGGCTGTGTTCCGGCCCACGCCGCCAAGGGAAGTAGCGTACCCGGATTCTTCGCCGCCGGCGACGTTGTGGACGGCCTGGATCAGATCAGCGTTGCCATGGGCCATGGGGCGGTTGCAGCGACCAGTGCGCACAACTGGCTCCGTGAACAGGACCGGCACACTCTTCAGACGGATGATTAGAAGTTCATCGACTGCCCAACTTCCCCATGCCGTGCACTATCCGCAGTGGCCGAGCCCGTCGTCGCCCAGCCGCAGCAATAAAACGATCAGCGGGTGGCGGATGCCTCACGGGGCCGTCGCCACCCCCCACCCCTTCACCCGATCTTCCGCACATCCACGCGCTGTGCGATCAGCTGCGCCTCGCCGAATATCGTCAGGAAGCTGATGTCCGTGGCGTCGCGTCCAACGCCGATCCGCACGATGCCTTCGCAGGGCGCAAGGTTCGTCGCGTCGACCAGATGCCAGCGGCCTTCCAGCCACACCTCCACCACGGCATGGAAGTCCTGCGGCTCCAGCTGCCATGCGTAGGCGGCGACCATGCGGGCGGGCGTACCCGCGGCGCGTGTCATGGCGATCATCAGGTGCGCGAAGTCCCGGCATACGCCCCGCCGGGCGATGAACGTATCCGCCGCGGTGGTCGTGGCGTTGCTGGCGCCGGGCACGTAATCGACATGGGCGCGGATCCACGCCGCGATCGCGCGGACCTGATCCCCGCCGGAAAGCTCGCCGAACTCGCGCTCAACCAGCGAGACGAACCGGTCGGCCTCGCAGTACCGGCTCGGGAATAGATAGGGCACCACGAGCGCGGGCAAATGTCGCTTCTCGTCGGCTTTCAGCCCGCCGAGCGAAGGCGTGGGCCGATCGACATCCACCTCGGCCCGGTAATGCACCGTCACCCGGCCTTCGGCGTGCGTCCACGTGCGCCGGCCCAGTGCCTCCTCCGCCGCCACCGGTGTCAGCACCTCAACGCCCTGCACGGTCAGCTGGTCGTCGACGAGAATTTGGTCGGGCATCTGCGCAACCTCGACCGCCAGCAGCAGATCGGCAGGCGCGGTCAGCTGGTAATCAAGCGTCGTTTCGATGGAGAGGCGCATGGAATTCCGTTCAGGGGGCAAAGCGTGCAGTGGGCATTCAACCCATAGCGCATCCTCATCGTTCCGGCACACGGACGCCGAAAAAGCATCGGAGGCGCCACGCCCCGGAATTGATGGCCGCCTGATTTCCCGACCGGCGGCGCTGTGGTAAGCTCCCCGCACATCTGATGGGGAGAAAACACATGGTCGGCAGCTCTTTTGTTCGCGGGCTTCTGGCTGCAACGTTGATCGTCGGTACGCTATCCGCCGCTTCGCCCGCCACGGCGCAGGGTTTCGGCGCGCCGGTGAAGTCCATCCTCGGCGATGCGTCAGACAGCGCGCTCGACAAGCTCGCTGAGCCCGGTGCCTTCTATGCCGACAAGGCGATCCGCATCCTGCTTCCGGGGCCGCTCAAGAAAGCCTCCAAGCTGCTGAAATACACGGATCAGGCCGGCCTCACCGGCAATCTCACGAAAAGCCTGAATGATGCGGCAGGCCTCGCCGCGAAGGAAGCCAAGCCCATCTTCCGAACCGCGATCAACGATATGACGCTTGAAGACGGTATCGGCGTGGTTTCGAAAAACGACGGCGCTACCCGCTATCTTCAGGAAAGCGCGGGCGACGACCTGCAAGCCAAGGTCCGCCCGCTCGTCGCCGCCGCGCTCGGCAACGTCGGCGCCTTCGATCAGCTGGACAAGCTCGGCGGCGCCTCTTCGCTCCTCTCGGGCGCGGGCATCAGCCGCGACGGCCTCACGGACAGCGTCACCGATCAGGCGCTGAAGGGCATCTTCAAATATATCGGCACCGAAGAAGCAAAGCTGCGCGCCAATCCGCTCGACGCCGGAAAGAAGCTCCTGGACAGTCTCAAGAAGTAAACGTCACCCCGCCGACGGCAGGCGGAGCGTCGCGGCGAGACCGCCTAGGTCCTCGCTGCTGCCGAGCGTGATGCCGCCGCCGTAGATTTCGGCGACATCCTTCACGATAGAGAGGCCGAGGCCTGTTCCGGGCTTTTCCGTGTCGAGCCGTGCGCCGCGGCCAAAGATGCGGCCGCGCTCGGTTTTCGCGATGCCGGGACCGTCATCCTCCACGAGGATTTCCACGAAACGCTCCGGCCCGCCCGACAGTGATACCGAAACGAACACCCGCCCGGCCCCGTACTTCGCCGCGTTCTCGATCAGGTTCCCGGCCATTTCCTCCAGATCCTGACGCTCGCCATGGAATATCGCGGTGCGGTCGCCGTCGAGGTCGATCGTCACATCGGGATAGATGCGGCTGATCGCGCGCCGCAGCCCTTCAAGCGCGGGCCAGACGTCGGCGCGCGCGTTCACCGCCGATCGGCGGCCGAGCGCGCGGGCGCGGGCGAGGTGATGATCGATGTGGCGCCGCATGATGGCGAGTTGACCGCGCACGGTATCGGCGAGCGGGGTTTTCTGCCCCTCCGCCTCGTTCATCACGATCGCGAGCGGGGTTTTCAGCGCGTGCGCGAGGTTCCCCGCGTGCATACGCGCGGCCTCCGCCTGTGCTTCGGTATGGTCCAGAAGCTCGTTCAATTCGGCGACCATCGGCGAGACCTCCGCCGGGAAGTCGGAAGACACGCGCTTCACGCTGCCGCTGCGAACCGCCGCGATCTGCGCGCTGATGCGGCGCAGCGGCCACAGTCCGTAGCCCGTCTGCAGCGCCGCCATGCCGATCAGCCCGATTCCGAGCACGCCGAGCGACCACAGCACGGTCGAACGCACGCGCGCGAGCTGGCGATCGAGTTCGGCGCGGCTCTGCGCCGCCTGCACGTGGAGCATGATCGGGCTGTCGGGCAGCACGATGTCGCGTTCCACGATGCGCAGCCCCTCCCCCGCGAAGACATTGCTGTCATAGGCGACCGGCTCCTTGCTTGCGTCGAACGTGCTCGGCGTCAGCGCGCGATCCCAGAGCGAGCGCGAGCGTAGCGGCTCCTGCCCCGCCATGCTGATCTGCCAGTAAAGGCCGGAATAAGGCTCCTGAAAACGCTGGTCGCCGAGCGATCGGTTCAGTCGGATTTCTCCCTCGGGACCCAGCTCCACCGTCGCGATCAGTGCGGTGAGCACGCTGCGCAGGCGCTCGTCGAAGCCGTCGACGATGATGCGCCCGACCGTGCGTTCGAGCGCGTAGCCGCCCATGAGCAGCAGCGTGATGATCCACAACGCCGATACCGCCAGCATACGGCGGCTGAGCGAGCCGCGCCGGAACAGCTGGCCGAAACGGGATTCGCGTGGCGCGCTTGCGGCCACCTTAGGCAGCTTGCGGATCGTCCAGGCTGTAGCCGAGACCGCGGATGGTCTGGATGAGGTCTGCGCCCAGCTTCTTGCGGATGCGCGTGATGAACACCTCGATGGTGTTCGAATCGCGGTCGAAGTCCTGATCGTAGATGTGTTCGATAAGCTCGGTGCGCGAGACGACCTTGCCCTTGTGGTGCATCAGATACGCGAGCAATTTGTATTCCTGCGCCGTCAGCCGCACCGGCGTCCCGCTGAGCGTGACGCGGCCGGAGCGCATGTCGAGCCGCACGTCGCCCGCTTCCAGTTCGGAAGAAGCATTGCCAGTCGAGCGGCGGATGAGCGCGCGCAGCCGTGCGATCAGCTCCTCCATCTGGAACGGCTTGGCGAGATAGTCGTCGGCGCCCGCATCGAGCCCCGCCACCTTGTCGGACCAGGTGTCGCGCGCCGTCAGCACCAGCACGGGAATGCCGATGTCGGCCTTGCGCCACTTGTCGAGCACGGTGAGCCCGTCCATCTCGGGAAGCCCGAGATCGAGCACGATCGCGTCATAACTTTCGGAGGTGCCGAGGAAGTGCCCCTCCTCGCCGTCGTTCGCGACATCGACCGCATAGCCTGCGCCTTCCAGCGTCTCGCGAAGCTGGCGTGCAAGCGTGGGTTCGTCCTCGACGATCAGCAGGCGCATGGGGAACCCTTCAGTTTCCGTCTATATCGATGATATGGCCGGTCTTGGCGTCAACGTCCACCTCGACGACCGAGCCTTCTCGCAGGTAACGCAGACGGTAGCGTTTCCGATCCATATCGAGTTTGCTGCCCACGAGTTCGCCGCCCACGCGGTTGCCGACGCGGCTCTTGATCTCGCCGAGCGAGCGAATCTCGCCGCTTTTCGTCGCCGCGCGCGCCGCATCGTGATCCTTCATTTTCGGATCGAGCGCCTGCGCGGGCGCCGCAGTGGCTGCGGAGACGCACAGGGCTAGCCAGACAAAGGCGAAACGAAACTTCACACGCGGACTCATTCCTTGGAAACGCCTGTTCCGATTACCCCCCGCGCGGTGAATAGCCCATGAATATTGCGCAGACGCCGCAATCACCCTAACTCCCCCCTCGTTCCTCTCGCCTGGAAGTCTAACGCGTGTCCGCCCCCATTGTCTCGCTTGAATCCATTGGCCTCGTGCAAGGCACGGGCTGGCTGCTGCGCGGCCTCGATCTTTTCATCGGGGAGCGCGACCGGCTGGCGCTCATCGGGCGCAACGGCGCGGGCAAGACGACGCTGTTCCGCCTCATCGCCGGGCTCGTCGATTTCGACGAAGGCCAGCGCAAGGCCCGCCCCGGCACGCACATCGTGCTCTTGGAGCAAGACCCCAAGGTCACCGGCTTCGCCACCTTGCGCGATTTCGCCATGCGCGGCCCCCGCGCGCCGGAGGCGCATGAGGTGGACGCGATCGCCGACCAGATCGGCCTCGATCTCGACCGCGCCGCCGAAACCGCGAGCGGCGGCGAACGGCGCCGCGCCGCGCTCGCCCGCGCGCTTGCAGAAAACCCGGACCTGATCCTGCTCGACGAGCCGACCAACCACCTCGACCTCGCCGCCATCGAATGGCTCGAAGGCTGGCTCGGCCGCTACACGGGCGCGTTCGTCGCGATCAGCCACGATCGCACCTTCCTCACCCGCCTCACCCGCTCCTCGCTCTGGCTCGATCGCGGTCAGATCCGCCGCGCCGAGATCGGTTTCGGCGGTTTCGAGGCGTGGACCGAGCAGGTCTATGCCGAAGAGGCGCGCGCCGCCGAGAAGCTCGATTCGAAGCTCCGCGACGAACTCCACTGGCTGCAGCGCGGCGTCACCGCGCGCCGCCGCCGCAACCAGGGCCGTCTCGCCAAGCTGCACGAGATGCGCGCGCAGCGGGCAAGCATGATCGGTCAGGCCGGCAAGGCGAAGCTCGGCCTGCAAACCGACGACGCCAAGGCCAAGATCGTCATCGATGCCGAAGGCGTCAGCAAAAGCTACGACGGCCGCACGATCATCAAGGATCTGACGCTCCGCATCCAGCGCGGCGACCGCATCGGCATCGTCGGCCCCAACGGCGCGGGAAAGACGACCCTGCTGAGGCTCCTCACCGGCGAGATCGCGCCCGATACGGGGACGGTGAAGAGAGCGAAAACGCTCGCGGGCATCACCATCGATCAGCAGCGCAAGCTCCTCGAACCTGGCAAGCGTGTGCGCGACATCCTGGCCGACGGCGGCGACTGGATCGACGTGCGCGGCGAGAAGAAGCACGTCATCGGCTACCTCAAGGAGTTCCTGTTCGATCCCTCTTATGCCGACGCGCCCGTCGACGCGCTCTCCGGCGGCGAACGTTCCCGGCTACTCCTGTCGCGCGAGTTCGCCCGCGCCTCCAACCTCCTCGTCCTCGACGAGCCGACCAACGACCTCGATCTCGAAACACTCGACCTCCTCCAGGAGGTGATCGCCGACTACGAAGGCACCGTGCTCATCGTCAGCCACGACCGCGACTTCCTCGATCGCACCGTCACGATGGTCGTCGGCCTCGACGGCAGCGGCCGCGCCGATGTCGTCGCGGGCGGCTTTGCAGACTGGGAGAAGAAGCGCACGCAGCGCACCGCCGCGAAGCCGAGCAGCGCCCCCGCCGCGGAGGCCCCGCGCACCGCCCGGACCAAGCTCAGCTACAAGGACCAGCGCGAACTCGACATGCTCCCCGGCGAGATTGATGCTCTGCACGCGGAGATTGCCCGACACGAGGAAAGTCTCGCCAACCCGGCGCTCTATACGCGCGACCCGGACGGCTTCATGAAAATTTCCGCCGCGCTCGACGCCGCCCGCAGCCGTCTCGCCATCTGCGAAGACCGCTGGCTTGAACTTGCGGAGCAATCCGAGGCGCTCGGTTAATTATTGCGAGTGACTCGTAATAGCGTTGACTCTGCAAATCACTCTCAATAACACGCCCAAACCTTGTAACTGTTTGGGGGTGTTCCAATGTCTGCAGAACCAGCCGCCCGCGCGTCCGTCGCCGGTCCCGCCTTCCTCGCGCTTTCCTGTGTCGGCTTCGTCGCCAGCGCGCTTCCCGCGCACGCACAGGACCAGCAGCAGAAGCTCGGCGGCGTCACCGTCACCGGCACTGCGATTGAAGAAGAGATCAAGGTCGAGAGGGCCGAGTCTCCCAAATATGTGCGCCCTCTCCTCGATACGCCGCAGAGCATCACCGTCATCGGCAACACCACGATCCGCCAGCAGAACCTGCTGACGCTGCGCGAGGCGCTGACGACCATTCCAGGCATCACTTTCGGTGCAGGTGAAGGTGGCGGAGGTTACGGTGACAAGATCAACCTGCGCGGCCAGAGCGCCGACACCGATCTCCAGATCGACGGCGTCCGCGACAGCGCGCAGTATAGCCGCTCGGACACATTCAATCTCGAACAGATCGAGATCGTGAACGGCGCGAACTCGGTTTACAGCGGCGCGGGCTCGATTTCGGGCACGATCAACCTCGTCACCAAGCGCCCGAAAGGCGAAGACCTCACCGTCGTTCAGGCCGGCATCGGCACGGACAATTATTACCGCGCCACCATCGACAGTAACCTGCGCCTGTCGGACCTCATCGCCGTGCGTCTCAACGCCATGTACCACGAGAACGACGTCCCGGCGCGGGACTTCGACAGCTACGAGCGCTGGGGTATCGCGCCGTCCATCACCATCGGCATCGATGGCCCGACCAGCCTGACCCTGCTCTACGTCCATCAGAAAGACGACAACACGCCCATTTACGGCGTGCCCTACTCTGCCTCGGTGGGCGGCCTGTTTCCCGGCGCCGATTACGGCGGTTACTACGGCTACAAGGACGTCGACTACCAGAAGCAGACCGTCGATCAGGCAACCGCGATCTTCGCTCATGAATTCAGCGACCGCGTTTCGCTCCGCAATCTCGCGCGCTGGCAGCGCGTCGAGCAGAACCTCGTCGTCAACCCGCCGCAGGGCGCCTACTGCCTCGACAGCGGCACGCTCTACACGGGCGCACCCTGCGCTGACGGTCAGGTCCCCGGCACCTATTACCCCTCCGGCCCGCGCGGCGTTTCGCGCTTCTCCGAAAACCAGATGCTCTACAACCAGCTCGATCTGAAAGCCGTGTTCGATACTGGCGGCATCGAGCACACAGTCACGCTCGGTGCCTCCTTCGCGCAGGAAGACTATGATCTGTCGAACGGCAACTCGATGCGCAATCCGGGCGGTGCGACACCGAACCCCGCGTTGCCGCCGATCGACATTTCAGACCCCGATCCCATTTACGGCGGTCCGATCAACTACATCCCGACACGCTTCTCGCAGGGCGACACGCGCAACATCGCCTTCTATTTGTTCGATGCCATCAAGCTCTCCGATCAGTTCGAAATCAACGGCGGCATCCGCTGGGAAAACAACAAGTCGGACTTCCGCGTCGACGAGATCGTCGGCACGCCGGGGGCGACCTTCGGCGAAGTAACGCGCGGGACCGTGCAGCGGTCGGATGACAATCTGTTCAGCTACCGCGTCGGCCTCGTCTACAAGCCGGTGCCCAACGCCAGCCTTTACGCGGCCTACGGCAACAGCCGCACGCCGGCCGGGTCTTCCGTCCGCAGCGGCTGCGGATCGCCGACGGCGCAGAACCTCAACCTCGATCCCTGCACTGTCGCGCCGCAGGAAGCCGTCAACTACGAGATCGGCGGCAAGATCGACCTCGTGGGCGGCCGGCTCCAGCTCACCGCCGCGCTGTTCCGCAACGAGCGGACCAACTATCCGGTGGCGAGCAACGACCCGACGCTCGGCACGCTTCAGGTGCTCGATGGTCAGAGCCGCGTGAACGGCCTCGCGCTCGGCGCCTCGGGCAACATCACCGATGCCTGGGCCGTGTTCGCGAACTACACCTACCTCGACAGCAAGGTGAAGCAGAGCGTTTCGAACTACTGCCTCGCCAATCCCGGCGCAACGTTCACGCCCCCGGGCGGCACGGAGATCACCTGCCCGCTCACCGATGCGCAGGCCGGCAATCCCCTCACCAACACGCCGAAGCACTCGGGCAGCCTGTTCACCACCTACACGCTCCCGTTCGGCCTGCAGGTCGGCTACGGCTTCACCTATCAGGGCAGCTTTGTGCTTTCGAACACGGTGACGCCGCTCACGAAGGCGAAGGACTGGATGACGCACCGTGCGTTCCTCGCCTATCCGTTCGGCAACGGCCTGACCGCGCAGCTCAACGTCCAGAATTTCACGGACGAGAAGTATTACACCGGCATCCGCAACAACGGCTGGGCGACGCCCGGCGAAGGGCGCTCGGCCGTGCTCAGCCTGTTCTACAGCTTCTGAGCATGGGCATGGGCAAGAGCGGTTCAGGGGATCGCTCTTGCCCACCAGCACCTTGCGATGCTGATATCTCAGTAGGTTCAACGAAGATCGGTTTCCTGCCATGATGATCGCGATTCCCGACGTGCTCGATGCAGAGGCGCTCGCCCGTGTCCGCGCGATCATTGATGCCGCCGAGTGGGTCGATGGCAACGTCACCTCCGGCTACCAGTCGGCGCTCGCCAAGCGCAACATGCAGCTTCCCGAAGACGGCGCCGCGGCGCGGGAGGCAGGCACGATCATCCTCGATGCGCTCGGCAAGGCGCCCTTGTTCATCGCTGCCGCGCTGCCGCTCAAGGTCTATCCTCCACTGTTCAACAGCTACGAGGGTGGCCAGACCTTCGGCGTTCACATCGACAACGCCATCCGCATCCAGCGCGGCACGGAGTTCCGCATCCGCAGTGACCTCTCGGCAACGCTGTTCCTCGAAGACCCCGATGCCTACGACGGCGGCGAACTCACCATAGAGGACCAGTTCGGCGTCCAGCAGGTGAAGCTGCCCGCCGGGCACATGGTACTCTATCCGGCTTCCAGCCTGCACCGTGTCGAGCCCGTCACGCGCGGCAAGCGCACTGCGAGCTTTTTCTGGATTCAATCGATGGTCCGCGACGGGGAGGCCCGTCGCTCGCTGTTCGAACTCGATACGGCGATCCAGACAATTGCGCAGGACCGCGGGCACGATGATGCCGCGATCATCCAGCTCACCGGCGTCTATCACAATCTCCTCCGCCGCTGGGCGACGACCTGACGCACGTGCGCAATCAATAATGCGATTGATTTGCATTAGTTGAGGCCCTATAGACCACGCGTGGCTTGAAAGCACGGTAACGGGGCGTTCGGATGCATACGGTTCACGCACGCAGCACAGAGGACAGTTTCGACGATATCGTGTTTCACGAGCGCGTATCGGCGACCTCGGCGCCCGTACGGATCGGCCTTCCAGAGCGGCTGCCGACAGCAGGCGCGGAGGGCTACCAGCCGGGCCGTCTCGATTGGCGTGCCCTGCTCGTCGTCGCCGGTCTTCATGTCGCGCTTGGCGCGGTGCTCATCCGCACGCAGGTGATCCCGCCTCGCACTGTGCAGACGGCGATGGACCTGCTCGATCTCTCGGCGCCCCCGCCCGCACCCGAGGCGCCACCGCCGCCCGAGCTTGCCGAGCCTGAAATCTACGTGCCGCCGCCTGCCGTCGAGTTCGCGCGTGAAACGCCGCCGATCGTCGCGGCGGCCGATCAGCCGCAGGCCGTGCCGCCGGCGCCCGTGGCGATCAAGGCGCCGCCCGCGCCGCGCCCGGCGGCGCCGCCGACGCTGGTTGCCGACGATCTCGGCGCCACCATGATCTCGGCAAAGCCGCCCGCCTATCCGATCGAATCGCGCCGCAAGCGTGAACAGGGCATCGTCGTTCTGGCGCTGACACTCGGCACGGACGGAAACGTCGCCGATATCCGCCTGGCAAGGAGCAGCGGCTACGACCGGCTCGACCGCGCCGCGCTCGGCGCCGTCCGCCACTGGCGCTGGTCCCCCACGATCCGCGACGGCGTCGCGGTCGCCGTGCGGGGCACCGTGGAAATTCCCTTCGTCCTGCAGGGATGATCAGTCGAGCATCGCCGTAAAGGCAAGGCTCATTGCTTCGTCCCCGTCGCGGGAGACGATATGCGCGGCGAGGCCGAGGCGGTTGGCAAACTGCAGGCCGTCTTCCGCCCCCAGCACCGTAATCGCCGTCGCATAAGCATCAGCGCACATGCACTCGGGATGGAGCACCGTCACCGAGGCAATCCCGTTCGCAGGCCTGCCGCTGCGCGGGTCGATCGTGTGCCCGAAGCGCTCACCGTTTACCTCGAACCAGCGCCGATAGTCACCTGATGTCGCCGCGGAGAGGCCGTGCAGCGCGAGCCGCAGCGGCGGCAGCGCCGCGTCCGGCGGCATCTCGATATCCACCCACCACGGCTGCCCGTCCGGCTTCACACCCGTCCCCACGAGTTCGCCGCCGACCTCGACAAGAAAGTGCCGGAACCCTTGGCTCTTCAGCCACGCCGCCGCGCGGTCCGCCCCGAACCCCTTGGCGATCCCCGAAAAGTCGAGCGCAAGCGTATCGGTCCGCCGCGCCCGCTGCAGCAGCGTATCACACGCTACCCGCCGCCACCCCGCCGCAAGACGCAGCGTCTCGGTCGCCTCATGATCCGGCGCCGAACCAACAGGTCCCGCCGCGCCAAACCCCCACGCGTCCACGATCGCTCCGATCGTCGGGTCAAACGCCCCCCCGCTTTCCTCCGCGATGCGGAGCGCGGCAGAAAGCACAGTCAAAAAATCCGGCGGCATCACCTGCCATGCGCCGATCGCCGCGCGGTTGAAGCGGCTGATGTCCGACGCCGCCTCCCAAGTGCTCATCTGCGCAACGACACCGTCGAGTACGCCCTGCACACCCGCGCTGATGTGCGCGACAAGGCCCGGCGCGGGGACGACGAGTCGCACCGACCAGCGCGTCCCCATCGTCTTGCCGGAAAGTGTCGCAATCCGTCCCGAAGGCTCCCTCAGCGCAAAGGCGGCCGCCGAGATGGCTTTGGGAATAAGGACTCGGGCGTCGTCCGTCAGGGTGCCAGCACCTCCAGCGTCGAGACGTAGCCGAGACGCCGCTGCTCGGCGCCCTTCACGCTGACGTTCGTGTCTTTCGCCTCGGCACTCATCCAGTAGAGGCCGGGGGCGGGCCAGGTGATCGTCACCTTGCCCTCGGCGTCGGTCTTCATGTCTATCTGCCCGAGCTGATCGCGGTAGCGGATGCCGCCTGGCACGACCTCGATCTCGATCCCGGCGGCGGGCTTACCGTCGATCACGAACTGGAACGTCGCCGCTTCACCTGAAACGAGGTCGTTCGGATGCGTCACCGGCACCAGCTCAAGCCCCTTGCCGCTCGGCTTCAGCACCGTCTCCGTCGGCGCGCCCAGCGTCACGAAGATCTCGTTGCGGCTGAGGCTTTCGGAGAACTTCACGTCTGTCGCGCCTGCCGGAATCAGCGTCTCGATGTCAGCCGCCGAAGCGCCGCGCGGCAGCCGCTTCTCGACCCCGCCCTCCTTGTAGCTCCCGAAGATGCCGCCGCCGGCGTTCGCGATCTTGTACGTGCCCTGCTGCTTCAGCTCGACGTCGAAGGTGCTGCGGTATCGGCCTGTCGACGCGTTCTGCAGCGCCACCTCGCTGCCGTCCGGCGCCCACGCCTTCACGTTGCCGAGCCGCAGCGGCTGGTGCTCGAAGTAGAACAGGTCGTTGGAGACGGCGGCGTCGACCGTCACCCAGCTCGACTGCCCCGAGAGCACGGTCGAGGACGGCAGCATCCACTGGCGATGCGCCTCCGCCGCCGTTGCGCTGAAAAGCGCTGTCGAAATGGCGAGCGCGCGCAGGAGTCCGGTTTTCATGAAGAGTGTCCTTTCAGCGTTTGAAGGTGGCGCTGACCGCGCCGAGTTCCGTGCTGCCCGCCGCGCTCGCGGTCTGACCCGGCTTCGGCGGCCAGCGGAACGGCAGCTTCACGAGTTCGCGGCCGCCCACCTCGCGCGCGGCCTCCACGAGCAGCGTGTAGTCGCCGGGCGTCATCGCACCCCCGAGTGCATCCGCGCCGAAGCTCACCTTGTGCGTGCCCGGTGCTTTGGTAGCGCCGGTGATGCCATCCGCCGGAAAGCTCAGTCCCCGGCCCGAGGCGCGCCACCACTGGCGCACGTCGCGGAGCCACTTGGTGCCCTCATTGTCCCGCATGTCGTGGTCGTACCAGACAGCGAGCGTCTTCGCGGGCGCGCCAGTCTTCTCCAGCCAGATCGCCACATAAGGCCGGTGATACTCCGCAACGCTGAGGCGCGGGATGGTGACGGTGAGGTCGATGCTCTGCGCGGCGGCAGGCCCCGCCAGCGCGGCGAAAGCGGCGCCGGTCATCACGATACGCGTGGAAAGCTGCATTCTGACACCCTTCAGTGAATGAAAATCAAGGCGATGAGGACGGGGATGAGCAGCCCCACCCCCACGATCGGCCACGTGCTCGGGCGCTTCGCGGCGTGAAGCTGCAGCAGGAACAGGCCGGTGAATGCGAACACGAGGCAGGCGCCCGCGAAAATGTCGATGAACCACTTCCACGCCGTGCCCGAATTGCGCCCTTTGTGGAGGTCGTTGAGGTAGGAGATCCAGCCGCGGTCGGTGCTTTCGGCGGTGGCCTCGCCCGTCGCCCGGTCGATCGCCACCCAGCCGTCGCCGCCGGGACGCGGCAGCGCCAGATACACCTCGTCTGGCGACCACTCCGCCTCACCGATCGTCTTCACCGAAAACGTTTCGGCAACCCACGCGGCGACAGGCGCAGGCAGCGGCGCCCGCTCCGCCTCGCCGTCCTTCGGCGCGATGCCGCCCAGCAGGTCCGCCGGAAGCTGCGCCGTGCGCTCCTCGATCACGGGCTCTGCCTCGATCTCGGCGGCGTGGTTGAGCGTGATGCCCGTGATCGTGAACAGCAGCAGCCCGACAAGGCTGATGGCGGAGCTCATCCAGTGCCACGTGTGCAGCTGTTTCAGCCAGAACGCCTTGCGGCTTTTCTTCGCCACCCTGTTAGGCGTCACGCTGTGCATCGGCGCTAAATCAATCCCGTACCTGACCGGGAACGGCGATAACGCGAACGATTATCAATTACAATATAATTCCGGCACGTGCCGCCCAATCAGGCCGCGTCCTCGAATTGCAGGCGCGCGAGCCGTGCATAAAGCCCGCCGTCCGTCATCAGTTCGTCATGGCGCCCCTGCCCCACGATCCTGCCTTCGTTCATCACCACGATGCGGTCCGCGCCGCGCACCGTCGCCAGGCGGTGCGCAATCACCAGCGTCGTGCGCCCCTGCATCAGCCGCTCGAGCGCTTCCTGCACCAGCCGCTCGCTTTCAGCGTCGAGCGCGGATGTCGCCTCGTCGAGCAGCAGGATCGGCGCATCGCGCAGCACGGCGCGCGCGATCGAAAGCCGCTGGCGCTGACCGCCCGAAAGCCGCGTCCCCGCCTCGCCCATGAATGTGTGGATGCCATCGGGCAGCGCGCGGAGGAATTCGGAAGCGTTCGCAGCGTCCGCCGCCGCCCAAACCTCCGCCTCGGTCGCGTCGGGGCGTCCGTAGAGGATGTTATTGTATGCGCTCTCGGCGAAAACCACGCTTTCCTGCGGCACCATCGCGATGCGCCCGCGCACGGCGGCAGGGTCCGCCTCGCGCAGCGACACGCCGTCCACGCGCACGGTGCCGCTCTCGGGGTCGTAGAAGCGCTGGATCAGCTGGAACAGCGTCGATTTCCCCGCGCCCGAAGGCCCGACGACCGCCACAGTCTCGCCCGGCGCGATGTCGAGCGAGAAATCGCTGAGCGCAGCCGTGTCCTTCCGCGTCGGATAGCGGAAGGTGACGTTGTCGAAGGTCACGCGACCCACGGGCGGCTGCGGAAGCGCCACGGGGTTTGCGGGCGCCGTGATCTGCGGCACCGCGTTCAACAGCTCCATCATGCGGCCCGCCGCGCCTGTCGCGCGCATCACGTCGCCGTAAACCTCGGTGAGCGCACCGAACGCGCCCGCCACGATCGCTGCGGTGAGCACGAACGCGGTGATTTCGCCGCCCGTCATCACCCCGTCGATCACGTCGGTTGCGCCTTCCCACAGCACCATCGTGATGCCGCCGAAGATGATCGTGATGACGATCGCGGTCAGCAGCGCGCGCATCCGGATGCGCCGCCGCGCCGCCAGGAACGTCGATTCCACCGCCCGCGTGAAGCGCGCGACTTCGTTCCGTTCCTGCGTGAACGCCTGCACGATGCGGATCGCGCCGAGCACCTCGCTGATGATGGTGCCGACACTCGCGACACTGTCCTGCGAACTGCGCGACAGCGCCTGCACGCGGCGGCCCATCAGCGCCATGGGCAACACCGCAAGCGGGATGCCGAGCAGCAACATGCCGGTCAGCTTCGGGCTGATCGTGAACAGGTAGATGACGCCGCCGATGCCGAGGATCGTGTTACGCAGTGCCATCGAAAGGCTGGTGCCCACCACCTGCTCGATGATCGACGTGTCGGCGGTCAGACGCGAGGCGATCTCAGAGGGGCGGTTTTCCTCGAAGAAGGCCGGATCGAGCGTCAGGAGATTCGCGTGTACGCTCTGCCGGAGATCGGCGACGACCCGCTCCCCGAGCCACGACACGTAATAGAAGCGCACCGCCGTGGCGACGCCGAGCACGGCGACCACGGCGAGCATACCGTAGAAATAGGGCGCGATCGTCGCGTCCGTTTCCGCGCCGAAGCCGTTGTCGACGATCCGCTGGAAGCTGCGCGGAATCGCGAGCGTCGCGAGCGCCGCGATGAACAGCGAGACGAAAAACGCCGTCACCTGCAGGGGGTAACGTCGCGCAAAGCTCCAGAGCAATTGCAGGTTGCTGAGGGAACGCTTTTCCTTGGGCTCTTTGCCGGACTCGCTGGTGCTCATAGCGGCGGATTAGCAGTGCCCGCGCCCGCGCTCAATGGCGCTCAGCCCTTTGGCGGCCAGCGCACCTCGATCTCAAGGCTCGCCGGGCGCCGTGCAGGGGGCGGCGGCAGCTGGCCGACCTTGAAGAACAGGTCGTCGGTGGAGCGCGTGAGGATCGGCTCCGCACACGGTTTCACGATGTCGTAGCGCGTGATGAGGCCGTTGCCGTCCACGGCAACCCGCACCCGCGCCACGCAGGTCGCACGCCGCACCACCGCTGAACGCGGCATCGCCTGCGCCGCCCGCACCGCCCCGGAGGCCGCCTCGGGCCACGTTGTCGCAGCCGCCGCCGGCGCCGCGCCCGTCAGAATCAGAAACACCATGAACAGACGCACGTACACCGCTCCTGCGAGATGGATCACACCCTCGCATTGCCGCGCAATGGTTTCCGGTTTCGGAAAAGGCCCCGTGAATTTTTCGTGACAGAACCACAACGATCATGGTGTGCATGTCTCACGTCGTGTCGGCGGGCCAGTCCGATTCCGGTTGCCCTCTGGTCTTCCAGAGCGAATAGGCGATCCCGGCTGCGATCAGCGCGAAGGTGACGCCGAGGCTGAGCACAGGCGGAAACTTGTCGCCACCCAGGATGAAGTCGGCAACGAAGATTTTCGCCCCGATGAAGACGAGGACCGCCGCCAGTGCGTATTTCAGATAGTGAAAGCGGTGCACCATCGCGGCAAGCGCGAAGTAGAGTGCCCGCAGGCCGAGAACGGCCATGATGTTCGACGTGTAAACGATGAAGGTGTCGGTCGTGATCGCGAAGATCGCAGGCACGCTGTCGACCGCGAAAACAAGGTCGGCAAGATTGATGACGACGAGTGCCAGAAACAGGGGCGTCGCCGCCGTCACCACCTTTCCGGTTCGGGCGTCGGGCACTTTCACGAAGAAATGCTGATCGTGCAGCTCCGGCGTCACGCGCATATGCTTGGAAATGAACTTAACACCCGGGTTGTTCGCGACATCCATGGGCTCGTCACCGGCGAAGAACATCTTGATGCCGGTGAAGATCAGGAAGGCCGCGAACAGGTAGAGCACCCAATAGGCCTCGTTCACCAGCGCCGCGCCGCCCGCGATCATCAGGCCGCGCAGCACGATCACGGCGATGATGCCCCACAGGAGCGCCCGGTACTGATATTTGGGCGGGATCGCGAAATAGGTGAAGATCAGGCTGATGACGAAGACGTTGTCGATCGACAGCGCCTTTTCGATGAAGAAGCCCGTGTAATATTGCATCCCGGGCTCGGGCCCGCGCGCGTACCAGACCCACGCTCCGAACAGCAGCGCGATGCCGATGTAGAACGCGGAAAGCTTCAGACTCTCGCCGATGCCCATCTCGCGGTCTTCTTTATGAAGCACGCCCAGGTCGAACGCCGTCAGCGCGATCACGAGGAACAGGAACGACAGCCAGAACCAGGCCGGAGTTCCCAGCCAATCAGCAAACAGAAATTCCATCAGCGCACCCCTGCGAAATCGGGGGCGGATCGCCGGAAGCGGGATCGGGTGTGCGGCATTCGTCTGTCTCCTCTTGTGGACCGCATCGGTCGCCGGAGGATCCGCGCTTTAAGGGGAACAGACGTAAGCCGCCGGGCCGCAAGCATCGGATCTTCCGATGCGGTCCGACATCACGAGAAGCATCTCGCCAGAGGGGCCCGGGCCGCGCCCCTGTTAATGGGAATGCCCGGTGCGGCTGTCAATGGGTGGCTGGAAAGGTCACTGCGAAGTCAGGTTCACAGCGAATATCCCCCGTCGCTCGGTAGCAGCGCGCCGGTGATCGTGGCGGCTGCATCCGACAGCAGGAACGCAATTTGCCCGGCGATCTCGTCCGCGGTTGCGAACCGTCCGAGCGGGGTTGCGGTGGAGGCCATCGCCTGCAGGGCCGCCTCGCGGCTGCCGAGGTCGCGGACCATGTCGTCGAAGAACGCCATGCCGTTCCAGATCGGCGTATCGACACCGCCCGGCAGGATCGCGTTTACACGCAGGCCGCGCGCCGCGCCTTCCTTGGCGGCGACCTTTGCGAGGTGGGCAGCAGCGGCCTTGGAAGCGCCGTAGGCGGCGACGCCGGGCTCTGCCTTGATCCCCGAGATCGAGGAGACGACCACGATGGCCCCCGCCCCCGTTATCAGCCGCATCGCCGCGCGCAGCGTCAGGAAGGCGCCGTCGAGGTTGACCGAAAGCACACGGCGCCATTCGTCGAACGACAGATCGACGATCGGGCCGGCGCCCGAGACGCCGGCGTTGACAACGGCGAAGTCGAGACGACCGAAACGCTGTGTGATGGCGCGCTCGGTCTGCTCCCACTTGGATGGGTCGGCCACATCGCCGGTAAGTTGCAGGACGTCGGCATCGGGAAGCGTCGGTGCGGCGCTGCTTAAATCCATCAGCGCGAAACGCCGGACGCCTTCGGCGTAAAGGCGCTCGGCCGTCGCCTTGCCGATGCCGGAGGCGGCGCCGGTGATGAGGACGGCGCCTGCGGGGAAGCTCACCGCGCCGTCCAGCCGCCATCGATCGAGAGGATGTCGCCGGTGAACGAGCGCCCGGTCTCGCCCGCCAGAAACACCGCGAAATCGGCGACTTCCTCGGGCTCGATGAAGCGCTTGTTGGGCTGCGCGGCGAGGATCACGTTCCGCACGACCTCCTCCTCCGACATGTTATGCACCTTCGCCTGGTCGGCCACCTGCCCCGCGACAAGCGGCGTCCGCACATAGCCCGGGCAGATCGCGTTCACCGTGATGCCGGTTTCGGCGAGTTCGAGCGCCGCCGTCTTGGTGAGGCCAACGATGCCGTGCTTCGCCGACACATACGCTGCCTTGAACGGCGAGGCGACGAGGCCGTGCGCCGAGGCGATGTTGATGATGCGGCCCCAGTTCTTCGCCTTCATCGCCGGCAGCGCCGCTTGCGTCGTGTAGAAAGCCGCGGAAAGGTTGATCGCGATGATCGCTTCCCACTTCGCCGGCGGAAACTCGTCCACGGGCGCGACGTACTGGATACCGGCGTTGTTGACGAGGATGTCGACCCCGCCGAGCGCCGCCGCGCAGTCGGACACGAGCTTCGTGGCTTCCGCGCCCTTGGAAAGGTCGGCGGGCAGGAAGGCGCAGCGCACGCCGAAGTCCGCCGCGATCGCGGAGCGTTCACGCTCGATCGCCTCGGGGTCGCCGAAGCCGTTGATGCCGATGTCGGCACCCGCGGCGGCCATGCCGCGTGCAACCGAGAGCCCGATCCCGCTCGTGGAGCCGGTAACAAGAGCCACGCGGCCCTCAAGCGTTCTGGCGGTCATCGCGTTCTCCTTTGCAGCATTTGCGAACAGCTTGCAGTCCCGTCGTTAACGGCCCGCTCATTGTGCAATGCAATAATCGATGGACTCGCGATTTGCACGGGTTAAGCTGATCGGGAAACGACCTGCATTCGATGCAAATGTCGGCGTTGCGAGCGGGGTATTGTGAATGATTTATCATAGCTACGAGCTGCATCGTTCCATGATGGCCGGGGCCAGCGCCTTCGCCAGCATGGGCGCCAACTGGCTCGCACATCCATCGAATCCGCTGGCCTATATCGGTATGAGCCCGGCCATCGCCTCGGCGCTCGACGTGTTCGCCCATGCCTCCGCACCCCGCGGCAAGCCCGAATTCGGTATCCCCAGCGTGAAAGTCGGCGACGCCGATGTCGCGGTGCGTGAAGAGATCAGTTTCCGCCTGCCGTTCGGGCAGCTCAAGCATTTCGTGAAGCAGGGTGGCGTTCCGGCAGGCCCGAAGCTGCTCATCGTGGCGCCGATGTCCGGCCACTATGCGACGCTGCTGCGCGGCACGGTGCAGCGCATGATCCCCGGCCATGATGTCTACATCACCGACTGGCGCGACGCGAAGCTCGTCTCCCTCGACGAAGGCCGCTTCGACCTCGACGACTACATCGACTACATCGTCGCCTTCCTCGAACACATCGGCCCCGGCGCGCACGTGATCGCCGTGTGCCAGCCCTCCGTGCCCGCCTATGCCGCCGCGGCCCTGATGTCCGCGAAGAAGCACAAGGCCCGCCCGCGCTCCCTCACCATGATGGGCGGCCCAATCGACACGCGCGAGGCCCCGACAGAGGTCAACACGCTCGCCACCGGACGTCAGCACAGCTGGTTCGAACACAACGCCATCGCCACCGTGCCGCCGATCTACCCGGGCGCCGGACGTCGCGTGTATCCGGGCTTCCTGCAGCTTGCCGGCTTCATGTCGATGAACCTCGGCAACCACATGGTGAGCCACTGGGAGATGTTCCGGCATCTCGTCGAAGGCGATGGCGAAAGCGCCGACTCGACCAAGGCGTTCTACGACGAGTACCGCGCCGTCTGCGACATGACCGCCGAATTCTACCTGCAAACCGTGGACAGCGTGTTTCAGCGCCATCTGCTCCCCAAGGGCGAGTTCATGCACCGCGGCGCGCGGATCGACCCGGGCGCCATCACGGATGTCGCGCTACTGGCCGTGGAAGGCGAACGCGACGACATTTCGGGCGTGGGCCAGACCAAGGCGGCACTCACGCTCGCGACCGCGCTTCCCGCCGCGAAGAAGACGTATCTTCTGGCCAAGGAGGTTGGCCACTACGGCATCTTCAACGGCCGCCGCTGGCGCGAGAAGATCGCACCCGTGGTCGAGGACTTCATCGCGAAGCACGACTGACCGGCGCTTCATACGACAAGACAAAAAAGGGGCGGGCCCGAAGGTCCGCCCCTTTCCTTTTGGATCGAAGGCCTCGCCCTAGTTGGCGTAGGCCTCGTTACCGACGAAACCGATCTTCGTGACACCGGACATCTGCGCCTGCGCCATGACATCGTTCACAACGTCGTAGCGCGACAGGGCGTCGGGCTTCAGATGGATTTCGGGCTGAGGCTCCATGCGGGCCGCGTCGTTGAAGTACGAGCGCAGCGTTGCACGGTCCACTTCCTGATCGTTCCAGTAGATCGTGTTCAGGAAGTCGATGCTCACGCGGTTGATCACGGGATCCACCTGAGAGTTCTGCGGCTGGTTCTGGTTCGACGGAAGGTCGAGCTTCACCGCGTGCGTCTGGATCGGAATCGTGATGATGAACATGATGAGGAGCACCAGCATCACGTCGATCAGCGGCGTGGTGTTGATGTCCACCATTTCGCCGCCTTCGGCTCCGCCTCCTACGTTCATTGCCATAGTTTTGGTTTCCTTAGCGGCTGACAGAACCGGCGGGCGGTTCCGAAATGAAGCCCACCTTCACGAAACCGGCGCGCTGCATCGTGAAGATGACGCCGCCGATGTTGCTGAACTCCGTACCCGCGTCGCCGCGGATATGGACTTCAGGCAGTTCGATCGGTGTGCCTGCGGCTTCCTGACGCTCGATTTCCTTCTTCAAGTGCGTAACCGCCTTGTCGAAGAGCTCCTGCTTGCTGTCGAGACGCTGGACACCCCAGAAGATGTCGCCGGAATTGTTGACAGCAATGAGGACGTTTTCCGGCTTCGTCGTCGTCGGCATACTGCTCACTTTGGGAAGTTCGAGCGGTACGGTCTGAATGACCACGGGAACGGTGATGAGGAAGATGATCAGCATAACCAGCATGACGTCCACGAGGGGCGTCGTGTTGATGTCCGCCATCGGCGCGTCATCGTCGTCCGAGGGTCCTACTTGCATCGCCATGTCTAGCGATCCTTCCTGATATCAAACAAAACGGGAGGGGGCGCTCCGGACCAGCCGGAGACGCCCCCTTCGTGCGATCAGGCCTTCGGCGCCGCCGCCGGAGTCACGCCCGTGCGTGACACGCGCGCACCCGACATCATGTAGCCATGCACGTCGGCCGAAAAGTTGTTCAGGCGGTCCTGAACGTCCTTGTTGCGACGAATCAGCCAGTTGTAGCCGAGCACGGCCGGAACGGCCACGGCAAGACCGAGCGCGGTCATGATGAGCGCCTCACCGACCGGACCCGCGACCTTGTCGATCGAGGCCTGACCGGCAACGCCGATGTTGATGAGCGCGCGGTAAATACCGACAACGGTACCGAACAGACCGACGAACGGCGAGGTCGAACCCACCGACGCGAGCCAGGCAAGACCGCTCTGCAGACGGCCGTTGATCGCGTGCGTCGAACGCGCCATCGACATCGTAACCCACTCGTTCTTGTCGATGCTGTCCGTCAGACGGCCTTCATGATGATCGGCGGCGCGCAGGCCGTCGTCGACGATCTGGCGGAAAGCCGAGTTCTTGTCGAGCTTGGCTGCGCCGTCCTTCAGGCTCGGCGCCGACCAGAACTTCTTGTCCAGTTCTTTGGCTTCGATGAGCAGCTTCCGCTGATCCCACCACTTCGTGAAGATGACGTACCACGACGTCAGCGACATCAGCACGAGAATGGCGAACGTGCCCTGGGCGATCGGACCACCCTGCTCGAGAGCGGCGCGGAGGCCATACGGGTTTTCGGTCGCGATCTCTTCCGCCGCGAACGCCGGAGCCGAAATCATCAGCGTGCCGAGCGCAACACTCGCCGTGAGGCCGGCGCGCGAAACAAAGTTCTTCATGTATAGTCCCCTAGACTGAATAGAGAATGTTGGTTTGAAAACGGAAAAGCCGCAGACCGGTCTTGCCCGGTCCACGGCGACATCCTGCTTATTTCGGAATCTGCCAGCGGAACGCCTGGCTGCGCGTTTCCTGAACCGGCTGGCCGTTCTGCTGCGCCGGCTTGAACCGGAAACGCCGCTCGATCAGGCTGCAGGTCTGTGTGTCGAGACGACTGGAACCGCTCGATGTCTGAATCGAGCAGCTGCCCTTCACGACTTTTCCATCCGTGTCGATGGTGTAGCGCGCAACCACCGAGCCCTCTTCCTCAGCACGGATCGAGGCTTGCGGATAGTCGTCAGCCGTGATGGTGGCGCCGAGACGCCCCCTCGGCTCTGCACGCGTGGTCGGACCGGCAGGCGGCGGCGCGGGAGGCGCCGGCGGCGCAACGCGAACCGGCTCAGGTCGCGGGGCCTCCGTCTGGATGGTGATCGCGGGAGGCGGCGGTGCAGCCGTCTCAACGATCACTTCGGGCGGTGGAACATAAGGCGGAATCTCTTCGAGTTCCGGTGGTGGAGGCGGCGGCTCCTCGTCGACCGTTGGCTCCTCGACCTCGAACGTCTCCATCGGACCCGTCACGACCTTGACCACACGCAGCGCAAGGCCGCTTATGAATGCGTAGCCGAGAAAGGCGTGGAGTAGCGCAACGAGCGCCAAGGAGACCATGCGCTTCGAGCTTACGCCTTGATCTGCATATGCCATGGACGCGGGTTACTCCCTCTTAGCTGACCCTTAACCATCGATCCCATAGGAATCGATCAAAAACCAGTTGCGGCTTAGACCGCAATCTTATCCCTTTTTGCAACGCTCATGAAGCGGTTGAAAACCGGCTCAAACCGTCCCTGAGCGACCTACTAGCTTGGGCGCCCTGCACCCGCAACTGCTTTGTGGCAGGGTTGTGGCGGGATTGGTCGCTTGCCCAATTCATGCCACGGTCATGTCAAACATGGCTCAAATGCGTTAAGCTGCCAGCAAATATGGATTTTGTTCGATTTCATAGCAAAAGGGACAGCCTGATGCGCCTATGGGCTTTTTTTGTGCTTCTTCTCTGCGGGGGACTGATTCCGCTTACCAGCGCTTCAGCAAACCCGGGACGCGCGGACCTCGTGGCATTGACGACCGAGGCGCCGATTATCGTCCGCGCGACGGTGACGAAGGCCTCAAGGCTCAGCGAAAAACTATCTCCCGGCCTGGCGCCCGGCTTTCGCCGTTTCCTGATCAGCGCAGAAATCAGCAACGTGCTGATCGCCCCGGGATTCGTGTCGAAAAATATCGAGTACCTCGTCGATATCGGTGCTGATCCGCGTGGCAGGACGCCGAAACTCAAGGGGCTTCCCGTTCTGCTGTTTCTCGCGCCGGGAAACCGCGAAGCGCAGTACCAGCTCGTCCGCCCCTGGGCGCAGGTGGACTGGACCGCCGAGCGCGATGCCTATGTGCGCGCCGTCGCGGCCGAGGCCGTCGCCTCCCCGGATATCCGCGACATGGAGATTTCAGGGCTCGGACAGGCTTTCCACGTGCCCGGCAGCCTTCCCGGCGAATCCGAAAGCCAGATCTTCATCCAGACGAAGGCGGGCGAGCCGATGTCGCTGGTCGTACTGTCACGCCCCGGCCAGCCGAAAATGTTCAGCGTGGCCACAGGCGATATCATCGACGATGCCGCCGCCGGCGTGAAGGACGGCAGCCTACTCTGGTATCAGCTCGCCTGCGGCCTGCCGCGCAGCCTGCCCGTCGCGAGCACATCGACGCTTGATTCGGAAACCGCCGCCGCCGCGAAGGTGGACTATCGTTTCGTGCTCGATTCGCTCGGTCCGTGCGACCGGGCCTATTCGGAGTAGGCCATCGGCAGCGACGACAGCTCGACGCCCACGAATTCGCAGTCGGGATAGATATCAGGCTTCGCGGTTGCGACGCGCAGCGCCAGTACGCCCTTCCTTGCCGCGATGATGTCGTAGACCGCGCGGCAGAAGGTTTCCTGCAGGT
Organism: uncultured Sphingosinicella sp.; assembly: GCF_963974575.1. Taxonomy (NCBI): domain Bacteria; kingdom Pseudomonadati; phylum Pseudomonadota; class Alphaproteobacteria; order Sphingomonadales; family Sphingosinicellaceae; genus Sphingosinicella; species uncultured Sphingosinicella sp. The sequence goes on along the minus strand of NZ_CAXBBQ010000014.1, from coordinate 21,094 downwards.
TGAAACGGCGTGCGGCGGCCAGCGTCTTCACGGTTTCGCGTAGGAAATCGTAGTTCCAGGCGCTTTTCACCTGATCGTCGGTGGGGAACGACGCCTCGTCCACCCAGAGGTCGACATCGACGCGTAGTCGCTGCGGCGCGCCGACCTCGAAGCTGTGGAAGCCGATATCGACGAGCAGTTCATAGCCGTGCAGCCGAATCCGTCGCGCCTTGGGCGCCAGCGCTTCGGGAACGAGGCCGCGCGGTGCGGGGCTCATGCGCCCTCTCCCACCATGAAGGCGACGTCGCGCGGCATACCGAGCATACGCTGCCCCGCATCGAGCACGATCACCTGCCCTGTGATCGTCGGAAGGGCGATCAAATATTGCATTGTCATGACAACATGCTCCACCAGCACACCGCGCCGCAGCGGGTTATACACATGCGCGCGATCGAAATTTTCCCGCGTCTGCGGGCCGCTGACCAGCGTTACCGAGGGCGCGATACCGTTCACGCGGATATTGGGCGCAAGCGCCCTCGCCTGCAGTTCGGTGAGCCCGGCAAGCCCGAGCTTGCTCACCGTGTAGCTGTAGAAATCGGGATTCGGGGCAGCAATCTTCGCATCGAGCAGATTTATGACGAGGCCGTTCCGCCCCGCGCACTGTGCCGCGAACTGTTGCGTGAGCAGCGCCGGCGCGCGCAGATTCACGTCGATCTGCTCGTCCCACTGCGCTGCACTGAAGTCCGTCTGCGTGTCGTAACGGAAGAGCGAGGCATTGTTGATCAGCAAGGAAACCGGCGGTTTTCCGGGCTCCAGTCGATCGAACAGCGTGCGGCACGCCTCCGCGTCGGCAAGGTCCGCACGCACGAGCGAGGCACTGCCGCCGGACGACCTGATTTCGGCGACGAGCGCCTCCGCGGCGGCCACCGATTCGTTGCAGTGGACGTGAACGTGCCAGCCGCCCGCCGCGAGCGCACGCGACAGCGCGCCGCCGATGCGTTTCGCGCCGCCGGTGACGAGTACGCTCGCGGGATTGCCGAACTCCGGTGTCATCGGCGAGCGCTTACCCGTCGGCGTACCAAGGGGCAAGCCGCTGCCCTTTTTTTCGGCAGTCCGAGCAGGTCAGTGCCAGCGCCGGTGAGCGCGACATCTCCAGAGACTTATCCACAGGCTCCGGGGACAAGTCATTTCCGTGACAGTTGAGAGGACCGCCTCCCTCGCCTACATCTGAAGGTGATGGCTGAACCCCCGCAGATTGATCGCTTTTCCGAGGAGCAGGCGACCTACGCCGTGCGCGGTCGCGACACGCCCGATCTCGATGCGGGCGTGGCGGCGATCCGCAATGTGCTGAAGACGCTGCCGGTGCGGCCAGGCGTTTACCGGATGCTCGATTCGAGCGGGGACGTGCTCTACGTCGGCAAGGCGCGCAGCCTGAAGAACCGCGTGACCAGCTACACGCAGGTCGCGCGGCTGCCGAAGCGCCTGCAGCGCATGGTTTCGCTGACGCGTGCGATGACGATCGTCACCACCGCGAGCGAGGCGGAGGCGCTGCTGCTCGAAGCGCAGCTCATCAAGCGTTTCCGGCCGGCGTTCAACGTGCTGCTCCGCGACGACAAGAGCTTCCCCTTCATCTTCCTCAACGAGGACCATGCGTTCGCCCGCATTTCCAAGCATCGGGGTGCGCGGAAGGGAAAGGGTGTCTATTTCGGCCCGTTCGCCAGTGCGGGCGCGGTGAACCGCACGCTGAACGCGCTTCAAAAGGTGTTCCTGCTGCGAAGCTGCTCGGACAGTTTCATGGCGAATCGCACGCGGCCCTGCCTGCTTCATCAAATTCGCCGCTGCTCGGCGCCCTGCGTCGATCGCATCGACGCAGCGGGCTACGCTGAACTCGTCGCAGATGCGAAAGACTTCCTCGCCGGCAAGAGTCAGTCGGTGCAGCGCAAGCTCGGCGAATCGATGCAGGCCGCGGCCGAGAAGCAGGATTACGAACTCGCCGCCGTCTACCGCGACCGCCTGCGCGCGCTCACCTACATCCAGGGCCAGACGGGCACGGCCGAGGGCGTGAAAGACGTCGATGTCATCGCGCTCGCCGAAAAAGCCGGGCAGTTCTCGATCCAGGCGTTCTTCATCCGTGGGGGCCAGAACTGGGGTCACCGCGCGTTCTTCCCGAAGAACACCGCGGGCAGCACCCCGGAAGAGGTGATGGCGAGCTTCATCGTGCAGTTTTACGAGGATATGCCGCTGCCGCCGGAAATCCTCGTCGACCGCCTGCCCGCCGAGCACGAGTTGATCGCCGAGGCACTTTCCAGCCGCAGCACACGCAAGATCGCAATCCGTCAGCCGCAGCGCGGCGCACTGAAGCGCCTTGTCGATCAGGCGGCGCGCAACGCGGTCGAGGCGCTCGACCGCAACCTCGCCGAGGGCGCCACGCAAACCAGGCTGCTCGCCGAGCTTGCCGACATTTTCGAGCTACCCGAGCCGCCGCGCCGCATCGAGGTTTACGACAACAGCCACATTCAGGGCACCAACGCGGGCGGCGGCATGATCGTGGCGGGGCCGGAGGGCTTCCTCAAGAACAGCTACCGCAAGTTCAACATCAAGGACGCATCGATCACGCCCGGCGACGATTTCGGCATGATGCGCCACGTCCTCGGCCGCCGCTTCGCGCGGCTCGGCAAGGAAGACCCCGATCGCAAGGGCAGCGACTGGCCCGACCTCGTCCTCATCGACGGCGGCAAGGGGCAACTGTCGGCCGCGATGGACATTCTCGCGGAGCAGGGCATCGACGACGTGACGCTCGTCGGTGTCGCCAAGGGGCCGGACAGGAACGCCGGCCGCGAGGTCTTCCACCTGATGGACGGCCGCGAACTCACCCTGCCCCTCAATTCGCCCGTGCTGTTCTACCTCCAGCGCCTGCGCGACGAGGCGCACCGCTTCGCCATCGGCGCGCACCGCGCCAAGCGCAGCAAGGCGATCTCCGCCAATCCGCTCGATGACGTGCCCGGTATCGGACCGACCCGGAAGCGCGCGCTTCTGATGCACTTCGGCACCGCGAAGGCTGTCCGCTCGGCCGCGCTCGAATCGCTGATGGCCGCGCCCGGCATCTCGAAGGCAATGGCCGAGGTGATCTACGACCACTTCCATCCGCGCGGATAAGCGCTAACGTCGAGCGCGACTCGAATCGGGCCTTTTGGGGAGGCATTCCGCATGATGAAGCTCTACACAGCCGCGACGCCGAACGGCTACAAGGCCTCGGTCGCGCTTGAGGAAATGGGCTTCGACTACGAATTCGAAAAGATCGACCTCACCGGCGGGGCGCAGAAGCAGGACTGGTTCCTGGAGATCAACCCGAACGGCCGCATCCCCGCGCTCGTCCACGATGATTTCCCGATCTTCGAATCGGGTGCGATCATGCTCTATCTCGCCCGGCTTTCCGGCAAATTCTACGGGACGGACGCGAAGTCGCAGAGCCGTGTCGAACAATGGCTGATGTTCCAGATGGGCGGCATCGGCCCGATGATGGGGCAGGCAAACGTCTTCTACCGCTACTTCCCGGAAAAGATTCAGCCCGCGATCGACCGTTATCAAAGCGAAGGCCGCCGCCTGTTCGAAGTGCTGGAGCGCCAGCTTTCGCGCACCGAATATCTCGCGGGCGACTATTCGATCGCCGACATGGCCAACTGGTGCTGGGTGCGCACGCACAAGTGGTCCGGCATTTCCATCGATGGCCTGCCGAACCTCCAGCGCTGGCTTGAGGCGATCATGGCGCGCCCGGGCGTGCAAAAGGGCATTTCCGTGCCCGAGGACATGCGCGCGCGGATCCGCGATGACGACGAAGATTCGGCCAAGAAATTTGCCGAACAGGCACGCAAGATCGTGGTGACGGGCAAACCCGCCTGATCGCCTTCAAGGAGGGGCAAAACCAATGATGACGTATCCGCTGACGCTGCTCGGCACGCTCGCCGCGCTGGCCGTTTACGTATGGGCGTCGATCCCGGTTGGGCAGGCGCGCGGCAAGTTCGGCGTGAAGGCACCCGCCGTCACCGGCCATCCAGAGTTCGAGCGCGCCTTCCGCGCCCACCAGAACACAATGGAACAACTCGTTCTATTCCTGCCGCTCGTCTGGATCGTGGCGACCGTGTTCGACGACCTCTGGGGCGGCATTTATTCGGCGGCCTGGGTGGTCGGCCGAATCGCTTACGTGATCGGCTACATCAAGGACGCTGAAAAGCGCGGCGCGGGTTTCCTCATCTCCGGCCTCGCCAGCCTCGCAGCGCTGGTGGGCGCAATCGTCGCGGTGGTGATCGACCTCGTGCGCTAGGGTCGATCGACATTCACCTTCGATGGCAACGCGAAGAGATCGATGAACCGGCCTGCGATTTTCGGATCGCCTGCAACCGTCAAATCCTCTTCAGCGATGGGCCTCTTGCCGTAGAAGACACGGACGAGCGCAGTCGTTCCGCCTGAAAAGGTGACGTCGGCTTGCTCGGTTTCGCCGCGGCGAATGGAAAGCTCGCCGTCCGACAGGTCGGCAACGAACGCATCGTCCGGGAACCGGAATGCGATTCGCGCGCGCATCGCGGCTGCGCGCTTCGTGTCTAGCATCGTGCGCAGCGAAAGCATCGTCGATGCGGGCGACAGCGGCCTGGAGGGATCATGCGCGGGCGAGCGCGCCGCCCAGCGGCCCGTCGTCTGCAGGATCGGCTCGGCCTCGTAGCCCCACGGCGTCAATTCATAAACCGGCACGGAGGCAGGCGGCGGCAGCGTCGTCCGTCGCAACACACCGTGCGCTTCCAACCCTTCCAGCCGCTGCGTCAGCACGTTCGCGCTCACGCCCGGCAGATGCGCGCGAATCTGGCCGAAACGGCGCGGCCCGAACATCAATTCCCGGATCACCAGCAACGCCCAGCGTTCCCCGACCAGCTCAAGAGCCAGCGCGGCGCCGCACGCATCGTCGTACCAGCGCGGTCCGCCCATCGCTTTTTTAGTTATTTTTTGTAATTTCATAGTTGCTTTTTATAACTCATGTGCCAGCCTGTGCCAACAACCATAGAGGGAGACATCATGTGACGCAGCATCCCGTCATCACCACATTCGGATGGGTTCCTGAATTCGCGCGCGGCTTCGTCCGCGATCTGCGTCCGCGCTGGGCGTTTGAAGAGGTCGGGCAACCCTATGACGTCAACTACATCGCTATCGAATTCGCGAAGACGCCGCCGCACCGCGCCTATCAACCTTTCGGACAGGTGCCGACGTACAAGGACGAAACCGTCGAGATATTCGAATCCGGCGCGATGGTTTTGCACATTGCCGAGCGCGCGGGAAAACTCATTCCCGCCGACCCGGCCGGGCGGGCCAAAATGATTCAGTGGCTGATCGCTGCACTCAACACGATCGAACCGCGTGTCATGGCGCTCGTCATCAACGACGTGTTCGAGGCGGATCGGGCGTGGGCGAAGGATCGGCGCCCCGTCGTGCTGGAAACGCTCGAGAGCGGCCTCGCCGACCTTGCCGGGGCGCTGGGCGACAAGACATGGCTCGATGGCGACATGTTCACTGCGGGGGACCTGATGATGGTATCCGTGCTCGGCGGGCTTCGCGGGACCAATGTCCTTGATCGCCATCCCCGTGTCGCTGCCTATGTCGAACGGGGTGAGGCCCGCCCAGCCCACCGGAAGGCGATGGCCGATCATCTGGCGGTGTTCGCCGACGCGGCGGCAGCCTGAGAGAAAGGGGAAAACCATGACCTATGTTGAAGGATTCGTCATCCCCGTTCCCACCGCCAACAAGGACGTCTTCCGCGATCACGCCGCGGCGGCCGCGCCGATGTTCAGGGAATTCGGCGCCACCCGTGTCGTGGAATGCTGGGGCGATGATGTTCCGGCGGGCAAGATCAACGACTTTGCAGGTGCGGTGCAGGCAAAGTCCGATGAAACCGTCGTGTTCTCGTGGCTAGAATATCCCGACAAGGCCGCCCGCGATGCCGCGAAAGAACGCATGATGGCGGACGAGCGAATGGAGGCGATGGGCGAGATGCCGTTCGACGGCATGCGCATGATCTTCGCGGGTTTCCGCCCGCATGTCGAAGTCGGCGCTGGCGGCGACACGGGCTATGTCGATGGCTTCGTGCTGCCGGTGCCGGACGGTAACAAGGATGCCTATTTCCAGATGGCGCGCGAGGCATCCGCCGTGTTTCTCGATCACGGCGCGACGCGTTTCGTCGAGTGCTGGGGCGACGACGTGCCGAACGGCAAAGTCACCGACTATCGCCGGGCGGCGCATGCGAAGGACGGCGAGACCGTGGTCTTTTCGTGGATCGAATGGCCGTCGAAAGCCGCGCGTGACAGCGGCATGAAGGCGACGATGGAAGACCCGCGCATAAAGATGGCGCCCGAAACCATGCCATTCGACGGCGCCCGCATGATCTTCGGCGGCTTCGAACCTGTCGTCGACAGCTGAGCCGCGTCGAGGCTCAAGCCCCGCAGCGCTTCAGGAAATCCTCGATCAGCCGCTTGTCGGGCCGGGCCAGCAGCGTCATCGCCGTCCCCTGCCCGGCCAGCGTCACGCGCTTGCCGGCCCAGTCGCGCACGAACGTCGGCGGCAGGCCGACGCGTGCGACGACCATCATTTCACCAGAAGGATGATACTGGACCGACGCCATGAGCGGCGTGACCTTGTCCGGCGGACCAACCAGAAGCTGAGTGCGCGTCCCTTCGGCAACGGACATACGCGAATCGGCCGTGAAGAACGCAAGTTCGAAAACCTTCGCGTCCCGGTCGCAAACCGCGAACAGATCGATGTCGTCGCTGTTCGGGGCACCGTAAACGAGCTTCGCCGCATTGCCTTCGGACGCATCGGCATCGAAGATCGCCCAGCTGCGATTGTAGGTCGGGGGCCGCGTCGCACAGGCTGCGATGAGCAGCAGCACCGAAATAATGCCGAGGCGCTTCATATGCCGCGAAACTCCGCGAATTCGGCGAGCGGGACGCGCTTCGCGTGGAGCTTGTTGGCGGGATCGTCGGGGTCTTTCCAGCCGATCGCCATGCCGGTGAACAGCATCCATGCGTCGGGCACGCCGAGGAACGTGCCGATCGTTTTGGGATACATCGCCCAGCATTCCTGCGGGCAGGAATCGAGGCCCGCCTCGCGCAGCAGCAGCATCACGTTTTCAAGATACATGCCGAGATCGGACCACTGCGGCGGTCCCATCGTGCGACTGACATAGCAGAACAGCGCAACCGGCGCGCCAAAGAACATGAAATTGCGGGCGAACCAGCGCCGCCGCGCGTCCCGGTCCTCGCGCGGAATGCCGATGTGGCCGTACATGTCCTCGCCGACCTGAAAGCGGCGCGAGGCGTAGGGCTCCCCGAGCGCCTTCGGGTAGATGTCGTACTCCATCTCCTCGCCGCGCGGTGCTTCGACGATGCGCGCCGCCATGATCTCCTTCAGCCGTGTCAGTTCGTCGCCGCCGACAGCGTAGATGTGCCACGGCTGCAGGTTGCCGCCCGACGGCGCACGCGCCGCCTTTTCGATGATCTCGCGCAGCAATGCGGGATCGACAGGCCGGTCGAGGAAGCCGCGTACCGAGCGGCGGGTTGCAATCGCTTCACTGACGTTCACTTCGATTCCCAAAGCCATGTTGAGCAGGCGCATACGATAGCCTAACGTCCGCCCATGCTGTCCAGCCTCCCCAATCTGCTCACGCTCTCACGCATCCTTGCGGTGCCGCTTCTGGTCGCCCTGATGTGGAACGCAAACTGGTTCGGCTATCTTGTCGCCTTCGTTGTTTTCTGCATCGCCGGAGCGACTGATTATCTGGACGGTTATCTCGCCCGCGCGCAGGGGACGGTTTCGAAGCTCGGCGTGTTTCTCGATCCGATCGCGGACAAGATCATGGTGGCGGGTGCGATCATCATGCTCGTGGAGAACGATATCGTCCGTGGCTGGACGGTGATTGCCGCAATCATCATCCTGATCCGCGAGATTACGGTTTCCGGCCTGCGCGAGTATCTGGCCGGGATTCAGGTCTCCATCCCGGTCAGCCAGCTCGCCAAGTGGAAGACCGCGTTTCAGATGATATCGATCGGCGCACTCATCCTTGCGGGCGCCGCAGAGATCAGATTCACTTGGCTGCCCGCCTACGAGGTCGGCATTGTTTCGCTGTGGGCGGCTGCGATCCTCACGCTCATTACAGGGTACGACTATCTGAGGGTCGGCCTCAAGCACATGGCCTGAACCCGTGAGGCTCAATCTCGTCTATTTCGCATGGGTGCGCGAACGCATCGGCCTTGACGGCGAGACGCGTGACCTTGCGGCGCACACGGTCGGCGAAGCGCTCACGGCGCTATCCGCGCTCGGGGACGGCTATGCATCCGCGTTCGCCGAACCGCACCGCCTGCGCTTCGCGCTCGATCAGGATTTCGTCGACGCGGACGCGGCGCTTCGCGAGGGCGCGGAGCTTGCCATCTTCCCACCCGTGACCGGCGGATGATCACCGTCCGCGTCCAGACCGAAGCATTCGATCTGGCGGCGGAAACGCGCGCGCTTTCGGAAGGCCGCACCGATATCGGCGCCATCGCCAGCTTCGTCGGCCTCGTGCGCGGCGGCGAGATCGAGGCGATGACGCTGGAGCATTATCCGGCAATGACCACAAAGGCGCTCGAAGCGATCGCCGCGCAGGCCGCAGCGCGCTGGCGGCTGCTCGGCGGCATGGTCATTCACCGGCACGGCCGCCTGCTACCGGGCGACCCCATCGTGCTCGTCGCCATCGCCGCCGCGCACCGCGGTGACGCCTTCGACGCCTGCGCGTTCATCATGGACTATCTGAAGACGGGCGCGCCATTCTGGAAGAAGGAAGAAACCGGCGGCGAAAGCCGCTGGGTCGAAGCCAAGACCGAAGACGACGACGCGCGCAACCGTTGGAATTAGGGCGTCGGCGGCGGTTCAGATTCTTCCGTAACCGCCTTGTTGATCCGGTCCGAAAGCGCACGCGCGGCTTCGCGAATGCCTTCCGCGTCCTCGGGCGTGTTGGCGATGACATTGCCCAGCTGACCGAGCAGCGCCGCCGCCCGCGCGACATCAATCCGCTCGCCGCGCAGCACCGCCTCCGCATCCGGCCCGAGCAGGACCGAGAGATCGACCTGCGCAGCGGCGTCCGCCTCTTCGCGCGCGCGTCGCTCCTCGGCCTGGCGCTCGGAGATCTGGCGGATTTCCGGCAGCGCCTCCATCATGAACTCGTGCCACATCACCGCGGGCATCGTGGAGCCGAGCACGCCGTTCATCGGCGAATTGTCGTCGTTGCCGACCCAGACGCCGACGACGAGATCGCCCGCGAAGCCCACGAAGATCGCGTCGCGCGAATCCTGCGTCGTGCCGGTCTTGCCGAAAGCTGCGATCGGCAGCTTCGCGCGCGTGCCCGTTCCGTAGTCGATCGTCGCGCGCATCATCTCGCGCAGCGCCGCGCGCTCGGGGAGGCTGTCCCCTCCAAGCGCACGCAAGCGTGACACCACACCTTCATCGCGCGGCGGAGCCGAAACCGCGTAGGGCACAACCGGCGGCGTGCCGCCCGCGACCGACGCATACGCCGAGGTCAGATCGAGGAGCGACATCGTCGAGGTGCCGAGCGCGATGGTGAGGTCGTCGCTGATCTCGTCCTTGATGCCGAGATCGCGCGCAGCCTTGCGGATCGCCCCTGCCCCCACCTCGTTCGCCAGCCGAGCCGCCGCGACGTTGGAGGAGAGCGCGAAGGCCCGCTTCAGCGTGATCGGGCCGCGATACTTGCCGTCGTTATTCTTGGGACTCCAGTCGCCGATGGTGACGGGCTCGTCCTCGATCTCGCTGTCGACGCTCATGCCGCTGCGCAGCGCGGCGAGATAGACGAACAGCTTGAACGCTGAGCCCGGCTGCCGCTTCGCCTGCACCGCGCGGTTGAATTCGCTCTTCTGGTAGTCCCTGCCGCCCACCATGGCGACGACGCGGCCATCCGGGTGCATGGCAACGATCGCCGCCTCGCCGACATCGTGCCAGCCCGCGCGATCGAGGTTGCGCTTCACAACGCGCTCGGCAAGCTTCTGGAGGCGGCTGTCGAGCGTCGTTGCGACCTTCACCTCGCCGAACACGTCAGGCGTGCTGTTCGCGGCCTCCGCCCACGCCCAGTCTGCGAAGTAGCTCCCCGTCGGCAGGCCCTTCCGGCCGGGACGCAGCGCCGCGCGCCGCGCACCGCGCCATTCCGCGTCGGTGATGAGGCCCTGTTCCTTCATCGCGGCGATGACAAGCTTTCCGCGTTCGCGCGCCGCGTCGTAATCGTTGGTCGGCGCTAGCCGGGACGGCGCCTTGACGAGACCCGCGAGCATCGCCGCCTCGCCGATCGTCATCTGCTCGGGCTCCTTGCTGAAATACTGCTCCGACGCTGCGCGCAGGCCATAGGCACCGTCGCCGAAATAGACACTTGAAAGGTAGCGCGAGAGGATCTCGTCCTTTGTCAGCCAGGCTTCCAGCCAGAAGGCGATGATCACCTCCTGCGCCTTGCGCGTCAGGCTTCGATCAAGGCTGAGGAAGCTTGTCTTGGCGAGCTGCTGCGTGATCGTGGAACCGCCCTGAACGACGCGGCCCGCCGCCGCGTTCGCCTGCGCGGCGCGCAGAATGCCGCGAATGTCGATGCCGATGTGGTCATAGAAACGCCGGTCCTCGATCGCGACGAAGGCCTCCCCGACGTGCTCGGGCAGTTTCGTCACATCGACCGGCTCCGCCTTGAAGCTGCCCCGGCGCGCGATCGGCGTACCGTCGGCGGCGGTGAGGACCAGCGCAGGCGTTTCCAGCGGTTCGAGCGCCTTGCCGAGCGGCGCCGTGATCGCCAACCACGCAACGATGCCGAAGAACACGAGCAGCAAGCCTGCCGCGATTTTGGGGAGCCAGCGCAGCCAGCGTCGGCGCGGCTTGGCCGCCTCCTCGGGAGGGGGAACGTTCTCTCCGCCAAACTCGGCGGACCATGCGCGGTATTCATCGGGATCGAGCGACTCGACGCGTGGGCGGCGGAAGATCATTGCGGAGTCGCCATTCTCATACTGTCATACTTACGCAAAACAGTGGCCCGTTCAATCGTCGTGGGCGGCTGATGGGGCGATGCGTGGTGGGCCCGGAGGGACTCGAACCCCCAACCTAGCCGTTATGAGCGGCCAGCTCTAACCATTGAGCTACAGGCCCGTCGCCCCGCTTTCCCCCCGCGCCGGACGACCGCAGCGCTTAGACGCTCGCGGCCTGCTCCGCAAGAGTAGCGGGCTTCCCGTCGCGCTGGGCATGGGCCGCCGCGACGACCTCCTCAACGCTGGCGGGCTTCACCCCCGCGCGCGTCAGCGTCGTCAGCACGCCGTCCCACCAGGCATAGAAATCGGCAAGGTCGCGCGCGTCGCGCACGTAGGGTGTGTGGCCCGGTTCCACGGACGGGGAGTGGAAGGAGATGGAGAAGATCTGCGTTCCCGCCTCGACGAGCAGTTCGATCGCCTGGATCGCCTCATCAAGCGGTATGCCTTCGGGCGTCAGCGCCACGCGGCCGAGCAGCGAGGTGCGCGAAAGGAGACCGTTCAGTCGCGGCACGCGCGTGGCAATCTCGAAAGCCCGCTCACCGAACACGCGCAATCCGCCCGTGAAGGTGGAGGTCAGCGGCAGTTCGAGAAGTCGCCGTTCCGGCCCTGTCCAATAGAGCTGCGGTCGGATGTTGCGGAAACTGGGGCCGCCTTCGTCGCTGTAATCGAAATAAGGCCGAACCGACACATCCATCCGGTAGCCGAGTTCGTCGAGCAGCGCCTCCGTGTTCGGCCCGACGCCATAGCGTCCTGCCCTGTAGACGATCGGCGCCGCGCCGAAATTCTCGTCGATGGCCTCGGTCAGCGCCTTGATCTTGGCGCGCTCCACCTCGCGCGGCAGGTTGCCGGGAAAGCTGTTGGGGCCGCCGACGCGTTCAAGGAACGGCGGGTTCACCCAGGGATGCAGCTGCGTGCCGATCGTGGCGCCGTCATTTTCGGAAAGCGCGCGCAACACCTCGACACTCTCGGGCGTCGTCGCCACCGGATAATCGACCATGTAGGCGGGCTTGATATCGAAGCCGCGCATCAGGCTGTGCACCTTGGGCAGCGACTTCACCGTTTTCACCGACGTCGAATCGCGACTCTTGGGCTGCGTCCAGTCGAACTCCTCTTCGGTGTCGACAAAAACGAGCACGCGCTGGCCGAATTCCGGGCCGAACGAGATGTATTGATTGTCCGAGGGGGCCAGCATGTCGCGACAATAAGCGTTCGGACGTTTCCGGCAAGTAAAGCTGCAAAAAAGGGAGGCTTCGGAACGGGTTAGGCCCCCGGCTTCTTGGGAGGGAGGGAGGTGAAGCCGGGGACCCGTCTACCGAGGCCCGCGGGGAGGGAGGGGAGCGGGCCTTCGATTTCCGTTGCAGCGGTGTGTTGCTGCGATGAAATTGGTGTACGGAAAGACGGCCCTATTGTGCACTGCCGCAAATCACAATGCAGCTATGCACCCAACGCATAACTCTCGTCGACGTCGAGTGTCGCCGGGGTCATTTTCTCAATGAGAAAATCCCTCAAAATCTTGATTCGTATGGCATTTCTAAGCTCGGGGACGTAGACGAAGTACGTGCGGAACACTGGCCCCTGCACGTCCGGCAAAATCACCTTCACACGCCCGGACGCACGGATCAGATAGCTCGGCAATGCTGCGATGCCCACACCGGCTTCCACGGCCTGCAGGATACCGAAAACGCTGTTGACCATAAGCGCCGGACGGCGCGGCGGACCTTGATGGCCCACGTCCTGTATCCAGTTGACGCCACGAATCGTCGAAGGCGCGGTTTCGCCGAAGGCGATGATACGGTGGTGATCAAGATCCGCGATCGTTTGCGGCACCCCGTAGCGTGCGAAATAGTCGGGTGAACCGCACAGGCGGTAGCGGATCGCGGCAAGCTGCCGCTGCACGAGATCGTTCTGTGTGGAGGGATGAAAGCGGATAGCGACGTCCGCCTCGCGCTTCTGAAGGTCGAGATCGTCGTCCGCCAGCACCATGTTGATCTGGATGTCCGGGTAACGCTCCAGAAATTCGGGAAGCATGGTCGGCAGCCAGGTCGAGCCGAACGACATAGTGGTCGTCAGCCTGATCTCGCCGGTCGGCCGGTCTTTCGACAGCTCGATCGCTTGCCGCGTCCGCTCGACGCGCTCGAACATCTCGGTTGTGGTTGCCGCAAGCTGCTCGCCCTCGTGCGTCATCGCAAGGCCGCGCGCATGGCGGTGGAACAGCTTGGCGCCCAGCATGTCTTCCAGCGAAGCGATCTGCCGCGAGAGCGCCGGCTGGCTCATGCCCAGCCGGCGCGAGGCCTCGGTAAAGCTGCCCGCTTCCGATACCGTATGAAAAAGCCTGAGCTTTTCCCAGTCGAGCACGGCTACTCGGCCGCTTCCGCGAGCCCGGCTTCGTGGTGCGCGAGGAAGCGCTCGGCCTCGAGCGCTGCCATGCAGCCCATGCCGGCCGCGGTCACGGCTTGGCGGAACACCTTGTCCTTCACGTCGCCCGCCGCGAACACGCCGGGCACGGAGGTCGCCGTGCTGTCGGGCGCAGTGAGGATATAGCCCTCCCCGTCCATGTTCAGCTTGCCCTTGAACAGCGCCGTCGCCGGATCGTGGCCGATCGCGATGAACAGGCCGTCGACATCGAGCGCACGGTCGGCCGCGCCGTTCGTGCCGCGCAGCTTGATCCCGGTAACGCCCAGCGGATCGCTGGCGCCGATCACCTCGGCAACCTCTGCGTTCCACACCGCCTCGACCTTCGGATTGGCGAGCAGGCGGGCCTGGTTCGTCTTGTCCGCGCGCAGTTCGTCGCGACGGTGGATGAGATAGACCTTCTGCGCGAAGTTGGTGAGGAACAGCGCTTCTTCCACGGCGGTGTTGCCGCCGCCGACCACCGCGACGGTCTTGCCGCGATAGAAGAAGCCATCGCAGGTCGCGCAGGCCGAAACGCCGAAGCCGCGAAAGCGCCCCTCGCTCTCAAGCCCGAGCCAGCGCGCCTGTGCGCCGGTCGCGATCACGACCGTGTCGGCAAGATAGATGGTCCCCGAATCGAGCGTCAGGCGGAACGGCCGGCGCGAAAAATCCACGTCGGTAACGATATCATCGACGATCTCCGCGCCCACATGCTTCGCCTGCGCCGCCATTTTCTCCATGAGGTCGGGGCCCATGATCACCGATTCGCCCGGCCAGTTCTCGACATCGGTGGTGATGGTAAGCTGTCCGCCCGGCTGCAGGCCCCGGATGATGACGGGATTGAGCGCCGCGCGCGCCGCATAAACGCCGGCCGTATATCCGGCCGGACCCGAACCGATCACCGCAACGCGAACCTGCTTCGTTTCACCCATCACACCTCATCCCTGCTAGCCGAAAGTCGGACAGGAGATGTAATCTCTGGATGCGCGAATTACGAGGCCTCGCTTGCGTCGTCCTCCTGACGCTGCGGCGGCTGCCCGAGCGGGATGGAAAGCTCGAAAACGTACGGCGCGAGCCGGAACGTGCCGCCCACTGTCGCGGCAAGGCTGCCGACAAGCTTGAGCCCGAAGCCGATGCCCAGAACCGGCGCTGCGTCCTCGCCGCCGGGGATGCCCGCAGGATCGAACAGCTCGTCCTCGCTCTTGCCGAGCGTGGCACGCGGCCGGGTCACCGCGACGCGCAGTGCGCTGCCTTCGGCCTGCACGATCACCAGCACCGATTCGTCGGTCGCCGCAGAGGCCACCGCTGCGGTGAGCAGCCGCGCCAACGCGCGCTCGAAGACAGACGAGTCGGAGGCGACGGCGGGGATATTGTCGGCCACGAAAGGCACCAGCGCCACGCCGCGATCCCCGGCGAGCCCTTCGTAGCGCGCAACCACCTCGCGGGCCTTCGCGCCCGCGTCGAACGTGCCGAGTCCGGGTCGATAACGCCCCTGCTCGATGCGCGCGGCATCCGAGAGGTCATCGAACGCGCTCAGCAGCTTTTCGGCCTGCTTCAGGATATTGCCCGCCTGCGATCGGTATTCGACCCCCGCTTCGCCGAGGATTTCACCTTCGATCAGCTGCGCGAAGCCGATGATGGCGTTGAGCGGCGTGCGCACCTCGTGCGCCATCGTCGCGAACGCCTCGCTCGACGCGCCGGTGCCGAAGAGGCCCGCCGCCTGCGACGCCGCGGCGGCAATACGTTCCGGCGGATCAAGCGCGATCGCGCTTCCCCAATAACCCGTGAAGCGCCCGGTCTTGCGGTCGAACTGCGGTAGGCCGGACATACGCCAGCGCCCCGGAAGCCCAAGCTCCGGCTGGCAGGTAACGATCACATCGCGGAAGGGCACGCGGCGCTCCGCCGCGCGGCGCACCTGCCCGCTCCCGTCCGGCGTATCGAACTCGACAAGCCAGTGGCCGACAAGCTGCGGCGGGGTTGCGGGGCTTTCGATGAGAATGCCCTGCTCGTCGCAGCGCCATGTCCAGCGGCGTTCCAGTTCCTCGACCGGGCTTTCGCGCGGTTCAGCGGTGTCTTCCGCAGCCTCGCCCTGTTCAGGCTCGTGACCGCGCGAACGGAACGCCGAAATTCGGTCGAGCAATTCCTTGATCTGGCTACGCCCCGATTCGAGCGCCGGGGCGGCCGGTTCATCGAGCACTGCGGGCTGCATCGCGGGCGCGAAGCGGGCCTTGTCGACCACGGCGGCAGGCGTCGCGGCAATCGCGGCATCGGGGACGAACAGCCGTTCAGCCCCGCCTCCGGCAGCAGCGCCCGGGCGCCCCGAGAGCAGCTCACGCACCGGCCCCGGCAGATCGCGGCGCGAAAGCATCCCGGCATGAAGGTGTTTGGGCGCACGCCTTGCCAGGCGCCACCATTCAGGCTCGTCGAGGTGCGCGACCTGCAGCATCCGGTCGTAGTGGTGCGAAACATGCCCCCTGAACAGGCGCAGATGCAGGCTCCGCGCGCCCGCGCGCGCCGCCTTGTCGATCATCGCGTTCCTCAGAGATTCGGGCACGTCCCGGCTCAACCGCGACAGCGCACGCAGCGCACGCCGCCGCAGCCGCGCATCCGCGCAGTCCCGGCGCTGGAGCGACAGGTCGATGAGCTGACGAAAGGCAGCCGCACGGGCGTCGGGAGAATCCCTCTCCGCCAGCGCAACGGCCGTTCTTATTGTATCGTCGTGGCGCATCGCGGAGTCGCGGGGTCCTTTCGGGAACGTAATGTGTCCCGTTTCGCGCGAGTTTTGAAGTGTTCCGGTTAAATCCGCCTTTACGACGTGTTCGAATTGCGCTTCTCCGCAATTATATTATAACCATTTGCAACAAATCATTGAAAGGTTGCGGCGAATGCCGTCGAATCGACATATTATCGACGAAACTGACCGGATCGTTTTGAAAAGCCTTCAGGATGAGGGCCGGCTCACCAACGTCGATCTCGCCGCGCGCGCCGGGCTTACTGCTCCGCCGACGCTTCGCCGCGTCCGCGCGCTCGAAACCGCCGGGATCATCCGTGGCTACCATGCGGACCTCAATCCAGAGGCGCTCGGCTACAGCATCATGGTTTTCGCGATGGTCAGCCTGAAGAGCCAGGCCGAGAACGACCTCCGTGCCTTCGAGGAGCATGTCGCCCAGCTCCCGCCGGTTCGCGAATGTCACATGCTGAACGGCGAGATCGATTTCATCCTGAAAATCGTGGCGCACGACCTTCAGGAGTTCCAGCGCTTCCTCACCGCGCACCTCACCTCGGCGCCCAATGTCGAGCACGTGAAAACGTCGCTCACCATCCGCACCTCGAAGAACCAGCCGGGCATTCCCGTCGACGACGCCTGAGCGCTACCAGATCTTGCCGGGCACGACCGGATGCGAGGCGGATAACCCGCCGTCGACCGCGACCGCCTGCCCGTTCACGTAGGACGCATCGTCCGAGACAAGGAACGCCGCCAGCCGCGCGACCTCGATCGGCTGCGCGGCGCGCTTCAGCGGGTTCAGTTGGCCGATCTTGCCTTCGGTGCCGCGCTCGCGCGCCATGTCGAACATCGGCTGCGTCATCCCGGTTTCGATGACGCCGGGGCAGATCGCGTTGATGCGGATGCCTGTACCCGAAAGCTGGTAGGCGCTCGTCTGCACGAAGTTGATCACGCCGGCCTTCGAGGCGCTGTAAGGCGATCCGCCCGCGCCCGAGCGGATACCCGCGACCGAGGCCGTGCAGAGGATTGCCCCCTTCCCCGCCTTCACCATCTCCCGCGCGGCGGCCTGTACGAGCAGGAACACGCCGATCAGGTTCACGCGCAGCACCTGCTCCCACTCGCTGACCTCAAGGTCGAGAAGGCGGTGCATACCGCCCGAAATGCCCGCATTGGCAAAGGCGATGTCGAGCGGACCGTCCGCCGTCGCCGCCGCCACGAGGCCGTCGACGAAGCTCTTGTCACCGACATCTCCGGTGAAGGCTGTGGCAGCGTCTCCGATCCCGGCTGCGACGTCATGAACCGCTTCGCTGCGGTCGGCGATGAAGACGCGCGCGCCTTCCTCTGCAAAGAGGATCGCGCTCGCGCGGCCGATGCCGCTCGCCGCGCCCGTGATGATCGCCGTCTTGCCTGCGAGCTTGCCCATATCGCACCTCCATCTGGTCTGGAGGCCATTTGTGACGTTACATCACGGCCGCGTCAGCTATGAAAACGGTCATCCACGCGAAGGGCTGCCCTCGCGCGTCAGCCCGAAAAAGGCCACTGCAGCGATCACGAGCGACAGGCACATGACTGCGGCCATGGGAATCGCGGTCCCGTCCGCGAACAGGCTGGTAATCGTCATCGCGAGGCCGCCCACGGTGAAACCGGTGGCCCCCATCAGCGCACTGACCGAGCCCGACCGGGCCGGGTCGACACTAAGCGCGCCCGCGCTCGCGTTGCCCATGATGAAACCGAAGCTGGAAAGGATGCCGAACAGCATCACCATGACCGCCGCAAGCCCGCCGACATTGAGTAGCGAAAGCGCGAGAAGTGCGAACCCGAACAGCGCGGCAACGATACTCGCAACCGCAAGGACGCTGTCGGCCCGGAAGCGTGCAAGGGCGACGCGGTTCAGCTGGCTCGCAACGATAAGGCCAAGCGCGTTGACCCCGAAGAGCCAGCCGAAGCCGGTGGGCGAAATGCCATAGGTGCCCATGATGAGCGCCGGTGACGCCGAAATATAGGTAAACAGGCACGCGCTGTTGCAGGCGCTCGCGAGCAGGTAACCGAGCAGCTTGCGGTTGGTCGCCAGCAGCGCCAGCGCGGCGATCGGATGCTCGCCTCGTGCTGTCGCTTCAGTCGCGTCGGAGCGCGTCTCGCCGAGGCGAAACACGATGGCGTAGAGCATCATGAGCCCGAACAGCATCATGAAGATGAAAATCGCCCGCCAATTCGTCACCACCATCAGGTAGCTGCCGAGCAGCGGTGCAAGCACCGGCGCCAGCCCGAACACGAGCATGATCATCGAGAATACCCGCGCCGATTCCTGATGATCGAACACGTCGCGGACGATGGCACGCGAGATCACCATCCCGGCGCAGGCCCCCAGCCCCTGACCGAAGCGAAGCGCGGCAAGCATGTTGGGCGACGCCGCAAACGCACACAGCACGGATGCCAGCACGTAGATGGCGATGCCCGCGATCAGCGGCGGCCGCCGCCCGATCCGGTCCGAAAGCGGCCCGTAGAACAGTTGGCCGAGCGCAAGGCCCGCAAGGAAGGTCGCCAGCGAGCGTTCGACAACACCGTCGGACGCCCCGAAATCGGCCGCGATCACGGGAAGCGCGGGTAGGTACATATCGATCGAGAGCGCACCGAACGCCGTCAGGCCGCCCAGAAGGACGACCATGCCCAGCGGCGATTTCGACGCATTTTCTCGCGAAGTTCCGTGCACGCTTCCTGTTCCTCTAGGCGGGTGACTCTCCGCACAGGTGCCACTATGCGTGATCGCCGATTCGGGCCATCGGATGGAGAAATGCCGCTATGACTGCCATCAACGACGTTGTCGACCTCTCCCGCGACGGGGAAATCGCCGTAATCACGGTGAATTCGCCGCCTGTGAATGCGCTCTCGGCGCCGGTCCGCGACGGCATCGCGGAAGGCGTGACGTCGGCGGTCGCCGATCCCGAGGTGAAGGCGATCGTGCTCATCTGCGCGGGCCGCACGTTCATCGCGGGCGCCGACATCACCGAGTTCGGCAAGCCGCCGCGCGGCACCAGCCTGCACCAGATGATCGACGTCATCGAGAGCGCGACGAAGCCCGTGATCGCCGCGATCCACGGCACCGCGCTCGGCGGCGGCCTCGAAACCGCGCTCGGCGCGCACTATCGCGTGGCCGTGCCGTCCGCGAAGCTCGGCCTTCCCGAAGTGAAGCTCGGTCTCCTGCCGGGTGCAGGCGGCACCCAGCGCCTGCCGCGTGTCGTCGGCGCCGAGGCCGCGCTCAAGATGGTCACGTCGGGGAATCCGATCGGCGCGAAGGCCGCGCTCGATTCGGGTCTTGTCGATGAACTGGTCGATGAAGCCGACCTTCGCGGCGGCGCCATCGCCTTTGCGCAGAAGGTGGTCGCCGAAAATCGTCCGCTCAAGAAGATCCGTGACCGCAGCGTCACTGCCGATCCTGCGCTCTTCGCCGAATTCCGCGCCGCGAATGCCCGCAAGTTCCGGGGCTTCGACGCGCCGGAGGCGAACATCAAGTGTATCGAGGCCGCCGTCACCCTGCCCTTCGAAGAGGGCATGAAGCGCGAACGCGAACTGTTCATGGGGCTGATGACGGGCACCCAGTCCGCCGCACAGCGCCACATCTTCTTCGCCGAGCGTCAGGCTGCGCGCATCAAGGATCTGCCCGAAGGCACCACGCCGCGCCCAATAAAGTCGGTCGGCGTGATCGGCGCGGGCACGATGGGCGGCGGCATTTCCATGAACTTCCTGTCGGCGGGCATCCCGGTGACGATCGTGGAAACCAGCCCGGAAGCGCTCGATCGCGGCGTTGGCATCATGCGCAAGAACTACGCCGCAAGCGCCGCCAAAGGCGCACTGAAGCCCGAAGCGGTCGAGGCCAACATGGGCCGCCTTACCCCCGTGCTCGATCTCGAAGCGCTGAAAGACTGCGACCTCATCATCGAGGCGGTGTTCGAGGACATGGCCATCAAGAAAGAGATTTTCGCGAAGCTCGACCGCATCGCGAAGCCCGGCGCGATCCTTGCCAGCAACACCTCCTACCTCGACGTCGATGAGATCGCCTCCGCGACCTCACGCCCGCAGGATGTCGTCGGCCTTCACTTCTTCTCGCCTGCGAACGTGATGAAGCTGCTGGAGGTCGTGCGCGGCGCGAAGACCGCGCCCGACGTGCTCGCCACGGCGATGGGCCTCGCGAAGACGATCGGCAAGGTGGCGGTCGTCGCGGGCGTGTGCTTCGGCTTCATCGGCAACCGTATGCTCCGCGCCCGTCAGGACCAGGCGCAGGCGCTGATCCTGGAAGGCGCCATGCCGTGGGATGTCGACCGCGTCCTCTACGACTTCGGCTTCCCGATGGGACCGTTCCAGATGGCCGATCTCGCCGGGCTCGACATCGGCTGGAATGCTGCGACCTCCAAAGGCGAAACCGTGCGCGACCGGCTCTGCGAGGCGGGCAAGCGCGGACAGAAGACGGGCAGCGGCTTCTACGACTACGACGAGAAGCGCAACCGCACGCCCTCGAAGGTCGCCGAAGACATCATTCTCGCCAAGTCTGCTGAACTCGGCATTGAGCGCCGAGAGATTTCGGATGCGGAAATCCTCGAACGCTGCCTCTATCCGATGATCAACGAAGGCGCGAAGATTCTGGAAGAAGGCATTGCGCAGCGTCCGTCCGACATCGATGTCGCGTGGATCTACGGCTACGGCTTCCCGGTCTATCGCGGCGGCCCGATGTTCTACGGCGATACCGTGGGTCTCAAAGCCCTGCTCGACGGCCTCGAAAAATACGAGAAAGTCCACGGCGCGGCCTTCAAGCCTGCCGCGCTTCTCAGCAAACTCGCGGCCGAAGGGAAGTCCTTCCGCGACCTAAACTAGGTTTCGTGGACAAAGCTTGACTGGAGACTCGGAGGTTGATTCAAGGCTGTCT
>NZ_CAXBBQ010000013.1:0-64352 GCF_963974575.1 uncultured Sphingosinicella sp. | reverse complement strand
TTTGTCGCTCTCGCCTCAATCAAGCTATGGATACCCTTTGTCCACGAAACCTAAGGGTGAACGCTACTCGTATACCATCGTCCGACCGGGGGTGGGTTGGTACCTTAACTTCTTTAAAGACATTAACGGCCGTAGATATGGAGTCTTCGATGAGGGAGACTTATTGAGGTTCACGATGCTGACCCGCGATGGAGTTTCTCTTCGCTACGAGAGGACGCTGAGCGAGCCATGTACGAGCGGAACCTAAACGACCGCTCTTATTGAGGCCCAGTCCTAAAGCCGTCTTCTCAAATCTATCCTAAATCGCCGGCCCACGCCTGAATTTGCAAACGATATAATCGCCCCAGAAAAGCAAGGGAGATAAGGCGGCGGCATCTGGAATTCGGATGGTGCGTCCCTCGACTTCGCTCGGGATGATGACCGTTTTTACAAGGTATAAAACCTGTTTATCCCGAGCGAAGTCGAGGGACACACAGCCTATTCCGTCAGTTCTATCCCGCCTGCCGCCGCGCCAGCCGCGAGAGCGCATCGCCGAGAAAATCCATGACCGCCCTGACGTGGGGCACATGCCGGACGCTTTCGTGCGTCACCAGCCAGACGCCACGTTCGACGCCGCCGGGCACGGGAATGCAGCAGATCAGGTCCGGGTCCGCGTCCGCCACGAAACCGGGAAGGATGGCGACGCCCGATCCTGATTTCACTGCCGCGAGAATGCCCGTGACCGAGGCGTGGTGGATGGCGACGGCGGATTCGAGGTCGTTCTGTTCGAGAAAGCTCTTGTAGATTTCCCATATCCGCCCGCCGCCGCCGACGATCAGGGGGTGCCCACGCAGGGCTTCGACGGTGCGCGGAACGCCGTTCGACGCCGCATAGCTGCGGCTGCAATAGGCCGTCCACGGTTCGTCGCCGAGGCGGCGGCAGACGAGCCCTCCGCCGAGAATGCGCCGGGCCGAACGCAGCGCGACATCCGCTTCGCCTGCAGCGAGGTCGCGGACGGTGTCCGTCGTGTCGAGCTCAATCGTGATGGTGGGATAGGCGCGGCGGAGGTCGCGCAGCACCGGCGCAAGCACGGTGACCGTGAGGATTTCCTGCGCGGTGAGGCGCACCATGCCGCTGGCCTGCCGGATGTGATGGTTGGCGGCGTCCGCGAAGTTGGCGGTGGCCGTATCCACCGCCTCCGCATGGGTAAGCAGGGCCTCGCCCGCCGGGGTGAGCGCATAGCCGCTTTGCCGCCGTTCGAAGAGGATAACGCCGAGCGCCGCCTCCAGCGCTGCAATGCGCCGCGCCACCGTCGTCTGGCTCACGCGCAGTGCGTTCCCTGCCGCGAGCGTGCTGCCCGTGCGCGCGACGGCGAGGAAGTGACGCAGGTCGTTCCAGTCGAACATGGATGCATTCTGCACATTTGCAGAACATGCTGGCAATATCGTTGTTCGGAGAGTGGGCGCAAACGCGCTATTCAGGCACTGCGGCGCCGCGAACCCTCTCCCACCGCATGGAGCTGAAAACATGAAAACCCTGCTTGCGCTCTCCGCGCTCGCCGGTGCCCTGTGGGCGCTGCCCGCAGCCGCCGAACCCGCCGAATCCGTAACGCGCGCCGTGCCTTACGGTGATCTTGATCTTTCCACCCACGAAGGGCGTCGCACGCTCGATCACCGCATTGGGATCGCGGTGCGCAGCGCCTGCGGCACGGCATCGAGCGCCGACCTCGTCGGCAAGCGCGACGTGCGCCGCTGCCGCGAAAGCACTTATGCGGCAGTCGCACCCGTCAGCGCTGCCACGCAAAGCGCGGCTCTGGAAACCGGCTCGGCGCGTCCTCCCAAGCGCTGAGCCGCTGCGGCTCACCGCAGCATCACCTGCGGTGAGCCGTTCGTCGCACCTAAACAAACTCTGACAACCGCATTCACAACCCGTTCAAGGGCCGAGTCGCAGTCTCTCCCTCGTGGTCATCGGCGGTCCCAGTTCCCCTTCCGCCGATGACCGCGAGCAGAGAGTGGAGAGACGATATGTTGAACAAGATTCTGATGGCCGCTGCGGCGATGACCATGCTGACGGCGGCGCCGGCGATGGCCGACAACGACCGTTGGGATCGCGGCGGCAAGCATTGGCAGAAGGACCGCCACGACGAGCGCAAGGCGTACCGCAAGGGCTACCACGACGGTCGCAAGCACGACCGCTGGGATGACCGCCGCGACCGCCGCTACGCATATCGCGACGGGTATCGCGATGGCCGCTTCTATGACGGTCGCCGCTATTACGACAATTATCGCCCCGTCTATTACCGCGGCTCCAGTGATTATCGCGGCGGCTGGTATGGCCAGAACGGCCGCTATTATTCGAGCTATGACCGCTGCCGCAAGGACAGCAACATCGAAGGCACGTTGATTGGCGGCGTTCTCGGCGGTGTGCTCGGCAACGAGGTTGCACGCCGCGGCGACAAGACCGTCGGCACCGTGATCGGCGCTGGTCTCGGTGCGCTCATCGGCCACGAGATCGACGACAAGGGCGGCAAGCGCCGCTACTGTTACTAAAGGCCGCGTCGCCGGTTCGCATTGAACCCCATCGCGACCGGCGGAACGGGCCGCCCGGACAAGTGCCGGGCGGCTCTTTTCTTTCGCGCCAAAGAGGCTAACAAGCGGGCGAAAGAAACCGCAGGACCAGATCATGACCGAAACCGACAGCCCGCCCGACCGCCTGAGCGCGGACCCGGACAGCCCCTTTTTCAGCGAAGCCGCGATGGAACGCGGCGTCGGCATCCGCTTCAAGGGGCGCGAGCGCACCGATGTGGAGGAATACAGCGTCAGCGAAGGCTGGATCCGCGCAGCGCTCGGCAAGAAGGTGGATCGGCGGGGCAAGCCGCTCACCATCACGCTGAAGGGCGATGTCGAGGCGTACTGGCGGAGCTGAGCCGATGCTGGAGGGCGCGCAGAAGGTCCCGAGCCCGAAGCTCGACCTGTATATTCGCAAGCGCTTTCTGACGCCGGAGGAATGCGCAGAGATCGTCGCGCGGATCGATGCGAAGCGTCGGCCTTCGGGTCTGGCGGACGATCAGGGCTACACGGCCTATCGCACCAGCGAGACCTGCGACCTTGATGGGAGCGATCCGGTCGTTGCCGCACTCAATGAACGCATCTGCGCGTACATGGGGATCGATCCAGCGTTCGGCGAACCTGTTCAGGGCCAGCGCTATGCCGTGGGGCAGGAATTCAAGCAGCACACCGACTATTTCGAGCCCGATGGCCCCGATTACCCACGCTACTGCGCGGTTTCCGGGCAGCGCAGCTGGACGGCGATGATCTACCTCAACGAGCCGGCTGCGGGCGGCGCGACGCGCTTCAAGGTGATCGACAAGATCGTGCAACCGGAAACCGGCAAGCTGCTCGCGTGGAACAACCGCCGCGCCGACGGCTCGCCCAATCCCGCGACACTGCACGCTGCGATGAAGGTGCGCAGCGGCGTGAAATACGTCATCACCAAGTGGTTCCGCGAACGGCCGTGGGGATAAAAAAAGGGCCCCGCACGCGGCGAGGCCCTTTCGTTTGACCCGGAGTTTTAGAACTTCGCGCTGAGACCCAGCGAGAAGGAGCGGCCGATGTCGTAGGTGTTCCGATCGACACGCGTGCCGTTATACTGCTGGAACTCCTCGTAATTCTCGCCCGTCAGGTTGCGCGCCTCGAACTTCACCTCGAGCTCGCGGCCCGCGACCGTGAAGCCCTGGCGCGCCACGAAATCGAGACGCAGGCCGGGCTCTTCGATGAAGTCGATCGGCACCCCGCCCGAAGAGAAGCGGTTTGAGAGGCGGTTGCTGGCGTAGGTCAGCATCAGCGTCTGCTGCGAAAGGCTTTCGCTGTCTTCGAAACCGATCTGCACGTTCACGATGTGATCCGACTGGCCGGTGAGCTTGGCGCCATTGCGGAACACGTTCGATGCCGGGATTGGCTGGCCGAACGTATCGCTGGGGACCGTCGTGTCGTTCGCGCCCACCTTTATCTTGGACTGCGTGTAGGTGTAGTTCGTCGCGATCATCAGGTCGCGGGTTTCGAAGAACTTGCCGGGCACCCAGTCCGCAAGCGCGAAATACTTCTGCACTTCGAGTTCGGCGCCGTAGAGCTGCGCTTCGGGCGCATTGGCGAAGGTCGTGAAGAACGTCTGTCCCTGCTGCGAGGCGATCGCTTCGATGGGCTTGTCGATCTTCTTGTAGAAGCCCGCGAGCGAAACCCGCTCGTTGCGGCCCAGGTACCATTCGTAACGCGCTTCGAAGTTTAGCAGTTCGCTATCCGTCAGATAGTTGTTGCCGATGAACGTGCGATCCGATTCCGTATCGAAATACTGCTGCGGCGCGAGTTCGCGGAACTGCGGGCGCGCGATCGTTTTCGATGCGGCGAGGCGGAGCTGCATATCCTCCGCGAAGTTCCACGTCAGCGTCGCAGCAGGGAGGAAATAGTCGTTGGCAAGGGAGGTCGAAAGCTGCCCGACGTTGCCGCCGAGCCCGAACAGATCGATTGCGTCCACGAACTGCTTGGCATCCTCGTAGCGCACGCCGATCGAGGCGCGGAGATAGTCCATCAGTTCCACTTCGGCCTGCAGGTATCCGCCGTGGATTTCGAGACCGGCATCATATTTCGCCACACCGGCAGCTGCCGAAAGATCGGTGAGCACGATGCCGTAGGTGTAGATGTTGTAATCGGACAGCAGATAGTCCGGCCGCTCCTGTGCGACGGCCAGCGACAGGGCATCCTGCGGACGGAACGCGAAATCGCGGCGCGTCGATGTGCGGGTCGTGTCCGAATAGGCGTAGCCCGCCGTCAGCGTGATGTCGCGCACGGTCGGCAGCTTCCAGCTGATATTGGCTGAGCCGGCCCAGACATCCTCGTTCAGTGAGCTGAACGAGACGTTCGCGCTCTGGCCCGCGGAGCGCAGATCGTTCACGAAATCGCCCGCGACATCGCTGTAGCGATAGCTGAAGGAGCGTTCGTAAGGCGCCTCGCGCTGCGTATTCGCGTAGGTGCCGCGCACGTCGAGTGCCACATCGTTGAACTTGAATTCGCCCACGAACTGCGTGTCGATGAGCTGGCGCTCGAACCAGTTTGTGAAGCTC
The DNA here is from genome assembly GCF_963974575.1 of uncultured Sphingosinicella sp. Lineage (NCBI taxonomy): Bacteria > Pseudomonadati > Pseudomonadota > Alphaproteobacteria > Sphingomonadales > Sphingosinicellaceae > Sphingosinicella > uncultured Sphingosinicella sp. The sequence continues at coordinate 59,257 of NZ_CAXBBQ010000013.1, read as the reverse complement.
TTGTTCAGGCGATCCGAACCGACGTTGATCTCGTCGACGCCGTCCTGGATGCGCGCCTCCTTGGAGGTGTCGCGGATATAGAGGTTGGTCCAGCGTAGCTTGTGTTCGCCGAACTCATAGCCGAAGCCGAGCAGCCCGTGGACGACAATGCGGTTTTCGGTCGAAAGGAACCGGAAATTCGCATCCGGATTGATGACCTGATTGCCGTTTCCGTCCGATGCGAGACCGGCAGTGGTCTGCTGAAGCCCGCCGCGCGTTTCCCAGCTGTTGTCCCAGCCGAACGCCGCGATGATGCCGAAGCGATCGCTGCCGACATCGAAGCTGAGACCGCCGCTGAAATCGACGGAGCCGTTCAGCGGAATATCGTCGTTGCGCTGGATGAGCGTTGTCGAAGCGTTCGCGAGGCCGGCGGTGAGGCCCTTCATCGCGTCGAGATCGAAGTCCTGCCCGACGACGAGAAGTTTACCGCTGCCGAGCGCGCTGCGCAGGCCGCGCGGCAATGTGCGCGCGCCGTCGTCGAAGCCGGTCCAGTCGGTGTCGCTGCCGAAATAGGTGTAGCCGCGTTCGAACGTCGTTTCGCTGTCGCCGCTGATGCTGCCGCCGACCTTCAGGAAGCTTTCTTCCGGGATCGCTGCCGTCGTCAGGTTGATGACACCGCCGCCGAACTCGCCGGGGTAGTTCACCGAATAGCTTTTCTGCACGATCGAGCTTGCGATCACATCGGTCGGGAAAATGTCGAGTGGGATCACGCGGCGCAGCGGCTCGGGGGAGGGAAGGGGCAAGCCGTTGAGGAGCGCGAGCGAATAGCGTTCGCCGAGACCGCGCACATACACGAAGCGGCCGCCTACCAAGCTCAGTCCGGTGACACGCTGCAGCGCGCCTGCAATATCGCCTTCGCCCGAGCGCGCGATTTCCGCGGCGGACAGAACGCTGAGAACCTCCGATGTCGCACGGATCGGTTCGGGGATGTAGCGCCCTTGAACGACGATCACCTCATCGCTTGACGAAACGCCGGGTGCGGAGACGTCGATCGATTCCTCGCGCTGTTGCTCTGGCTCGGGTGCCGCGTTCTGGGCCGATGCGACGGCGGGAACGAGCGCGCTTGAAAGCAGCAGGAGTCCAGTGGACGAGAGTCTTTTCATGGCGGGCTTTCCGGATTTCCTGAATTGCAAAGGGGCGGCGCGCGCTTGGCAGCGCCGCCGCCCCGGATGGTCCACGTCGATCAGTTCGCCGGGTTGGCGGTGCAGGCCGACTGGCTGGGCAGACCGCAGGTCCAGCCCTGCCACCACGTGTCAGCCGCATCGCGCACGGCGCCGATGTAGTTCACATCCGCGAAGTAGCTGTTGATCGTGCTGAGGTTCGAAACCGCCGTGGCGGCCGTTTCGTTGGCGCCGTTGATGAAGGTGCCCGTGAGCGTCGAGGTGCCGGCTGGCGTGTTGTTGGTGCCGGCCGCTTCGAAGATCGCCTGGATCTGGGCGGCGGTGACGCTCGTGTCATCGACATAGGGCGCTTCGCAGGCGAGGAACACCGACTTGAAGATCGGCGGGCCGTTCTCTTCGATCGCCGGGTTCGCGGCCTGGATGGTCGCGTTGCCGTCGATGTCGAGGCACAGCGATCCGGTCGGGCCGGTGAGGACCCAGTTGCTCAGCTGATAGTCGCCGCCGCCGCGCAGCAGGATCGACGTGCCGCCGTTGGCGACCGCCGTGACGTTGGCAAAGTGCGTGTCCTGACGCGGCGTCGCGTCTTCGTTGCCGCTCGAGTCGGCCTCCCAGATGTGGTCACCGCCCGCAGCGCGGTGCACGACGATCACGAACTGGTTGACGCCGGTGTAACCGAGATCGGTGTCGATCGAGTCGTCATCGTTGCCGGTGAGCACGATATACTTGCCGTTCACCGTGCCGCCGAACCATTCGATGCCGTCGTCGGAGCTGTTGTGAACCTGAATATATTCGAACACCGTGCCGCGACCGACGCCGCCCATGGTGATGCCGTTCAGCTCGTTGCCGGTCGAAAGCTCGAAGCCGGGATAGCGAACCTGAAGGTAGCGCATCCGGCCGCTGCTGTCGTTGGCGGAGGCGCCGCCGTAGAACGCGTTGCTGACACCTTCGACGCGGCCCTGGCAGTCCACGGCGCCGCCGACCGCACCCGCGTCAGAGCAATCGCTGATCGGCGCGCGGCCGAGCACGACGATGCCGCCCCACTGGCCGATGCTGTTTTCGCCGACATTGCCTTCGATGTTCGAACGGCTGGTGAACACGATCGGTGCATCTTCTTCGCCTTCCGCGAAGATCTGCGAGCCGCGGTTGATGACGAGCGCATCCGCCTGCGTCGAGCCGAAGACGGTGACGCCCGGTTCGATCGTGAGGATGCCCTGCGCGCCGCCTGCTGCGTTGCCGTCGCCGCCAATGTCGCGGCCGATATCGACGCGGCCGTTCAGCGAGTAGATGACGCCGTCGAGCTTACGCAGCACGAGGTTGCCGGTGATCGTGCCTGAAACCTGGCAGTTCCGCATCCCTTCGATCGTGCCGACGTTGGCTGTGCCCGTCGGGCAGTCCGTGGGTGTCGGCGTCGGTGTCGGGGTGGGTGTCGGCGTCGGCGTGGGGGTTGGCGTCGGGGTGGGGGTGGGGGTCGGCGTCACGATGACGCCCTCGCCCGGGGATGCAACGTCGTCTGCGCCGCACGCAACAAGTGCGAGCGCGGAACCAAGCATCAGGAAACTGCGGAGATGTGACATTGAGGCACCCCTTTGGTGTTCGTGGCAAACAAGGCGGTCATTGCGAATCCGAAGCGATGACTGCCGTCCCGAGCCGGACGCCTAGGGGCGATTCATGATGGAAATATTACGAATTTCGCAATGTTTTGCGAACGAGTATTGTGACAATTCAATGAAATGCTTTCACGATACTTTCGTGAAATAGAAACAAATTCGTCACAATTCAGTCAGTCGGTGAAATCGACCACGGCTTCCTGCGTCCGGCCGTCCCGGATGTAGCCGATCACGACACGTTTCGACTGCGCAAGTTCGTCGGCGAGCTCCATGACCTTTTCCTCGTCATGGAGGCCGCCACCGTTGATCGTGGAGACGATATCGCCGTCACGGAGCCCCGCCCGCGCGAAGAACGGCATGGTTGAGGCCTTGCGCACGCGGAAGCCGAGAGTCACCTCGCCTTGCTGTTCGCGAACGAGGCCGAGCTGGAAGGCCAGCGTCTGGCGGCGGCGGTTGTCGCCGCCGAACGCCGCGCGCGACAGCGTGGGGGCTTTCGCGGCGGGGCCGGCCTTGATCTTCGTGTCCGCCGTCACGAGCGTGGCTGCGGGGGCGTTTCCGTCGAAGGTGAGCAGAGGCACTTTCAATCGCGTGTCGCCGCGCGCGACGATGATGTGGCCGGGCGCTGTGCTTTCCAGCGTGATGCCGGGCAAGAGCTGGCGGCCGATCGACACGCGCTGCTGCGCGTCTTTTCCGACCGACACGATCGCGGCGTTCCCCAGCGTTCCATACACGCGGACCTCCGCGACGTCCGCGGGGGTCAGCGTCGGTGCGGGCGACGACGCGGATGGCGGCGGCGCTTGCACGACAGCGGGCATGGGTGGCGGGGCCGGCGGAGGCGGCGCGGTTTCGGGCCAGAGCGCGAAGATTGCCACAGCGCCGGCGCCGGCCGCGAAAAGCAGCGCCAGCCGGACCGTCCCGGGGTTGAGCCTGTTGCCGATTGTGATAGCCACGGGAAAGCCGGTTAGGCCGGGTGCATGACAGATTTGCGACAAGGGAAGGGGCAGCGCCGTCTTGACCGTCAGCGGGAACGCCGGATGGCTTCTGGCCTGCGGATTTGTTGCCGGTGCGATCATCGGCAGCTTTCTTGCGCTTGTCGCTGCGCGCCTGCCGGACGGGCGTCAGGTCGTGGGCGGGCGTTCAGCGTGTGATGCGTGCGGACGCACGCTCGGGCCGCTGGAGCTTGTGCCGCTGCTTTCCGTGCTCGCGCTGCGCGGCCGCTGCCGTGGGTGTGGCGTAGCGATTCCTGCGTTTACATGGATCATGGAGCTGCTCGCGGGGCTTGTCGGGCTGCTCGCCGTGTTGCTGGCACGGGTGCCTGCCGATCTCGTGTGGGCGGTGTTCGGGTGGCTGTTGCTGCTGCTCGCGGCGCTCGACCTTCGGCACTACTGGCTACCGCAGCGGCTGACCGTCCTCCTCGCGCTGTCGGGCATCGCGGCGCTGTTCATCACGCGCGGGGACGTTGCGGCCTCGCTCATCGGCGGCGGGGCGGGGTTCCTTGGCCTTGAAGCCGTTCGACTTGGCTATCGCGCGCTGCGCGGACGCGAGGGAATGGGCGGCGGCGATCCCTTGCTGCTCGGCGGCATCGGGCTCTGGGTGGGCTGGCAGGCGTTGCCGTTCGTGGTGATCGTCGCCTCGCTCGTAGGGTTCGCGCTCATTGCGCTGGGGAAGCTGCGCGGCGCGGAGGTGGGCGCGGCGACGCGGGTTCCGCTCGGTGCCTGCCTTGCAATTGCGGCCATCGGTGTCTGGGCGGCGGCGGCGCGTGTTCCCATTGTTCCGCTGGCGTTGCTATACCCCTCCTGAGAATGTCCCGATATGACACGCGATGGTGCTCGCCGTCATCAAACTGACATGCTAACTCCCTAGCGGGGCGATTTCGTGAAGGCGGGCCGGACGGAATGGGGTTCACTGACAGGCAATGGCTGCAGCGTGTGAACGCGCGCAGCCTCGTGGCGGCAGCGCAGGTTCTGCTGGCGCTGGTGCTTGCCTTCGCCGCAGCGCGGCTTGTGTGGGCGCTATTGGTACCGATCGGGCCTGTGGGCGCGCCGCCCCCGCCCACACTCGCCGCACGGTCCGATGCGGTCGTGCTCGGCCGATTCGATCCGTTTTTCCAGATGCTTGACGGTGGCGGGCCGACCGTCGTCTCCGACCTTGCCATCGATCTTTACGGTACGCGCGTTGATAACGTCAGCGGCCGGGGTTCGGCGATTATCGGCGTCGATGGCACGCAGCGCAGCTTCCTCGTCGGCGAGGAGGTTATGCCCGGCGTCACGCTCCACAGCGTCGCGTTCGACAGCGTTACGGTCAGCCGTGGCGGGTCGCTCGAGCAGCTTTTCCTCGATCAGTCCGTGCCCGCGCGCGCTGTTTCGCCGGCGCCTGCGCCGGTGGCGGATGCGCCCGCGGCGCAGGTTCCGCTCGACCGCGTCTCACGCGAGATCACCGGCACGCTTGTCCGCAACGGCGGCGAGGTCGAAGGCCTTGCGCTAAAACCGCTGGGAAGTGGCGGATTGTTTAACGAAATCGGCTTACAGGCTGGCGATGTGCTGCTTTCGGTGAATGGCGTCCGAATCGATTCAGAGACGTCGCCCGGGAACATCACGAACCTCATCGGCGACAACGACGTCGCGGTGCTGGAAATCAGGCGTGGGGCCGAGGTGCAGACTGTGACGTTCGAGATCGTTCGGTGAGGGCGGGCCGCTTCTTGATCGGCGCGGCGCTTGCGCTCGCCTTTGCGGTGCCCGCGCCCGCCCAGCAGGTGATCAACCTGCGCGATGCAGACATCCGCGCCTATATCGAAGACGTTGCACGCACCACGGGGCGCACGTTTATCATCGACCCCGCCGTGCAGGGCAAGGTCTCGGTCGTCGCCGACCGACCACTCTCGCGCACGCAGTATTTCGAAGTTTTCCTCTCCACGCTGCGGGCGAACGGCTTCATCGCGATCCCCAGCGATGGCGGCGCCTTCCGCATCGCGCCTGCCGCGAACGCTGCGCAGCAACCGACGCGGGGGGGTAGCAGCAGTTTCGTCACGCAGGTCATTGATCTCAAGTCGATCGATACGCAGTCCGCGATCGAGGCGCTGCGCCCGCTTGTCAGCGCCCAGGGTCAGATCAGTGCGAGCAAGAGCGGCAGTTCCGTCGTGATCGCGGATTATGCGGACAATCTCGCCCGCGTGCGCTCGGTGCTGAAGGATATCGACCGCGACCGCACGTCGATGCGCCTCATCACGCTCGACAATGCCGGCGCGCGGGAAATCGCGGCGGCGATCGAATCGGTGTCGCGCGCTGCCGGTTCGGACGGCGCGGGCGCGGTTTCCGTGATTCCGGTCGATAGCTCGAACAGCGTCATCCTGCGCGGCGATCCCGAAGCGGTGGGGCGCATGGCGGCGATCGTTTCCGATCTCGACAAGCGCGCCTCGGCGGGCACGGATATCCAGGTCGTCTTCCTGCAGAACGCCGATGCGGGCGCGCTGCTTCCGGTGCTCCAGCAGATCGCCGGGCAGCAGGTGCAGGTCACGGTTGTGAACAGCGCATCGCAGTCCGGCGAGGACGGGCAGATGTCGAATGCGGGGGCAAGCGTCTCCACGACGCCTGCGGGCAGCGCCCCGCCAGGGCCGGGCCGCGCCGTCATCGCGCGCTACGAAGGCGCGAACGCGCTCGTCATCTCCGCGCCGCCCGATGTGCAGCGCTCGCTCAACGAGGTGATTCGCAAGCTCGACGTGCGGCAGGAGCAGGTGCTCGTCGAAGCGATTATCGTCGAAGTTTCCGACAATGCGGCGAAGCAACTCGGCGTCCAGTTCCTGCTTGCAGGCACGGGAAGCAACAGCGTGCCGTTCGCTGTCACAAATTATTCAAACAGCGCGCCCAATCTGCTGGCGATTGCAGGGGCCATCGGTGCGCGCGAACTTGATAGAACACAGACCACGACCAACGACGGCGTCACCACAACGGGCCGCACAACGTCTTCGGCTGCCGAGACTCTCGAAAAGGCGGCGGTCCAGTCGCTGCTCGGCGTCTCCGGCTCGCTGTTCGGTTTCGGCGGCGAGATCGGCAATGATGCGCTGTTCGGCGCCGTGATCAACGCCGTGAAATCCGACACCGCCTCCAACGTGCTGTCGACGCCGTCGATCATGACGCTCGACAACCAGGAAGCGAAGATTCTCGTCGGCCAGGAAGTCCCGATGACGACCGGCGAGGCGCTGTCGCCCAACTTCGACAACGCCTTCCGTACCGTGCAGCGGCAGGATGTCGGCGTTCAGTTGCAGGTGAAGCCGCAGATCAACGCCGGCGGTGCCATCAAATTGTTCCTGCGGCAGGAGGTGTCCTCGATCGCGGGGCCGGTGGCGACGGGGTCCTCGGACCTCATCATCAACAAGCGCGAGATCGAGACGACCGTGACGGTTGACGACGGCGACATCATCGCGCTCGGCGGCCTCATCGACGAGAACGAGCGCCGCACGATCGAGAAGGTGCCGCTGCTCGGCGATATCCCTGTGCTTGGTGAACTCTTCACGAGCCGGTCGCGCAGCCGCACGAAGACCAACCTGATGATCTTCATACGCCCAACGATCGTGCGCAGCCGACAGGATGCGCAGGCGATCAGTGCACGCCGCTTCAACTACACGCGTGAAATGCAGCGGGAACGCTATCCCAAGCAGGAGCCGTCGCTCGACGCGCTGGTGCGCGATTACATGGGCGCTGCCCCGCCGGTTGCGCCGCAACCCGCGCCGCCGCCCTCGGAGTAAGATCATGACGGCCGGCGACGTCGCACCGCTGCCTTCCGAACGCCCGATCCAGATCCCCTATGCCTTCGCGAAGCGCTTCGGTGTGATCGTGCTTGAAGATGAGGGCGTGGAGATCGGCGTCGGCCTGCGCGAAGGCGACGATCCGCGCGCGCTCACCGAAGTGCGTCGCATCCTCGGCCGCCCCATCGTCGTGCGCTTCGTGCCGCGCCGCGAGTTCGAACGTCTGCTGCAGGAAGGCTATGCGACCGACGCTCTCAGCGCCGAGCAGGTCTCGGACCGGCTCGGCGAAGTCGGCGATCTCGGCGCGCTTGCCGAGGATATTCCGGCTGCCGAAGACCTTCTCGACACGCAGGACGACGCCCCAGTTATCCGCCTTATCAACGGCGTCATTGCCGAAGCGGTACGGCAGGGCGCGTCCGACATCCACATCGAACCTTACGAGAGCACGCTGATCGTCCGCCTGCGTGTGGACGGCGTGCTGCGCGAGGCGCTGCGCCTGCCGGCGAAAGTGGCGCCGCTCGTCGTCAGCCGCATCAAGGTGATGGCGCGTCTCGATATCGCCGAGCGCCGCCTGCCGCAGGACGGGCGCATCGGGCTGTCGCTCGGCGGCCGCGCGCTCGATGTCCGCGTTTCGACCTTGCCTTCGCGCCACGGCGAACGCGTGGTGCTGCGTATCCTCGACAAGGAACAGGCCGAACTCGGCCTCGAAGACCTCGGCATGCCCGCCGATCTGCTTCGCGTCGTCTCCGATGCGCTGAAGGAACCGCACGGCATCATCCTCGTCACCGGTCCCACCGGATCGGGCAAGACGACGACGCTCTATTCGGGCCTCAGATTGCTGAACGACGGCACGCGCAACATCCTCACGGTCGAAGACCCGATCGAATACGCGATCGACGGCGTCGGGCAGACGCAGGTGAACACCAAGGTCGGCATGACCTTCGCGGGCGGCCTCCGCGCCATTCTTCGGCAAGACCCGGACGTCGTGATGGTCGGCGAAATCCGCGATTCCGAAACGGCAGACATCGCCGTGCAGGCCTCGCTCACCGGCCACCTCGTGCTCTCCACGGTCCACACCAATGATGCCGTCGGTGCGATCACGCGCCTCAAGGATCTGGGCGTCGAGACGTTCCTGCTCGCCTCGTCGCTTCGCCTCGTCGTCGCGCAGCGGCTGGTGCGGCGGCTGTGCAGCGTCTGTTCGCAGCCGGTGCAGGCGAGTGCCGCCGATGCCGCGCCGCTGGGGCTCGATGCGGGTGTCGTCATCCGCCATGCGGTCGGTTGCCCCTCGTGCGCCAACACTGGCTTTCGCGGCCGCATCGGCGTCTACGAGGCGGTACGGATCGACGAGGATATCCGCCAGCTCATCCTCTCGGGCGCCGACGAAGCCGTGATCGCGCGGCAGGCGTTCGGCCGTGCGCCGAATATCGCGGCGGCGGTGCGGCGTCTCGTCGTCGACGGCAAGACCACGGTTGAAGAGGCGGTGCGGATCATGCGCCGGGACTCGGCGGTCGATGCCGACCTTTGAGTATCTCGCGCTCGACACCGCGGGCCGCGAGCGCACGGGTAAGCTGACCGCCGCGAGCGATGCAGACGCGCGCGCGCTTCTCGAACGCCGCAAGCTGTTTCCCGTCCGTCTCGGCGCCACCGCTACGGAGGCGCGCGCCGCTTCGTCGCCCACGCTCAGCGCCGGTTTGGGTCGCCGCAAGCTCTCCACCAAGGCGCTCACGCTGTTCACGCGCCAGCTCGCGACGCTCATTTCGGTGTCTCCGCTTGAAGAGTCGCTCCGTTCGATCGCCATGCAGGCGGAACAGAAAAAGGTCGCCGATGTGGTCTGGCGCGTCCACGGCGGTGTCGTCGAAGGCCGCCGTCTCGCCGACGCGATGGCGCTCGAATCCGCGAGTTTTCCGCCGCTCTACCGTGCGATGGTCGCGGCGGGCGAAGGCTCGGGCGGCATGACCGAAATCCTCGAACGCCTCGCGGACCTCCAGGAACGCCAGGCCGAGGTGCGCGGCAAGATCCTCACCGCGCTCGCGTATCCGGCGATGCTCGCGTTCGTCGCGCTCCTCATCGTCATCGGCATGATGACCTATGTAATCCCGAAGGTCGTCGAACAGTTCAACGACATGGGGCAGGAACTGCCGCTGCTCACCCGCATCGTGATCGGCATTTCCGAATTCTTGACGAGCTATGGCCTCATCGTGCTGGTGCTCCTCGGCATTGGCGTCGTTGTCTTCGGGCGCATGATGCAGCGCGAGGATTTCCATCTGAAGGTCGATCGCCGGCTGCTCGGCATTCCCCTGATCGGCCGCCTGCTTCGCGATCTTCATGCCGCGCGGCTTGCGCGCACGCTTTCCACGATGGTCGACAACGGTATGCCGCTGCTTGATGGCCTTGCCGTCACCTCGCGCACCATCCGCAACCGCGTGCTGCGCGGCGCGACCGAGGACATGGTCGAATCGATCCGTGAGGGCGGCAGCCTGTCGGGTTCGATGCGCCGCACCGGCATCTTCCCGCCGCTTCTCGTCCACATGACCGCGTCGGGCGAATCGAGCGGGAAGCTCGCGCAGATGCTCGGCCGTGCCGCCGACTACATGGAGCGCGAGTTCGATGCCTTCACGAAAAGTGCGCTCAGCCTGCTCGAACCGCTCATCATCGTCATCATGGGCGGCGTGATCGCGACAATCGTGCTATCCATCCTGCTGCCGATCCTGCAGCTCGACACAATTGCCATCAAGTGAGGTTCCCCGTGCAGACGCCCGAAAAGAAAAAGAAACGCGAAGACGGATTCACGCTCGTGGAGCTGATGGTCGTGCTCGCCATCATCGGTCTCCTCACCACGTTCGTCGTCATCAACGTGCTGCCGAGCCAGGACCGCGCGATGGTGGAGAAGGCGCGCGCCGACATCGCGCTCATCGGCCAGGCGATGGAAATGTACCGCATCGACAACATGACCTACCCGCGCACCGAGGACGGTTTGCAGGCGCTGACCTCGCCCCCCGCGACACTGGCGCGGCCGGATCGTTATCGCAGCGGCGGTTACCTTCAGCGGCTTCCGGCAGACCCGTGGGGTAATCCTTACCAGTACGCGTTTCCCGGCACCCACGGCCGCTTCGACATCTTTTCGTTCGGCGCCGACGGCAAGCCGGGCGGGGAAGGGGACGATGCCGATCTCGGCAACTGGCAGAATTAGCACGGAGCGCGGCTTCACCCTTGTCGAGATGATGGTGGTGCTGGCGATCGTCGGCCTGATGACGGCGGTCGTGGTGGTGAACCTGCCGTCATCGGAATCGACACTGGCGCGTGAGAGCGAGCGGCTTGCTGCCCGCCTTCTCGCGGCGCGCGATCACGCCATTCTGGCGAACCGTGAGACCTCTGCGATCCTCAACGCGCGCGGTTACCGCTTCGTCGAGCGGCAGGGCAAGACGTGGAAGCCGCTCGACGACGAACCGCTCGCTGAGGCGGCATGGCGCGGCGGCACAACGCCTGCGCTTCCCGAAAACGGCGAGCTTCGCGTGAGTTTCGACAGCGTCGGCATGAGCGAGGCACAGTCGCTGACGCTGATGAACGACGATCGCCGCACCGTGGTGCGCGTGCTCGGATCGGGCGAGGTGAGGGTCGATGCGGGCGCGTGAGCAGGGCTTCACGCTGATCGAGGTCATGGTCGCGATGGCTGTGCTCGGCCTCGCCGTGCTCGCGCTCATCCGCCTCGGCGCCGCGAACGCGCTGACGGCCGGCCGCGTCGAGGATGTGCTCCTCGCCGATATCGTCGCCGAGAACGCTGTCGTCGATGCGCTCACGCAGCCTGAGCCGCCCGCGCTCGGGGAAACCAGCGGCACGGTGGTGAACGCCGGGGTGAACTGGACCGTGACACGGCAAGTTGCGCGCACCGAGAATCCGCGCCTCATTCGCATCTCGGTTGGCGTGCGCGGGCCCGGTGGCGCTGCGGGCGATCTCACGGCCTTCCGGGGCGTCGCCGCGCCGTGAGGAACGGCTTCACCCTTGTCGAGACGCTGGTCGCGCTCTTCGTGTTCTCGCTGCTCGCGGCGGCGGCGGTCGTCGTGCTCGGCAATTCCGCCGACGCGCAGCTTCGCCTGTCGGACGTGTCCGCGTCGGTTCAGGATTTCCAGCGCCTGCGCGCCGCGCTGCGCGCCGATCTCGCGCAGGCCGCCGAGCGTATGCCGCGCGGAGAGGCGGGGGAGGTGCGACCGGCGTTCGAAGGCGCTGACGGCAGTGGGCGTCTGTTCGCATTCGTGCGGCGCGGCTGGGAAAATCCCGGCGGCGCCCCGCGCGCGTCGCTGCAATATGTCGAATACCGGCTGGAAAACGATGCCATCGTGCGTCGCGCCCGGCCGATGGTGGACGGCGCGGCATTCGGCGAACCTGCGGTGCTGGCGAAGGGTGTGAGCGCTGTCGATGTCGCCTACCGCGCCGCGCCGGACCCGACGCCGGGCGCTGTCGCCACCGCTGACTGGCGCGCGGCGTGGGATCCGCTGCAACCGACAATCCTGCCTCTTGCCGTCCGCATTGACGCGACCACGGCGCGCTTCGGCGTCGTGCGGCAGCTTTTCCTCACGCAGGTGCCGCTGTGAAGCGGCGTGTGCGCGAGCAAGGCATGGCGCTGCTCACCGTGCTGATGCTCGTGGCGGTGATGGGCGCGCTCACCGCGACCGCGCTTGAAACCATCAATCGCTCGATGCGCATGGCGGGCAACAGCCGCGTCGCCATGCAGGCGCGCTACACCGTGCTCGGCGCGGAGGTGATGGCGCTCGAACGCATCGCGGCGCTGGTCGGCATGGCAGGCGAGCGTCTTCCCGCGGGCTGGAGCGGCCGCGAATTCACGTTCCCGACGCCCGACAAGGCCGGAACCATCCGCGCCCGCGTCTCCGATGGCGGCAACTGCTTCAATCTTAACAGCGTCGCGGACGGCGGCTCACCCACGACACTGCGCGCCCGCCCGCGCGGCATCGCGCAGTTCAGGGCGCTGATGACGACGCTCGGCATTTCCGAGGCAGAGGCAGGCCGCGCCGCGTTCACGCTCGCCGACTGGATCGACGCGGATTCGTCGCCGCTGCCGCTTGGCGGCGAGGACGAAGCCTACACGCGCCTGTCGCCCGCGTATCGCACGGGGAATACGATGCTTGCCGAAGTCAGCGAACTGCGCGCGGTTGCGGGGATCACGCCGGAAATCTATGAAGTCGTGAGACCTTGGGTATGCGCCTTGCCGACAACTGAACTTTCACCGATCAACGTCAACACGCTCGAAGCGGCCCAGGCGCCGCTTCTGACGATGATCCTGCCTGGCCGGCTCACGCCCGATGCGGCCCGTCAGGTGATGGCGGGCCGTCCTGCGGGCGGCTGGACAGACGTTCTCGATTTCTGGGAGCCGCTTGCGGCGCTGAACCCCTCAAGCGAGGAGCTCGAACAGGTGAAGCTCACCTCGCGCTGGTTCGCGCTGGAGATCGATATGGACATCGCGGGCACTGCGCTCACCGAAACCGCGCTGCTCGATGTCTCGCGCGATCGCACGCGCGTTGTCGAGCGCCGCTGGACGGTCGAAGAATGAGCCGGCACCTCTATGTTCTGCTCCCCGCATCGGGGACGGCCCTGCGCTGGCGCACGCAGGGCGAGGACGGACGCACGCTCGCCTCCGGGCTGCTCGTCGACGATGCCGAGGCGCAGATCGACGCGGACACGCGCGTCACAGCGATCGTGCCGGGCAACGCCGTGTCGCTGCACTGGGTGGAGCTTGCCGCGGCATCCGCCGCGCAGGCCGCCGCCGCTGCGCGCCACCTCGCTGCCGATTTCGTTGCCGCGCCGATCGCCGATCAGCATGTCGCGGCGGCGGAAGGCGTGGACGCTGCCGGCCGGCGCCTCATCGGCATCGTAGACAAAGGCATCATGGAAGGCTGGCTTGCCGCGCTCGCGCACCACGGCCTTGATCCTGACGAGGTGGTGCCCGCACCGCTGCTGCTGCCTGTGATCGAGGACGCCGTTTCCACGCTCCGCTCGGGCGACATGTTGCTCGTACGCGCGCCCGATCTCGCGCTCGAAACCGAGCCTGCACTTGCGGAAATTCTGATCGGCGGCCGGCCGCTGCGGCCGATCCTGCGCGATATCCTCGATCTTCCCACCTATCCTGAAGCGCCGCTCAACCTTCGCCAGGGCGAATTCCGCAAGGCCTCCGCGCGCGCGTTCGGCCGTGCGGATATCCGGCGCATGGCCCTGCTTGCAGCGGGCATCGTCGCGGCGTGGCTCGGCGCCGATCTCGCGCTCGCGCTCCGCCACCACTTCGCGGCGAACGCGCTGGAGGCGGAAATGCAGACGCTGGCCGCGAAAGCGCTGCCGGGTGTGGCGATCACGGATCCTGCCCTGCAGCTTCAACAGCGCTATGCTGCATCGGCATCGAGCGGCGGTTTCGCCGGCATGGCGGCGTCGCTGTTCGGCGCGCTGCAGGCGAGCGGCACGATCCGGCTCGAATCTCTGCGCTACGAACCCACGGGCGCGATGCGCGCGACGCTGATCGCCCCTATGGGCGCCACAGTCGAACCCGTGAAGCAGCGCATGGCGGCGGATGGGCTCAACCTGGTTGAGGGCGCCTCGCGCGTCGGCGACAACGGCCAGCGCATCGATATTGAGGTGACGCGCCTGTGATGCAAACAGCGTTAACATGGTGGAACGGTCGCTACGCGCGCGAGCAGCGGCTGCTTGGCATCCTCGGCGTTATCGTGCTCGTGATGCTGTTCTGGCTCGTGATCCTGCGGCCACTTGCCGCCTTCCGGGAGAGCGCCGCCGAACGCCACGACCGCATCGCCGCGCAGATGCCTTCGGCGCGCGCCGCCGCCGCCGGGATCGCTGCGGAGGGCGGGGCTGCAGCGGGCAAGGACGGCCGCGCGGTGCGCGACATCGTCGCCGCCTCGGCCAGCGCGGCGGGGCTCGAATTCACGTCGACACAGCCCGAAGACGGTGGCGGCGTCCGCGTTGGCATCGCGGCGGTGAGGCCGACCTTCCTGTTCGGCTGGATCGCGGGGCTCGAAAAAGAAGGAGTCGTCGCGGACCGTGTGCTCGTGCAGCGCAACGACGATTCCACCGTTTCGACCGACATCGGTTTCTCGGACGGTCCGGCATGACGGTGCTTCCGGCCCGCGCGCTTGCCGCAGTGTTCGCGGCAGCGCTCGTTCTGTTCCTGCTGATCCTGTTCCCGCTGGCGTTCGCACTGTCGTTGTCGCCGCTTCCTGCGCAGGGTTTCCATGCGCGCAGCGTTTCGGGATCGATCTGGTCCGGGCACGCTGCGGGTGCGGGGTTCGGCAGCGCCTCGCTTGGTGATCTGCGCCTGTCGCTGTCGCCGCTCGCGCTTCTCACCGGGGAGGCGCGTTTCCGTTTCGCGCCGGAAGCCGAAGGGCCCGCCCCCGTGGGCGCGCTTGTCGCTGCGCGCGGCGCCTTCGCCGCCGAGGGTGTCACCGCTGCCATTCCGATGCCGCCGCTCGTGCCGGGCGTGGCCGCCACGCTTTCGCTTCAGGATTTCAGCGTCGCCTTCGTGGACAAGACCTGCCGCACGGCGTCGGGCGCCGTCTCCGCCGATGTACGCATGGAGACGTCCAGCATGTCGCTCGCGGGCACCGCGACCTGTGCGGGCGGGCGCTTGCTGCTGCCGCTCACGGGGCGCACCCCGGCGGGTGATGCCAGCCTCTTCGTCCACGTCGCGGGCGATGCCGCCTACACCTACGAGATCAAGGTGTCTGGCGCACCCGATACCGATGCGGGCCTTCTCGCCGCGGGCTTCGTGCGCGAAGGCGGCAATCTCGTGCTGCGCGGGGAGGGCCGCCTACAATGAGGCGTGCCGCGATTCTGTTCGGCGCGCTTGCCTCCGCATCCTGTGGCGGGGCCGGCGGCCCGGCGCCGCGTCCGCTGGCGACCAGTGTTTCCGCCGAGCGCCCGCTTGCAGAGCTCCCGCAGCAGGATCTTCAGCAGGGCCAGTGCGGCATGGCGCTGTGGCAGCGCACCGAGCCTGCGCGCCGCATCGCGTTCGTTCTGGATGAGCCGGCGACGATCCGCATCGTCGATGGCGGCAAGGTCATCGTGCTCGCCCGCACCGCGTCCGAAGGCGACCCCATCGTTCGCCATGCGCCGGTGCAGCGCTTTGCAGGCGCTGAGCACAGCGTCGCCATCGATGTCCGTATGGAGCAGCGCGAAGGCCTGCTCGCGGGCGCCATCATTCCCGAAGGCACGCTGACCTTGCAGTCAGCGCGCGGTTCGGTCGTGCTTCCGGTGTTTGGCCTGATCGGCTGCCGTTAGTCGCGCTTAGTTGCGCGCTGCGGTCGCTGTCGTCTGCAGCGCGGATTTTGCGACCGTATGGGCCGAAACGACGCTGCCGTCCGAAAGTACGAGCTGCATATCGTCTTCCTCCAGCACCTTCGCATAGAGGTCGCGCGCGGCGAGATCGCGCTCAGTCACGCGGTAGACCTGCGCGAGGTTGAGAAGGCGGGCGGGATCATCCTGATTCGTGCGCATCAGCTGCGATTCAGCCTTCTGCCAGTCGCCCTTTGTCATCGCAGCATAGCCGAGCGAGCCCCGCGCATAGCCGATCTCGGCCTGCTGGGTGGGCGAAGTGGCGCAGCCGGCAAGGAGCGCGGCGGCGGCGGTGGCGGCGGCAAGCATAAGTTTCATGGCGACACTCCCTCGGTACTGGTCCTCGACTCAGAACCCCTCTTTTTTTGAACATTACAGTTTTATGACAGTCCCGTAAATGAATTATTACATTTATGTGACAGACGGGGCGGGGCTGAAAAAGCGGGCTGGAAAACACAGCTAGGCGGTGCACAAGACTTTGTATTTTGTTTGGTAAGGTCTGTTCGCGCATAGAGCATCCCATGAAGCCCTTGACCCATCTCGATCGCCTTGAAGCCGAGAGCCTTCACATCTTCCGCGAGGTTGTCGCGGAGTGTGAGAAGCCGGTGATGCTCTATTCCATCGGCAAGGATTCCGCCGTGATGCTGCATCTGGCGAAAAAGGCCTTCTATCCGGCCCCGCCGCCATTCCCGCTGCTCCATGTCGACACGACATGGAAGTTCCGCGCCATGTATGACCTTCGCGAGAAGGCGGCGGCGGACGCGGGCATGGAGCTTCTGGTGTGGCACAACCCGGAAGCGAAGGAGCGCGGCATCAATCCGTTCGATCACGGATCGCTGCACACCGACATGTGGAAGACCGAAGGGCTGAAGCAGGCGCTCGACCACTATGGCTTCGACGCGGCCTTCGGCGGCGCGCGCCGTGACGAGGAGGCGAGCCGCGCCAAGGAGCGGATCATGAGCTTCCGCACCGCCACGCACCGCTGGGACCCGAAGAATCAGCGCCCCGAGCTGTGGAACCTGTTCAACGTCCGCAAGAACAAGGGCGAGAGCATCCGCGTCTTCCCGATCTCGAACTGGACCGAGCTCGACATCTGGCAATATATCCACCGCGAGAACATCCCCATCGTGCCGCTGTATTTCTCGGCGCCGCGCCCCACGGTGAAGCGGGGCGGCCTGCTGCTGATGGTGGATGACGATCGGTTCCCGCTCGACGGCGAGACGCCGGAGATGCGTTCGATCCGCTTCCGCACGCTCGGCTGCTATCCGCTGACGGGCGCTGTCGAGAGCACGGCGGCGACGCTGCCGGAGATCATTCAGGAAATGCTGCTGACCACCACCTCGGAGCGGCAGGGCAGGGCCATCGATCACGATCAGGCCGCCTCGATGGAAAAGAAGAAGCAGGAGGGGTATTTCTGATGGCCCTCGAAGTTTACGGCTCCTCGGACCTCATCGAACGCGACATCGAGGCGTACCTTGAGCAGCACGAGAACAAGTCGCTGCTCCGTTTCATCACCTGCGGCAGCGTGGACGACGGCAAATCGACGCTGATCGGCCGGCTTCTCTACGATTCGAAGATGATCTTCGAGGACCAGCTCGCCAAGCTGACGGCCGATTCGAAGACCGTCGGCACGCAGGGCGGCGCGCTTGATTTCGCGCTGCTGGTGGACGGTCTCGCCGCCGAGCGCGAGCAGGGCATCACCATCGACGTCGCCTACCGCTTTTTCGCGACCGACAAGCGCAAGTTCATCGTCGCCGACACACCCGGTCACGAGCAGTACACGCGCAACATGGTGACGGGCGCGTCCACCGCCGACCTCGCCGTCATCCTCATCGATGCGCGCAAGGGTGTGCTCACGCAGACGCGGCGGCATTCCTATCTCGCGCACCTGCTCGGCATCCGCCACCTCGTGCTCGCCATCAACAAGATGGACCTCGTCGGCTACGATAAGGCTGTTTTCGACCGTATCGTGCTCGAATACCGGTCGTTCGCGACCGAGATCGGCGTCACCCGCTTCAAGGCGATCCCGATTTCCGGGCTCGGCGGGGACAATATCGGCAGCCGCAGCGAGAACACGCCGTGGTACGATGGCCCGAGCCTCGTCGAGCACCTCGAAACGGTCGAGGTCGACGGCAGCGCGCGTCAGGCGGGTCCCTTGCGGATACCCGTGCAGTGGGTGAATCGCCCCGACCTCGATTTTCGCGGTTTCGCGGGCCTCATCGCTGACGGAAGCGTGAAGCCGGGTGATGCCGTCCGCGTCGTGCCTTCGGGCAAGACGTCCACCATCGCGCGCATTGTCACAGCGGGCGGCGATCTCGATGAAGCGGTCGCGGGCCAGTCGGTCACGCTCACGCTTGCCGACGAGATCGATTGTTCGCGCGGCGACGTGATCGTTTCGGCGGAGTCGCCGCTCGAAGTCGCCGACCAGTTCGAAGCGACCGTCGTCTGGATGGCGGACGCGAAGATGCTGCCCGGCCGGCCGTATTGGCTGAAGCTCGGAACCACCACCGTCTCGGCGACGATCACCGAGCCGAAGTACGAGGTGAACGTCAACACGCTGGAGAAACTTGCGGCGAAGACGCTTGATCTCAACGCGATCGGCGTCGTCAACATCGCGCTCGGCAAGCCGATCCCGTTCGCGCCTTATGCGGAAAGCCGCGAACTCGGCGGCTTCATCCTCATCGACCGCATGACGAACGCCACGGTCGGCGCGGGGCTGATCCACTTCGCGCTCAGGCGTTCG
Organism: uncultured Sphingosinicella sp.; assembly: GCF_963974575.1. NCBI lineage: Bacteria > Pseudomonadati > Pseudomonadota > Alphaproteobacteria > Sphingomonadales > Sphingosinicellaceae > Sphingosinicella > uncultured Sphingosinicella sp. The sequence goes on along the minus strand of NZ_CAXBBQ010000013.1, from coordinate 40,660 downwards.
CAGAACATCCACTGGCAGACGGCGGACATCACGCGCGAGGCACATGCCGCGCAGAAGGCGCAGCAACCGAAGCTGCTCTGGTTCACCGGTCTTTCGGGTGCGGGCAAGTCGACGATCGCGAACCTCGTCGAGAAAAAGCTGTTCGCGCTCGGCAAGCACACCTTCCTTCTCGACGGCGACAACGTCCGCCACGGCCTCAACAAGGACCTCGGCTTCACCGATGCCGATCGCGTCGAGAACATCCGCCGGGTCGGCGAGGTCGCGAAGCTGATGACGGATGCGGGCCTCATCGTGCTCACCGCCTTCATCTCGCCGTTCCGCGCGGAGCGGCAGATGGTGCGCGCAATGCTGCCCGAAGGCGATTTCGTCGAGGTGTTCGTCGATACGCCGCTTGCCGAGGCCGAGAAGCGCGACGTGAAGGGCCTCTACAAGAAAGCCCGCGCTGGCCAGCTCAGCAACTTCACCGGCATCGACAGCCCTTACGAAGCGCCGGAAAACGCGGAAATTCGCATCGACACGACGCAGATGTCGCCGGAAGAGGCGGCGGATGCCATCGTCGAGCGGCTCCTGGAAGCCTGACGTCCGGTTTCACCCTCACGGAATGAAGGGCGGACCCGGCGGGTTCAACCTGCCATGTCTTGTCGAAATTCACGGTCGAGGAATGATGCACGCATGAGGGATGATCCGCGCCGCCGGGATTTGGCTGCCTATCCGTTTCGGATCGATATGGTGCCGCGCTTCGGCGACATGGACCTCAACCACCATCTCAACAATGTGGCGGTTGCGCGCTTCTATGAAGAGGGACGCGTCCGCTTTCATTTTGATCTGCACCACCGGCCGGGGCTTGAACGCTTCCGCGTTTTCATCGCGCACCTCGCGATCGATTATCTCGCGGAAGGGCGTTGGCCCGATCCGGCCGAGATCGGCGCCGGAGTCGTGCATGTCGGCGGTTCGTCTTACCGCCTCGGGCTTGCCATGTTTCAGCGCGGGGTGTGCATCGGGCTTTGCGATTCGGTGCTCGTCCACCGCGACGAACACGGCAACGCCCCGCTGCCGCCGCTCCTACGCGAGGCTCTGGAGAGCCTCCGCCTGCGGAGCGAGTGAGCGGCGCGAAAGCCACCAGAAGCGCGTGAGCAGGAAGCCCGACGCGAACAGGCTGGCGATCACCACCGACCAGACAAGGCCGATGAGCCCCATGCCGAGCGGCAACCCCAGCACATAGCCGAGCGGCAGCATCACGCCCGCGTAGCTGATCGTGTGGGTGAGCGTCGGCAGCCAGACGTCGTCGCGGGCGCGCAGCGCGTTCGCCGCGACGACCTGCAACCCGTCCGCAACAAAGAACAGCGAAGACAGCGCCATCGCGGGAACCGCCAGCACGATGAGCGAGGGATCGGTCGTGTAGGCGCTGACGATCGTCTCCGGCAGCAGCGCCACGATCGCGGCGATCACGACGAGCGCCGATCCGGTCGCCGCCAGGCCCAACATTCCCGATCGGCGAACAGCGACGGGCGAGCGTTCGCCGAAGCCACGTCCCACGAGAACGGCGGTTGCCGACGCGAAGCCGAGCGGCACCATGAAGACGATCGCGGAGACGTTGAACACGACCGCCCACGCTGCTGCCTGCAGCCCGCCGAGCAGGCCTGCGATGGCGTTCATGCCCGCAAATGCGGTGGTTTCAACGAACAGCGAAGCCGCCGAAGCGCCGCCGATCCAGACCAGCGGCTTCCATCCCGGCGCGCCGGGCGCTGCGGCGAATAGACCATATCTCCGGCGAGCGTCGGACCACAACACGAGATAGGCGGCAAGCCCCACGACGAGCGCGGTGCGCGCAATAAAGGTCGCTGTTGCCGAGCCGACAGCGCCTTCGACCGGAAAGGGCGACGTGCCCGGCACCAGCCAGAGGTTCGCTGCAAGATTGACGATGTTCGCGCCCCACATCAGCACCGCCGCCGGGCCCGGCCGCCCGAGCGCCTCCAGCCAGAAGATGAGGGCGATCGAGAGCAGATAGGCGGGCGTCGAGAGCGCGAAAGTGCGCGCGACCTTCGCTGCCCCCTCGGCAAGCGCGGGTTCAAGGCCGATGGCGTGCATCGCCGGCGCAGCGCCGAACCACAGCGCCGTACCGAACACCAAGCCGACCACAGCGGCAAAGGCCAGCCCGCGCCGCAGCACCGCGCCCGCATCCTCCGGGCGTCCCTCGCCGACGCGCTGCGCGGTCAGCACCTGCACGCCCGTCAACAGTCCGACCCCGGTCGTCAGCGCGATCATCGTCGGCGCCCAGCCAAGCGCGTGGTAACCGAGTTCGATCGAGCTGTGGTGCCCAACGACGATCGCGTCCGTCAGCCCCATCACCATGATGCCGAGGCGCGACAGAATCACCGGCGAGGCGAGCGCCAGCAGTTCAGAGAGGCTTCCGCGCGCGGCGGTCTTTATCTTCAGCATGTCCATCGAACCGGTTTCAAAACAGCCGGCCCGGATACGCGAAACCGATGACATTGGCGAGTGCATCCGTGTACGATGGCGTCGTACAAGGCGAGGGTGCGTTGAAGGAGGCCCTGTTGGTGCTGAAAGTCGGTCAGGGACATGGCATGTCGGCGGCGAGGCTCGCCCGCATCGACGACTTCCTGGAGCAGACGTATGTCGCGCCGGGCAAGATGGCCGGCACGCTGACGCTGGTCGCGCGCCGGGGCGAGATCGCCCATGTCGGCGTGCGCGGCCTTGCGGACCGGGAACGCGCTACGCCGCTCGCCGAAGACACGATCTTCCGCATCTATTCGATGACGAAGCCGATCACGTCGGTGGCGTTCATGATGCTGGTGGAGGAGGGGCGCGTGGCGCTCGATGACCCCGTCCACCTCTACATCCCCGAATGGAAGGATCTCGGCGTCTTCGCGGGCGGCATCGACAAGCCGGGTTTCCAGACGACGATGCCCGCCCGGCCGATGCTGATCATCGATCTGCTGCGCCACACCTCGGGCCTCACCTACGGTTTCCAGAACCGCACCAATGTGGACGCGGCCTACCGCGCGCGCGGTATCGGCGAGATCGAGAAGGGCACGATCACGCTCGCCGAGATGATTGCGGGGCTTGCCGAGCTGCCGCTCGAATTCTCGCCCGGCGAAAAGTGGAACTATTCGGTGTCGACCGATGTGCTCGGCTACCTGATCGAGCGCATCTCCGGGCAAGCCTTCGAGGATTTCCTGCGCGAACGCCTGCTGACCCCGCTCGGCATGGTCGACACGGATTTTCAGGTTCGCGCGGGCGAGGAACACCGCCTCGCCGCCTGTTACGCGCTCACCTCGAGCGGACGCACGATCCTGCAGGACGATCCGCAGCTGTCAGGTTTCCGGGAACCCCCCGCGTTCGTCTCGGGCGGCGGCGGTCTCGTCGGCACGGCGCATGATTATTTGAAGTTCGCGCAGATGCTCCTGAACGGCGGCGAGGCGGATGGACGCCGCTACATCAGCCGCAAGACGCTCGACCTGATGACCGCGAACCACCTGCCGGGCGGCGTCGATCTGCCCGCGCTGTCCGTGTCACTGTTCTCGGAAGCGAACTACAACGGCATCGGCTTCGGCCTCGGCTTCGCAACGACAATGGACCCGGCGAAGACGATGATCCCGGGCTCAGCGGGCGACTATTTCTGGGGCGGCGCCGCCTCCACCGCGTTCTGGATCGATCCGGTCGAAGACCTCATCTGCATCTTCATGACCCAGCTCATCCCCTCATCGTCCTACCCCGTCCGCCGCGAACTCAAGACGATGGTCTACGCTGCGATCGAGGATTGATGGCGATTATGTCGTTGGCGACTTATGGCGGGGAGCGCACATTTGATGCCCCGCAAAAGAGAACTGCACGCGCGACCAAGGGCCGGAAAGTGAGTGCAGTCAGACCCGTCGTTTCCTCTTGCCTGCAGCAGTAGCGCTTTCTGTGTCGTGATACTCGTTTGCTAAATTGAATTTTCCAACCTTATCATATTGTTCGTCAGCTTTGCGCGATACAACCTTCAGGAAAATCCAATAGCGCCAGAATACAAAGAGGTTCCAGCCTATAAACCAAACGCACACCGTCATGGTCAATGTAGGGGTGCTTCCGGTCACGGGGAACAGCAGCAGCGGTAACATTGCTGGCAAGAGTAGTATTTTGAACCGTAATCCCGGGGCGTCGCACTGACGATCTACCCAGTCGCGAATAGCGATATAGACTTTCACTGGTCGCTCTCATCAAAAGAACTTAATTCCTCGGAAGGGTAGTATTATCTTGCGACGTCGGCAATTGGCCTGAACCGGTTATCGCACAACGGGTTTTAAAACAATTTTGTCGTGTTTGAAGAGACAGAAGGGAGCCGCCTTACGCCGCCTCCCCAAACGCCAGCGCCTCATATCGCTGCAGATGCCAGTCGGTATTCCCGAACTGGCTTTCGATCATCGTCGCGCGCTTGAAGTAGTGGCCGACCGCGAGTTCGTCGGTCATGCCCATGCCGCCGTGGATCTGGATGGCTTCCTGTCCGCTCAGCGTCAGCCCCTTGCCGATCTTCGCCTTGGCCATTGAAACGGCCGCAGGGTCGGGGAGTTTGAGCGTTGCCATCAGCGCCATCGATGCCGCCTGCTCGGCCTCCATGAACATGTCGACCATGCGGTGCTGGAGCACCTGGAATTTCGAGATCGGCTGGCCGAACTGCTTGCGCTGCTGCGCATAGTCCTGCGTCTGCCGGTGGAGTTCGCGGAGCACACCGACAGCTTCGGCGCAGAGCGCGGTCGTCGCCTCGTCGATGATCCGGCTGACGAGCGGGAACGCGCCGTCCGCTTCGCCGAGCAGGGCTTCGCCGGGCACTTCGGCGTTCTCGAAATAAACTTCGGCGGCGCGTCCGCCGTCCACGGTCGGGTAATCCCGCCGCACCACGCCCTTCGCGCTGCTTTCCACGAGGAACAGGCTCACGCCGGCCTGCTCACGCTGCCCGCCGCCGGTGCGCGCCGTGACGATCAGGTGGCTCGCGAACGGCGCATCGCGCACCACCGCCTTGTGGCCCGAAAGCGTCCAGCCGCCGCCCGATTTTTTCGCGGCGGTCGCGATGTTCGCCGGATCGAAGCGGCCCTTGGGTTCGGCCCACGCGAACGCCGTGGTCGTCGTCCCCGCGATGATGCTCTCGATCAGGTCGGTGCGGCCCGTCTCGCGCGCGAAGCCGCCGCCGATCACCACGGTTGAAAGATAGGGTTCCAGCACCAGCGCTTTGCCCAGTTCCTCCATCACGATCATGTTCTCGACCGCGCCGCCGCCGAGCCCGCCGAGGCTTTCGGAAAACGGCGCCGCGAGGATACCGAGTTCCTCGGCGAACGCCTTCCAGATGTCGGGCGACCAGCCGTCGCTGCGCGCGATCTTCATGCGCGTTTCGTGGTCGTAGCGGTCGGCAAGGAAGCGCGCGAGCGTGTCGCGCACCATCGTCTGCGTTTCGGTGTAGCTGAAGTCCATTATCTTGCCCCTAGAGCCCGAGAACCATCTTCGCGATGATACCGCGCTGGATTTCGTTCGACCCGCCGTAGATGGAGGTCTTGCGCATGTTGAAATAGGTCGGTGCGGCGCGCAGCGCATAGTCCGGCCCGATGGCGTGCTCGTTGTCGCTGTCGCCGAGGCCGCGGAAATACGGCGCGCCGTAGTGGCCCACCGCTTCCAGCGTCAGCTCGGTGATGCGCTGCTGGATCTCGGTGCCCTTGATCTTCAGGAGCGAGGATTCCGCCCCCGGCGGCTTGCCTGCCGCGAGCGCTGCGAGCCCGCGCAGCTCAGTGAATTCGAGCGCGGCGAGATCGATTTCCAGCTCGGCGATCTTGCGCTTGAAGAACGGGTTTTCAATCAGCGCCCGGTCGCCGTCCAGCTCCGCCGCCGCGATCGCGCGCAGCTTCTCGATGCCACGCTTCGATCGCGCGACGCCTGCAATCCCGGTGCGCTCGTGCGCCAGCAGGAACTTCGCGCAGGTCCAGCCCTTGTTCTCCTCGTGAACGCGGTTTTCCACGGGCACGCGCACGTTTTCCAGCCACACCTCGTTCACCTCGTGCTCGCCGCCCAAGGTAATGATCGGGCGCACGGTGATGCCGGGCGATTTCATGTCGATGAGCAGGAAGGAAATGCCCTCCTGCGCCTTCACGGAAGGATCGGTGCGAACGAGGAAGAAGCCCCAGTCGGCGTGCTGCGCGAGCGTCGTCCACGTCTTCTGGCCGTTCACGATATAATGGTCGCCGTCGCGCTCGGCCTTGGTCCGCAGCGAGGCGAGGTCGGACCCCGCGCCGGGCTCCGAATAGCCCTGGCACCACCAGTCCTCGCCCGAAAGGATGCGCGGCAGGAAGCGCGCTTTCTGTTCGGGCGTGCCGAACGTGTAGATCACCGGCGCGACCATGCTGATCCCGAACGGCAGGATCGGGATCGTGTCGGCGCGCGCCAGCTCTTCGGAAAAGATGTAGCGCTGCGTCGCGCTCCACCCCGGCCCGCCGTATTCGGTGGGCCACGCGGGCGCGACCCAGCCTTTCTTGCCGAGAATCCGGTGCCACGAGAGATAGTCTTCCTTCGACCATTCCTCGCCTTCGTCGAGTTTGCCCTTCAGGTTTTCAGGGTAATTCTCGTCGATGAAGCGGCGCACCTCCTCGCGGAAGGCGGCGTCCTCGGGGCTGAACGACAGGTCCATTCTATCCTCCTCAGGCGGCAGCGGCGGTCGTTGCCGCCGGCCAGTCTTTACACCGGTTGCTGCCGGCTTTCAGTTCATGCGCGATCTCGCGTTTATAAACGTCGAAATCGAGCTGCATCGTGTGGCGGCGCGAGGCATAGTAATGGCCCTGGTGCCGCGCTTCGTCCTCGCCGATCAAACGCCGCATCGACTCCGCATCCGGCAAGCCGTACGTGCCGGTCAGCCATGCGGCGAGCAGTTTCGATTGCTGCTCGGCGAGGTTCACGAGCGTCGGCAGAGCCTGCGCTAGTCCCATGAACCACAGATCCGTCCGTTCGGGGCGCACCATCCGCTTGAAAAGCCCGATGTGGTTGTCGACCACGGGCGCATCCGCGTCGCTCAGGAACGGAAAAGCGATCTGGTAGCCGGTCGCGTAGACGATCGCGTCGATCGCCTCGCTACTCCCGTCCTCGAAGCGCACGCTGTCGCCTTCGAGCGCCGCGATGTTCGGTTTCACGGTGATGTCGCCCGAACCGCAGCGGAGCAGGAATTCAGAGCTGACCGTCGGGTGCGCTTCGAGCGGGGCATGATCGGGCGCGGGCAGGCCGTAGCTTTCCATGCTCCCCACCGCGCGCTTCACCACGAACGCGGCGAGGCGGCGCTTGAGGCCGATCGGCATCCATTCGGGCAGCGCCTGCTTGTCCGAAGGCTTGCCGCCCAGATATTTGGGCAGCACCCACACGCCGCGCCGTGCGGCGACGAACAGCTTCGCCGCCATCGGCCGCTGGGAAAGCTCGGACGCGATATCGACCGCGCTGTTGCCGAGCCCGACAACGAGCACGCGCTTGCCCACCATGTTCACGGGTTCGAACGGTGTGCGGTAGTTGTGGCTGTGGATCTGCGGCCCGTCGAAAGCGCCGGGGAAGGCGGGTATGTTGGGCTTCCAGTGGTGCCCGTTCGCCACCGCCAGCACGTCATAGCGGCGCGTTTCGCCGCCCGCTGTCACCTCCCAGCCGCCGCCGTCGAGCGGCCGACACGCTCGCACCTCGGTGTTGAAGCGGATGCGCTCCCGCAGCCCGAAATGATCGACATAGGCGTTGAAATAGCTGTCGATCAGGCTGTGGTGCGGAAAGTCCGGCCAGTCCGCCGGAACCGGGAAGTCGTCGAACTGCAGTCGCGTTTTCGATGTGTCGATGTGCAGCGACTGATAGCAGGCAGAAACGCCGTTCGGATTGCCATAGGCCCAGTTGCCGCCGACGCGATCGGATTTTTCGAAGATATCGAAGGCAATGCCGTGATCGGCGAGCCGCTTGGCGGTGGTGAAACCGCTGCAACCGGCGCCGATGATGCAGACTTTTGGTGAGGAAGCTCCCATGCCCCCAGATTCGGGTGCGGCGCCCGAAGCGTCAACTCACCCGAATCAATAGGGGTCTTTGATCAGCCGAGCGTTGAGCGCAGCATCCACGCGGTTTTCTCGTGGTACTGCATCCGGCTGACGAGCAGATCGACCGAGACCTCGTCGCCCGCGTCTTCCACGATCGAGAAGATCTTCCGCGCCGTGCGCGCGACGGCTTCGTTGCCCTCGGCGAGCTGCTTCACCATTTCCATCGCCTCGGGCGGCTGCTCGGGCGCTTCCTTGATGCTGGTGAGCTTGCCGAACGCGCTGTAACCGCCGGGCGCGAAGTGGCCGAGTGCGCGGATGCGCTCCGCGATCTCGTCGGTCGCGAGCCACAGCTCGTTATACTGCGTCATGAACATCGCGTGCAGCGAGTTGAACATCGGACCCGTGACGTTCCAGTGGAAGTTGTGGGTCTTCAGGTACAGCGAATAGGTGTCGGCAAGCACGTGGGAGAGGCCGTCGGCGATCTTGGCACGGTCTTCCGCGGGGATGCCGATATTGGATTCGGTGTCGGACATGATGGTTCCTTTCGTCGCTGCATACTCGTGGAAACCGGAAAGCACCGCCAATGGATTGTCTCATTGACTGCAATCAAAAACTTCAATGAAACGAAATCGTTTCAGGCTTTTTCCAGCGTGCATTGCAGCGGGTGCTGGTTCTGCCGCGCGAAATCGAGCACCTGGTTCACCTTGGTTTCGGCGACCTCGTAGGTGAACACGCCGCACAGGCCGACGCCCTTGTGGTGGACCTGCAGCATCACGCGCGTTGCGTCCTCGGTGGACATGCGGAAAAAGCGCCGCAGCGTTTCCACCACGAATTCCATCGGCGTGTAGTCGTCGTTCAGCATCAAGACCCTGTAAAGCGCAGGCTTTTTGGTCTTGGGCTTGGTCTTGGTCGCGACGCCGGTGTCCGTGCCGGAACCGTTCCGGTCGTCTGACTCGCGATCAGTCATTCATTCGCTCACTCACGAGGTTTCGCACAGGCCCATGATATTGCAGTTACGGGCGCGATAACAAGACCATGAACGAAAAGGGCGGCCGCAACAGCGACCGCCCTTCCTGTAGAAACGGCTGCGAGGCGCTTACTTGGCGACAGCGACCGTCTTGAACTTGTCGGCAGCAACCGCGAAGCGGCTGGAGATCGGCTCGAACATGTCGGTCGAAAGCTTCACGAACGCTTCGGTCATCTTGCTGCTGTCAGCAACGAACTTGTCGAACTGGCTGCGCGCGAAATCGCTCTGCAGCTGCAGAAGCTCGTTGGCGCTCTTGGCCGACGAGAACGACTTGAAGGCCGTCGTGGCGGCTTCGCCGTTCTTCTTGGCGAGTTCGAGCGCCGACTGCGTCATCGTTTCGAAGCCCTTCGCGGCGATCTTGCCGGATTCGACGAGCGCTTCCACGTTTTCGCGCGTGAAGCTGTTCAGCTCTTCGGCGGCCTTGGTGCTCTTTTCCATCGCTTCGCGGGTCTTCGTCTGGAACTGCTCGACAGCGGCCTTGCCCTGCGCCATCGCGGTTTCGGTCTGCTTCTTCACGTTTTCATTGATCGTCATGATGGATACCTTCTGTTTCGGGGGGACGCTGGCCTTCGCGGATACGGCTGCGGGGACCACGGTTTTCGGTTTGGCGGCTTTCGGCGTCGGTGCTTTCGCGACCTTCGCTTCGACCTTGGCGGGCGCCGGCTTCACCGGCTTCTCCACGACCTTCGCGGCGGCCTTGGGGCTCGCTTTCGGCTTGGCGGCAGGGGTCGGCACGGCGGCTTTCGGCGCCGGTTTCGCTTCAACCTTGGCGGCGGGAGCGGCTTCTGCCTTCGGAGCGGCGGCAGGCTTCGCCGGCGCCGCGTTGACGGGTTCCACTTTCACTTCCACCTTTGCTGCTTCAGCCATCGTGACCTCCAAGGGCGCACCTTATGCTGCACTGCAACATATAGATGGTGCCCGGATTCGTCAAGACTTTTTGTGCACTGCAACATAAGTGAAATGTGAGGCGGGCTCAGTGTCCCGTCAAAGTCGCGAGGCCCGATGCGGAAAGCTGTGCGTTGATCGCGCCGACGAGCCGTTCGAGCGCCTCCTCGGACACCGCTTCGGCCCGCGCGACGAGCACGTCCTGCGTGTTGGAGGCGCGCAGCAGCCACCAGCCGTCGGGCGTGTTGACGCGCGCGCCGTCGGTGCGGTTCACCTCCGCGCCGCTCGCTTCGAGCCGCGCCAGCACTTCGTCGATCACCGCGAACTTGCGTTCCTCGGGGCAGGGGAAGCGCAGTTCGGGCGTGTTGACCATTGCGGGCATCTCGCCACGCAGTTGCGTCAGCGACTTGCCGCTCCGGTCAACCGCGCCGATCAGCCGCACGGCGGCATAGATCGCGTCGTCGAAGCCGTAATAGCGGTGCGCGAAGAAGATGTGCCCGCTCATCTCGCCCGCCAGCGGCGCGCCGGTTTCCTTCATCTTCGCCTTGATCAGCGAATGGCCGGTCTTCCACATCAGCGGCTTACCGCCGAGTTCTGCGACGCGATCGTAGAGCGCCTGGCTCGCCTTCACGTCGGCGATGATCGTCGCGTCCGGCACGTCGCGCAGCACGTCCTCGGTCAGGATCATCAGCAGTTGGTCGCCCCAGATGATGCGTCCGGTGCTGTCGATCGCGCCGATGCGGTCGCCGTCGCCGTCGAACGCGAGCCCGAAGTCGAGACCCTTTTCGGCGACGACGCGGCGAAGGTCGGCGAGGTTCTTTTCCTCGGTCGGGTCCGGGTGATGGTTCGGGAAATTGCCGTCCACATCGGTGAACAGAAGGTGGTGCTCGCCCGGCATTGCAGCGGTCAGCCGCTCGACGATCGGCCCGGCGGCGCCGTTCCCCGTGTCCCACGCGATGCGGAAGCCCCGCGTCGGAACGTCGCCCAGCAGGCGCTGGACGTAGTTCTCTGAAACATCGACTTTGCGATTGGATCCCGTGCCCGTCTCCCAGTCGCCCGCTGCAGCCATCGTACCGATGCCCGTGATGTCGTCGCCGTAGAACGGCCCGTGACCGATCATCATCTTGAAGCCGTTGTAGTTCGGCGGATTGTGGCTGCCGGTGATCATCACGCCGCCGTCCGCGTCCAGATGGTGCACCGCGAAGTAGAGCATCGGCGTCGGCCCGAGCCCGATACGCAGCGCCTCGCAGCCCGTGTCCTCAAGGCCGCGCACCAGCGCCGCTTCCAGCGTGGGCGATGAATGGCGGCCATCGTAGCCCACCGCGACCTTGCTTCCACCGGCGCGGCGGACGCGCGTACCGAAGCCGCGCCCGATGGCGTAGGCGTCGTCTTCGCCAAGCGTTTCGCCGATGATGCCGCGGATGTCATATTCCCGAAGCGATGTCGGGTGGAAGTCGTGCCGGTCCAAAATACTGCCCTTGCTGTGAGAATCGCGAAACTATCGCGTCAACGCCTGGTATCGCGAAGATGTTTCAAGAGCGTATCCCTTGCTGCGTTGAGGCGAGCGGACGCCTCCGCGCTGCCGCCCTTGTCGGGATGGGCCTCCGTGATCATCCGCCGCCATGCCGCATTGATCTCGATCGCGCCGGCCTCGGGCGACAGGCCGAGCAGACGGCCCGCTTCCTGAGGAGACATGCCGGATTCACGGCGGCGAGGCCGCTGATCCATGGCCAGCCACGCCGTCACGCCTGCGACTGCGAGCGCGCCGAGCCATTGTCCGGTCAGCAGCAGGCGCAGCGCGAGCCCCCCGCCTGCGGCGATGCCGATCCAGCGCAGCCGCACCGCTGTCAGCGCGCCAGCATACCACAGCGCGCCGAGCGCTCCCGCCGCGAGGGCGAGGACCACAATCATCAGCTGGCGAGGCTCTGCGCTTCTTCGATTTCCGGGAGGGTAAGGCTCGCGATGAGTTCGCGCAGTTCGTTGCGCGCGGCGATGTGGCTCATGTTGACGTCGTCGATCACGCCGATGTCGAGCAGCGTCAGCCCGCGCGGGAAGAGTTCGCGGTAGATGACGCGTTCGGAAAGCCCCGGCGCGATGCGGAAGCCGATGCGCTTGGAAAGCTCGTCGAGCGCGCCGCCCACGCGAATCATGTTCTTCGCGGCGAGCGAGGACATGCGGTTGCGCACCACCACCCAATCCACCGATCCGCCGTCCGTCTTCGCGCGGGCCTTGCGCGCGTCCCAGATCAGCTCGGCGTAGAAGCTCGGGCGCTTCACCTTGAACGTGTCCGGATCGACCTGCCCGATGAGGTCGAAGTCGACGAAGCTGTCGTTCATCGGTGTGATCAGCGTGTCAGCGCGGCCGAGCGCGACGCGCGACAAGGGGCTGTCGCGGCCCGGCGTATCCACCACGATCACGTCCACCACCGGTGCCCACGCGTCGAGCGTGGTGCGGAGCAGCGTTTCGCTGTGGCTGTCGTTGTCGTCGATCACCTGCAGCCGCGGCGTCTTCAGCCCCAGGCCGTGGCCTTCGGAGAAGCTCTGCCGGTTTTCCATGTAGCGCGTGAAGGTGCGCTGGCGCGAATCGAGGTCGATGGCGGCGACCTTGCGGCCGCTGTGCATCAGCGCGACGGCGATGTGGACTGCGGTTGTGGACTTACCCGTCCCGCCTTTTTCATTGCCAAGAACGATGACATGGGCTTTGGCCATAAAAGTAACGCGCCCCCGATGGCTGCATTCCGTTGGATGGCGGACTGTTTCATTCACGGGCGCCGGGGAGTCAATCGAGGAGAGGTAAGATTCCGGAGGCTTTCGAAACCGTGCGGACGGTTGCGGCACTTCGCGCGCGCGTACGCGCATGGAATGCGGCGGGGCGGAGCGTGGCGCTGGTGCCCACGATGGGTGCGCTCCACGCCGGACATCTCGCGCTCGTCGCAGCCGGTCTCGCTCGTGCCAACCGGGTCGTCGCAAGCATTTTCGTGAACCCCACGCAGTTCGGCCCCAACGAGGATTTCTCCCGCTATCCGCGCCGCGAGGCGGAGGATGCGGCGGCGCTTGCGGGGGCGGGGTGCCACCTCCTGTTCGCGCCCACGGTGGAGGAGATGTACCCGGCGGGCTTCGCAAGCAGCGTTCAGGTCGCGGGCCTCACCGCCGAGCTCGATGGTGCGCACCGGCCCGGCCATTTCGACGGCGTCGCGACCGTGGTCTCGAAGCTGCTCAATCAGGCGCAGGCCGATTTCGCGATGTTCGGGGAGAAGGATTACCAGCAGCTCCTCACCGTCCGCCGCATGGCCGCCGACCTCGATATCGCCACGCAGATCGTCGGCGTGCCCACGGTGCGTGAGGCCGATGGTCTCGCGCTCTCGTCGCGCAACGCCTACCTCTCGGCGGAGGAGCGCGCCCGCGCTGCGCTGTTCCCGAAGACGCTGATGGCGGCGCGCGACGCGATCCGCGCCGGGATGGCGATCGAAACAGCACTCGCGGAGGCCGACGCGGCACTGCGCGCGGCGGGCCTCGTGCCCGATTATGTCGCGCTTCGTGACGCTGAAATGCTGTTGCCGATGGCCGTCCTTGATCGCCCGGCGCGCATCCTGTCGGCGGTGCGGCTCGGTTCAACGCGTCTTATCGACAATCTGGCGGTCTAAACGGCCGAAATCGGCCCGCGTTAACTTTTCATTAGGAATTCTCAATAACTATTAACGCCGTTGCAGGAGGCCCGGCGGATATCCTCGATTGTGCAGGATTCCAGCCGTTTGCAGCGGAGCATTCTCGATGCAGGACTGGTTGACGGATGTCATGGAGCCCCCGGGGGAGGGTCTTCCCGGTCGGGCGATCGATGCCGCAATCCGGCCTGCCGAGCTTCTCGCCCGCGCCGACATCGCGCTTTGCCTCACCGGCGGAGTCGCGGTGGTCATGGGGTCAGAGCCGATCGGCCGCATTTCCGGACCCCGGCTCGCGCAGGCGCTGGCCCGCGCTGTCGATGCCGGCGAGCGCGCCGCCCGCGGCGCCCGCGACGAGGCGCGCCGCCTGCGCCGCGACCGCAGGATGCTTGCCGCCAATCTCAGCCACGAACTCAAAACCCCGATCAACGCCATTGCGGGCTACAGCGAACTCATCGCGCTCGGCCTCGAAAGCGGACGTACGCAGGCTGCGGCCAGCCAGAACGCGGTCATCTGGGAAGCGGCGCAGGGAATGCTCTCGACGCTCGATTCCATTCTCGACCTCGCCCGTATCGAGGCGGACGCCGCGCCGCTCGACGAGACCGATGTCGATCTCCGTCAGCTCGCTGCGTCCGTGCTCCGTATGCTCGGGACCATGGCCGAGGCGCGCGGTGCGAGCGTCGCGATCGAGATGGAGGCCGATCTGCCGTTTCTCCATGCCGATGCGCGGATGCTTCGGCAGATCCTCGTCAATCTCGCCGGCAACGCTCTCAAGTACGGCGGCGAGAAGGTGAAGCTCACCATTGCCGCGCGCGTCGATAAGGCCGACCGGATGCTCATCGAGGTGCGCGATAACGGTCCCGGCATGTCGCCCCGCGCGATGGAAACGGCCATGAAGCCGTTTGCACGCGGGCACGACGACAAGAACATGCTCGCCGGCAGCGGCCTTGGCCTGCCGCTCGTCAAGGCGCTCGCGGAACTGCACGAGGCGAGCTTCAAGCTGCTTTCCTCGCCGGGCCGGGGCACTCGCGCCGTCGTCACGATGCCGCCCGGGCGCGTCCGGCTGGCGCACAGTGGACACCAGGAGGCTTTCGCGTTTCGCCGGGCCAACTCGCTGTTCGGCTGAGTCGCACCAGGATTTTCGCCGTTTTTCGGTGTTAACCATTTCTTGAATAAGACACGCCAAACCTCCTCACGTTGAGGGGGATTTTCGAATGGCAAGTCATCCAGTCACAGAAGTCCAGTTTATGCATGCGCAGATGGCGGCGGCGATGGCCGGGCAGCCGGATGCGTATTACGAACTCGGCGTTGCCTATGCGGTCGGCCGCAACGGTGTCGATATCGATCTCGTCGAAGCGCACAAGTGGTTCAATCTCGCCGCCATGTCGGGTGACGAGCGCGCCCAGCTCGATCGCAGCGAAGTTGCGGCGTCGATGACGCCCACGGAGGTCGCTGCGGCGCAGCGCGAAGCCCGTGCGTTCCTGATGCAGACTCGCCACTAGCATTTGTCCGAATCGCTGCAAGCCTGAGAAATCAGGCGCTTGGGGCTTGCAAATAAAGCGAAATGGCCGCTTGCTATACCGGCTGTCGTAAGCAGCAGGGGGACTTGCGCCTTGGCGACGCGGTTGTCTGGAAAAGTATCGGAAATCAAAGCATTTCCGCAAAAGTCTTCCGAGTCGCGTGAAGACGAGCTTGCTGCGCTGCGCGCCGAACTCGCCCGCGAAACAGCGCTCCGCAGGCGCTACGAAACCCAGCTCAGGCAATTTTCGGCATCGCTGCCCGTCGTGATCTGGATGGCGGACGCGGACCGCCGCCTCCGTTTCGTCAGCGACAGTTGGTACGCGATCACCGGCACTCGGCCCGATCAGCTCGAAAGCTGGGTTTTCACAATGCACGAGGAGGATCGCCTCACCGTGCCGGGCGAAATCCATGCCGCCGCGGACCGGCGGCAGCGGTTCGCCATCGAATATCGCATCCTGAAGGCTGACGGCACGACCGCGTGGGTGCTCAACGTCGGCGCTCCCAAGTTCGATGAATGCGGCCGTTACGACGGCTATGTCGGCGCCGTCATCGATGTCAGCGAGCGCCGTGCCGCCACCGAAACGCTGCAGGACCTCGAAGCGCGGCTTTCGCTCGCGCTCGATGGCACCCGCGTTGGTGTGTGGGACTGGGACATCGCGTCGGGCGACGTTTGGCTCAGCGACAGCGCGCTCGCGATCCAGGGCTATGCCGTGGGCGAGGTGAAGGGCCACGCCGCGGGCTTCGCCGATTATATTCACCCCGACGATCTTGAGGAGCATACCCGCAGGATCACCGCGTGCCTCAAGGACGAGCAGCCGATGGTGAACCTCGAGCATCGCCTGCGCTGCAAGGATGGCGGATGGGTCTGGGTCGCCGAGCGTAGCCGCGTCGTCGAACGCGATGCGAAGGGGCGCGCGCTGCGCATGATCGGCACGCGCACCGACATTACCGAGCAGCGCGAGCGGGACGAACGTCTGCGCTGGCTCGCCGCGCACGACGTGCTCACAGAGCTGCCGAACCGCGGCCGCTTTCAGGAGCTTCTGCTCGCTGCAATGCGCGAAACGGATGCGCGCGGCGGCCGTATGGCGCTGATGCTGGTCGATCTTGATCACTTCAAGGCGGTGAACGACGGTTTCGGCCACGATGCCGGGGACGCGCTGTTGCGCCGCGCCGCCCGGCGGCTTCGCGATGCGTTTACGACTGGCTCGGTGTCGCGTCTTGGCGGCGACGAGTTCGCCATCCTCCTTCCGGATGCGGGACGGCACAGCGAGGAGGTGATGGCGCTCGCGGCGCAGGCGGTTCGTGCCGGAACGACTGACAGCGGAGAGCCGACGGAAAGCACCGCCAGCGTCGGCGTCGCCTTCTACCCCGATCATGCGGGAAGTGCGGCGGATCTCACCAAGGCCGCCGATGTCGCGCTCTACATGGCGAAGCAGGCTGGTCGCGCCTGCGCCCGGCTCTATGAACCGCGCCGGTAGGGCGTGAAGCTTTCCAGCGCGCGGATGTCCGCTGCGATCGCCGGGCGCTCACGGTCGAGATAGTCCTCGATGGCGCGCCGCAGCCCCGGATGCTCGATATGGTGTGCGGAGGTCGTCACCACGGGCACATAGCCCCGCGCCAGCTTGTGCGGCCCCTGAGCCCCCGCCTCGACCCGGGCGAGGCCGTGCGTGATCGCGTAGTCGATGGCCTGATAGTAGCAGAGCTCGAAGTGCAGGAACGGCAGGTCGCACACAGCTCCCCAGTAGCGCCCGTAAAGACAGTCCCCGCCGATGAAGTTGAGCGCGCCCGCCACGGGTGTGTCACCGTCCATGGCGAGCACCAGCAGCACGCGCTCCGCCATGCGCGCCCCGATCAGGCTGAAGAACGCCCGTGTCAGGTAGGGGTGGCCCCATTTTCGGCTGCCCGTGTCCTGATAGAAGTGCCAGAACGCGTCCCAGTGCGCCTCGCATATGTCCGCGCCGGAAAGCGCGACGATGCGAAGGCCGCTTTCCGCCGCCTCCCGCCGTTCGCGGCGGATGGTCTTGCGCTTGCGCGAGGCGAGGCTGCCGAGGAAGTCTTCGAAGCTGCTGTATCCGGCGTTGTGCCAGTGGAATTGCTCGGTGTGCCGGATCAGCCAGCCCGCCGCGTCGAAGAGCGGAACCTGCTCGGGCGCGATGAACGTGGCGTGCGCGGACGAGATCTGCTGGCGCGCGCAGAACTGCTCGATCCCGCCGATCAAGGCGGGCGCGGAGGCAGCATCCTTCAGCAGCAGGCGAGGGCCTGTCGCCGGGGTGAATGGCACCGCCATCTGATACTTCGGGTAATAGCGCCCGCCCGCGCGCTCGAACGCGTCCGCCCAGCCGTGGTCGAACACGTATTCCCCCTGCGAGTGCGATTTCGCGTAGGCGGGCGCGATGCCGAGGATTGTGCCGTCCGCATCTTCCAGCACCGCGTGCGCCGCCTGCCACCCTGCAGCGGCAACCGCGCTCCCCGATTCCTCAAGCGCATTGATGAAAGCGTGCAGCGTAAACGGGTTGTTGTCTCCGGCGCAGGCGTTCCAGTCGGGCGCGGAAATGTCCGCGGCCGACGTCACAATCCGGAAAGTCGCCGGCGTGCCGGTCATGCGGGGTCCGGGGTGTCCTCGAAAATGATCTGGTCGGCGTACGCCCGTGCCCGCCCGCGCTCCTCGTCGTCGCGCACCGTCCAGGTCAGTACCGGGCGGCCCTTGCGGCGCTGGCGCTCGGCGAAACCGGAGGGCAGCGCCCTGATATCGCAGGCGATGAAGTGCGGGCGTGTGGCGCGGACGGCGAGGTTTCGCGAAAGCCATCCGCGCAAACCCGCGTTGCCGCTTCCGTCTTTCGTCACCACGAGCCCGCGCACGGTCTGTGGGCTATGTTCGCGGAACCAGCGCACGATGCGCGGATCGAAAGACATCACAGCCGTCCATCCGTTCGATCCTTCCAGCGCCCGGCGCACCGCGCGGCAAAGGCTGCCATAGCCGCGCCGCCCTGGCGATTTCACCTCCACCAGGGTGGGCACACGCCCGCCGATCTCGCTCAGCACCTCGCGCAGCGTGCGGATCGGCTCGTCGGTGCCGCAAAGGCGAAACGCGGCGAGTTCGCCCGTCGTCAGGTCGGAGATGCGCCCGCCCGCGTTGACGAGGCGCGGCAGTTCGGTGTCGTGAAACACCACCGCGTCCTTGTCCTTGGTCAGCTGCACATCGAGTTCGATGCCATAGCCCGCCGCAATCGCGCGTTCGAACGCCGCCCGGCTGTTTTCGGGCACGGCCTTCGCGCCGTGAAGCCCCCTGTGCGCAAAGGGCTGGCGTGTCAGGAAATCAAGGTCGCGGGTGGTGTGTCGCAGCATCCGGTTCCGTTCAGACCTTCACGGCAATCACGGCATCAATCTCGACCGCAACGCCAAGCGGCAGGGCGGGGACGCCGACTGCGCTGCGCGCGTGCCGTCCTGCGTCTCCGAGAACCTCAACCATAAAGTCGCTGCATCCGTTGGCAACCTTCGGCTGGTCGAAGAAATTCGCCGTGCTGGAAACGAATGCGCCGAGCTTCAGCACGCGCTCGATGCGCTCGAGGCTGCCGAGTGCGGCCTGTGCCTGCGCAAGGATTCCGATGCCGCAGAGACGCGCGGCTGCCTGACCGGCCGCCACGTCCACGTCTTCGCCGAGCCGTCCGAGAACGAGCGTGCCGTCTTCCTGGAAGGGAAGCTGGCCGGAGATGTAGAGCATGTTCCCGTGCAGAACTGTCGGCACATAGTTGGCCGCCGGCGCGGCGGCTTTCGGCAGCGTGATTCCAAGTTCGGCGAGACGCGCTTCAATACTCATAACCGGAAATTCCCCTTCGTTGCATTCTGGTCGTCAGCGCGCCGCCTGCCGCAGCAGGTACGGTAATGCCTGAGACCAGATATCGATCCGTGCGTGCGCATCGTCTGCGGCCGGGATCAGGGGCCTCAGCTCCGGATCGGCGACCATGTGCAGCCTGTGCACGTGCGGCGCATCCCGCTTTACCGAACTGTGGTGCGGGGGCAAGTCGTCGATGAACACGGCGGCGTCGCGTCCGTGCTCGCGCATCAGCGTGGTGACGGCAGGCCCCTTGGGGCCATCATTCACATAGACGGGGAAGGGCATCCCGAGCGCGGCGATTTGCGCGCGGCGGCGGTCCCGGTAAGCGTCGCGGATGTTGGTGAGGATGACGATCTCGTAGGGCTCCGACAGCGCAGCCAGCGCCTCGACAGCGCCGTCCACCACCGGTTGCCCCTCCATCGCGTCCGCGAAGAAGCCGTCGACGAGCGTGCGAACGTCCTTCTTGTCGACAAGGCTGCCGTCGGCCTTGCGCCGGATGTTGCCGGAAAGTGCGAAGCTTTCGAAGTTGAGTTCGAGCGCGTGCGCGGTGTCGAGATAGGTGCGAAACGGCCCCGCGAAGTGCAGCAGCACCTCGTCGCAGTCGCAGATGAGAAGCGGCTTGGTCATTGCCCCAGCGCTCCGCGTGCCGCAGCGAGCCGGGCGGGCTCCGTGCTGATCGCTTCGGCGCAGGCGATGAAGTCGGCCTCGTGCGCGGCGAGGAAATCGAGCGTCGCGCCCAGCACTTCGGGGGTTCCGGCGCGCGCGCGCAACGTTTCCGCGTCGAGTCCGGTCAGCGCCAGCAGACGCGGTCCAAGCCGTTCGTCGCTCGCAACCCACGCCAGGGCGTGCAGCGCCATCACTTCGGCCTCCTCGCGCGTTAGGGCTGATTGGTAAGAGGTCATTAACTCTGGACAATTAGGATTGTATAAACCATTCGCCAAGGCGATTGTTCAGCAGGCCGGTTCGCGGGGCTAAAATGCGCGGCAGGGCTTGCGAAGAGGGCACCATGCAGAAAACCGTCCTCGTCGTCGAGGATAATGACCTCAATATGAAGCTGTTCTGCGACCTTCTGGAAGCACACGGCTATCGCACAATGAAAACGCGCGACGGGCGCAGCGTGCCGGATCTGGTGCGTGCGGACCGCCCTGACCTGATCCTCATGGACATTCAGCTTCCCGAAGTTTCGGGGCTCGAAGTCACTGGCTGGCTGAAAAGCGACGCGGCGCTGAGCGGGATTCCCGTCGTCGCGGTCACGGCGTTTGCGATGAAGGGCGATGAAGAGCGCATCAAGGCCGGCGGCTGCGAGGCGTATATCGCCAAGCCGATCTCGGTGATGCGCTTTATCGAAACCGTTCGCCAGTACGCCTGATGCGGCGCCCGGCGGGCGGGGCTTACTTGATCTTCGCTTCCTTGAACTCGACGTGCTTGCGCACGACGGGATCGTACTTGCGGAAGGTGAACTTCTCGGTCTGCGTGCGCGGGTTCTTCTTCGTTACGTAGAAGAAGCCGGTGTCGGCCGTGCTGACGAGCTTGATCTTGACGGTCGTTGGTTTGGCCATGGCGCGGCAGTCCTTGCGCTTGATCTCTGATGGTTCAAAAAAGAACGCGGCGTTTGAGCGCCGCGCTTACGGGCGGGCTAATGCCGAAAACGCGCCCCTGAGTCAAGCGGCGTCACAGCATTCTGGCGGCCAGTTCCTTGACGAGGCGTACCGCAACGCCTGCCGTCAGCATCCCGATATCGCGCTCGGGGTTCAGCTCGACGACGTCGGCGCCCACGATCTCGCCCGGCACGCGCGCGATCAGCGTCAGCAGCTCGCGCGTCGAAAGCCCGCCTGGTTCGGGGTGGGAGACGCCGGGCGCGAACGCCGGGTCGAGCCCGTCGAGGTCGATCGACACGTAGACCGGCCCCTGCAGCCGCTCCCACGGCACGCGGTCGCACGCGTCGGCGCCCAGCATCACGCCGCCCGCCGCCGCGCTCCGCGCGCGCTGCTCAGGCGTCGCGCTGCGGATGCCCACCTGCACGAGGTTCGCGATGCAGCCGTCGTCGAGCGCGCGGGCGAAGGGGCAGGCGTGCGACCAGCGGTCCCCGCCAAGCTCTTCGTAGAGATCGGGGTGTGCATCGACATGCAGCACGTTCACCGGCCCGTGCGCGGCCTTCACGGCGCTGAGGATCGGATAGGTCACCGAATGGTCGCCGCCGATGCTGAGCGGCCGGCGGCCGGCCTTGATTGCGGCCGAAACCGTGCCGGAAATGATCGCGCGCGCTTCTGCAGCGTCTTCGGGCAGGTCGGGAAAGTGCCGGTCGCCGAATGCGTCCGCAAGATCGACGCCGTCGATGCTGTAGGGGCTGGAGGCCTCGCTGAACAGCAATCCGCGCACCACCGAAGGCGCGAGCGCCGCGCCGCGTGCGTAGGAGGAACTGGCGTCCCAGGCAAATCCGAGAAGGCTGATCGACATGGCGCCTGCTTAACCCTGTTCTAACGACTTTCCCACTAGCCTTGGGGCATGATCGACGAAGACTTCGAATCGCTCCATCAGGAGCTTTCCGACAAGCTGGAGGATATCCAGCTGCTTCTGCTTGCCGGAAGCCACAGCGAGGTGCGGCGCCAGCTGCATTCGCTGAAGGGTCTCGCGAAGGCGTTCGGCTTCAACGATTTCGCGGCCGAAGTTCACGCGGCCGAGGAAACGCTGGCGACCGTCACCACGCTCCAGCCGCGCATCGATCGCATGTTCCGCCTGCTCGACGCGGCGTAAGACCTACCGTTTCCGTCGCACCTTGCCCGCGGCCCTTGGCAGCGGCGGCCGCCCTTTGCGCGGCGGCGGTCGATTTCCGGCCCGGGGCGCCGGCCCATCGGGAAACTCGAAGCGCAGCGCACCGCTGATCGGGTTCGCGTCGGCCAGCCGCAGCTCCAGCCGCTGCCCTACGTGGTATGTCACCCCCGTCGTCAGCCCCTCGATCGTCTTCGTCGACTCGTCGAAGTGGAAGCGCTCCGCGCCCAGCATCGACATCGGAATGAGCCCGTCGCCGCCCACACCCTCGACGCTCGCGAACAGCCCGAAGCGCGTCACCCCACTGATCCGCGTCCGCACGATCTGCCCCACATGTTGCGCGAGATAGGCCGCAACGTATCGGTCGATCGTGTTGCGCTCCGCCTCCATCGCCCGCCGCTCGGTCATAGAGATATGCTCGGCGGTGCGGGGCAGGGCGCGCATTTCCTCGTCGGTGAGCCCGCCCTCGCCGAGCTTGTACGCCCGCACCAGCGCGCGGTGGACCAGCGTGTCCGAATAGCGCCGGATCGGCGAGGTGAAATGCGCATAGCTGCCAAGCGCGAGCCCGAAGTGGCCGAGGTTGTCGGTGCCGTAAAACGCTTGCGCCTGGCTGCGCAGCACCTGCTCGGAAACCTGTTCGAGCAGCGCCGGCTCGGTGATCCGCGCGAGCAGCCGGTTGAACGTCGTCGGTGTCACCACCTGCCCGAGCGAGAAGCTGAGGCCCAGCGACTTCACATAATCGGACAGCGAGACCAATTTCTCGCGGCTCGGCCGCTCGTGGGTGCGGTACACCACCGGCGATGCCTTCGCCTCCAGCGCCTTTGCCGCCGCGACGTTCGCCGCGATCATGAAGTCCTCGATCAGCTGATGCGCCGGCAAGTGTTCGCGCACGCGGATTTCCGCGATCCGGCCCTTCTCGTCCAGAATGACGCGCCGTTCCGGCATGTTGAGCGCCAGCGGATCGCGCCTGTCACGCGCGGCCTTGAGCGCGGTCCACGCCGCCCACAGCGGTTTCAGCACGCCTTCCGTCAGCGCGTGCTCGATCTTCCCGTCGATCGCCTCCTGCACCGTCTCGTAGGCAAGGTTCGCAACGCCGTGCATCACCGCCCGCGTGAAGCGCCAGTCTTTCAACGTGCCGTCGCTCGCGATCGTCAGGTGGCAGGCGAGCACCGCCTTGTCTTCGTTCGCGTTCAGCGAGCACGCATCGGTCGAGAGCGCCTCGGGCAGCATCGGCACGACCTGATCGGGGAAGTAGACGCTGTTCCCCCGTTCGCGCGCCTCGCGGTCGATCGCGGTGCCGGGGCGCACGTAGAAGCTGACGTCGGCGATCGCGACGATCGCCTTGAAGCCGCCCGGATTGCCGGGGTCGTCGTCCGCCGCCGCCCACACCGCGTCGTCATGGTCGCGTGCGTCGGCGGGGTCGATGGTGAGCAGCGGCAGGTCGCGTAGGTCTTCGCGGGGCCCCAGCGGCAGTTTCGCGGCCTTTTCCGCTTCGGCGAGCGCTTCGTCGGAAAACGTGTGCGGAATGCCTTTTTCGTGGATCGCGATCAGCGAGAAGCTACGCGGCGCCATCGGATCGCCGAGCCGCTGCACGACGCGGCCGCTCGCCCGCGTCCCGCGCCCCGATTGCTCGGCGAGCACGAGGTCGCCCGCGTCCGCCTCGCCGACGTCGGTGATCTTCAGGTCGAAGCGCAGTTTCTTGTCGGTCGGCACGAGGAACCAGCCGGAGGCATCGCGCCGCAGCACGCCGAGCAGTGCGTCTTCGGAAGACGCGCCGATCTTCTTCATCACATGCGCGAGGTGCCCGCGCCCGGTCTCCTCGATGCGCGCGAGAATGCGGTCGCCAACCGCCAGCGCCGCGCGCTTCCGTCCCTCGACGACACGCACCTTCGGCGCGGGCGTGTCGTTCGCCCAGCTTTCCGGCACCGCCACCGCGCGTCCGCCCTCGATGCCGACGATCTTCAGCACCGTCACCTTCGGCAGCCCGCCGCCTTTGTGGAAGGCGCGGCCGGGCCCGCTGTCGAGCAGGCCCTCGTTCGCCATGTCCTTCAGCATCGCCTTCAGCAGGATCTTGTCCTGCGCGGTCAGCCCGAACGCCTTGGCGATCTCGCGCTTGCCGACGGGGGAGGAGGACTCCGCGACGAAGCTCAGGATCTGTTCGCGGGTGGGGAGGCCGGGGGTGGGTCGTTTCGCCATTCCCACCCATGTCGGGCGTTCGGCGCTTGGCGGCAAGCCCCTACTGTTCCGAAAGCTTCATCAAGACCAGCCCGCCGACGATCAGCCCGGCCGCGAGCACCCGCGTCGGGCTGACACTCTCGCCGAGCACCGCGACGCCCACAAGAAACGCGCCCACCGCGCCGATCCCCGTCCAAACCGTATAGGCCGTGCCGAGCGGCAGCGATTTCATCGAGATCGAAAGCAGCGCGAAACTCGCGATCATAGCGATGATGGTGACGACGCTTGGCGCAAGCCGCGTGAACCCTTCGGACTGCTTCATCGAAAAGGCCCAGACGACCTCCAGCAACCCCGCGATTCCAAGATACACCCAGGCCATGACGGCGCTCCTCTTCAAAAGAGCCGGGCCGTCCCGGACTTCTACCCATGAAGGGGGAGGACGTGGCCTCGCGGGGTTTATTTGGCGAGCGGCGAGGGGAGGGTCAAGCCGCACATTCTCCGCGCCGGCGAAACGGCACTACCGCAACCGCGTGATGCTGAGCCCGTCCGCCTTGGCGCGGTCCTTCACCGATTCCTCGCTGCGGGTCAGGGCCTTGGAGATGGCTTTCAGCGCCATGCCCTTCTTCGCCAGCGTGTGCAGCTTGTCGATCTCGGCGGCGGTCCAAGGCTGCTTGTGGCGTTCGAATCGCTCAGCCATCGCCGCTACTTCGCCGCCTTTTTCTTTGCAGGGGCTTTTTTCGCGGGAGCCTTCTTTGCCGCCGGTTTCTTCGCCGCTCCGCTCTTCGCAGGCGCTTTCTTCCGTCCCTTGCCCTTCGCCGGCCCCTTGGCGGCCTTCTCGTCGATCATCGTCGCGGCGGCTTCCAGCGTGAGTGCCTGCGGGTCGGTGCCCTTGGGCAGCGTCGCGTTGGTGGTGCCGTCGGTCACATAGGCGCCGTAGCGGCCGTCCATCACCTTCAGCGTCGCGCCCGATGTCGGGTGTGCGCCGAGTTCCTTCAGCGCGGCGGGCGCCTTGCGTTCGAAGCCCTTCTTCTGCTCGGCGAGCTTCACGACGGCGGCGTTCATGCCGATTTCGAAGACCTCCGCGGTGGAGGTGAGCCGCGCATATTTGCCGTCATGCGCAAGATACGGCCCGTAGCGGCCGATCGAGGCGGTGATCGGCGTCCCCGTTTCCGGGTGCGTGCCCACTTCGCGCGGCAGCGCGAGCAGCTTCACTGCCATGTCGAGCTCGATCGTGGCGGAGTCCACATCCTTGGGGATCGAGGCGCGCGGCGGTTTCTCGCCGTCTGCGCCTTCGCCGCGCTGGATGAAGAGGCCGAAGCGGCCCGAACGGATGGTGACAGGTTCGCCCGCGTCCTCGCCGAGCAGGCGCGGCTGGTCGCCGCCTTCGCCCGTGCCGTTGCCGTTCCCGTTCTCGCTCGCGAACGGCCGCGTGAAGCGGCACTCGGGATAGTTGGAGCAACCGACGAAGGCGCCGAACTTGCCCGTCTTCAGGCTCAGCCGTCCATTGCCGCACACCGGGCAGACACGCGGGTCCTTGCCGTCGCCGGTATCCGGGAACAGCAGCGGCGCAAGGAATTCGTCGAGCGCCGTCGTCACCTCGGAGGGTTTCAGCTCCAGGATTTCGGCGGTCTTCGGCTGGAAGTCCTTCCAGAAGGCGTGCAGCACCGCCGTCCAGTCGATGCTCCCGGCGGAGATCTCGTCGAGCTGTTCCTCAAGCCCCGCCGTGAAGTCATAGCTCACATAGCGTTCGAAGAAGCGTTCGAGGAAGGCGGTGACAAGCCGGCCTTTCTCTTCGGGATGGAAGCGCTTCTGCTCGATGCGCACATAGGCGCGGTCCTTCAGAACCTGCAGGATCGAGGCGTAGGTGGAGGGGCGCCCGATGCCGAGCTCCTCCATCTTCTTCACAAGGCTCGCTTCGGAATAGCGCGGGGGCGGCTCGGTGAAGTGCTGGTCGGCGTGTGCGCCCTGAATCGCGGGCGTGTCACCCTTTTCGATCTTGGGCAGGCGCTTGCCGTCGTCGCCCTCTTCGTCGTCGGGATCGTCAGCGGTTTCCTGATAAAGCGCGAGGAAGCCGGGGAAGATCGTCACCTGGCCCGTGGCGCGCAGATCGGCGCGGCCGTTCTTGTCCTTCAGGTCCACGGTCGTGCGTTCAAGGTTCGCGGCGGCCATCTGGCTTGCCAGCGTGCGCTTCCAGACCAGTTCGTAAAGCCGGGCCTCGTCGCCCGAAAGCCCGGCCTTCGCGGGGCGGCGGCGCATGTCCACGGGGCGGATCGCCTCGTGCGCTTCCTGCGCGTTCTTCGCCTTGGTCGTGTAGAAGCGCGGCTTTTCGGGCAGGTGACGTCCCGAAAAATCCTCGGCGATCACGTCGCGCGCGGCGGCGATGGCTTCGGGCGCCATGTCGACGCCGTCCGTCCGCATGTAGGTGATGAGTCCGCTTTCATACAGCGTCTGCGCGGTACGCATCGTCTGCGTCGCGGAAAGTCCCAGTTTGCGCGCGGCTTCCTGTTGCAGTGTCGAGGTCGTGAAGGGCGGGGCGGGGTTCCGCGACACCGGCTTCTTCTCGACCGACGCGACGACATAATCGCCCGCCGCCACGTCGGCGCGCGCTTCGTTCGCCAGCGCCGAGTTGTTGAGTGAGAACTTGTCGAGCTTTTTGCCCTGCCAGTGCGTCAGCCGCGCCGTGAAGTTCTGCCCGGCCGACGTCTGGAACTGGCCGTCTACCGTCCAGTATTCGCGCGTCCGGAATGCTTCGATCTCACGCTCGCGCTCCACCACGAGCCGCAGCGCCACCGATTGCACGCGCCCCGCCGATTTCGCGCCCGGCAGCTTGCGCCACAGCACGGGGGAAAGCGTGAAGCCCACGAGATAGTCGAGCGCGCGGCGTGCCCGGTAGGCGTCGATCAGCGGCGCGTCGAGCTCGCGTGGGTTCGCCATCGCCTGCGTCACGGCGGTCTTGGTGATCTGGTTGAAGGTCACGCGCTGCACCTTCGCGGGCAGCGCCTTCTTCGCCTTCAGATGCTCGTAAAGGTGCCAGCTGATCGCCTCGCCCTCGCGATCAGGGTCGGTGGCGAGGATCAGCGTGTCGGCCGTCTTCGCGCTTTCGGCGATCTCTTTCAGCTGGCGCGACCGATCGGCGGAAACCTCCCACTTCATGCTGAAGTCGTGGTCGGGATCGACCGACCCGTCCTTCGGCGGCAAGTCGCGGACATGACCGTAGGAGGCCAGGACCTTGTAGTCCGAACCCAGATATTTGTTGATCGTCTTAGCCTTCGCCGGAGATTCGACGATCACGAGTTGCATACGAAGACCCTCACCGACCTCAATGGGTGGGGGGCCTTACAGTGCTTTGCCGGGACGCTGCAAGTGCGGCGGCGGAAGAAACTCCGCGATCACCCCGGAAGGGCGGCAGAGTTTCGCGCGGTTTCCGTCGATCACCACGGGCCGGTTGATGAGGATCGGGTTCTCGTGCATCGCGGTGATGATGTGCTCTTCGGAAACGCCGGGTTCCAGCAGCCCCATCTCCTTGGCGAGCGGCTCCTTGGCACGCAGCAGCTCGTGCGCCGCCATGCCCGATTTCCGCAGCACGTCCTCGATTTCCGGGCGGCTCGGCACGTCCTCCAGGTACTCGCGAAGGTCGAACGGGATGGCGTGCTCGGTCAGATAGTCGCGCACATTGCGGGCCGTTCCGCAGCGGGGATTGTACCAGACGATAACGCGCATCATGCCTCCACTTACCTCAGATTTCACCGGCCCATATACCAGGCCTGCGATCATACCATAAAAGTTCGCGTTCGAGTTCATAGGCGAGCGCAAGCAGCCTTGCCTCGCCCCCCGGCGCCGTCGCGAACTGGATGCCGATGGGGATGCCATCCTTCGATTCGCCGATCGGCAGCGCGATCGAAGGGACGCCCGCCACGTTCTCCACGCCGGTGAAGCCTGCATAGGCGATCAGCCGTTCGCGCTGTTCGGGCCACGGGATCGTCGGCGCGATGTATCCGATAGGCGCAGCAGGCTGGCCCAGCACCGGCGTCACGTAGATGTCGATGTCCTTGAACTGTGCGCGGTACGAAGCCATCGCTTCGTCGAGCGCTGCCGTGGAGACCTGCATCTGCTCGGGCGTATAGGTTGCGGCCTGCGCCGCCATCGTCAGCGTCAGCGGCTCCAGCAGCGTTGAAGGGTCGACCCCCGGCGCCATCTTGGTGATCTCGGCGACGACCTGTCCCGCGCCCGATTCCCAAAGTGCCATGAAGGCGGGGATCACCACGTCACCCTTGTAGGGTGCCGGCACGTCCTTCACCTTGTGGCCGAGCTTCTGAAGCAGTGCGGAGGCCTCGCCGAACACGCGCTGAACCTCTTCATGCGGCAGCCCGCCCGACGGGTGGTTGAGCCGAAGCCCAACGCGCAGCCGGTCCTTCGATGGGCCCGTGACGAGCGGCGCTTCGGGAAAGGCCGCGCCTTCGCCCTTCGCCTGCGTCGCATGGAACCACGCCGCCGTATCGCGCACGGTGCGCGATACGCAGCCCTCGACGCCAAGGTGCGTCGCCATGTCCGGAGAGGCCGCATCGCCCGCCATCCGCCGCCGCGAGGGCTTCAGGCCCACAAGCCCGCAGCAGCTCGCCGGGATGCGGATCGATCCGCCGCCGTCGTTGGCGTGCGCCACCGGCACCACGCCCGCCGCAACTGCTGCCGCGCTGCCGCCCGAAGAGCCGCCCGTCGAATGGTCGAGGTTCCAGGGATTGCGCGTCACGCCCGTCAGCAGCGGTTCGGTCGTCGCGGTGATGCCGAATTCGGGCAGCGTCGAGCGGCCGACGGAAACGAAGCCCGCCGCCTCGATTGCCGCCGGATAGGCGTCGGTGTTGTCCGCGACCGTTCCGGCAAGCGCGCGGCTGCCCTGCGTGTAGGGCAGGCCTGCCTGATGCACATTGTCCTTGATCAGCGTCGGCACGCCCGCGAGCGGGCCTTTCACACCGTTTGCCGCCATTTCGCGGGCACGCTCGAAATTCGGAAACTTCACGGCGTTGATCTTGCCGTTCACGCTTTCGAGCCGTTTGATCGCGGTCTCGACAAGCGCGGCGGGTTGCGTCTTGCCCTCGCTTACGGCCTTCGCTTGCGAAACGGCGTCAGTCCAGTTGCTGGACGGCGCCTTGGCCGACGTCGTCTGGCGACATGCGGAAAGCGCGGCAAGCGCCGCACCCGTTCCCAGAAAACCGCGGCGTGAAATAAAGGCCATACAAAACCTCCCCCCGAATCAGACGGCTGACTGTCTCAGCCGCCGCGCCGGTATGCAATCTGGCAGATTGAGAGGGTGGTCGCTCAGCCCTCGCGCCGCTTCTCCAGCCAGTTTTCCAGCCACTTGATCGTGTAGTCGCCGTTCTGGAACTCGGGGTCTTCGATCAGCGCCTGGTGCAGCCGGATCGTCGTTTTGGGGCCGGAGATGATGTATTCCTCCAGCGCGCGCCGCAGGCGCATCAGGCAGTCGTTGCGGCCCGAACCATAGACGATCAGCTTGGAGATCAGGCTGTCGTAGTTCGAAGGGATGCGGTAGCCGTCGTAGAGCGCGCTGTCGACGCGCACGTGCAGCCCGCCCGGTGCATGATAGTGCTCCACCTTGCCGGGCGAGGGCGCGAACGTCGCCGGGTCTTCGGCGTTGATGCGGCACTCGATGGCATGGCCCGCGAAGCGGATGTCTTCCTGTTTCACCGAAAGCGGCAGCCCCGCCGCCACGCGGATCTGCTCGCGCACGAGGTCGATGCCGGTGATCATCTCGGTGACCGGATGCTCCACCTGCAGGCGCGTGTTCATCTCGATGAAGTAGAAGCGGCCGTCCTCGTACAGGAACTCGATCGTCCCCGCGCCGCGATAGCCGAGGCCCGCGATGGCCTTGCGTACGATCTCGCCCATTTCCGCGCGCTGCGCCGCGTTGAGCGCGGGCGAGGGGGCCTCTTCCAGCACCTTCTGGTGGCGCCGCTGCAGCGAGCAGTCGCGCTCGCCGAGGTGGATGGCATTGCCCTGCGTGTCGCCGAACACCTGAAACTCGATATGGCGCGGATTGCCGAGGTACTTTTCAAGGTACACGGTGTCGTCGCCGAACGCGGCCTTCGCTTCGGCGCGCGCCTGCGCGATCAGCGTGCCGAGCTTTTCAGGGCTGTCCACGACCTTCATGCCGCGCCCGCCGCCGCCCGACGCGGCCTTCACGAGCACGGGATAGCCGATCTCGAACGCCACCGTTTCGGCTTCCGAAAGGTCGGTGATCGGCCCGTCGCTGCCCGGCACGAGCGGCAGGCCGAGGCGCGCTGCGGTGCGCTTTGCCTCCACCTTGTCGCCCATCATGCGGATGTGCTCGGGGCTCGGCCCGATCCAGCCGATCTGGTGCTCTTCCACGATCTCGGCGAAGCGCGCGTTCTCGGAGAGGAAGCCGTATCCGGGGTGGATCGCGTCCGCCCCCGTGATCTCGGCCGCCGAAATGATCGCCGGGATGTTGAGGTACGATTCGGTCGCGCTCGGCGGCCCGATGCACACGGCCTGGTCGGCAAGGCGCACGTGCATGGCGTCGGAATCGGCGGTTGAATGGACGGCCACCGTCTTGATGCCCATTTCATGGCACGCGCGGTGGACGCGAAGCGCGATTTCGCCGCGGTTCGCGATGAGGATTTTGTCGAACATCGTTATTCGATGACCACCAGCGGCTGGTCGTATTCCACGGGCTGTTCGTTCGCCACGCAGATCTTCACGACCGTGCCGGATTTCGGCGCGACGATGGGGTTCATCACCTTCATCGCCTCGACGATCACCAGCGTGTCACCCGCCGAAACGCTGCTGCCTTCCTTGACGAACGGCGCGGCGCTCGGGTCGGAGGAGAGGTACACGGTGCCCACCATCGGCGATTTCACGACGCCGGGATGGGTCTTCAGATCACCTTCTGCCGGTGCCGGTGCCGCGGCGGCCACCGCTGCCGCAGGTGCTGCCGCAGTCATCACGGCGGCCGGCGCGGCGGCGACAACGTTGCTCACCTGCCGCGCGACGCGAATCCTGCGTCCTTCGTCCTCCACCTCGATCTCGGTGAGGCCGGTTTCATCCAGCAATTCTGCGAGCTGGCGCACCAGCTTGGTATCGACGTTCATGCCCGTCTTGCCATTGGTCACGTGTTTGCGTCCCCGATGTTGTTGTTCTGTAAGGTCTTAAAGCTTTGCGGCGGCGTCCAGCGCCAGCGCATATCCGTGGATGCCGAAGCCCGTGATCGATCCCTTCGCGACCGGCGCCACATGGCTCAGGTGGCGGAAGCTCTCACGGGCGTGAGGGTTTGAAATATGGACTTCGATGACCGGAACCGCAATCGCCTTGATGGCGTCGCGGATTGCGATCGACGTGTGCGTATAGGCACCCGCGTTCAGGATCACCGCCTTGGCATTGCGCGAAGCCGCCTCGTGAAGCCAGTCGACGAGGTGCCCTTCGTGGTTCGATTGGCGCACGTCGACTTCAAGGCCGAGCCCTTTGGCGCGGTCTTCCAGCATCACCGCCACGTCATCGAGCGTGTCGGCGCCGTAAATCTCCGGCTCGCGCGTGCCGAGCAGGTTGAGGTTCGGTCCGTTGAGGACCAGCACCAGTGGCGATTTTGCCATTCGAAACCCCTTTGTCCCCCAATGCTCCCGAGCACTGGCCTAGGACGAAAGCGGCCCTTATATGGACGCTCCGCGCCACAGGGAAGCCTGAGAAGAACAAGGACCGATGACCATCAGCATCACCGTGAACGGCGAACCGCGCCGCATTGCCTCCGGCGCCAGCATCGCGGCGCTCGTCACCGACCTCGATCTCGATCCGAAGGCCGTGGCCGTTGAGCGGAACCTCGAAATCGTCCCGAAGTCCGCCTATGCCGAGGTTGCACTCGCGGAAGGCGATCGGCTGGAGATCGTGCATTTTGTCGGCGGAGGCAGCGAGGATGACGGCTGGGAAGTCGCCGGCCGCCGCTTCACCTCGCGGCTCATCGTCGGCACCGGCAAATACAAGGATTATGCGGTGAACGCCGCCGCGGTCGAAGCCTCGGGCGCCGAGATCGTCACCGTCGCCGTGCGCCGCGTGAACCTCACGGATCGCTCGCAGCCGCTGCTCACCGATTATGTCGATCCCAAGCGCTACACCTATCTGCCCAACACTGCGGGCTGCTTCACGGCGGATGAGGCGATGCGCACGCTGCGCCTCGCGCGTGAAGCGGGCGGCTGGAACCTCGTGAAGCTCGAAGTCCTGGGCGAGGCGAAGACGCTTTATCCCGACATGGAGCAGACGCTGCGCGCCACGAAGGAACTCGTGAACGACGGTTTTGACGTCATGGTCTACTGCGCGGACGATCCCATCGCCGCGAAGAAGCTTGAAGATGCGGGCGCCGCCGCGATCATGCCGCTCGGCGCGCCGATCGGCTCGGGCCTCGGCATCCAGAACCCGGTGATGATCCGGCTCATCGTCGAGCAGGCGAAGGTGCCCGTGCTCGTCGACGCGGGGGTCGGCTGCGCGTCGGATGCGGCGGTCGCGATGGAGCTTGGCTGCGACGGCGTGCTCATGAACACCGCCATCGCCGAGGCGAAAGAACCGGTGATGATGGCAGGCGCGATGCGCCGCGCCGTGGAGGCCGGGCGGCTCTCCTACCGCGCGGGTCGGATGCAGCGGCGGCTCTATGCTGATCCGTCGAGTCCGCTCGGCGGCCTGATCTGACGCTTGCGACGAGCCGCGGAACCCTGCGGGGCTCCCGAGCATTCTCCTGATGTGCGTACCCCCCGGCGCACAGGCAATTTCAGGAGTAAAATCATGGGCGAACTCAAGGATCGCGCAAAAGGCCTCGGCAACGAGGCCGCCGGCAACATTAAGCAGGCGGCCGGCAAGGCCACCAACAATCCGCGTCTCGAAGCCGAAGGCATTGCGCAGGAGCGCAAAGGCGAGGTCCAGAACGCGAAAGGCAAGGTGAAGGGCGCCCTCGGCGACCGCATCTGACGCCTTGTGCGTGAGGGAGGCGGCCGGGTCCCTTCGGGCCCGGCCGTTTTCTTTTTGCCCCCCCCTCTCCCTTGATGGGAGAGGTACGAAACCTTGGGCCGCAGGCCTTAGGCGAAGTGGGTGAGGATGGCAGAGCTCAAAGCCGCGCCATCGTCAGCCAGTCCTTCTTCCCCATCCACGCCTTCGCGAACGCCGCCCGCGTCGCCGTCGCGCCCGCCGCGTCGCCCGTCCGCGCCTGCGTCTCGCCGAGACCCCACAGCGCCCAGGCATTCCCCGGATACTGCACGAGAGCCTTCTGGAAGGCGGCTTCCGCGCCCTTGTAGTCGCCCGCCATGTAGAGCGCGCCGCCCAGCGACTGATTGACCGGATAGTACCAGTAGGGCGGCTCGGTGTAATTCACCCGCGTCTCGGCTTCCGCGCCCTTGCGGTAGAACGCGACCGCCTCCTTGTAGCGCTTCTTCGCCATCGCCTGCCGCCCGAGCGCGACATTCTCCGCGACCTCCAGCAGCGCCGGCACCGGCACCAGCCCGTCGGTCAGCGGCTTCCAGTCGGTCGTGCGGCCGATTTCACGCATCGCATCAAGTTCGGCCTTGAAGCCCTTGTCATTCCTCAAATCTGCCTGCGCCACCGCACGCGCGTAGCGCCACATTGCCTGCACATAGTGCAGCCGCGCGTCCGGTGCCGGAAGCGCCATGATCTCCTTCGGTGTCGCGAAGTGCGCGTAGGCAAGATAAGGCGCCGCATCCACCGGCTGCACAAACGGGATCGTCGCGGTCACGTCGGGGTTCAGGATCTCGCGCAGCTTCGTCGCCTGCGCAACCGCCGTCTCCATGTCGCCCGCCATCTGCGCGGCGCTGACGATGAAGTGGACGTTGTGCGGATAATATCCGAACCGGTAGATGCCCGCGAGCGGCGAGGACTTGAGATAGTCCTCATCCACCTTCGCGGCATCGACATTGACGCGGATCGCATCGGCATAGCGCCCGACGCGGTAGAACAGGTGTCCCGGCATGTGGACGAGGTGGCCAGCCGCGGGCACCAGCGGCTTCGAAAGCCGGTCCGCTGCCGCTTCCGCCTGCGCGGGCCGCGCCGAGGCTTCGAGCAGGTGGATATAAAGATGCGCCGCCTGCGGGTGATACGGATCGCGCGCCATCACCTGCTCAACGAGCCGGATCGCGGGCACCATATGCGGGTAGGGGGTCAGCCCGCCCGGCTCCCAATAGTCCCACGGCGAGGACGTCATCGCGGATTCCGCCGCCAGCACACCGATGTCGTTATCCATCGGATAGTCCGCCGCCACCTTCATCATCGCGGCGGAAAACGCCTTGTCGAGGCCGCTGCGGTCGGCCGGCGCGTTCTCGGCGTAGCGTGTCTGCAGCGCCTCGATCAGCGCGCGCTCGCGCGGGCTCGCCTTGTCCTTCGCAGCCACGGCCTTCTGCAGCGCGGCCCATGTCGCCTCGTTGGTCGAAGGGTCCATCGGCGCGTTGACGTTGGAGCCGTGCGAAAAGGCCTCGCCCCAATAGCACATCGCGCAGTCGGGATCGCGGCGCGCGGCGGCGCGGAAGGCGCGGATCGCCTCCTGATGGTTGAAGCCGTACACCAGCGCCAGCCCCTGGTTGAAGAAGGCCTGCGCCTCGGGGTTCTTCGTGGTGATCGGGAAGTTGACGCTGCCCAGCCCCTCGTAGAGCGGCGGCTCGCTGTCGAACTGCGGCAGCGTGTTCGCCATCGCGTACTGGATGCGCTGCGGCAGCAGCGATCGCTTCTTGCCCTGTCCGCAGGCCTGGCTGAACGCGGTGGACGGGTTCAGCAGACGCAGCGCCTCGGGCGTCAGTTTTGCGGAGGCGGGGACGGCTGCGGGAATCGCGGCGAGCGCGGCAAGCGAGAAAACGGCGAGGGAAACGCGAGTGGACGTGCTCATGGCATATCTCCTGTCTGCGCGGGTTGCCCCGCACTGCTCTTCCTCGCGCTGCGGCGAATACAGGATTATGCGCGGCGGATCAATTCCGCCGCTGCCTTTCACGCGAGAATGGGTTCGAACTCACGCAACACATCAATGTAAAGCTGCCGTTTGAACGGCACGATCAACTCTGGAAGCGTAGCAGGTTTTGCCCATTTCCACTCGCTGAATTCCGGGTGCTCGGTTTCGATGTCGATATCGCTGTCCTTGCCGGTGAAGCGCATCACGAACCATTTCTGCCGCTGCCCGGCATAGCGGCCCTTCCAGATCTTGCCGATCAGCTCGTCGGGCAGGTCGTACCAGTGCCACCCCGTGCTCTCGGCGACGATCTCGGCCTTGGTCGTGCCGATCTCCTCGCCAAGCTCGCGCACTGCCGCCTCCACAGGCTCTTCGCCGGGGTCGATACCGCCCTGCGGCATCTGCCAGGCTTCGGCGATCATATCGAGCCGCTTCGCCACGAAGACATGCTTCTTCGGGTTCAAGAGCATGATCCCGACACAGGGGCGGTACGGGAGCCCGGAGGGGTGGACGCGTTCCTTCACTCGGCGGCGGCTTTCATCATGGTGAGGTCGGCGCCCGCCTCGTTGATGATGTCCCGCAGCACCGACAGGCACCCGGCGAGGTCGCCCTGCGCCGACGGGATCGCCTGCCGCAGCGTCAGGCTGCCGTGGACCTGGCCCTTGGCTTCGCGGAACACCGTCGGCACACCGCTCGCGATCAGCTTCGCGGCATAGGCGCGGCCCTGGTCGCGCAGCGGGTCGAGCCCGCAGGTGAAGACGAGCGCGGCAGGCTGGTTGTCGAGCGCGGGTGAATGCAGCGGCGATGCGCGCGGATCGGTATGGTCCGGGAGGTTCCCGATATAGTGGCGCATGAACCACGCCATGCTCTCGGCGGTCAGCAGGTAGCCGTCCGCGAAGTCCTCCATCGATCCGGTGTTCGCGGTCATGTCGACGCCCGGATAGATCAGCCACTGCGCGATGATCGGCACGGGCATCTTGCCTGCCAGTTCCTGCGCCACGATGGCCGCGAGGTTGCCGCCCGCGCTGTCGCCGGCCACGACGATGCTCGTCACGGCGTGGCCGATCTCCCGCGGCGAGGCCGCCGCCCAGCGCGTCGCGGCGATGCAGTCCTCGCCCGCCGCCGGAAAAGCGTGCTCGGGGGCGAGGCGGTAGTCGACCGAAATCACCGTGATATCGAGGCTGCGCGCGATCTCTGCGCAGAGGCCATCGTGTGTTTCGAGGTCGCCGACCACCCAGCCGCCGCCGTGGAAATACATGAGCACGCTCTGCGGTTCGCCGGCCGCCGCGCGCGGGCTGTAGAGACGCAGCGGAATGCGGTCGCCGTGCGGACCGTCGATGGCGAGGTCCTCCACCCGCGCGATCGCGCCGCGCGGCGCTTCGGCCACCTGCACCATCATGCCCATCATCTGGCGGGCCGCCCCGGGATCAAGCTCGTGCAGCTGTGGCCCCGGCTGTGCATTCAGCATGTCGAGGAACGCCTGCACGTCTGGACGAACGAATGCCATGTCTCGAATCTCCCTTTTGCGGATTTGCGCGGGATTATCGTGTGGCCCTGTGTCAGCGGCAAGTCACGCTTATCGCTAGTGTGCTGATCGCAGTGGTAAGCCGGCTTGTCAGCCTCACATAAAATCTACTTTGCGGGTACGGGCTCGCGGGCTTAGAGATTCCGGAGAACAAGCATACACAGTCCCGGGACCGCCAATGGCAACCAAGCTTAAAGACCCCATGCCCACAGAGGGCGCGGCGATCGCGCGCGACGCGGTCGTTGTTCGTTTCGCCGGAGACTCCGGCGATGGTATGCAGCTCACTGGCGGCCAGTTCACGCTGTCGAGCGCGCTCGCGGGCAACGATTTCGCGACCTTCCCGGATTTTCCGGCGGAAATCCGCGCGCCGCAGGGGACGACCTTCGGCGTCTCGGCGTTCCAGATCAACTTCGGCTCCACGGAGATCGACACGGCGGGCGACGCGCCCGACATCCTCGTCGCGATGAACCCTGCCGCGCTCAAGACGAACCTGTCGGCGCTCCGCCCCGGCGGGCTCATCATCGCGGACACCGGCGAGTTCGGCGCCCGCAACCTCAAGAAGGCGGGCTACGAGGTCGATCCGATCACGGACGGCAGCCTCGCCGCCTATCAGGTCGTGGCCTTCGACATTTCCGCCCGCACGATGGAGTCGGTCGCCGAATACGGCCTCGGCAACAAGGAGGCGCTGCGCTGCAAGAACATGTGGACGCTCGGCCTCGCGCTCTGGATGTTCGATCGTGATCGTCAGCCGCTCATCGACTGGCTGAATACCAAGTTCTCGAAGAACCCCGTCCTTGCGGACGCGAACATCGCCGCGCTGAACGCCGGCCACGCCTACGGCGAAACCGCCGAAATGGGCTCGTTCGCGCGCTACAAGGTGGAAGCCGCGCCCGCCGAAGCGGGCCTTTACCGCACCGTCACGGGCGCCGAAGCGCTCAGCCTCGGCCTCGTCGTCGGCGCGAACCTTGCGCATCTGCCGCTCTTCTTCGGCTCGTACCCGATCACGCCCGCCTCCTCGATCCTGCACACGCTCGCGCGTCTCAAGGAGTACGGCGTCACCACCTTCCAGGCTGAAGACGAGATCGCCGCGATCTGCGCCGCGATCGGCGCGTCTTATGCGGGCCAGCTCGGTATGACCTCGTCGTCCGGCCCCGGTATCGCCCTGAAAGGTGAAGCCCTCGGCCTCGCGATCATGACCGAACTGCCGCTCGTCATCGTGAACAGTCAGCGCGGCGGGCCTTCGACGGGCCTCCCCACGAAGACCGAACAGTCGGACCTCTATCAGGCCGTCTACGGCCGCAACGGTGACGCCCCGCTCGCGGTGATCGCCGCGCGTTCGCCCTCAGACGCGTTTGATGCCGCGATCGAGGCCTGCCGCATCGCCGTGCGCTACATGACGCCCGTGATGCTGCTGACGGATGGCTACATCGCCAACGCCGCCGAGCCGTGGAAAGTGCCGGATATCAGCACGTACGACGAGTTTCCTGTGACGTTCCATGAAGAACTGCCGCCCGAAGGCACGGAGTTGAACCCGTATGCCCGTGACGAAAAGCTCGCCCGCGTCTGGATCAAGCCCGGCACGCCCGGCCTGATGCACCGCATCGGCGGCATCGAGAAGAGCTTCAATTCGGGCCACATCGATTATGCGCCCGAAAACCACCAGAAGATGACCGACACGCGCAAGGCGAAGATCGACGGCATCGCGAACGACATTCCGGAGCAGGACGTCTGCCTCGGCGCGCCCGGTGAAAAGCTCGCCGTCGTCGGCTGGGGCTCGACCTTCGGCCCGATCCATCAGGCCGTGGGCCGTGCCCGCGCGAAGGGCGCGAGCGTCGCGCACATCCATATCCGCCACATCTGGCCGCTGCCGAGAAATCTCGGTGAACTTCTGAAGACTTACGACCGGATTCTCGTGCCCGAGATGAACACCGGCCAGCTGAAGACCGTGCTGCGCGATCAGTTCCTTGTGGACGCGAAACCGCTCAACAAGGTCTCCGGCCAGCCGTTCAAGATCGCCGAGATCGAGGCCGCTATCGAGGGAGCCCTCGCATGAACGTCCAGACCCCTTTGAAGCCCGCCGACTTCGCCACCGATCAGGAGGTGCGCTGGTGCCCCGGCTGCGGCGACTATGCGATCCTGAAGGGCGTGCAGCGCACGATGGCGGAGATCGGCGCACGGCCTGAAAACACCGTGTTCGTCAGCGGCATCGGCTGCTCGTCGCGCTTCCCGTACTACATGGCGACCTACGGCTTCCACACCATCCACGGCCGCGCGCCGGCGGTGGCGACAGGCGTGAAGCTCGCCAATCCGGAGCTTGACGTGTGGCTCGTCACAGGAGACGGCGACGGCCTCTCGATCGGCGGCAATCACCTGCTGCACCTGCTGCGCCGCAATCTCGATTGCCAGGTGCTTCTGTTCAACAACGAGATCTACGGCCTCACCAAGGGCCAGTATTCGCCCACCAGCCGCGTCGGCACACGCACGCCCACCTCGCCCTTCGGCTCGGTGGACCGCCCCGCGAGCCCCTGCGCCTTCGCGATCGGCGCCGGCGCCCGCTTCATCGCGCGCTGCATCGACACCGCGCAGAAGGAAATGCCCGGCATCCTGAAGCGCGCTCACGGGCACAAGGGCACGAGCTTCGTGGAGCTCTACCAGAACTGCATCGTCTACAACGACGCCGTGTTCGAAGCGTTCACCGCGAAGGCGAACGCCGCCGAAAGCCAGATCTGGCTGGAACACGGCAAGCCGATGCTGTTCGCGGGCGGCACGAAGGGCCTCACGCTCAACCGTCAGGATCTCCGCCTCGAAGTCGTCGAGGTCGCGGACGGAAACTGGGAAGCCGCGGGCGTCATCGTCCACGACGAAACCAACAAGGGTGTCGCGCAGATGCTGGTCGATATGCCGTTCCCCGGCTTCCCGATCGCGCTCGGCGTCATCTTCTGCTCGCCCGCGCCCAGCTACGAAAGCGCGCTCGGCGAACAGACGAAAACGCTGACCCAAGGCAAGATCGCCGACCTCTCCGCGCTGATCCGCAAGGGCCAGACGTGGGAAGTCGCCGAAAAGCGCGACTGAACCGAGCGGGCGGGGAGGGCAGGCCCGCATGGCCGAACTCATAAACCTCCGCCAAAGGCGCAAGGCAAAAGCCCGCGCCGAGGCGGAGGCCAAAGCCGCAGAGAACCGCCACCTCCACGGAAGAACGCTTGCCGAAAAGCGCGCAGTGAAGGGTGAGGCTGTGCGTCTGGAAAAGCACGTCGAGGTGCACAAGCGCGGGGATTAAAAGGGCGCGCTCTTGCGCTCGGCTTGAGCTGAATAATGTGAAGGAGGCAGTTAGTTGCGTTATGGACCTTCGATAAGAAGTTCCAAATTATCGCTGCTCTTAGCACAGATTTGTACCAACCCGTTTATCCCCTTGACGCATGTGCGGCTTTAGTACCGCTTTAGTGCGGATGATGGCGCTGTTCGCGTACTTGGGCTTGTCGTCGGGGCGTATAAACCGATATTACGCCGCAGGGGGTAGTCATGGCAGAAATCAAAAAGTGCCCGAAATGCGCCGAACAGATAAAGTTGGATGCGCTGGTTTGCCGTTTCTGCGGGCATACATTCGATGCGGATGATATTGAGGCCGCCCAGAAGGCGTTCTACAGGCGCAAAGCCAATCGTGGTCTTATAAAGGCCGCAGCCATACTCGGCGTTGGCTTCCTGCTCTATAAAGGCTGCTCAAGCTTACCCGACACGCTCGACAGTGGTCCACCGGATATGGCGTACGAAGCCCCCGAAATGGCGACACCTTACGCAGCGCCCGCGACATGGTCCTATAGCCGCTACGAAGATGATGTGACCGGGAAAGAGGTCCAGACAGCCGAGCTGAGAAGCCGCAATTACCATAACTTCGAGTTTCCTTACGAGGGCAACACCTACCTGACCATGACGGTTCGTCAGCATCCACGGTATGGCTTGGACGTGATCTTCCGTATTGACCGGGGACAGCTCAAATGCAGCAGCTATGACGGCTGCGACGGCATGATAAGCATAGACGGCAAGGCGGAGCGGCTTACGCTTAACGAGCCCGCCGACAGCTCGTCTGAATACGTTTTCGCGCGCTATGACGCCGCCATCCTCCGCAAGATCAAGAACGCAAAAACGATCGTCGTCGAGCTTCCAACGTTCCGCAATGGCAGTCCGTCGTGGACCTTCGATTCGCCCGGACTCGTATGGCCGATGCCTTAGGCCGCGTTGACAAAAGACTTCAGCCATAGGCGGACGGCGGCGAGGTTGAGG
>NZ_CAXBBQ010000012.1:0-67196 GCF_963974575.1 uncultured Sphingosinicella sp. | reverse complement strand
CGGGTTCGGGCACCGCCGACTTTCCGACGCCTCACGGCGTCCGAAACTCTAAACGATTGCCGACTGGCAGCTTTCAGACGGTCACAGGTGAAAAACGGACCATCGTTTACGCGGCGGAAGCCGCAAAGACCGAGATTTCGCTATTCCGGGCCGCTTTGCGGTTCGCGAGTTTCGGACGATCAGTCAGGTGCAACGACGCACTCATTTTCCAACACTACGCGTGTATCTTCACGCCTCGCTCACTGGTTCAACGCCTGTAGAGATTGACGCGCAAATATTCAGTGAAGAAAAGGCCGGTTTCTACGCTCCATGATGATATAATGTTTCTCGAATCTAACCAACCAAGCAACGTCCTGTTCTCCGAATTGTTGTCCAATCTCGCGTAATACCCGGTCTTTATCTCAGAGTAGGGGGCCGGCAACCCGGCGAGGACCTGGCGAACGTCGTCGTCCGTCAGGACGGCGTGGGCCTTGTTCAAGAGCGAGATCCGCGTCCAGAGCGGTGCGGAATGCGCGATCAGGCTTTTCGCGACGTCGGCCTTCAGGCCCGAAACGTCGAAGTTGGTGCGGTCGATGATCGGACCGATGAGGGCGGCCCGTTCCGGTAGTTCGATGACTGAATCGAGGTTCATGAGGCTTATCAC
Organism: uncultured Sphingosinicella sp.; assembly: GCF_963974575.1. Lineage (NCBI taxonomy): Bacteria > Pseudomonadati > Pseudomonadota > Alphaproteobacteria > Sphingomonadales > Sphingosinicellaceae > Sphingosinicella > uncultured Sphingosinicella sp. The sequence goes on along the minus strand of NZ_CAXBBQ010000012.1, from coordinate 66,553 downwards.
CGACGTCTTCTTCTCGTCGGTGAGGTCCGCTTCGAGAAGATTATCCAAGAAGTCGTCATCGAGACCGAGCATGTCCGGCGCGTTGATGTAGGACTCGATGTTTGCGGTCACGAAGAGGACTTGCAGATCGACCTCGTCTGCGAGATCGTCGAAGCTCTCCTTGGTGAACGTGACCTTCCGCCGATTGATCAGGATCTCCCGTTTCGAGTCCTCGAGGTTTTCGGGAAACCGCTCGAATGGCTTCGGCAATGCGGCGACGTAGTCCGAGTAGGCGGCGTCGGAGAGGCCTGCAGCGTTCAAGAGGAACGTTCGCAACGGTCGTGAATCTGGATCGGCTGGTATGGGTTTCTCGAGCAGGGCTGCCCGTTCGCTGCCATCTTCCAGATAAGAAATCAGTTGCGCCTCATCGAACCCGCTACCACTCAAGAACGCGAGGCAGTTTTCCCACGTCGGACTGATCCTACGCAGATCGAACAGCATCGCGTGCAGGTTTTCGGGAACCTGGCTTAGTTCGGGCACGAGTACTGACTGGCGCTCGACGAATCTGCGCAGGCTACCGGAGTCGACATCGTCGCGCCGTAGGATCGCCAATATGGAAGATACGTCCTCGTCCGTATTGCCGTCGAGCTTCAAGACGACTTCGTCGAGATAGGCCTCGAATTCGCGTTCGATCCTGCCGTCCAGCATGTCGCTGCCCATTGACCGGAGCGTCGTGTAGTTTCTGGTTGCCAGGGCATGGAGGTCCGATCCGCCCAGGACCTGCCGATAGACGTATTCCACGTTCTCGACCGTGAGCTCGAACAGCCCGGCTTCCACCATCGCTCGTGCGATGGAAGGGTGCTCGCCGATCGCGGGCAGGCTCTCCACTTCGATCTTCAGCAACTTGAGGCGCTGAGGCGGAAGTTCCGGCACGTGTGCCAGGATCTCCGGGAGGCGTTCCGACACGAATGCTGGAAGGTCGTTGTGGAAGACCCGCGTCAGCGGGTTGCGGGCCCGGCACAGCCGGACCAAAGGCAAAGCGACCCGCCCGCCCCGCGCGGGAGCCGGTCAGACAGGATTCAGACCGCCGAAGGCGGGATGGCTATTTCCACTCCTATGAGAACAGCCGCATTCGACACAGCTAACTGTCGGCTTCTTCTCAAATTGTCGGGTTTAAGTCGTCAATATACCTTCATTGTCGGCTTATTGTCGCTCCGTTATCGTGTTAAAGGCATGCCACTATCGTGCCATTGACGTGGCGCTGTCGGAACCATCAGTGCCAATCTTCTCGAACAGAAAGGAGGCTAACCCAATGATAATTGACAGCATTAAGATGAAAAACGCGAGGGATCGCCGCGCGCTAACTCAGGAAGCTTTAGCGCACCAAGCGCGAGTAAACGTTCGGACTGTACAGCGCGCTGAGAATGGGGAACCGATCCGGCACGAAACACTAGCTGATTTAGCTGCAGCCCTTGGAGTTCCTCCCGCTGGCCTTCTTTTGTCTGAAGCGGGTAGCGATGTCGAAGGCGACGCGGAGGACGATATTGCACAAATTCAGGTTCTGAAGCGGGTCGAAAAGGCGGATATGATAATATCGCTTCTAGAACGCGCAGTCATGTCCGTGATTGATTGCAACGCAGATCCTACCGAAAAAAATATGCCTGCACTTAAGGCCACCATTACTGCCCTTGAGGGGCATATTGGGCACGTCTGGGACGAAAATAATCACCTTCCGCTTCGTTTTGTTTCCCTGCTCACAAAGCTTGAGGCCACGGTCGCCTTGAACACTAACCTTATGGAATTGGAACGAGCCGGGCTCGCTCTCTATTGTGCCGCATCAACGGTGTATTTGAGGGTGCCTGAGATGTGTGAAGAAGGTCTCGCGATAAGCTACCGCCAGAAACCTCGTTATGCGACAGCTGCCCGCTTTATGATCGCCCATTATGACAACGAACGCATCCGGGTGCGTGCTGACGTCGTTTGGCCTTTACCGCTAGAACCGGAGTCAGATCAGGATGTTGACGAGGTACCCTTTTAACAACTCCGCTTCGTTCTATGGGTTCAAGTCATACGTTCACGCCGCTCCAAACTTCGCTCTGATCACCTTTGCGCCGTCGCGGAGCTGGTCGAGATAGTCCGACCAGTGCTGCATCATGCGCACGCGCTCTTCCCAGTATTCACCTCGCGTGTAGGCGCGGCGCACGCCGTTGTTCTCCATGTGGGCCAGCTGCCGCTCGATCGCGTCTGCGTTCCAGATGCTCATCTCGTTGAGCAGCGTTGCTGCCATCGCCCGGAAACCATGAGCCGTCATCTCGTCCTGGGCGTAGCCAAGACGTCTCAAGGCCGTGTTCACGGTATTCTCCGACATCGGGCGGCGCGGCGTGTGGAACGACGGAAACACATACCGGCCGTGCCCGGTGAGCGGCTTCAGTTGCTCGAGAAGTGCCAGCACCTGTCGCGAAAGCGGCACCCGGTGCGGTCGGCGCATTTTCATCTTCTCGGACGGAAGCACCCATAGCGCCCGGTCGAAATCGAACTCCGGCCACTCGGCCTGACGCAGCTCGCCGGGACGCACGAATACGTGCGCGGACATCTCCAGCGCGATTTTCGTGATGGTGTGACCGTTATATCCGGCAATGGCCCGCATCAGTCCGCCTGCATTGGCCGGGTCGGTAATGGCGGCAAGGTGTTTGACCTTTGGCGTCACCAAGGCACCGCGCAAGTCCACGGCAACGTCCCGGTCGGCTCTCGCCGTGGCGATGGCGTAGCGGAACACGCGGCTAATGATGCTGCGCATCCGTTTGGCGCTCTCGTAATGTTTCGCCGCCTCTATGCGCCGCAGGACCATCAGCACCTCCTGCGCGCCGATCTCCGTGATCGGGCGGTTGGCGAGCGTCGCGTACGCCTTGTCGAGGAGCCAGCGGATTTTCGCCAGCGTGAGGCTTGAAAGGCCCTCGCGTTCGTTCTTGAGGTACCATTCCTCGGCAATCGCCCGGAACGTGTTGCTGGCCGCAAGCTCCGCGCGCATCTGCTCCAGCTTCCGCTCCTCGGACGGATCGAGCCCGGCCGCGAGGATGCGACGGGCCTCGTCGCGCTTTTCCCGCGCCTCGGCCAAGCTGATCAGGGGCCATTCGCCGAAAGAGAGCGTCTTCTGCCGCCCCATGTATGCGTAGTTCATGCGCCAGAGCCGCGCACTGTTCGGTTTGATGAGCAGATAGAGCCCGCCGCCGTCGCCGAGCTTGTATGGCGTCTCACGCGGTTTCGCGTTGCGGATCGCCAGCGCCGAGAGTCGCATGGTACCTCCTTCAGGAGGGCAATTCGATACCAAGAAAAGTACCAAGAACTTGACGCGGTATGGTATCGACGAGCCCGAATTCCTGCGGACACCATAGCAGAAATAACAAAGCAAAACCAGTCACTTGGCGGACGAAAATGGACGTCCACGGACGGTCGATGGTACCCCCGGTCGGACTCGAACCGACACTTCTTGCGAAACTCGATTTTGAGTCGAGCGCGTCTACCAATTCCGCCACAGGGGCACAGGCGGGAAGCCACTAGCGGAAAGTGGCGGGCTTGCCAATTCCCTGCTTCCGGTCCAGTTGAGCGGCATGTCGAAACCCCCTCGCCGCTCCGGTCCGCCGCGTCGCCCATCGAAGGCAGGCGGACCCGCACGTCCGCCGCTGGACGGAAAGCCGCAGCGGCCGCGCCGCCCCACCGATCGCCGACCTGACGATCGCGCGCCCGAAGGCCCGCAGGCCGCTCAACGAACCGGCGAACGCGGCGGCGAGCGTGGACCCGGGCGGCCTGTCCGCGAACGGACGCTCCGGGTCCGGACGCCTGAAGAACGGACGCCCCCTGAACAGACACGGGAACGGACGCGCCGTGAACGCCCGACCGGTGAGCGAAGCGCCAACGAACGCACAGGTGAGCGCGAGAACGCACGTACGGGCGAACGCAGCGAGCGTCGTCCGCGCCCGGGCGGCGGCATGGGCCAGCGCCCGGCCCGGCGCGCGGATACGGACGAGCGGCCTTCGCGCCGCGCTGACGGGCGTCCCTCGCGGCGCCAGGACGAGCGGCCCTCACGGCATCCCGGCGAGCGCCCCACGCGCCGCTCCGAAGACCCCGCCGCCCCCGCCACGCACCGCACGGGCGCGCCGCAGCGCATCGCCAAGCTGCTCGCACGCGCCGGCGTCGGCTCGCGACGGGATATCGAGCGGATGATCGCCGAGGGCCGAGTCGCCGTCGCCGGCACGGTGCTGACCTCGCCCGCGCTCAACCTCGCCTCGCTGGCCGAGGTGACGGTGGACGGCAACCCCGTCGCCGTGACCAGCGCGACACGGCTCTACCGCTTCCACAAGCCCACCGGCTGCCTGACGACGGCGCGCGATCCCAAGGGCCGCGCCACGATCTACGATCTGCTGCCGAAGGACCTGCCGCGCCTCGTCACCATCGGCCGACTCGACATGAACACCGAAGGCCTGCTGCTGCTCACCAACGACGGCGAACTGAAGCGCGCGATGGAACTGCCCGCGAATGCGTTTGTCCGGCGTTACCGCGTGCGCGTGTTCGGCCTCGTAAACGCCCGCCAGCTGGAAGCGCTCGCCGAGGGCGTCACCATCGAGGGCGTGCGCTACGGCTCGATCAACGCGGACATCGAGCATAAATCGGGCTCTTATTCGTGGCTGCTGATCAGCATCACCGAAGGCAAGAACCGCGAGGTGCGCAAGGTTCTCGAACATCTCGGTCTTCAAGTCACACGGCTGATCCGCGTCGGCTACGGTCCGTTCGATCTCGACGACCTGCCGGTACGCGGCGTCGATCAGATTCCCGACGATGTGGTGTCGCGGCTGCGGAGCCGCCTTCCGGGCAAATGAGGATCATCGCCGGCGCATGGCGCGGACGGCCGCTCGTCGCGCCTGCGGGTGCCGAAACACGGCCCACGGCCGATCGGGCGCGCGAAACCTTGTTCTCGATGCTGACGAGCCGTCTCGGCACCTTCGAAGGGCTGCGCGTTGCCGACCTCTTCGCGGGCACGGGTGCGCTCGGGCTCGAAGCCCTGTCACGCGGCGCAGCACACGCGACGTTCATCGAGACAGACCGCGCAGCACTCGCCGCGCTCAAGGCCAATATCGCGAAGCTCGGCGCTGCCGACCGCACCGACGTGCTGGCGCGGAGCGCGGATGCGCCGGGGACGGCGATCCTGCCGTATGACCTCGTGCTGCTCGATCCGCCCTACGGCAAGGGGCTTGGCGAGCGGGCGCTCGCGGCCTTGCGGCAGGGCGGCTGGCTGGCGCCGGGCGCGTGGATCAGCGTGGAAACGCGGCGCGATGAGGCGCTGGCGGCCGAAGGCTATACGACCGATACGGTGCGCATCGTCGGCAAGGCCAGCCTCCATTTGCTCCGGTCGCTGTAGGGCTACTGCTGCGGCTCTTCTGCCGGTTTCTTCTTCCCGAACAGCTTGCCGAGACCCTTGCCGAGCGCGGTGCCGAGTTCTTCCTCGACCGTTTTCTGCGGCGCCGCTTCGGCGGGGGCCTCCCCTTCCGCCACCGCAGGCGTCTGCGTCTTCTTGCCGCCGATGAGGCTGCCGAGATCGAGCTTGTCGCCGCCCACGGCCGCGTTGATGCCGACGAGCGCGATGCGCTTTCCGAACCACGTCTGCAGAGGGCCGAGCGAGTATTTGACCTCCGGCACCGGCAGCGGCCCCTTGATGGTCGCGGGGATCGCCGGCGCATCCTTGTGGCTGCCGAGCCGGATGGTGGCGACGCTGTCCGCGTACCACGCGCCCATGTCGACATAGCCCTTCGCGGTGACGCTGCCGCCGTCCATGTCGCTCGTCACCTTGTCGATGTTAAAGCGGCCGCCCTTGCCGGTCGCGTCGATCGCGAGCGTGCGGTATTGCGTTTCGCCGCCTTTCAGCGCCGTGCCTGCGAAGCGCGCGAAACTGTCGAGCGAACGCAGGTCGTTCAGCTCCTCGTCGAGCGCCTTCAGATTGACCTTTCGGATCACGCCGTTCGTCGCCGCCATGCGTACCGGCCCGGCGAGCGAGGACATCAGCGCTTTCTGCGAGCGCCCGCGCGCTGTGACATTCGCGGTCATGTCGACGGTGCCCGTCGCGGGCGCGCTCGCCATCGCGGCTTTCAGGAACGGCTCCACCGGCACACCGCTCAGCGCGAGCTTCATCGCCATGCTCTGCGCGTCGCCGGACGTGAGCGTGCCGGACGCGGTGAAGGTGCCGCCGTAGAGACCACCCTTCAAGCCTTCGATACTGAGCGTCCCGCCCTTGGCAACGAGCGCGAGTGCAGGCTTGTCGAGCACGTAGGCGTCATAAAGCGCCCGCTCCGCCGTCAACGAAATGCGGCCATTGAAATTGCGGATCCAGTCGAACGAGAGCGGCTCCGAAGACCAGCGCGCACCCTTCCCGCTGGCTGCCTCTGCCGCGCCGGTCCCGTCGTCACCCATCAGCGCGAGCACGGGCACGACGCCTGCATTCAGCACGGCGTTCACCACCGGCACCGAACCGCCCGTATTGACCGACGCCTCACCCGAAAGCGTCATGCTGCCGATCTTGCCTGCGATGCCGGTGATTTTCGCGACATCGCCCGCGCCCGCGATCTGCATTCCGAGGTCGAGCGGGCCAAGCTTCGCCGCGCGCGGTTCATCCTGCAGCCGCGCCAGCACGGCGCCCGCCTCCGGCGCCTTCGCCGAGGCAGCAAGCTGATAGGCGACGTCCGGCTCTGTCCGCACCCAGCCGTTGAGGCCGATTTCCGCGCCCGCATACGTCACGGCGCCACCGACATCGAGCTTCGACATCGGCCCCTTCACGGTGATCGCACCCTTCACGCCCTCACCCGCAAGGCCGAGCGCGAGGTCGGCGGTCCGATCCGCCGAGAGCTTGTCGATGCTGCCCTTCGCGGTGATCGCGAAGCCCATGGCTTCCTGCACCACCGCCTGCGCCAGTGTGACCTTGTCGGCGGCGTAGTTGCCCTTCGCGGTGATGCCGCCGTAGCGGCTGCCGCCCATCAGAAGCTCGCCGAGCCGCACGTCGAAATTCACGGTGCGCGCGAAGGCATCGTCCGATTTGGCAACGGTCGACGGTTTCGAAACGATACGGTCCCAGTTCACGCCCTGCAGGCCGAGCGTAACGTCGATGGGCAGCGTTTCTTCCAGCGGATAGTGAACCTTGCCGCCCACTGTTTTGCCGTCCAGCGTTCCGCGCAGGTCACCGAGCGTAACGGCGTCGTCGCGGTATTCGATCGTACCGCCGAGCGTCGCGGGCGGCAGCGACGTGTAACCGTCTGTGCCTAACGCCGCGAGTGTCTGCGCCGGGCGCGGCAGGCTGGTGCCGAAGCGGCCTCGGAAGCGCGGTTCGCCGTCCGCTGCATCAAGGATACCGCGCACGACAGCGCTGCCGCCGCCTGCGAGCGCGAGCCGCGTGTCGCCGAGCGTCACCACCCGGTTCGCAAGTTTCACGGGCGCGTTCACGGCGCCAAGCTGCATCGTGTCGTAGCGCGCATCGTTCACGCGCACGAGCAGATCGGCGTCGATCGTTTCGGGAAGCGTGAAGGGTTCCTCGTCTTCGTCCTTGTTTTCGGCGGACATCCAGTCCGCAGCATTCAGCGCGTCGAAGATCAATCGTCCGCTGATCGTCGTCCTGTCGCCGCGCTCAACGTCGAATGCGCCGCCGAATTTCGATCCCGCCACTGTTCCGCTGACATCGGCGAGGCGAAGGCGCTCCGTCGTGCCCTCGATCGCGGCCTTGAACTCGACAGGCTTCGCGTAGGCAAGCGCCTTAGAGGCGTCTTCGCCGCTGAACGCCGCAAGCAGATCACCAAGCTTTTCGCCTTTGAGCGTCAGCCTCCCCGAAACCGGTGTCGCAGCGTCCCCTTCCGCCTCGCCGATCCGGCCTGCGAAGGCGATTGTTCCAGCGTCTGCGAGCGTCGCATCAAGCTTGAGCCCGCCCTGTTCGTAATCCGCTTTCAGCGTCACCGGCATGGCGCCGTAACGCAGGGAGCCCTCTACGGTGTACGGCCCTGCCGCGCTTGCGATGGCGACGTTCATGTCGATATCGTCCACCCGCGTCGGCTCGCCCTCGGGCGACTGCAGGATGAACGTGCCCTTCTCGATGCGGAAATCCTCGATCGAGAGTTCGCCGCCGGATGATCCCTTGTCCACTTTCGCCGGATCAGACCAGTTGTTGGTACCATCGGCGTAGTTGATGATGCGCACGACAGGCGTTTCGAGCGCGATGTATTTTACTTCCGCGCGCTTCGAGAGCAGCGGCAGAAAGGCGACGGCGGCAGACAGCTTCTGCGCCTTCACCAGCGGTTCGCGGCTCGGCCCGAAGCCGGTGACGGTAACGCCCTCGGCGGAAAGCCGCGGGCTCGGCAGCAGCGAAAAGCCGATGCTTCCCGCCACCTCCACGTCATAGCCGGTCGCGTCCTCCACGGCCGTAACAAGCTGCGGTTTGAACCAGTTCCAGTCTATGAAATAGGGCACGGTTGCCACCACAGCCGCCGTTCCCGCCACCGCACCGAAACCGATCCACGTCTTCCGCATTGCGCTTCCGTTCACAAAATGTTCTTCACACTGGCCAAAACAGCACCATAGAGATTATCACAGCGTATGATGAGTGTATCCGTTCCCACCTCGACCCGCGATGAACCGCCCTATCTGAGCGGCCTGAACGCGCCGCAGCGCGATGCCGTGCTGACGACGGAGGGCCCTGTGCTGATGCTTGCGGGCGCAGGCACGGGGAAAACGCGCGCGCTCACCTCGCGCCTTGCGCACATCATCTACACGCAGCGCGCATGGCCTTCGGAAATCCTCGCCGTCACCTTCACCAACAAGGCCGCGCGCGAGATGCGCGAGCGGATGCACAGCGTGATCGGCGACGTGTCGGAGGGGCTGGGCTGGCTCGGCACCTTCCATGCCGTCGCCGCGAAGATGCTGCGCCGCCACGCCGAGCTTGTCGGCCTCAAATCGAACTTCTCGATCCTCGATACCGACGACCAGATCCGCCTGCTGAAGCAGATCATCACCGCCGCCGATCTCGACGAGAAACGCTGGCCCGCACGCCAGTTCGCCGGTGTCATCGACAAGTGGAAGAACCGCGGCTGGACGCCCGAGACGCTGCCCAAAGAAGAAGTGTGGGCGTTCGCGGACGGCAAGGCGGGCACGCTCTACGCCGCCTATCAGGCCCGTCTTGTCGCGCTGAACGCCACCGATTTCGGCGATCTTCTGCTACACATGCTCACCATCTTCACCAAGCACCGCGACGTGCTGGAGCAGTACCAGACGCGCTTCCGCTACATCCTCGTCGACGAGTATCAGGACACCAACGTCTCGCAGTACCTCTGGCTGCGCCTGCTCGCGCAGAAGCACAAGAACATCTGCTGCGTGGGGGACGACGACCAGTCGATCTATTCCTGGCGCGGGGCCGAAGTCGCCAACATCCTGCGCTTCGAGCAGGATTTCCCCGGCGCCAAGGTGATCCGCCTCGAACAGAACTACCGCTCCACCGGCCACATCCTCGGCGCGGCGGGCGGCCTCATCGCGCAGAACGCCGATCGCCTCGGCAAGACGCTGTGGACCGAGGCGGACAGCGGTGAAAAAGTCCGCGTGCTCGGCGTGTGGGACGGTCCCGAAGAAGCCCGCCGCGTCGGCGAGGAGATCGAAAGCCTCCAGCGGCGCGGCGTCTCCGCCGACCACATCGCCATCCTCGTGCGCGCGCAGTACCAGATGCTGGAGTTCGAGGAGCGCTTCGTGCGCGTCGGCATCCCGTTCCGCATCATCGGCGGGCCGCGTTTCTTCGCCCGCCTCGAAATCCGCGACGCCCTCGCCTACTTCCGCGTCGTCGCGCAGCCCGCCGACGACCTCGCGTTCGAGCGCATCGTCAACACCCCCAAGCGCGGCCTTGGCGACAAGAGCCTGCAGCGCCTCCACCAGTTCGCCGCCGCCACCGGCGCGCCGCTGTCGGTCGCCGCCTCCGACATTGCCAGCACGAACGAAATCCCGCCCGCCGCGCGCAAGGCGCTCGCCCAGCTTTCGGAGGATTTCCGCCGCTGGCGCGGGCACCATGCCGACAAGATGCCCCACCCGGAGCTCGCGCGCATCATCATCGAGGAATCCGGCTACCTCGCCATGTGGCAGGCCGACCGCTCCACCGAAGCGCAGGGCCGCGTCGAAAACCTCCTCGAACTCACCCGCGCGATGGAAGAGTTCGAATCGATGGAGGCGTTCCTCGAACACGTCAGCCTCGTGATGGACAATGAGGAATCGCGCGACGAACCCAAGGTCACGATCATGACCCTGCACGGCGCCAAGGGCCTTGAGTTCGACCACGTCTTCCTCGTCGGCTGGGAGGAAGGCGTCTTCCCCTCGCAGCGCTCGCTCGACGAAGGCGGCCTCAAGAGCCTGGAGGAGGAACGCCGCCTCGCCTACGTCGGCATCACGCGCGCAAAACAGGAAGCGACGATCCTCCACGCCGCGAACCGGCGCGTTTATGGCCAGTGGACCTCGTCGATCCCCTCACGCTTCGTCAGCGAACTGCCGCGCGAGCACATCGAGGCCGAAACATCGCTCTCCGGCGGCGCCTCGCTCTGGCGCGCCGCGCTCGACGAGCGCGACCCCTTCGCCGACGTCCACCGTGCGACCCAGCGCGGCCACGGCCCCGGCTGGCAGCGCGCCCAAACCTACGGCCGCCCCACCCGCACCGCGACGCAGATCGACGCGAAGCCCGTCTCGGTCACTGTCGGCGCCGCCCCGCGCCGCGACCTTTCCGTCGGGATGCGCGTCTTCCACCAGAAATTCGGCGGCGGCACGATCAAGGCGATCGAAGGCAACAAGCTCGAAGTCGCGTTCGATCACGCAGGCGACAAGCGTGTGCTGGACAGTTTCGTTGAGGTGCAGGGGTAGCCCTCCCCTCAAAACACCGCCTTCGCGTCCGGCTCCTTCATCATCGCCTTGCGCACCAGCGGGATCGGCGGCCCGCCATACCCAAGGAACTCATCGTGGAACGCCTTCCACGCCTCGCGACCGCCGCGTGATGCTGTCCAGTCCTCGCGGAGCTTGCGGATCAGCAGCTTGCCCATCGTGTAGTTGAGATAGGCGGGATCGTATGTGCCGCGCGCCGATTGCTGGCGGGCGTTGCCTTCGTCCTGATAGCACTGGTCGCGGAACATCTGGCGGGACTGTTCCACGCTCATGCCGCGCGCGTGCATCCCGATCGCGGAGAGGTAGCGGCAATCGCGCAGCAGCGCGTTCGATAGCTGGCCGACGTGCGTCGCGGGGTCACCGTTCCCCAGCCCCGCTTCCCACATCATCTCCTCAGTATAATGCGCCCAGCCTTCCGCGAAGGCATAGCCAACGAACACCTTGCCGAACTGCGATTTCGCGCGGTTCGCGTGCAGGAAGTTGAGGAAGTGCCCTGGCCACACCTCGTGCACGGAGGTGAACAGCAGGTCGAGCTTGCCGGGCACGAACCCGTCCTGCACGTCCTTCGGCCATGAAGGATCGGGCGGCGAGATGTAATAGACCGAAGGCAGGCCTTTCTCATACGGCCCCGGAATGTCGATGTAGGCGCTGTTCTGCCGGTTGAACGGCGGCGACTCCTCAACGAGCGCCTCCTCCGTGCCCGGAATGGTCACAAGGTCCGCCTTCACCAGAAAGGCTCTCAGGTCCGGCAGCTGGCGCCGCGCCTCTGCCACCGGGCCATCCGCGGGCTTGTCGTTCGAAACGACCGCCATGCAGTCTGCAATGGACTTGCCGGGCGCGAGCTTGTCGCACGCCGATTTCAGCGCCGCCTGATTGCGCTTCAGGTCCGCCTCGCCGATGCGTTCGAGTTCCTCGAGGCTGATATCGACGCCTTCGGTATCGCGCACCATCGCCGCGAACACGTCCGGCCCCAGCACGAAGTCTTCGGTCTGTCCGGTGCGCTTGGTTTCAAGGAAGGCGGCAAGGTCGCGCATCGCCTGCGCGCCAGCGGCGCTCGCTGCATCCAGTTCTTTCTGGAGCGCTTCGTCCTTCACCTCCGCGAAGGCCATGTTCACGTCCTTCGCGAAATAATCGGCATAGCCGTTGAACGCGGCGAGGCCGTAATCGATGTACGTGCGCGGCATCGGCCCGGCGAGGTTCGCCTTGATCTGCTCGGCGGCCTTGGGAAGCGCGTTCGCGTATTTCACGAACGCCTTCAGGCGCACATCCGGCGCCGCATAGGGCCGCGTGATATAGACGTTCGGGTCGAGCCCCGCACCGGTGTAGAATGCCGGATTGCGATAGGGCCAGCGCGCCGTATCCAGCCAGAACAGGCGGCCGCGCGTCACCGCAACGAGGTAATCATGCTCGAACCGCTCGGCATCGCTGAAGCCCGACGTATCGAGCGCCTCCGCATCGGCAAGCGCCGTTTTCAGCCGCGCGATCTCTGCATTGATTCCCGCCTTCGACCAGTCCGGCAGAATGCCGTCGTACTCATGCCGGCCCTGATACACCGCGAAATAGGGGTCGGCCTTGAACGTCGCCTCGATATAGGCATCGGAAAATGCCTGCCAGTCCGCCTTTGGCGGCGCTTTCGGCGCAGAATCGCAGGCGGCAACGCCGATGAGCAGAATCGGCACAAGCGTACGAAGTTTCATGATTTCGGCCTTTTCAGGAGCGCTATGCGCGCAGCATGACGAGCACGGCCACCGCTGCCAAGAGCCGTTCGTCGAAACATTGCCACCCGCCCCGGCGCAGCCTATTCCCCGCGGATATGACGACATGGAAACTCACCTTCGCCTGCAAGCGCGCCGAAGCCGATCTCTTCACCGGCGACGTGCCCGAACTTGCCGACTTCGATCCGCCGCCCGTCGTGATGACGAGCGAACCCGATGAATCGAAGCCCGACGACTGGCAGCTCGACGTCTACACAGAGGAGCATCCGCCGCAGGCGCTGATCGAGGCCGTCTCTGCGCTGCTGCCGAGCGCCGGGGGGGCGCATACGCTTGTCGAATTGGCAGACGAAGATTGGGTGACGATGAGCCAGGCCGGGCTCGATCCGGTGGAAGCCGGACGCTTCTTCGTCCACACGGCTGCGGATGCGGAACGCCTGCCGCCGGGCCGCATCGGACTTCAGATCGAAGCCGGTCTCGCCTTCGGCACCGGCCAGCACGCCACAACGACGGGCTGCCTGCTGACGCTCGACGCGCTTGAGTTCGTGCCGAGGAACGCGCTCGACCTCGGCACCGGAACGGCGATCCTTGCGCTTGCCGTCGTCAAGGCGTGGCCGGAAACGGTGGTCACGGCAAGCGACATTGATCCCATCGCGATCAAGGTTTCGCGCGAGAATACTGAAGTGAACATGGTTAACATCGGGGAGGCCGCGGGCGAAATCGCGCTCTACGTGGCCGATGGTCTGGAAGATGCGGCGCTGGCCGCGCGCTGTCCGTTCGATCTTGTCGTGGCGAATATTCTCGCCGGGCCGCTCATTGAAATGGCGCCGTCCATCGCGGCGGCGCTTGCCCCCGGCGGGACGTTAATCCTCGCCGGGTTGCTCGCGGGTCAGGCCGAGGCGGTGGAGGCGGCGTACCGCAATTGCGGTGTCGCGCCGGCCTCCAGAACCGTCATCGGCGAGTGGCCGACCTTGCGGCTCCTCAAAGCCTGAGGCCCGTGGTTACGGGCGCCAGGCGTGGAACAGCTGCATGTCGCGGCCGCGCTCGCTGAAAAGACCAGCAAGGCTGCGCGCTTCACGAAGCTTGGTCGGCTGCACCGTCTGCCCATCCTGCGGGAACGCCATCGTGGCGGCCTTTGCATATGCGTAGATCATGTAAGCCTCCTGTTGCCGCCCCTAGTGGCGACAGGGAGACATATGATGCAGTGCAGCATCGGCGAGTAGCCGTCGAAAAATCCTATCACTTATGCACTCAGTGCATAGCTCTCTCTAAACGCCTGTTAACCCTTGGTGATCTGGACCATCTGTTCTTTGTAGCCGTGGATGAAGGGCGACGGCACGCGCTGCGGTTGTGCAACTGCTTCCACGTCCATGCCCCGCGCCAGCATTTCCTCTAACAGGATTGTGAGCTGCAGTTCAGCGAGGCGCGCGCCGACGCAGCGGTGGATGCCGTAGCCGAACGACAGGTGCCGCCGCGCGTTTTCCCGGCTGAAATCCACGCGATCCGGGTTTTCGAAAACCTCCGTGTCGCGGTTGGCGGAAATGTACCACATCACCACCTTGTCGCCCTTGTGGATGGTCTTGCCGCCAAGCTCCGTATCCTCTTTCGCCGTGCGTCGCATGTGCGCAAGCGGCGTCTGCCAGCGGATCAACTCGGAGACGGCATTGGGAATGAGGCTCCGGTCCGCCTTCAGCTTTTCCCATTCGGCGGGAAATTCGTTCATCACCCGCACCAGACCAGTCATCGAGTTGCGCGTCGTGTCGTTGCCGCCGACGATCAACAGGACGAGGTTCCCGATGAACTCCTGCTCATCCATCTTCGACAGCGCTTCGGAATGGATCATCATAGAAAGCAGATCAGGCGCGGGCGGTGCATTGAGGCGCGCCTGCCACAGGCCGTGGAAGTAGGCGCCCATTTCATAGAGAATGCGCGTGCGCTCCTCCCGCATCGCCGGATCGGCCGCCGCCTGCACGTCGCCCGCCCAGTCCGACCACTTGGTCAGCAGCCGCCGGTCCTCCCACGGGAAGTCGAACAGAATGGCGAGCATCTGCGTGGTGAGCTCGATCGAAACGCGGTCGACCCAGTCGAACGTCTCGCCCACCGGCAGGCTGTCGAGCAACGCGGCCGTCCGCGCCCGGATCGGCCCCGCAAGCCGCTGCATCTCGCTTGGCGTGAAGGCCGGCGCAACCACGCGGCGCTCGGCTGAGTGCTGCGGCCGGTCCATCGCGATGAACATCGGGAACTTCAGTTCCTGATCGAGCGCATCGAGCACGGTGATGCCGCCGTATTCCCACGAGGAGGAGTAGATGTCGGGCAGCGCCTCGACATGCACGATGTCCTTGTAGCGCGTGACCGACCAGTAGGGCGCGAAGAGCCCTTCCGTGCAGTAATGCACCGGATCTTCGGCGCGCAGCCGCGCGAACAGCGCGGGCCACGTCTGCTCGGTGAAGTAGTGGTAATCTGCCGGGTCGATCGCGGCGAGATCGCACGTATCCGCTGCCACTTTGGTCGCCATGGCGAAGTCTCCCTTCCTCACCCCTGCACGTGACAGAATGACGGAAAGGACGCGCGTCGTAACGCGCTCCAAAACGCTAGGATCGGGTGATCGTCACCATCTGCTTGCGGTAGCCGTTCGCGAAGGGCGAGGGAATCCGCATCGGCGCGTGCAGCGGCGTCACGCGCATCTCGCGGTTCAGCATCTCTTCGAGAAGGATATAGAGTTGCAGCTCGGCAAGCCGGGCGCCGACGCAGCGGTGGATGCCGAAGCCGAACGCCAGGTGGCGGCGTGCATTGGCGCGCGTCACGTCGAAGCGGTCGGCATCGGTGAACACGGCCTCGTCTCGGTTCGCGCTGTTGTACCACAGCACGACCTTGTCATCCTTGCGGATAAGCTTGCCGCCGATTTCCGTATCTTCCGTTGCCGTACGCCGCATGTGCGAAAGCGGCGTCTGCCAGCGGATCAGCTCCGACACGGCATTGACGACAAGGCCGTGGTCCGCCTCCAACAACGCCCGGTTCTCGGGGAACTGTTCGAGCGCGACGACGAGCCCGGTCATCGAATTGCGCGTCGTGTCGGTGCCGCCGATCACCAGCAGCATCAGATTGCCGCAGAATTCCTGCGGACGGAGGTTGGACATCGCGTCCGAATGGATCATCCGCGACAAGAGGTCCGGCGCCAGCCCGCTGTTCCGCCGCTCGGCCCACAGCCGCCCGAAATAATCGACCATCTGCTGCAGCACGCGCTGGCGCTTGCGGCGCAGCGCGGGGCTCACCGCGGCCCGGAAATCGCCCGCCCAGTTTGCCCATGTCGCGAGCAGGCGGCGGTCTTCCCAAGGGAAATCGAACAGCGTCGCCAGCATCTGCGTGGTGAGTTCGGTCGAAACGCGGTCCACCCAGTCGAACGGCTCATCCACCGGCAGGCTGTCGAGCAGCGCCGCCGTGCGGGCGCGGATCGCGGCGGCATGGTCGGTGAGCGCGCTCGGGCTGAACGCGGGCGACACCGTGCGCCGCATCGCCGTGTGCTCGGGGCGATCCATCGCGATGAACATCGGCAGCTGGATATCAGGATCGTTGTGCAGGATGGTGATGCCGCCGTGCGTCCACGAGGACGAGAACAGCTGCGGCAGCGCTTCGACATGCGCGATATCGGCGTGGCGCGTGACGGACCAATAAGGCCCGTAAAAGCTGGTGGGGCAGAAATGCACGGGATCGTCGCGCCGCAGACGCGCGAAAACCTCGGGCCAGCGGCCCTCGCCGTACAAGTCGTTCGCCGTGACATCGAGCACACCTGACTCAGGATGCGTCGCGGCGGCGGCCAAGCCTCTCATGTTCAACAGACCCCCGGTTCTGCCGATACGCCAGCAGGTTACGGACTGTCTTTACCATGTCCACAAAAAAACGTCATCTATGTGACGGGATCGGTCCTGCGCGCACGTGCCGCAGGGGTCAGCTTTGCCGGACGATTTCCAGCCACGCCGCCTCGTCGATCACCTCGATGCCAAGATCGGCCGCCTTCTTGAGTTTCGACCCCGCGCCAGGCCCGGCAACGACCAGATCGGTCTTGGCGGACACCGACCCGGCGACCTTGGCGCCGAGCGCCTGCGCCTGTGCTTTCGCCTCATCGCGCGACAGTGCTTCGAGCGTGCCGGTAAACACCACCGTCTTGCCGCTCACGCGCGATTCCCGCGTTTCGAACACGATATCGGCGGGCGAAACCTCGCCCAGCAGGTCGGCAACCGCCTCGGCATTGTGCGGTTCGGCGAAGAAATCGACGAGCGCCAGTGCCACTTCCGGCCCGACGCCCGGCGTTTCAATGATCGTCGCAAGCTCCTTGGCCTCGCGCGCAAGGAACTTGTCCTCCGTCTCCCCAACCACCGGCAAAAGCTCGGCCCTGCGCGCAAGCGCGCGGTCGATCATCTCGCGAAATCCCGCCCAGCTTGAATAGCGCCGCGCCAGATCGCGCGCCGTCACCTCGCCGACATGCCGGATGCCGAGCGCATTCAGGAACCGGTCAAGCGGCGGCGACCGCCGCGCATCGATCGCGGCAACGAGGTTCGCGACCGACTGCTCGCCCCACCCCTCCCGCGTTTTCAGCGCCTCGGCGTGCGTATGCAGCCGGAAGATATCCGCCGGCGATTGCAACAGCCCATCGGCGAACAGCTCGACAATGCTCTTCTCGCCCAGTCCCTCGATATCGAGCGCACGCCGCGACACGAAGTGCCTGAGCCGCTCGACGCGCTGCGCTGGGCAGATGAGCCCGCCCGTACAGCGATAATCGACCTCCCCCGGCTCCCGTTCCGCCGCCGAACCACACTCCGGGCAGTGATCTGGAAACACGAACGGCGGCCGCTCCTCGTCGCGCGTCAGGTTCTCGACGATCTGCGGGATCACATCGCCCGCGCGCTGGATACGCACCCGATCGCCGGGCCGCGCGCCCAGCCGCTCGATCTCGTCAGCATTGTGCAGCGTGACGTTCGAAACGATCACACCCCCCACACCCACCGGCACGAGCCGTCCCACAGGCGTCAACTTGCCCGTGCGCCCCACCTGGATATCGATAGCTTCAAGCGTGGTTTCCGCCTGCTCGGCCGGAAACTTGTGCGCGAGCCCCCAGCGCGGCGCGCGCGCGACGAAGCCGAGCCGTTCCTGCCAATCAAGCCGGTTCACCTTGTAGACGACGCCGTCGATATCGTAGCCGAGATCGGCGCGCGCCTGCTCGATCTTCCGATAATGCTCCAGCGCGCCTTCCCCGCCCTCGACCAGCGCCAGCAGCGGATCGACCGGGATGCCCCAGCCCGCGATCCCCTGCATCACCCCCATCTGCGTATCGGCGGGAAGCGCCGTCACCTCGCCCCAGCCGTGCGCGAAGAACTTCAGCGGCCGCGCCTGCGTGATCGACGCATCTTTCTGCCGCAGCGAGCCCGCCGCCGCATTGCGCGGGTTCGCGAAGATCTTGCCGCCCACCCGTTCCTGCTCAGCGTTCAGCGCAAGGAAATCGGCCTTCGACATGTAAACCTCGCCGCGCACCTCGAACACGGGCGTGTCGATCGGCAAAGCCTGCGGAATGTCGGCGATGGTGCGGACGTTCGCGGTCACGTCCTCGCCGACGCTGCCGTCGCCGCGCGTCGCCGCCTGCACGAACACGCCGCGCTCATAGCGCAGCGAGCAAGACAGCCCGTCGATTTTGGGTTCGGCGGTGAGCGCCACGGGCTCGTCCGCGTCCAGCTTCAGATAGCGCCGGATGCGCCCGACGAAATCCTCGACCTCCCCACCGCTGAACGCATTGTCGAGGCTCAGCATCGGCTTTGCGTGCGTCACCTTGGCGAACGCGCCGGCCGGTGCAGCCCCCACGCTCCGCGACGGGCTATCCGCGCGCACAAGCTGCGGGAAAGCCGCCTCGATCGCCTCATTGCGCTTTTCCAGCGCATCGAATTCGGCATCGCTGATTTCGGGATCGTCGTGCTCGTAATAGGCGCGCCGGTGCCGGGCGATCTCTGCCGCCAGATGTTCGAGTTCCGCCGCCGCTTCGGCCTCGGTCAGGTCTTCAATCCGCTTCACGCCAACAATCTTTCCGCCTGCGCGCGCGCCTCGTCGGTGATCTCTGCGCCCGAAAGCATCCGCGCGATCTCCTCACGCCGCGCCGCCGCATCCAGCCGAACGACCGCCGTGCGCGCCTCCATACCGTCCGATGCCTTTTCGATGCGGAACTGCTGCGCCGCGCGCGCCGCCACCTGCGGACTGTGCGTCACGACGAGCACCTGCGCGCCCTCCGCCAGCCGCGCCAGCCGCTCGCCGATCGCGCTCGCGGTTGCCCCGCCGACACCCCGATCAATCTCGTCGAAAATAAGCGTGCCCTGCCCGCGCGTTTCGGAAAGCGCCACCTTCAGCGCCAGCATGAAGCGCGACAGTTCGCCGCCGCTGGCGATCTTCATCAGCGGCCCGAACGGTGCGCCGGGGTTCGTCGAAATCTCGAACTCGGCGCGGTCGGTTCCAGCTTCCGACCATTGCGCCTCGGGCAGCGTTTCCACCACCGTACGGAACTTCGCGGCTTCCAGTTTCAGCGGCGGCAGCTCCCCCGCCATAGCGAGGTCAAGGCGCTCTGCAGCCGCCCGCCGTGCCGCGCCGAGCGCGTCGGCAGCCTTGATGAACGCCTCCCGCGCGCCGGCCACCTTGCGCTCCAATCCCGCAAGCCCGGCCTCACCCGCCGCAATCGCCGCAGCGCGCGCCTCGAACTCGGCGGCAAGATCGGCGAGCCGATCGGGCTCCACCCGGTGCTTGCGTGCCACGCCGCGCAGCTCGAACAGGCGGCTTTCGACGTCATCAAGCTCGCTTGGCTCGAACCACATCGCCTCGCGTGCGGCGCGCAGGTGATCCTCCGCCTCCCCCGCCTCGGCCAGCGCCCGGTCGAGCGCGGCAAGCATCTCGCCGAGCAGCGGATGCTCGCCCGCCACGCGGTCCAGCCGCCGCGCCGCCGTGCGCAGGCGTGCAAGGCCGCCGTCGCTACCGTCGAGATCGCCGCTGATCGCATCCAGGTCTTCGGAGAGCTTCTGGCCCTTCAGCATGTCGGTACGCCGCGCCGCGAGCGTTTCCTCTTCGCCGGGTTCGGGTTTCAGCGCGCGCAGCTCCGCGACGGCATGTTCCAGAAACTCGCGGTCGCGCTCGTCGCGCTCCACGGTCTCGCGCGCCGCCGCAAGCGCCGCTTCCGCCTCCCGCCACGCCCGGTAAGCCTCGCCGCACGGCCCGGTATCGATGCCGGCGAACGCATCAAGGAGCGCGCGGTGCCCCTTCGGATTGAGCAGTCCCCGCTCGTCATGCTGGCCATGAATCTCGATAAGCGTGCCGCCGACATCGCGCAGCAGTTGCGCGCTCACCGATTGATCGTTCACGAACGCTCGACTGCCGCCGTCGCTGCGCACGATGCGCCGCAGCACGATCTCCCGCCCCTCGGTCTCAATGCCCTGCTCGCCCAGCAGCGCGAACGCCTCGTGGCCTTCGTCCACGCTGAACACCGCCGTCACCTGCGCCTGCCCCGCGCCGACGCGCACCAGCCCGGTGTCGCCGCGCGCACCGAGCGCGAGGCCGAGACTGTCGAGCAGGATGGATTTGCCCGCGCCGGTCTCGCCGGTGAGCACGCCGAGGCCTTCGCCGAAATCGAGCGAAAGCTGTTCGATAAGGACGACGTTGCGGATTTCCAGCGCGGCAAGCACGCTAGCCGCCTCAGCCGGTCGTGTTGCGTTCGACGAGCGCGAAGCTGCGCTCGTACCACTTCGATCCGGGGTAGTTGTACCCGAGCGCCGCCGCGGTCTTCCGCGCCTCGTCGCGAAGGCCAAGGGCCAGATACACCTCCACGAGGCGGTGCAGCGCTTCCGGCGTGTGGCTCGTCACGTCGTACTTGTCGACGACGTTGCGGAAGCGCGAGGCCGCCGCGATGAACTGGCGGCGCTGCTGGTAGAAGCGGCCGATTTCCATTTCCTTGCCGGCGAGGTGATCGCGGGCGAGGTCCATCTTCAGCCGCGCATCCGCAGCATAGGACGAATCGGGGAAGCGGCGCGTCACCTCGGTGAGCGCGGAGAGTGCCTGATCGGTGATCTTCTGATCACGCTGCACGTTGGCGATCTGCTCGTAATAGCTGATCGCGATCAGGTAATAGGCGTAAGCGGCGTCCTTGTTGCCGGGGTGCAGCGACAGGAAGCGCTGCGAAGACAGGATCGCCTGCTGGTAGTCCTTCGCCAGATAATAGGAAAAACCGCTCATCAACTGGGCGCGACGCGCCCATGTCGAATAGGGATGCTGGCGCTCCACCTCGTCGAAGATCAGCGCGGCCTGCTTGTAGCGGCCCTTGTCCAGCGTATCCTTGCCGAAGTTGTAGAGCGTCTCGACGTCGCGCGCGATGTAGCTGCGATCGGAGACGTTCGGCCCCTTCTTGCCGGCACAGGCCGACAGCGCGAGGCCGGCGGCAACGAGAAGCAAAAGGGCACGGCCGGTCGCGCGACCGGTACGGGACGAAGCTGTCATGCGGCACTCCTTAACCGGTCGCGAACGGTGCGCCAAGCGCTGATGGGTTGGCAGGCGCGGGATACTGACGCTATCAGCATGTCGCCGTGCTGAACGTCCTCACCTTCTCCTCGTTGTACCCCAACGCCGTACAGCCGAATTTCGGCGGATTCGTCGAGCGGCAGACGACGCGCCTCGCCGCGCGCAGCGATGTCGATCTGAAGGTTCTGGCGCCAATCGGCACGTTCCTGCCCATCGGCCCTTACGCCGCGCTCACCCGCGTACCGAGGCGGGGCGAGCACAACGGCATCCCGGTTTTCTGGCCGCGTTTTCCGCTCCTCCCCGCCGTCGGCTGGCGGTTCAACCCGGCTTTCGCGTACCACGCCGGGAAGCGTGTGCTCGTCGATCTCATTGCCGACGGCTTCTGCCCGGATGTGATCGACTGTGAATTCTTCTGGCCGGACGGCCCCTCCGCCGTGCGGCTGGGGCAGGCGTTCGGCATTCCTGTCTCGATCAAGGCACGCGGGTCGGACATCCGCCTTTGGGGCGCGAAGCCTGCCGCCCGCCGCTTGATGGTGGACGCAGCGAACGCTGCGGACGGCCTGCTCGCCGTCTCCGAATCGCTGAAGACCGATATGGTCGCGATCGGAATACCCGAAGAGAAGATTCGCGTGCACCGCACGGGCATCGAACTTGATCGTTTTCACCCCGTGGAACGCTCGGCCGCAAAGGCATCGCTCGGCGTTTCAGGACCGTTGTTGCTCGCCGTCGGCAACCTTGTGGCGCTGAAGCGCTTCGAGCTCGTGATCGGCGCCGCCGAGCTGCTGCCCGATGCCACGCTGTTCATCGCAGGCGAAGGGCGCGAGCGACGGAAGCTCGAAGCCCTGATCGCCGAGCGCGGTCTTTCCGCGCGCGTCCGGCTGCTCGGCGGGGTGCACCACGCCGACATGCCTGCCCTGATGGCAGCGGCGGACGTGTTCGTCCATGCGTCGTCGAGCGAAGGCCTTGCCAACGTGTGGGTCGAAGCGCTCGCAAGCGGCACGCCCGTCGTCACCGCGAATGTCGGCGCCGCTGCCGAGGTCGTGGACCGCGCAGAGGCCGGCACGCTGATCGATGATGCCAGGCCCGAAGTTTTCGCCGAGGCCATCCGCGCCGTGCTGGAAGCCCCGCCAGCTCCCGAAGCGGTGCGCGCTTCGGCGCTGCGTTTCGACTGGAAAAACAACACCGGTGCGCTCTACGCGCACCTTCTGGCGCTGGTGTCAGGCCCCGAGGCCCAGCAATAACGCGCCGACGAGACGACCTTCGCCGGCAAGCACGTTATAAGTGCGCGCGGCGAGCTGCGACGTCATGACATCGACCCCCGCCCCCTTTGCCGCAAGCGCGTCCAGCAGCGCCTGATCGGGCCAGCGCAGCGCGGCGCCGGTGCCGACAAGCAGCACCTCCCGCGCCGGATCGAGCGAAAGCAGCGGCGCGAAAGCCTCGATCGTAAGCGTTTCCGCCGCATCCTGAACGCCGCCGGGCCAGATCAGGATGCTCCCGGCGCGCGGCTCCCCGGCGACAACGAACCTGCCGCCCCGGATCGCATCGATACGGTGAACGCCGCGTGGGCCGGTTTGCAGCTCGAGCGGCACGGACGCCTAGCGGCTGCCCACCTTCTCCGCCGTGCCGCCCTCGATCGGCGCGAACGTGTTCGCCCCGACGCCGAGCGAGATCAGCAGCGAGGAGGAGACGAACACCGACGAATAGGTGCCGATCACGATGCCGAGCAGCATCGCGGCGGTGAAGCCGAACAGCACGTCGCCGCCAAGGAGCAGAAGCGAGCCGAGCGCCAGCGTCAGCGCCATCGTCGTCGCATAGGTGCGCGACAGCGTTTCGTTCACCGAAAGGTCGATCAGCGGACCGATATCCATCTGCCGGTACTTGCGCAGGTTCTCGCGAATACGATCGTCGATCACGACCTTGTCGTTCAGCGAATAGCCGATGATCGTGAGCACGGCGGCGACGATATTGAGATCGAATTCGAGCTGCGTCAGCGCGAAGAAGCCGAGCGTAACCGTCACGTCGTGGACAAGCGCGACGATCGTCGAGACGCCGAAATGCCATTCGAATCGGAACCACGTGAACAGCGCGATTGCGCCCATCGAAATCACGATGGCGATGATACCGTTGCGGATCAGCTCCTCGGAAACCTTGCCGCTCACCGTTTCGACGCGGCGGAACGAAGCATCCTCGTGATTCACGCGAATTGCGTTCTGCACCTTCTGCACGACGCGCTGCACGGCGGCATCGTCTCCAGGCGGCAGCGGCAGGCGGATCAGCACTGTATCGGGGCCGCCGAAGTTCTGCAGCGCGGACGATCCGTAGTCGAGGCGGTCGACGGTGCTGCGCAGTTCGTCGAGCTTTACGGGCTGTTCGAACTTCACTTCCATCATCAGGCCGCCGACGAAATCGACACCGAGATTAAGCCCACGCGTCGCCAGCAGGGCGATCGAGCTCAACGTCAAAATGGTGGTGACGGCGAACGCGATCCAACGCAGCCGCACGAAGCGGATGTTGGTGTTGTCCGGAATGATTTTCAGGAGCCGCATGTGCTGGTCCGATCAGATCGTGATGGTGGCCGGCCGCGTACGGTTCAGCCAGTTGACGATGAAGAGGCGCGCCACGGTCACCGCCGTGAACACCGAGGTGACGATGCCGATGGTGAGGACCACGGCAAAGCCCTTGATCGGCCCTGAACCGAAAGCGAACATCACGGCGGCCACGATGAGGTTCATCGTGTTCGCGTCCCAGATCGTGCGGCTGGCTTCCTTGAAGCCGTTCTCGACTGCGGAGCGGACTCCCCTGCCCTTGCGCTGCTCTTCCCGGATACGTTCGTTGATGAGCACGTTGGCATCGACCGCGGCACCGATGGTGAGCACCATGCCGGCCACGCCGGGCAGCGTCATCGTCGCGCCGGTCAGCGACATGACCGCGAGGATCAGGACCACGTTCAGCACCAGCGCGATGTTCGCATACACGCCGAACCGTCCGTAGGTAAGGAACATGAACACGCCCACCGCGAGCACTGCGACCAGCGAGGCGATCGTGCCGGCGCGAATCGAGTCGGCGCCGAGGTCGGGGCCGACGGTGCGTTCCTCGACGACCTTCAGCTCCACCGGCAGCTTGCCCGAGCGCAGCAGGATCGCCAGCTCGTTCGAGCTTTCCGCGTTGAAGCTCCCCGAAATGACACCCGATCCGCCGAGAATGGGCTCGTTGATGTTGGGTGCGCTGATCACGCGGTTGTCGAGCACGATGGCGAACGGTTTGCCGACGTTCTCCTGCGTGGTGCGCGCGAAGCGGCGGCCACCGGCGCTGTCGAAGCGGAAGCTGACGACCCACTGGCCCTGCTGCAGCGTCTGCTGCGCGTCCATCAGCTGGTCGCCGGTGATGATCGCGCGGCGCTTCACTGCAATCGGCTGCCCGGTATCCGCCATCTGAAGTATCTGGCTGCCCGCGGGCGCACGGCCCGCCGCCACGTCCGCCGGGTCGGCAGTGATATCGACGAGCTTGAACTCAAGCTGCGCGGTCTTGCCAAGTAGCTGCTTGAGCGCGGAAGGGTCCTGAAGGCCCGGCACCTGCACGACGATGCGCTGGCTGCCCTGCCGGATGATCGTCGGCTCACGCGTGCCAAGCTCGTCGATGCGGCGGCGGATCACCTCCACCGCCTGCGTCATCGCGCTTTCCATCGCCTGCGTACGGCCCGCCGACGTTTGCGTGAGCACGATGCGGTTGCCGTCCGTCACCTCGACGTTGAAGCTGCGCTGCCCCGTCACGCCGATCGGCATGGAAAGGTTGCGAAGCAGGTCGACCGCGCGGTCTACATCGTCAACATTGCGCACGAGAAAGCTCACGCGCCCGCCGCGGTTGCTGACATCACCCACCGCAATCGCACCGCCCTCGGCGCGGCGCAGTTCGGAAAGCGCGTCTTCCTCCATCTTGTCGATGTTGGCGCGGGCGAGCCCTTCGGCGTTCGCTTCGAGCAGGATGTGGCTTCCGCCCCGAAGATCGAGGCCGAGGTTCATCTGCTTCTTGGGCGCCCAGCTCGGCCAGGCTTGAACCTGCTCTTCGGGGAAAGCGTTGGGGATCGCGAAGATGAAGCCTGCAACGAGCACGGCGATGATCGACCAGATCTTCGCCTTGGAGAATTCAAGCATGGCGCAGGTTCAACCTTCAGGCGGCCGTGTCGTTGGCGGGTTTGCCAGTGCCGACGGCGCGAACCTCGGAGAGCGTCGACTTCACGACGCGGACCTTCGTGGCAGCCGCAAGCTCAACCTCGACCTCGTCGTCGGTCACCTTCGCGACTTTGCCGATCAGGCCGCCGGCCGTCACCACCGTGTCGCCCTTCTTCACCGCAGCGATCATCTCGCGGTGCTGCTTCAATCGCCGCTGTTGCGGACGGATCAGCAGGAAGTAGAAGATGGGGATGATGAGGAGGAACGGCATGATGGCGTTCAGGAAAGCCGCGCCGCCTCCCGGCGCTGCCCCCGCGGCTTGCGCATAGGCTGGAGAAATGAGCATTGAGACCCTTGCTTTCGAAAGCGTGTGGCTGCGATTTGGCGCGCGACTATACAAATGCAAGAGCGAGACGCAATGAAAACGCCCGAATCTCCTGAAATCAGCCTTTTTGCGCGCATCGCAGACGCGCTGGAACGGCTTGCGCCCGCGCCGGCTGCCAGCGAGGCGCTGCCCGATGCCCCGGCTTACGCCTGGGATCATGGCACGCTGCGGCCAGTCGCGACGCTCAGCGCGCAGCCGCTGGACCGCTACGTGGGGATCAATGCGCAGCGCGAAGCGCTGCTCCGCAACACCGAGCGGCTGGCCAAACGCCTGCCCGCCCACGACATCCTGCTGTGGGGTTCGCGCGGCATGGGCAAGTCCAGCCTTGTGAAGTCGGCGGTCGCGCACCTGCAGGCGGCAGGCGAGGCGATCGCCCTCGTCGAGATCGAGCGCGACGACATCGCCGACGTTTCGCTGCTACTGCGACGTCTCGCGAAGCGCGACGGCGCGTTCGTGCTGTTCTGCGATGACCTCAGCTTCGATACGGACGAACGCCAGTACCGGCGTCTGCGCTCCGTTCTCGAAGGCGGCATCGAGGCACGGCCGGACAATTGCCGCTTCTACGTCACCTCGAACCGCCGTCATATC
The DNA here is from genome assembly GCF_963974575.1 of uncultured Sphingosinicella sp. NCBI lineage: Bacteria > Pseudomonadati > Pseudomonadota > Alphaproteobacteria > Sphingomonadales > Sphingosinicellaceae > Sphingosinicella > uncultured Sphingosinicella sp. The sequence continues at coordinate 40,253 of NZ_CAXBBQ010000012.1, read as the reverse complement.
GTGCCGCGCGAAATGCGCGAGAACGAGCTTGCGAACAGCATCAACGCCCGCGACGTGCTCGACGACCGTCTCGCACTCGCCGACCGCTTCGGCCTGTCGCTCGGCTTCCACGCCTGTGACCAGAACACCTATCTGGCGATGGTTGAGGCCTACGGTCGTGCCTACGGGCTGGATATCGATCCCCGGGCTGCCGTCACATGGGCGACCGGGCGTGGCGGGCGCTCGGGCCGCGTCGCGTGGCAATATGTGCAGGAGGTCGCCGGCGCTGCCGGCGTTCGCCTCTCTTGAACCTGCCCTTCGACCCCGCAATCGTCAGCTCGACGATCCTGGCGCTCACGCTGGTGCTTTTCATCAGCGAGAAGGTTCGGCACGATCTCGTCGCCGTTATCGCGCTGCTCGCGGCGCTGGTGGTTGGCGTTGTCAGCCCGAAGGAAGCGCTGGCCGGCTTCTCCGACCCCGCGGTGATCGCGGTTGCCGCAGTGCTCGTCGTCGGGCGCGCGGTCGAGATCAGCGGCATCGCGGCTGCGTTCACGCGCCGGGTGATTCCCGAGCGGGCGCCGTTCCCTATCAGGCTCATCATCGTGATGGTGGTCGGCGCGGTCCTCTCTGCATTCATGAACAACATCGCCGCGCTCGTCATCACGATGCCGATCGCCACGCAGGTCGCCATCGATTCGCGACGCTCTCCCTCCGCGGCGCTGATGCCGCTGGCGTTCGCGACCATCCTCGGCGGCATGACGACATTGATCGGTACGCCCGCGAACCTCATTCTGTCGTCGATCCGGCAAAATTCGCTGGGAGAGCCGTTCAGCTTCTTCCAGATGACACCGGTGGCAAGCTGTGTGGCCGCCGCTGGGCTTCTCTACATGGCGGTGATCGGCTGGCGACTGCTGCCCGATGCACGCGCGCCTGTCCGCGCGTTCGCCAACCCCTGGCGCATCTTCGAACTCGATGTCCCTTCCGAGACCGACGAGGCGGAACTCCGCTCAGCGCTACGCAAGGCGGGCAGCCGTCTCCTCGCGAGCTTCGAAAACTATTCGCAGGCAATCGGCGGCGACAGGCGCCGCGTGCTCGTGCTCAGCCGCAAGGATCCGTGGGAGCTATCCGATGCGACCGGCACCTATCCAACCGTCGCCCGCAATCCCGCACCGGATGCGACAACGGTGCGTGCCGCGGTTGCGCATGGCTCCTTCCTGATCGGGCAGCGGTACGAGGCCGTCACATGGCGGAGCGGCCAGCAACTCCGCGTCGTCGGGGCGGGCCCGCGCGCCGCGCACGAGCGGTTGCCGCTGTCGGAAATGGAGATTCAACCCGGCGACCAATTGTTCATTCACGGCCCCGCCGACCAGCTCGGTGCGTTCATTGCAAACGCCCGCCTTCTGGAAATCGGGCGTCTCGATACACCACCCGTCGAGCCGAGCCGCGCCGCCGCGATCGTTGCCATATTCACGGCCGCCATCGTGGGCATCGTGGCGTTTGACCTGTCGCCCGCGATCGCATTCTTCGCCGCGGCCGCGATACTGGCGGCGACTCGCCTTATTCCGACTTCGGAAGTGTACCGGTCGATTGACTGGCCGGTCGTCATCATGCTCGCGGCGATGATACCGGTCGGCCAGAGCCTTGAATCGACCGGAGCGGTGAACATCCTTTCGGAATGGCTGAGCGCCCAGCTCGGCAACGCCAGCGTGTTCGCCACGTTCGCGGCGATCGGTGCCGCGACGCTTCTCCTCTCCGCGCTGCTCAACAACGTGGCGACGGCAATCATCATGGGGCCGCTTGCGATCCAGATGTCCGAATACATGGATTTCTCGCCCGATGCGGGCCTCATCATGGTGCTGATCGGCGCATCCTCGGACTTCCTCACACCCATCGGACACCAGAACAACTTGCTCGTCATGGGGCCGGGAGGGTATCGGTTCTCTGATTATGCACGGATGGGGGTGGGCGTTTCGGTCATCGTCATCGGGGTCGCGGCCTGGCTGTTGAGTAGAGGATTTGGATAGCACGACGCGAAAAGGGCTGAAGGCCCGCATCGATACCACGCTTCATCAGGCTTCGACGTTGTGGCGCCGCCAGCGCGCCTATTGGCGGCGTTGGGTGGTGCGCTCCGTCAATCATATGGAGGTCGCCGCGAAGCTGGATGGCGAGGCGCACTGGTCCGCGCGCTTCGGCTTCATGCTCATCATGTCGGCAGGCATTGCCGTGCTCGGCCTGCTGCTTTCGTCGCCTGCGGTGGTGATCGGCGCAATGCTGATCTCGCCGCTCATGGGCCCGATCATGGCGCTCGGCTTCAGCCTTGCGCGCTTCAACCTCGCCGAAGCGAGGCTCGCGCTGACGACCCTGGGAATCGGTGTCGCTGCGGCGGTCGGCTTCTGCGCCCTCGTCGTCTACCTGTCGCCGCTGCAGGCGGTCACGCCCGAAATCCTTGCGCGGACGCGACCGAACTTCTTCGATCTTCTGGTCGCGATCTTCTCGGCACTCGCGGGGGCCTATGCCGTCATCCGCGGACGCGGCGAAACGATCGTCGGCGTCGCCATCGCCACAGCCCTTATGCCGCCGCTCGCCGTTGTCGGCTACGGCCTTGCGACGCTGAACGGCCTCGTGTTCTTCGGTGCGCTCGGCCTGTTCATGACCAATCTGCTCGCCATCGCGCTGAGCGCTGCGGTGATGGCCAAGATGTACGGCTTCGGCACCGCGATGTCGGACCGCTCCACGCGCATCCAGACCATCGGCATCCTGGGGATTTTCGCCGTACTGTCCGTGCCGCTGCTGCTCTCGCTGCACCAGATCGCATGGGAAGCGCTCGCGAGCCGTCTTACGCGCGAAGCCATCTCGGCCTATTTCGGCCCGGACTCGCGCATATCGCAGCTCGAAATGGATTTTTCCGCCGAACCGATCGTCGCCCGCGCTACGGTGCAGACGCCGAAGCGTCGCTATGATGCCGATCAGCAGATCAGCGCACGCCTGCGCGCACGTCTCGAAGAGCCCATTGCGATCAACCTCGCCCAAGTCCTCGTCGATAGTGACGCGACCCTGAAGGAGCGCGAGCAGCGCGAACTGGAAGCTGCGAAGCGCGCGCAAGGCGAATCGCTGCGCAAGGCGACCGAGGCCGATGCGCAGCAGGTCGCCGCCGAACTCGCGATTCTCGGAGCGCAGTCGCCATCGGCCGTCAACGTCGACCTCGCCCGCCGCTTCGCATCGATGACAGCCGAAGCGATGCCCGGCATCCGCCTGCCCGCCTGGCGCGCGCTCGAAACGCGCGTCGCCATCCGTCATCCGGGCTGGACGGTAATGGTGATCCCGCCGGTCGGCCAACTCCCGCTCATACCGTTCGACGAAGATTCTGCTGCGCTTTCGCCGAAGGGCAGGGACTCCGTGGTCGATGCCGCGTGGGCGCTGAGGCGCTGGGGGATCACCACGGTGCTCGTCAACGGCCGCGTTGCGAGCGGTGAGGCCGACAGCAGCGACGCGCGCGACAAGCTCGCCGAGGACCGCGCCGCCGCTGTTGCCGCCGCTCTCGGGGAACGCGGCATCAAGGTCGCCTCGCGCAGCACCACCTCAGGTACCATCCAGAACGCGGCCGAGGACGAATACGGCCGCAGCGCGCTCCGAAGCGTTGAACTCGTCCCCGATACGCTGGCCGAACCGCCAAGCGCTGCGCGCTAGCAAGCAGCCTTCCGCAACACATTGACACGCAAGCGTATCGTTTAAGATTTTTAGACGCTATCTTCCCTTAGAATCACCCGTCCAGTATGCGTCTGAGCACGACTCGGAAGTGGATCCGCCGCTATGAACTCCGTTCGGCCCTTCGCAGCGGCCCTCTTCATTGCCCTCGCCGCTTGTTCGGCGGGCGATGAGGCGGCAAAGCCCTCCGAAGCCGCGCCAGTGCCGGTCCGCGTGGCCGAAGCTCGCCCCGTGGAGAGCGCCGACACCTTCCGCGCGGTCGGAACCGTAAGGCTGCGCCGCGAAATCGATCTGGGCTTCACGACACCGGGCCGCATCGCCGCTATCGCGGTGGAGGAAGGTGACCGCGTGCGGAAGGGCCAGCTGCTCGCTGCGCTCGACACGACCACCGTCGGTGCAGATCTCGCCGCCGCCGCCGCCGAACGCACCCGCGCTCAGGCCGATCTCGCCCGTGCGCGCGATCTTTTCGCGAAAGGCTGGGTCACACGTGCGCGGCTCGACACCGCCGAAGCCGCCTACCGCGCGGCGGCGGCCGCAACCACATCCGCCCAGTTCGCTGCCAGCACCGCCCGCATCACGGCGCCTGCGGACGGCCATATCCTCCGGCGCTTCGCTGAGGTGAACCAGGTCGTAAATGCCGGAACGCCGGTCATCAGCTTCGGCGATAATCGCGACGGCTTCGTGCTACGCGTCCCCATCACCGATGTGCAGGCCGCAGGTATCATCCGCACCGGCAGCGTTCCTATCGATATCGTGGCACTCGGCCCCGCCCCCCGTGCCGCACGCATCATTGAGGTTGCCGGCCGCGCCGACGAGCGCACCGGAACCTTCGCGGTCGAACTCGCACTCCCGCCCGATCCGGCGCTGAGGTCAGGCCAGATCGGCCATGCGACGCTCTCCATGCGCGGCGGCGGCCCGGAAACGATGCTCGTGCCGAGCAGCGCGGTGTTCGCGGCACGCGCCGGGGAGGCCTTCGTCTATGTGCTTGATGAGAGCGGCAAGCGCGTGAAGCCTCGCCGCATCGTCACCGGCGCCATGAATGACCGTGGCGTCGCCGTTCTCGCTGGGCTCAAGGCTGGGGAACGTATCGCCGTCACCGGGATCAGCCAGCTTACCGACGGCAGCCGCGTTACCCCAACCGTCTCCGGCACATGAACCTCGCCGGCTTCGCCGTCAGCCGCTGGCAGCTGACGCTCGTCCTCTTCACACTGCTTGCCGCGCTCGGCATCTACGCCTTCCTCAACATCCCGCGCGCCGTTGATCCGCACCTGCCGATCCCTGTCGTGCTCGTCGTCGCCTCGCAGCCGGGCGCCGATGCGCAGGATATGGAAGAAACAGTCGCAAAGCCGATCGAGGAGGTGATCAAGGGCCTCGACGGCATCGTTGACGTCGATTCCACCTCGAAGGACGGCACCTCGGTCATCACCGCGGAGTTCGAATGGGGCGGCGATCCAGAACAGCATTTCGACGAGGTCGTGCGCGAGATCGGCGCCATCCGCGACCGTCTACCTTCCGGCCTTGCCAGCCTCCAGTATCTGAAGGTCCGCACCAGCGACGCCGCCGTCGTCCAACTCGCGCTCGTCAGCGAAACCGCCTCGTGGCGGCGTATGGAAAAGTATGCGACCGACCTTTCCGAGCGTCTCTCGCGCGTCGACGGCATCCGCTCCACCGAGATTTACGGCCTGCCGAACCCGGAAGTCCGCATCGCCATCGATGGCGGTCGCCTCGCCGAGCTCAAGATTCCGCCCTCGTCGCTCGTCACCGCGCTCCAGAGCGGCGGCGTCGATCTGCCCGCGGGCGCCGTCCACTCGGGCGAGCACCGCCTGAACGTCGACGCCGGCGGGGCGTATCGCGACCTCGCCGAGATTCGTGCGGTGCCGATCCGTGCCGAAGACGGAACGCTGGTGCGTGTCGGCGACGTCGCCGAGGTAAACTGGTCCACCGCCGAACACACGCACATCACGCGGTTCAACGGCAAGCGCGCCGTGTTCGTCACTGCGATGCAGAAGGAGAACGGCAACGTCCTCGGCATCCGCAAGGAGATCGAGACGGCGCTCGCAGCGGCGCGCGACCAGCTTCCACCCGACATCAAGCTCGAACTCGGCTTCGATCAGTCGCGCGATATCCGCAACCGGCTTGATACGTTGGCGCGCGATTTCGGCATCGCGCTCGGCCTCGTGCTCATCACGCTGCTGCCGCTCGGGCCCCGCGCCTCGCTGATCGTGATGATCTCGATACCGCTCAGCCTCGCGACCGGCGTGCTGCTGCTGCACGTGTTCAATTTTTCGCTGAACCAGCTTTCCGTCTCGGGTTTCATCCTCGCGCTCGGGCTCATCGTTGATGACTCGATCGTGGTGACGGAGAACATCTCTCGCCACCTGCGCATGGGCGCGGAGCGCACCGCCGCCGCGCTTTCGGGCACAAAGGAAATCACCGCCGCCGTGTTCGGCTCCACCGGCGTTTTGCTGTTCGCCTTCCTGCCGCTGGTGTTCCTCCCCGGCGGGGCGGGCGAGTTCACGCGGTCGCTGCCGCTTGCGGTCATCTACACGGTCGGGGCGTCGCTCGTCGTTTCGCTCACGATCATCCCCTTTCTCGCCAGCCGCGTTCTGCGCCGCGACGATGATCCCGAAGGCAATGCGATCCTGAAGGCGCTCACCCGCGGTATCCACCGGCTCTACGGCCCCGTGCTGCACTACGCGCTCGAAAAACCGCAGCGCACCCTCGCGATCTCGATGGCGCTCTGCATCGGCGCGCTTGGCCTTATCCCGGTGGCGGGCTGGCAGCTCTTTCCCGCATCGGATGCGCCCTATTTCATGGTGGAGGTCGAAACCCCCGAAGGCACGAGCGTTGCCCAGACCGACCGGGTCGTCCGCCGCGTCGCCGCCGAAGTCGCGAAGGAAGGCAACATCGCCGCGCTCATGGAAAACAGCGGGGCGGGCAATCCCCAAGTCTATTACAACGTGCGCTCGCTCACCGAGGAATCGCGCAAGGGTGCGGTGTTCGTTGTACTGAACGAATGGATCGCGGACGAAAGCGAAGCGATGCTCGGTCGGCTGCGCGGTATCTTCAGCACCGATCCCGACGCCCGCATCACGGTTCGCATGTTCGAAAACGGCCCGCCGATCGATGCGCCGATCGCCATCCGCATCAGCGGGCCGGACAACAGCGTCCTGAAGATGATTGCGGGCGAGGTCGCAAAGATCATCCGAACCACACCCGGCACGCGTGACATCGACAATCCTCTTGCGGTCGACCGAGTCGATCTCGACCTTGGTCTCGATGCGGACAAGGCGGCGCTGCTCGGCGTGCAGCCGGGCGAGCCGCGGCGGGCGCTGCGTCTTGCCATTGCCGGGGAACGTGCTGCGAGCTTTCGCGACGACGAAGGAGACACCTATCCCGTCGTCGTGAGGCTTCCGATGGAGGAGCGGCAGCCCGTCTCCGCGCTGCAATCCGTTTACATCACCACCAGCAGCGGCAACGCGATACCGCTGGCGGAGGTCGCTAGGCCCTATCTCAAGAGCGTGCCGCCGCGCATCGATCGCTACCAGCTCGAACGCAACATCACCGTCACCGCGTGGACGCAGGCCGGCTATCTCACCTCCCGCGTCAACAAGGACGTCGTGGAGCGTCTGCAGAGCCTCACGCTGCCGCAAGGCTATGCGCTCGGCATCGGCGGCGAGGCGGAGGCAAGCGCACAGAGCTTCGACGGCATCGGCAGCATCCTGCTCCTCGCCGTGTTCAGCATCATGGCCGTGCTCGTCGCCGAATTCGGCCGCTTCCGCGAGGTTGCGGTGGTCGCGGGCGTCATCCCGCTCGGCATGTTCGGCGGCATCATCGCCCTGCTGCTCACCGGCTATCCGATGAGCTACATGGGCATCATCGGCTTCGTCGCGCTCATCGGCATCGAGATCAAGAACTCGATCCTTCTCGTCGATTTCACCTCGCAGCTTCGCGCGCGCGGACTCGGCCTTCGCGAAGCGATCGAGCAGGCGGGTGAAATCCGCTTCCTGCCGGTGCTGCTCACATCAGTCACGGCGATCGGCGGCCTGATGCCGCTCGCACTCGGCGGCTCGGCGCTTTATTCGCCGCTCGCATGGGTCATCATTGGGGGCCTCATCTCCTCGACGCTGCTCAGCCGCATTGTCACCCCGGTCATGTACCTGCTGCTGGCGCGGCCCCGCACGCGGAGACGGCGTAGACCCTTCGCTCAGCTCTTCAGCCGGTAGCCCGTCCTGAAGATCCACCAGACGACGGCAAGGCAGAGCGTCAGGAAACCCAACATCGCCGCAAGGCTGAGCTCGATGCTCACATCGCCCTGGCCGAAGAAGCTCCAGCGAAAACCGCTCATCAGATAGACGATGGGATTGAACAGCGTCGCCGTGCGCCACGCCGCGGGCAGCATGTCGATCGAATAAAATGCGCCGCCGAGGAACGTCAGCGGCATCACCACAAGCAGCGGAATGATCTGAAGCTGCTCGAAGTTTTTCGCCCAGATGCCGATGATGAAGCCGAACAGGCAGAACGTCACGGCGAGCAGCACCATGAACAGCATCATCCAGAGCGGATGCACGATGTCGATATCGACGAAGAGGTTGGCGGTCGCAAGGATCACGATGCCGAGGATCGCCGATTTCGTCGCAGCCGCGCCGACATAGGCGAGCACGATCTCGAACGCGGAGATCGGCGCGGAAAGCAGCTCGTAGATCGTCCCCGTCCATTTCGGCATGTAGATGCCGAACGAGGCGTTCGAGATGCTTTCGGTCAGCATCGTGAGCAGCATCAGCCCCGGCACGATGAACGCGCCGTAGGGAACCGTGCCGACCTCCTGCATCCGCGAGCCGATCGCCGAGCCGAACACGATGAAGTAGAGCGTCGTCGTGATGACGGGGGTGATGAGGCTCGTCCAGACCGTGCGGCGGAAGCGGGCCAGCTCAAACTTGTAGATCGCCCAGACGGCGTGGCGGTTGAAGATCATGGCCGCGCCTCCTGCCGCTGCGTCACAAGGCCGACGAAGATATCCTCCAGCGAACTCTGCTCGGTGTTCAGATCCTTGAAGCCGAGCCCGATGTCGCTCATCCGCCTGAGCAGCGAGGGCACGCCCGTGCGCTCGGCGTTCGCATCGAACTCGTACTCGATCTCGTTGCCATCCGCCTTCAGCTTCAGGTTCCACTCCGCCAGCTCTGGCGGGAGCGCGGCGAGCGGCTCTGTGAGATTCAGCGTCAGCGTCTTGCGGCCGAGCTTTTTCATCAGCGCGGCCTTTTCCTCCACGAGGATGAGCTCGCCCTTGTTGATCACGCCCACACGGTCGGCCATCTCCTCGGCCTCCTCGATGTAGTGCGTGGTGAGGATGATGGTGACGCCGCGTTCGCGCAGACCGCGCACGAGGTTCCACATATCGCGGCGCAACTCGACGTCGACGCCTGCCGTCGGCTCATCGAGGAACAGGATTTCCGGCTCGTGGGAGAGCGCCTTCGCGATCATCACGCGCCGCTTCATGCCGCCCGACAGCTCCATGATCTTCGAATCGCGCTTTTCCCACAGCGACAGGTCCTTCAGGATCTGCTCGATGAGTGCCGGGTCCGGCGCCCGCCCGAACATGCCCCGGCTCAGGCTCACCGTCGCCCACACGGTTTCGAAGGCGTCGGTGTGCAGTTCCTGCGGCACCAGCCCGATCTTCATCCGCGCGGCACGGTAGTCGCGCTGGATATGGTGCCCGTCGGCGATCACCGTGCCCGCCGTGGGCGTCACGATCCCGCAAACGATGGAGATCAGCGTCGTCTTGCCCGCGCCGTTCGGCCCGAGCAGCGCGAAAATCTCGCCCTTGCGGATTTCAAGATCGACCGACTTCAGCGCCGTGAAGCCGCCCGCATAGGTTTTGGAAAGGCCGGAAATGGAAAGCACGGACATGCGATGTGTTTAGACAGTTTTCAGAAAACGCAAAACCGTCTGCACTCACGCGCCAAGGAGCGGCGAACCTTTGGGCACGAAAACCGCGTCGATCGTCGAGAGCCTGCCGTTGCGCCCGAACTGGAGCATGTCCGTGATGTCGAACATTCGGAAACCGTAATCGTCCAGCGCCGAGATGAATGTCGCGAAATCGTATCCACCCTCGTACCGTTCTGCCACGGAGACTTCAGCGATAAGGCATTGTACATCCGGCAGCAGACCCGTCGCACCCGCCAACACCTCCAGCTCGAACCCCTCCGAGTCGACTTTCAGCAGGTAGGGTTTCGGCCATGCCGTGCGGTCGAACGAATCCAAGCGTTTGACCGGCACGGTCACAGCACGCGTCTCGCGCGTCCATCCACGGCGCGCGAACTCGTCAATTTGATGCGTCGATGGCGTAGACATCGTAGAACTGGTCGGGCGGCGTACATTCAGGTTGAGCACCATTTCAGACGTCGCGCGCCCCGCCGCCGCAAAATGAACTTCTCCCCTGCGGGCGGCCATCAGTTGATCGATGGGTTCCCGAAACCCCTCGTTGGGCTCCACGAGAACCGTGTAAGCATCCGGAAAGCCGTCCATCAACCATGGGGTGCCGTATCCAACGCCTACATCGATCACAGTTTGGGGGCTGAGACCCTTGGGGGTCATTGCCCGGAAAAACGCAGGCGCTTTCCGCAAAGGATGCTGGACGTCCTTCAACTCATACTCACGCCAACGTAGCGTGTCCGTGAAAGCCCGTTTCAGGAACGTCTTCATCGCGGTCTGTCCATAAATGCCCCGATGATAGTACCATCGGGGCGATAGACCGCAAAGCGAAGAGCGATCTATCGGGCGAGTGTCACGATCAACGTCCGGTAATGATCAAGCGCGGGTCCAATCGCGTCCACTGGCACCCGCTCGTTTAGACCGTGGGCATATTCGTCATCCGGCTTCATGAACAGGCCCGAGACCCCGTAACTCGGGATGCCGGAAGCGCGGAAGAACAGGCTGTCGGTGGTGCCTGCCGACATGCTCGGGATGATCGAAAGTCCCTTCGCGCGCCCATCGACAGCCTTGCGTAGCGCCGCGTCCAGCTCGGGAAGCAGCGGCGAAGTGGAACTTTGCGGGAACGGTTCCGGCAGTGTCACCACCACCTTGTCGCCCGCCAGCTGCTGCAGCCGCTGGCGCACCGCTTCGGGTGCCGTGCCGGGGAAGATGCGGCAGTTGATGTTGGCGACCGCACGCTGCGGCAGCGCATTTTCCGCGTGACCGCCGCTCACCATCGTCGGCACACAGGTTGTGCGCGTTTGCCCGATGTGCTCGGGGTACTTCGCGAGGATGTCCGCCGCAGCCGTATCGTTCGGGTTGGCCGCGAAGCGCGCCATCGCCTCGCCCGCTTCGCCCGGCGTCCGCTTCGCCGACGCCGCGAAATAAGCGCGTGTCGTCTCGCTGGTTTCGGCCGGAAACGGCGCTGCGGCGATCCGCTGCAGCGCGGCGCCCAGCATCAGGATTGCATTGTCGGCGCGCGGCGCGCTCGAATGGCCGCCCGGGTCGGTCACGGTCAGCTTGTAGTCGGCGTAGGTCTTCTCTGCCGTCTGCATCGTATAATAGAGGGGCGTCCCGTCTGCGCCGAGCGTTCCACCGCCGCCGTCACCGTTCAGCACCATCGCCGCGTCCTTGTAGCGGGGCGCGATGGCCGCCACCGTCTTCTGCGCGGTTTCCTCGTCGCCGGTAAGGAACAGCACGATGTCGCGGGATGGTTTGAAACCTTCGCGCTTCAGGTTCATCACCGTCTGCACGAGCATCACCACGTCAAACTTGTTGTCGCTGATGCCGCGCCCGAAGAGATAGCCCGCGTCTTCGGCCATCACGAACGGATCGCGTTCCCAGTCTTCGCGTTTCGCCTCCACCACATCCATGTGCGCGTTGAGCACGATCGGCTTCTTCTTGCCCGTGCCTTTCCACGTCAGAATCAGCGACGCGGTCTCGCCGAGCGGTTCGATGCTGATCTCGCTGTCCTTGAAACCGGCGCTCTTGAGTTCGCTTTCAAGATAGGCCGCGTACACCGGCACTTGCCCGCGCCCGGCGACGGTCGGAAAGGCGATCGATTTGCCGAGCATGGCCTTGGCGCCGTCGACCTGTGCAGGGGTTGCAGCAAGCGTCGGGGCAGCCGCCAGCAAGGCCGCAAGGACGAGCGAAGTTCCGGTTTTCAGCATTCGAAGAATCTCCCACCTGTTTTACAGGTGTAAGAAGTCGGTGCGTCAGTCGGCAAGCACTTTCAGCGGATCGCCGACCAGCGTGTTCAGCCACTTGTCGGCAATGCGCGCTGCCTCCTCGGGCGTGAAGCTCGATGCATCGAGACAAAGCTCAAGCCAGAGCCCGTCTACCAGCGCCGTCACGCCCACAGCCGTCAGCCGCACATCCACATGGCTCGCCTCGGGTCCCAGGATTTCCGCGACCATCCTCTCCACGGGCCGCCGGTGGCTTGCATAGTTTTCGGTGTGAAGCTCGCGGATTCGTGCGTCGCTCTTGATGAGGCTCCAGAAAGTGAGCCACGTTGCCAGCAGGTCCGGGTCCGCGATCGGCGGCTTGAAGCTCGCCATCACGAAGGCGCGAAGCTGTTCGCGCGGGTCCGGCCCAGCATTGTCCGCCGCCGCGATCATGTTCGCCACCAGCCGGTCGCCGACGTCGGCATAGGTTTCAGCGACAAGCTCGTCGATACCCGCGAAGTAGTGTCGCAGAAGCCCCGCGGAAACGCCTGCTTCGGCGCAGATCGTTCTTACGGAGGTGCCGCCGATCCCATAGCGGGCGAGGCAATGTGCAGTCGCATCAATCAAGCTTTGGCGACGAAAATCAGGATCCAGCCGTTGAAACTGTGCGCGTGCCAACCCTACCCTCCCAAAGCTGCGAGGGTCCTATATCGGCGTGTTAACCTTTTGTCGCGCTTTCTTCTCGTCTCACCGCTGCTTTTGACGGTGCACGAGCTGATAGGCCGGAAGCCCGGCGACCAGCAGCACGAGCGCCATCTGGAAACCGAGCCACCGAAGGCGGGAGCCCTGTGGTTCACACAAAGCCCCCGCCGCGCGGTATCAGAACTTGGTACCGACCTTGAGACCGATGGTGCGCGGCGTCGTTACCACCGTGTAGAACTTGCCGCCGATATCGGTCACGCCGTCGGGGTCCCCGCAGACGCTCTCGCCGCACTGAATCGTGCGCGTTACCTGCCCGCGCGAGTCGAACAGGTTGCGGGCGTAGAGTTCCACCGACCACGATCCATTGGTTACGCCCGCGCTGATGTCGACCGTCGTGTAAGACGGCAACGAACCGACAATGCTACGCTCGTAAAGGCGAAGATCGCTGGTTCGCTTGCCCTCGTAGACGAGGCCACCCTGCAGATGCGCCTCGAGCCCGCCCACCGGGAATTCGTAGCGCGCGAAGGCATTGCCCTTGAACTTCGCCGAGACGGGCAGACGCGTACCGGAAGGCGCCAGCAAAGCATTCTCTTCCTCCTCCGGCCCCGGCAGCGCGCAATCGAACTGCGCGTTCGCGATGAGACAGAAGTCCTTGGTGGTCTGCGCGTCGTTGTAGCTGAACCCCGCGTTGAAGGTCAGGCCTTCCGAAGCGCGGATGAAGATATCGCTTTCGATACCCCAGATGCGTGCATCGCCGGCGTTGCGCACCTCGGTGAGGCCGTTGGCGCCAAGGAACGAGAGCTGGATGTTGGTCCACTTCTCGTAATAGACTGCCCCGTTCCAGCGGAACGCACCGCCCGCCCACGTCGTCTTCCAGCCAAGCTCGTAGTTGTCGAGTTCATCCGCCCCGTATGGCGGCAGCGTGCCGCGGCGATTGACACCGCCTGGCCGGAAACCGCGAGACCATGTCGCATAGACCATCGCGTCATCGGTCAGCTTGTAGGTCGCGTTCAACTTGTGGATGAAGTCGGTGTCCGATGTCGTCTTGTCGAGGTTTGTGCAGGGGCTGCCCTTGATGGTCGGCGGAAGCAACTCACCTTCGCCGTCCGTGAAACACGCCGCAACACCCGTCCGACTGCTGAAGCCATCGCTGTATCCGAAGAAGCCTTCGAGCGAGTTCTTGTATTTGTAGACGCGGATACCGCCGCTCAGCGTCAGCTTCTCGGTCACGTCGTATGAAACCTCGCCAAACGCCGCGTAGTCGCGGTCGATGCGCAGCTGCTTGGTCAGCCAGATATTGCTGTCCGTGCTCGGCACAGTGATTGAATCGGCGATGTCGTCGATAATATAGTGCTGCTCGATGTTGTGCGACTGGCGCTGATAGAACACGCCGCCGATGAAGCGCAGCGGTTGATCCGCCGGCGAAGCGATACGCAACTCGTGGCTCTGCTTCTTAAAGCGATCGATGCCGATGATATACTGGTTCGGGTTCACCAGATTATCGTCGTTGTCGTAGAATGAACCGCCTGCCTCGTAGAGCGCATCATAGAAATACGCGTAATCGACATAATCGGATTCGCTGTTGATCTTGCGCTTCATGTAGGCGCCGGCATAGGTCAGATCCCAGCTGCCGATCTTGCCTTCGATGGTGAGTGCGGCCTGGAACCAGCGGTCGTTGTAGCGCTCGGGGTTGAATTGCTGCACCTGCAGCTCGCCAAGCCCGGATTCCTGGGCGAACGAGCCGTAGCTTTTCTGCTTCTGGCCCATCAGCGACGGCAGCACCGTCCAGTTCTCGTTGAGATCGATCTCTAGCGCAATGCGTCCGCCGTAGGTCTCGACGTCGTTGTAGTCGTCCTCGACATACGGCGCGTTGTTGAAGGTGATCTCCGATGTCGGGAAGGTCAGCGAGCCCGGGATATTGTCGATGTAGCCGCCGTCCTTGTCGTACCAACCGACGACGCGCACCGCCGCATTGTCCGAAAGCGGCGCGTTGATAAAGCCTTCGAGGACATAGCCTTCCTCGCCGTGCGCGACCGTGTTCACCTCGGCATCGACAGCGCCGTAGAAACCGCTCGTGTCCGGGCGGTTCGTCACGATCTTCACCGTGCCGGCCTGGCTTGATGCCCCATAGAGCGTGCCCTGCGGACCCGCTAGCGCCTCGACGCGCGCGATGTCGTAGATGTGGATGTCTAGGTTGCCCTGGATGGTCGTGATCGGCTGCTCGTCGAGATACATGCCGACCGACGGCAGCGAGGTCGAATGGTTCGCATTCTCGCCCGAGGCGACACCGCGGAAATAAACGTTCGAAGCGCCCGGCCCGAGCGACTGGTAGGAAAGGCTCGGCAGGTAGCGCGCATAGTCGTCGAAATCCTGCACCTGAAGCTGCTGGAGCTTCTGCGTGCCGAGCGCAACGACCGCGATCGGCACGTCCTGCAGGTTTTCCTCGCGCTTCTGCGCCGTGATGATGATGGTGTCGCCGATGGCCTCCTGCGCTTCCTGTGCAAGCGCCGGTGCCGTGAGCATGGTGGAACCGAGCAGCACGCCACTGGCGACTGCGGCCCTGATCGTCACATGATTTCGCAGGTGCATCCTTTTCCCCCTTTTCAGCTTTTGCTGTCCCGGGTGAAGAGTGGCGGCGCACGGAAGAGCGGTCAATTCGGGTCCGGCGGCTTTATTATACAGATGTCATATTGCTGGGCGGGCGTCACATTATTGCAACAGCGAAGCGACCGGCGGCACCCCCGGATACGCAGTAAGCACGGGTCCGAGACTTGTCTTCAGGGGCTCCAGCCAAGGCTCGAAAGCCTGCCATTGCTCCATACCATCGCGGTTGATCGGACGCCGCACCTGTTCGGAACTTGCCGTACGCACCGCGCGGTCGTTTTCGAAAAAGCGCAGGCACGCTGGATCAAACGGCACGCCGACATAATCTAGCAGCCGCCGCACCTCGCCTTCGGTATTCTCCACCATGTCTTCGTAGAAAACACGGTGCACGCGGCCCGGAAGCGCGTCGTCGATCACCGCCATCATCGCCACATAATCGCGGTAGTAACGGCCGAGGTCGGGAAGGTCGTAGCTGAAGCCCTGCCCCCGCGCGAAATGCTGCTTGAAGTTCGAAAAGCAGCAGCCGAGCGGGTGCCGGCGGGCGTCGATGATCTTCGCGTTCGGGAGGATCAGGTGGATGAAACCCGTATGCGCCCAGTTGTTCGGCATCTTGTCGATGAAAAGCGGACGTTCCGTCTTGCGCTGGATGCGCGTGCGCTCCAGGTATTCGGCACCAAGTTCGGCAAGCGCATCGGCGGAGAGGTCCGCAAGGCACGCCGGATAGGCCGTCTCCTCGCCGCGCATCTTGCGGCCGCCGAGACGCCGCGCCATCGCGGCGATGTCGGGCAGCTCCTGTGTCCCCTCGATCATCGGATGCGACGAGAGAATCTGCTCGATCAGCGTCGATCCCGCGCGCGGCATTCCAAGAACGAAGATCGGATCGGGCGCTGGATCACCCTGCCCCTTGCGCTCCGCGAAGAACGCCGCGTCCATCAGCGCCGCCGCCTCGCGGACGAGGCCGCTGATTTCACCCGAATCATAATCGAGCATCGCCTTGCGCAGCGCGTTGCCCTGCAGATAGTGGCCAAACGAACCTGCATGATCCTTCGCATCTTCCAGCGCTTTGCCGAGCGCGAAATGCAGGTGGAAGCGGTCGTCCTCGCTGATGCCGTCGCTCTCCAGCGCCGCACGCATCGTCGCCATGTCCGCATCGGTGAACTGCACGGTCTTGAGGTTGGCAAGGCTCCACCACACCTCGCCCAGCCCCGGCGCGCGTTCGATCGCCTTGCGGTAGGCGGCGATCGAATCCGCCTGCCGGCCCACGGTTTTCAGCACGTGGCCATAGCTCATCCACACGCGCGGCTGCGCCGGATGGGTGGCAAGCACGGATTCGTAGAGCGCGATCGCTTCCTCATAGCCGCCGATCCGTCCCAGCGCCGCGGCTTTGAGGTTGCGGTGGGCGGCATTGTCGGGGTCGTCCGAGAGCAGCCGGTCAAGCTCCGCAACAGCATCGGCGGGATTGTTTTGCCGGTAGAGCACGGTCGCCAGGTTGGCACGCGCCGCGCCAAATGCGGGCGCGAGTTCGAGCGCGCGGCGCAGCAGCTTTTCGGCGTCCCCGTAGCGCCCTAGCCGCCCCGCGATCTCCGCCATCATGCGGATCGCTGCGACGTCAGTGGGCTTTTCCTTCAGCCGCGCACGAAGGATGCGTTCGGCGATCGGGATATTGTTATCGAGGAGCGCGGCAGCCGCCTCGACGAGCACCGGGTCGCGCGTCGAGGCCTGGATCGCGCCCAGTTCGGCCTCCTCGGCTGCCGCCTCCTCGCCCATGCCGCGCAGCGCAGCGCCGAGCGCACGAAGGGCATCGGCGTTGCCGGGGTGCGTTTTCAGAAAGGTGCGAGCGCGTTCGGCGCGCTGACTGAGATCCGGTACGGTTGACATGCGCGTGAACCTGCTGAGCCCTGCGCGACCGGTCAAGCTGTCTGTCGATAGCAGTTGCTCCCATCGGAAAAACCGATACCCCGTGCTCCAGCAAATCCCTCTGGCCAAGCGCCTGCCGCCCGCGCAGTATGAAGGCCAGACGGGGGTTTATCCGATCATGTCAGCCGAAATTGCAAATTGGATCAGTGAACGCGGTATCAGCGAGGTCGAGTGCATCGTCCCCGATATGAACGGTATTCAGCGCGGCAAGGTTCTGCCTGCCGGCAAGTTCCTGAAGTCGCTCACAGACCAGACCCTCCGCATTCCGGGCAGCGTCTACACCGTCACCGTCACCGGCGAATATCCGGACGACATCAACCACATCATTCCCGACTACGACCCAGACATGGTGATGGTGCCCGATCCGTCGACGATCCGCGAAGCGCCGGGCTTCAAGACCCCGACCGCCTACGTCATCGCGGACGCCTACACGCGCGAGGGGAAACCGCTCGGCATCGCGCCGCGCATGATCCTGAAGAAGGTGCTCAACCTCTATGAGCGGCGCGGCTGGAAGCCGGTGATCGCGCCGGAGCTGGAATTCTACCTCGTCTCCAAGAACCTCGATTCCGATTTTCCGCTCACACCGCCCGCGGGCCGCTCGGGCCGGTCGGAAACCGCGAGCCAGCCTTACGGCCTCGAAGCGCTCGGCGAGTTCGAGGACATCATCGAGCACATCTACGACTTCTGCGAGAAGGCCGAGCTCAACATCGATACGATGATCCACGAGTCCGGTGCCGCGCAGCTCGAGATCAATTTCGTTCACGGCGATCCGCTTGCGCTCGCCGATCAGGTGCTGCTCTTCAAGCGCATCGTGCGTCAGGTCGCGCTGGAGCATGGCGTCTATGCCACCTTCCTCGCCAAGCCGATGTCTGACCAGCCCGGCAGTTCGATGCACATCCACCAGTCGCTGCTCGACAGCGACACGGGCCGCAACCTGTTCACCACGCCGCAGGGCCGCGACAGCGCACTGTTCCGCAGCTATATCGCAGGGCTCGTCCGCCTGCTGCCACAGATCGCGCCGATGTTCGCGCCGAACGTCAATTCGTTTCGCCGGATGCGGCCCGATAGCGACGCGCCGATCAACGTGCAGTGGGGCAGCGACAACCGCTCCTGCGGGCTTCGCATCCCGGTTTCGGACGCGAAGAACCGGCGCATCGAAAACCGCCTGCCCGGCGCGGATTCGAACCCTTATCTTGCGATCGCCGCCTCGCTCATCTGCGGCTATGTCGGCATGACCGAGCGGATGCAGCCGCCCAAGATCATGCAGGGCAGCGCCTACAACCGCGCGCGCACTCTGCCGCGCACGCTCGAAAGCGCGCTCGATCGCTTCAGCCACTGCAAGGCCGTGCGCAACCATCTCGGCGAGGATTTCTTCGACGTGTTCTACGCGATCAAGGAATCCGAGCTGTTCGCGTATCAGTCGGTGATCAGTTCCTGGGAGCGCGAACACCTTCTGCTGAGGGTCTGATTTTGGCCGAGCCACACGCGCCATCGTACTACGCAGCAACCGCAAACGTTTTCCCGGCCCAGCCGCAGCTCGCAGGCAGCACCCCCGTAGACGTATGCATCGTCGGCGGCGGCTACACGGGCCTCTCCGCCGCGCTCTCCGCCGCCGAAGCCGGCTACGCCGTCACCCTCGTCGAGGCGCACCGTATCGGTTGGGGCGCTTCGGGGCGCAACGGCGGCCAGATGATTCCCGGCCTGCGCTGGTCCGCGAACGATCTCGTGGAGCGCTTCGGGCAGGAAGCCGCCCAGCGCCTGTTCAGCGTTGCCGCTACAGCGCGCACGCGCGTCCACGATCGCATCGCCCGGCACGGCATCGCCTGCGATCTGCGTCACGGCCACTTCACCGCCGCCTGCAAACCCGCCGACCTCGCCGCCATGGAGCGCGAGCTCGAGTGTCTCGACTATGTGATGGGCTACGACGCCGCGCAGATCGTGCGCCCGGAGCAGACCGCCGGGATCGTCTCGGCGAAAGGCTATCACGGCGGCATCTACGATTCGGCAGGCGGCCACCTCCACCCGCTGAATTACGCGCTCGGCCTCGCCGAAGCCGCGCACGCGGCCGGCGTCCGCCTCTATGAAGGTTCGCCCGTCGTCCGCATCACCGGCGGTGATCGCCCCGGTGTCATCACCGCGCACGGTAGCGTATCCGCGCGCTACGTGGTCCTCGCCTGCGACGCGTTCACGGCCGAGATCGACGCGGACCTCGGCCGCTACACGATGCCGGTGGCCAACTACAATATCGCGACGCAGCCGCTCGGCGAGGAACGCGCCCGCGCACTCATCCCGTCGGGCGCAGCTATCTCCGAAAGCCGCTTCGTCCTCAATTACTACCGCCTTTCCGCCGACAACCGCCTGATCTTCGGCGGCGGCGAGAAATACACGCCGCGCCCGCCGCGCGACGTCGCCGGCTTCGTGCGGCCCTACATGGAGGCGGCATTCCCCGGCCTTGAAGGCATCGGCATCGATTATGCATGGGGCGGCCTCGTCGGTGTCACCATGAACCGGCTTCCGCACTTCGGCCGCAAGGGCAATATCTTCTACGCGCACGGTTACTCGGGCCACGGCGTCCTGCTCTCGACGCTCGCGGGTGAACTCATCACCGAGGCGATGCGCGGCACCGCCGAGCGCTTCGACCTGTTCGCATCGCTGCCCGTCAAGCCCTTCCCCGGCGGGCCGCTGCTGCGCCATCCGCTCTATGTCGCCGGTATGCTCTGGTACGCGCTGAGGGACCGGCTGTGATTGCGCCCGCCACCGCCCGCGGCAATGTCTTGGGCGAATGCCTCTCAAGCCTTATGGAATAGACCCATGACCAAGCCGCCCCTCGCCTCCAACAAGATCGCCGATGTTTCGGAGGCCCGCGCCTTTTTCGAGGCGAATCCCGATATCGATGCCGTCGATATCATCTTCACGAACATGTGCGGCGTGCCGCGCGGCAAGCGCCTGCGCCAGCACGAGGTGATCGCCGTCTACGAGTCCGGCCGTTTCCTGCCCGGCTCGGCCGTCGTCGTCGACATCACCGGGCGCGACACCGAGGAGACTGGCCTCGTCTGGGAGGACGGCGACGCCGATCGGTATGTGAAGCCAATCCCCGGCACGCTCGTCCGCGCGCCCTGGCTCGGCGAGAACGCTGGACAGTTCCTTACCAGCTTCTACGAGCTTGACGGCACGCCGAACGATCTCGATCCGCGCCATGTGCTCGGCAGCGTCATCGATCGGCTTGCGGCGGATGGGCTCACGCCTGTCGTCGCGGTCGAGCTTGAATTCTTCCTGCTCGATATCTCGGGCGGCACGCCACGCCCCGCAAAGGGCCTGCTCACCCCGCACCGCTCTGGCGACAATCAGGTCTATGGCCTGCGCGAGCTCGAAGACTTCAAGCCGTTCTTCGACGATCTCTACGCCGCGTGCGACGCGCAGAACATTCCGCTCGAATCAGCGATTTCCGAATACGCCCCCGGCCAGTTCGAACTGACGCTGCGCCACAAGCCCGATGCGCTCCGCGCCACCGACGACGCGGTCATGTACAAGCGCCTCGTGAAGGGCGTTGCCGTCAAACACGGCCTCGAAGCCACGTTCATGGCGAAGCCTTTCGCGCACGAGGCCGGCAACGGGATGCACCTCCATATCTCGATGGCCGACGAAAGCGGCGCCAACGCCTTTGCCAGCGAAGACCCCGAAGGTGCGCCGATCCTGCGCCACGCCATCGGCGGCATGAAGGCCGCGCTCGGCGAATCGATGGCGATCTTCGCGCCCAATGCAAACAGCTACCGCCGCTTCAAGGCGAACAGCTACGCGCCGGTCGCGCCGACGTGGGGCGTCAACAACCGCACGGTTTCGCTGCGCATCCCGGCCGGCTCGCCCGCCTCGCGCCATGTCGAGCACCGCGTCTGCGGCGCCGACGCCAACCCTTACCTCGCTGTTGCCGCCGTCCTAGCCGCGATGCACCACGGCATCACGAACCGCACCGACCCCGGCCCCGCCGTCGTCGGCAACGGCTACGAGGATGAGGCGAGTGCGGGCGTGAAGCTTCCGAACAACTGGTTCGCGGCAAACGACGCCTTCGAAGCTTCGCCGCTGATGAACGATTATCTCGGGCAGCGCTTCGTCAAGAACTACACCATCTTGAAGCGCACGGAGATGGCGCGTTTCTACGGCGAGGTCACGCAGCTCGACTACGACTGGTACCTGCGCAACGCCTGAAAAGGCGCACGTTTTGCGCTTCCGGAGATTTTGGGTTATAGCTCCACCCGCTGACGTCGCGAGCGACGGATATCGGGCCGAGATTCGGTCTCTTTTGTCCCTGCCTAGCCTTACAGAAGCCGGGAAGCATCGCTGTTGATGCGTTCCCGTCAAACATTGGGCCAAAGGATACCCATATGATCACCGGAACCGTAAAATTCTTCAATGCAGACAAGGGTTATGGCTTCATCGCGCCGGAAACGGGCGGAAACGATGCGTTTGTCCATATCTCGGCGGTCGAAAAGGCCGGTCTTCGCACGCTCGACAAGGACCAGCGCGTTTCCTACGAGCTGGAAACCGACCAGCGCGGCAAGACCTCGGCAGTCAACCTCCAGGTCGCCTGACGCGTATCCGGGCGGGTGTCCCCAGCGGGGATACCCGCCCGATCGTCCAACCCACCACTGGATAGAGCTTCACCAAATATGACGTCGTTCAAGGTTCCGAGTTTCCAGGATCGTGCCGCCCTCGCCAAACAGGCGAAGCAAAAAGCCCTCGAAAAGTTGAAGGCCAAGCCTCCGGTTGATGAGGCGACGCTCGCAGAGCGCAAAGCCGCGCGTCTTGCCCGCGAAGCCGCCGAGGCGGAAGAACGCGCCGCGCGCCGCGCTGCGGAGGCCGCCGCCAGGGCCGAGCGGGAAGCGCAGAAGCGCGAAGCCGCACTGACTGCTGCCGAAACCGCACCCGCTCTTACCGAGGCTGAAAAGAAAGCCGCGCGCGATGCGCGCTATGCTGCCCGGAAACAGCGCGCAAAACGCTGATCGTCCACACGTGCTCCCCCGCCTTCTGATTGACACCGCGAAGATCCCCGGTGGCGGCGAGCTTCGCCTGATCCAGCGCGGCACGGAGTTCTCCATCATGCTCGGTGCAAACGAGCTGATGAACAGCCGCCTCAAGGGCTCGGAAGAAGCACTTGCCTCGCTGTCATGCGACAAGATTCTGCCGCGTCCGCAGCCGCGGATGTTGATCGGCGGTCTCGGCATGGGCTTCACGCTTAGGGCCGCGCTCGCCAAACTTCCGGCAGACGCGTCGGTCACCGTCGCAGAGTTCGTCTCCTCGGTCGTGGCGTGGGCGCGCGGGCCTATGGCGCATATCTTCGACGGCTGCCTCGACGACCCTCGCGCCACGGTGGCCGTGGAGGATGTCGCGGACCTGATCGGCGACGTACGATCGCACTACGATGCCATCCTGCTCGACGTGGACAACGGCCCCGACGGCCTCACCCACCCGGACAACGACCGGCTCTACAGCCGTAAGGGCCTGATCGCCGCCCGCGAGGCGCTCCGCCCCGGCGGCGTGCTCGCCGTATGGTCCGCCGCACCGGACCACGCATTCAAGAACCGGCTCATCAAGGCGAACTTCGAGGTGGAAGAAACCGTCGTCCGCACGAATGGTGAACGCCGCGGTGCCCGCCACATCATCTGGATCGCGAAGCGGCCTTCCTGAACTTTACCGCCGGTGCTCGTGCACCGTCTCCATGAACAGTGTCGCGGCCTCGCTGTGCCGCGTCAGGCGTCGCCAGGCGATGCCGATGTCCACGGTGGGCAGGCTCTCGCGTGTGCGCTTGGCTATGATCCTGTCGCCTTCCAGGCTCCACGGCCGATAGACGAGATCGGGAAGCAGCGTGATCCCCGCCCCCGTACCCACAAGGCTACGCACGCCTTCCATCGAGGAGGTGCGATAGGCGACGCGTGGCGGATGATCGAATTTGGACCAGATGCCGTCGATCAGACCTTCGAGCTCGTCGAGTGTGAGGGCGATCACCGGCTCGTTCTCGAGGTCGGCGAGGCTGAGGCCGTCGACGTCCGACAGCGGGTGCGAGGGGGCGACCCATGCGCGGCATTCGGAGCGGAGCAACACCTCGTGGTCGATCGCGCTGCGTTCTTCGAGGTTGCTCACCATCAGGACGGCGAGATCGAGTTCGCCGTTGATGAGCAAGTGTTCAATGTAGTCGCGGCGCTCTTCGACGAGCTGGACCTCGATGCGGGGAAACATACGCCTGAAACGGGACAGCAGGTCCGAGAGGAAATAACCCGTGACGACCGGCGTGACGCCCACGCGGACGCTGCCTGCGGTCAAGTCCTGTTCGCGCCCTACCCCGCCCTGCATGTCGGCGATGGCGTCGATGATCGAGCGAGCGTGGCGGAGGAACTGGTGCCCCTCGCGCGTCAGCGTCACGCCTTTGGCGTGGCGGTGGAACAGCATGACGCCGGTTTCCGCCTCCAGCGTGCGGATCGCGTCCGTCACCGCCGACTGCGAAATGCCGACCGCGCTTGATCCGCCGGAGACAGAGCGCGCCTCTGCGACGGCTATGAAATAGCGGATCTGCCGGAACGTGATGTTCATCTCTGCCATCGGTTTTTTCGATACCTCACGGTTTGCATAATGCATTTGCACGCGTGGCGGTAGAAGGTTTTGATGACCCTCGGGAGACTGAGGGGCTTGCGGCCGAGCACGGCTGCGTTAGCATCCACCGAGCGCCGTCAGAGCGTTGAAGTCCGGGGATGATCGCTGGCGGGCGACGAACGGGAGACAGGGACCATGAACAGCTTCGACAGCATCCGCAAACGCATCGGCCGCCGCTCGCTTCTGCAAGGGCTCGGCGCCGCTGCCATCGGCATTACCTTCACCGGCGCGCTCGCTGGTTGCGAGAAAAAGGAGGGCGGCAAGGCCTCCACCGGCGAGGAGCCCAAGCTCAACTTCTACAATTGGGACACCTACATCGGCGAAACCACGCTCGACGATTTCAAGGATACGTCGGGCATAGACGTCAACATGAGCCTGTTCGCGACCAACGACGAACTCTTCGCGAAGCTGCGCGCGGGTAACCCCGGCTTCGACGTCATTGTGCCCTCGAACGACTTCGTGGAGCGCATGGTGCAGGCGGACATGCTGATGCCGCTCGACCATGCGAAGATCCCCAACATCGCCAACATCGGCGCCGACTTCAAAGATGTCGCCTACGATCCGGGCTGCAAGTTCTCGATGCCCTACACATGGCTGACGCTCGGCATCGGCTACCGCAAATCGAAGGTGGACGGCGTGCCGGACAGCTGGAAGTGGCTGTTCGATTCGGACAAGTACAAAGGCCGCATCGCCGTGCTCTCGGAAGCCGGCGACATGTTCCGCCTCAGCGCCAAGTATCTCGGCCATTCGGTGAACGGCGTCACCCCTGAACTCGTCCAGCAGATCGAGGCGATGCTCATCAAGCAGAAGCCCAATATCAAGGCGTTCCACGAGGACAACGGTCAGGACCTGCTGCTGTCGGGCGAGGTCGATCTCGTTCTCGAATACAACGGCGATATCGCGCAGATCATGGCCGAGGATGACGACATCGATTTCGTGCTTCCGAAGGAAGGCAGCCAGCTCAATTCGGACACGCTGTGCATCCCGAAGGGTGCGCCGCATCCTTTGAACGCGCACGCCTTCATCAACTATCTGCTTGATGCCGAGGCCGGAAAGAAGATCAGCGAATACATCCTCTACCCGACGCCGAACGAAGCGGCGAAGGCGCTGATGCCTGATGATTATAAGAACAACCCGGTCATCTTCCCGCCCGCCGAAGCACTCGCGAAGTGCGAGTACGCCGCGTACGACGGCAAGATGCAGCCTATCTTCGAGGAAGCCTTCACCCGCGTCCGCGCGGCCTAGCGAACAGCGGCGCGAGGGGGGCGCGAGATGCAGGACTGGAAGCTGAACCGGGCGACGTTCGCAAGCATCGCGAGCGTGCCCATTCTTTGGCTTATCCTCTTCTTCATCGTCCCCCTCGGTCTCGTCTGGCTCTATAGTTTCGGCCGCAACGTCGGCCTCACCGAAATCGATATCAGCGGCACGTTCGCCAATTATGCGCGCGCACTCGAACCCCTGTATCTCGGCATTTTCGTCAAATCCGTGGGCGTCGCGGCGCTTACCACGGTCATCTGCCTCGTGGTGGGTTTCCCGGTCGCGCTCGCTATCGTCTTCGCGACACCGAAATGGCGCCCGTGGCTGCTGCTCGCGATCATGCTGCCGTTCTGGACGAACCTCCTCATCCGCACCTATGCGCTGATGGCGGTGCTGCGGAGGGAAGGCTACGCGAACCAGACCATCGGCTGGATGTGGGACAAATGGAGCGGGCTGATGACCTTCGCCGGTCTCCAGCCGCTCGGAACGTTCGAGCCGCTCCCGCTCCTTTACAATAATTTCGCGGTCGTCCTCGGCCTCGTCTACGTCCACCTGCCGTTCATGGTGCTGCCGCTCTACGCGGCGCTCGACCGGCTCGACAAATCGCTCATCGAAGCGAGCCTCGATCTTGGCGCCGGACACGTCCGCACGCTGCTCAGCATCGTGGCGCCGCTTGCCGCGCCGGGCATCATCTCGGGCGTCATCATCACGTTCGTGCCCGCGCTCGGCGCGTATCTGACGCCAGACCTCCTCGGCGGCACGGACAGCCAGATGATCGCCAACGTGATCGAGCGTCAGTTCAAACGCGCCAATGACTGGCCGTTTGGCGCGGCGCTGTCGTTCCTTCTGATGTACGCAACCTTCATCGCCATCGCGTTCCAAGCCATGAAATCGCGCCAGGCGGAGCGCCGCCAATGAGCCTCTTCAAAGCCCGCGTCCCGCTCGCCCCGCTCGAATACACGAAGCGCCTGTGGATGCGCGCGTGGGTCGGCGTCGTGCTGTTCTTCCTTTATGCGCCGCTCATCACACTCGTCGCGTTCAGCTTCAACGACAGCAAGCGCAACATCGTGTGGCGCGGCTTCACGCTCGACTATTACGAGAAGGCGCTGAACAACGACTCGCTGATGATCGCGATGGGCAATTCGCTCACCATCGCGTTTCTCAGCACCATCGTCAGCGTCGTCCTCGGCGCGCTCGCCGCCGTGATGCTCTGGCGCTTCCGCTTCCCGGGCAAGACCGCGACCGAAGGCGCCATGGCGCTGCCCATCGTCGTGCCGGAAATCTGCATGGGCGTCGCGATGCTGGTGTTCTTCGCGAAGATCGGCTTCCCAACGGACCTTCCGTGGCCGCTGAGCCTCGGCGCGATCATCATCGCGCACATCACCTTCTGCTTTCCGTTCGTCACGATGGTGGTGCGTTCGCGCCTCACCAGCTTCAACCGCGAGGAGGAGGAAGCCGCGAAAGACCTCGGTGCCAGCGAATGGCAGGCGTTCCGCGATGTGCTGCTGCCGCACATGAAGCCGGGCCTCGTTGCCGGTGCGCTCCTCGCCTTCACGCTCAGCCTCGATGATTTCGTCATCACCTTCTTCACCAGCGGGCCGAACACCATCACCTTCCCGGTGAAGGTCTATTCGATGGTCCGCTTCTCGGTGACGCCGGAGGTGAACGCCGCCTCCGCTCTGCTCATCGCGCTCACCGTCATTCTCACGACCATAGCCCTGAAGGTGCAAAGCCGGATGGGCGGAACCCCGCAAGGCCACTGATTCCCATGGCGACCGCACCCA
Source organism: uncultured Sphingosinicella sp. (assembly GCF_963974575.1). Taxonomy (NCBI): domain Bacteria; kingdom Pseudomonadati; phylum Pseudomonadota; class Alphaproteobacteria; order Sphingomonadales; family Sphingosinicellaceae; genus Sphingosinicella; species uncultured Sphingosinicella sp. The sequence continues at coordinate 13,528 of NZ_CAXBBQ010000012.1, read as the reverse complement.
AACAGCCCATCATCAGCATCCAGAACGTCACCAAGCGCTTCGGCGCGGTGGCGGCGGTGGACAATGTCTCGCTCGATATAATGCCCGGCGAATTCTTCGTGCTGCTCGGCCCTTCGGGCTGCGGCAAGACCACGCTGCTACGCATGATCGCCGGCTTCGAAGTGCCGACGGAAGGCCGCATCGTCATCGACGGGCAGGACATGGCGCACGTGCCACCAAACAAGCGCCCGGTGAACATGGTGTTCCAATCCTACGCCGTGTTCCCGCACATGACGGTGACGGAGAATGTCGGCTACGGCCTGCGCATCGCGCGCGTCCCCTCGTCCGAGATTAAATCGCGCGTCGAGGAAGCGCTCGCGCTCGTGAAGCTCGACGGCTTCGGCGGCCGCCGTCCCGATCAACTTTCGGGCGGTCAGCGCCAGCGTGTCGCGCTTGCCCGCTCGCTCGTCATGCGCCCGAAGGTGCTGCTGCTCGACGAGCCACTCTCGGCGCTCGACGCGAAGCTGCGCGCGGCGATGCAGTTCGAGCTTGCCGATCTTCAGGAGCAGGTTGGCATCACCTTCGTCACGGTGACGCACGATCAGGACGAAGCACTCTCGATGGCGGGCCGTATCGCCGTCATCAACAGGGGGCTCGTCGCCCAGCTCGCCACTCCGTCCGACCTCTACGAATTCCCCACGAATCGCTTTGTGGCGGACTTCATCGGATCGGTGAACCTGTTCGACGGCCGACTAGTGGTAGATGAGCCTGACAGGGCTGTCGTCAACGCCCCGGAGATCGGCCGCATCTATTTGAACCACGGCGTCACCGGCCCCCACGATGCGAATATCCATGTCGCGCTCCGCCCGGAAAAGATCGCCATGATTCCCGAAGCGAAGGGCAAGCCCAGCGCCCCTGAATGCCCGGAAGGCGACAACATTGCCCACGGCCAAATCCGCGGCATGTCCTATCTCGGCGACATCACGATCTACGAGGTGAAGCTCGATTCGGGCCGCGTTATCCGCGTCTCCCGCCCCAACCTGTCGCGCTACGATCAGGAAGATTTCACCTGGGATGACAAGGTCTGGCTTTCGTGGCACGGATCGAGCCCGGTGGTGCTGCTATCCTGAATCGGCGCACAGTCCTGCCGCGCCATCATCTTTCCATCGCTGTCGCAGCTCTGCTCGTGGGCTGCGCCGTTGATCCCTATGCCGATATCGCGCTGCAACCTGGCGCGGCGTCGCCCTTGGTCCAGGAAGAGGCCAGGCGCGCAATGGCGGGGGACAAATACGCCCAACTCGCGCTTGGAAAACGCTTTGAGGCGGGGCTCGGGGTTCCACAAAGTTATCGCAAGGCGAAACGTCTGTATGAACAGGCCGCTTCAGATAGTGGCGGCATAGTGTGGGTCTATTCGCCGCCCGTGGGGAAAGAAAAGACCGGGCGTACAGTCCCGATAAATACCGGTCCCAAGGTCGCCGGCCTGCCCGAAGCGAAAGCGTGGCTCGCAGGGATGCGAGCCAGAATCATCGCACGCGAGGATTTCCGCTAAGCTATCGGGAAAACCGATAGGTAGTATGTATCATTTCGTATTTCCGATGAGGCGGCCCCATCCCTATCGTCCGGTCGATCTCTCACGCGGAAAGCCGATCCCTCATGACCGACCGGACCAGCCAGTTTATCGACGGACACGCCCTCGACGGCGAAGACGCGCACGAGCCGGTTTTCAATCCGGCGACAGGCGCCACACTCGCCACGTTGAACAGTGCAAGCCGAGCGCAGGTCGATGCCGCCATTGCTTCCGCCGAGCGCGGTTTCGCGGTTTGGTCAGCAATGTCGCCCAAGGAACGCTCGCTGAGGATGCTCCGTATCGCCGACAGGATCGAGGCGCGGGCGGATGAATTCGCCGAGCTTGAAATGCGCAACTGCGGCAAGCCGATCGGCACCGCGCGCGCCGTCGACGTGGGCAACACCATCGACGTGTTCCGTTTCTATGCGGGCGCAGCGCGCGCCATCCCCGGTCAGGCGGCGGCTGAATACAAGCCCGGCCACACCTCGATGATCCGCCGCGATCCCATTGGCGTCGTCGTCGGCATCGCGCCGTGGAACTACCCGCTGATGATGGCATCGTGGAAGATCGCGCCTGCCATCGCCGCGGGCAACACCGTGGTGCTGAAGCCCTCCGAGCACACGCCGCTGACCGCGCTGCGGCTCGCCGAAGTGTGCGCCGAGTTTCTGCCCGCGGGCGTCGTCAACGTCGTTACAGGCAACGGGCCGAACGTCGGCGCGCGCCTCGTCGCGCATCCGCGCGTGCGCATGGTGTCGCTTACAGGCGATGTCGCAACGGGCCGGAAGATCATGGAAGCCGTCGCCCCCACCATCAAGCGCACGCATTTCGAGCTCGGTGGCAAGGCACCCGTGATCGTGCTGGCAGATGCGGACATCGCTGCGGCGGTCGAGGCTATCGCGGAAGGCGGCTATTATAATGCCGGTCAGGACTGCACCGCCGCCTGCCGCGTCTATGCCCATGCGAGCATCCACGACCGGCTAGTCGCCGAACTTCAGCGCGCGGTCGAGGCGATCCCGATGGGTGACCCGTCTGCGCCCGGCACCGCGCTCGGCCCGCTCATCACCGCCCGCCAGCGCGACCGCGTGGACGGCTTCGTCGCCCGCGCCGCCGCCGATACGGATGCGGAGGTCGTCACCGGCGGCGCGGCGCCGGACGGCCCCGGCTTCTTCTATCAGCCGACGCTCGTCGCGGGCGCGAAGAACAGCGACGAGATCGTGCAGAAAGAGGTGTTCGGCCCGGTCGTCTCGGTCACACGCTTCGATGAAGACAGCCAGGCGCTCGACTGGGCGAACGACAGCGAATACGGCCTCGCCTCCTCGGTATGGACGCGCGATGTCGGCAAGGCCGCGGCGTTCGCCGCGCGGCTGCAATACGGCGTCACGTGGATCAACACGCACTCGGTGAACGCCACCGAAATGCCGCACGGCGGCGTGAAGGCGTCGGGCTACGGCTCCGATCTTTCGGTCTACAGCCTCGAACACTATCTCGCGACGCGGCATGTCATGATAAAGCACTGAGTATGACTACAGCCCGCCCCGTCCTTGGTATTATCTGCTGCAACCGTATTGTCGGCACCGAGCCGGCGCAGGCGGTGATGGAGCGCTACGTACGCGCAGCGATGACCTATGCCGATGTTGCGGCGCTGCTGATCCCCGCCCTGCCGGACCTGATGACCGCCGCAGAAGTCGCCCCGCGTCTCGACGGGGTGCTCCTCACCGGCAGCCCCTCGAACATCGAGGGCAGCCGCTATGCCGATGAAGGCGGCGATGGCCCGTTCGATCCCGGCCGCGACGAGATCGCACTGTCGATGGTGGATGCGATGATCGGGCGCGGGCGTCCCGTGTTCGGCATCTGCCGCGGCTTTCAGGAAATCAACGTCGCGCTCGGCGGAAGCCTTCGCCGCGACACCTCCGCAAGCGACGATCTCATCCACCATCACGCACCGGACGACGTTTCGTTCGACGCGATGTTCGATCACCGCCACCGCGTCGATCTCGTCCCCGGCGGCATCCTCGCGCGCACCTACGATACGCCGTCACTCGATGTGAACTCCGTTCACTTCCAGGGCATAGGCCGCCTCGCCGATAGCCTGAGCGTGGAAGCGACCGCACCGGACGGGCTCGTCGAGGCCTACTCGGCGACCATCGGCAAATCGCCCGTCGTTGCCGTCCAGTGGCATCCCGAATGGCACCCGGAAGCAAACCCGGACAGCCAGATCTTCTTCAAACTTCTTGGCCAGACTCTCAGGGGAACAGCATGACCGCCGTCCGCAAGAACTACGACATTCCCGCGCTGCGCCGTCTCGATGTCGCGCACCACCTGCCCGCGCAGCAGGATTACAAGTTGATCGAGGACATGGGCGGCAGCCGCATCGTGACGCACGCTGAAGGCTGCTACATCACTGACGGCGACGGTAACCGCATCCTCGATGGCATGGCGGGACTCTGGTGCGTCAACGTCGGCTACGGCCGCGAAGAGCTTGCAGACGTCGCCGCCGAGCAGATGCGTGAGCTTCCCTTCTACAACACCTTCTTCAAGACCGCGACACCGCCTACGATCGAACTCGCGGCGAAGATCGCGGGCCTCACCGGCGGCAAGCTCCAGCACGTGTTCTTCAACGCCTCGGGCTCCGAAGCGAACGACACCGTGTTCCGCATGGTGCGCCACTACTGGCAGGTGAAGGGTGAGCCCAGCCGCAAGATCTTCATCAGCCGCTGGAACGCCTATCACGGCTCCACCGTCGCGGGCGTCAGCCTCGGCGGCATGAAGGCGATGCACGCGCAAGGCGATCTCCCGATCCCCGGCATCGAGCATGTCCGCCAGCCCTACTGGTTCGGCGAGGGCCGCGACATGGAGCCGCGCGAATTCGGCAAGCTCTGCGCGCAGGCGATCGAGGACCGCATCCTGCAAGTCGGCCCCGAGAACGTCGCTGCGTTCGTCGGCGAGCCCGTGCAGGGCGCGGGCGGCGTCATCATCCCGCCCGAAGGCTACTGGCAGGAAGTCGAGCGCATCTGCCGCAAGTACGGCATCCTCCTCGTCGCGGACGAGGTGATCTGCGGCTTTGGGCGCACCGGCGAGTGGTTCGGCCACCAGACGCTCGGCTTCACGCCCGATCTCGTCCCGATGGCCAAGGGACTCTCCTCGGGCTATCTCCCCATCTCGGCGGTCGCGGTGTCGTCGGACGTCGTGGACGTGCTCAAGACCGGTGGCGATTTCGTCCACGGTTTTACCTATTCCGGCCACCCGGTCTGCGCGGCCGTCGCGCTCCGCAACATCGAGATCATCGAACGCGAGAACCTCGTCGGCAAGGTTCGCGATGATGTCGGCCCCTATCTGAACGCCGCGCTGAAGCGCCTCGACGACCATCCGCTCGTCGGCGAAACGCGCTCGATCGGCCTGCTCGGCGGGGTTGAGATCGTCGCGGACAAGAAGACAGCCGCGCGCTTCGGCGGCAAGGAAGGCAATGCCGGCCCGGTCGTGCGCGACTTCTGCATCGAAAACGGCCTGATGGTGCGCGGCATTCGCGACACCATCGTCATGTCGCCGCCGCTCATCATCTCACGCCAGCAAATCGACGATCTGGTTGACATCATCCGCCGTTCGCTGGATTTGGCCATGCCGAAACTGAAAGCCCTGTAAAAGGAGAGCCTCCATGACCCGTTCGCCGCTGCTTCGCGAAGCCTGCTACATCGACGGGGAATGGGTGAAGGCAGACAGCGGCGAGACGATAGAGGTCACGAACCCGGCCACCGGCGAGGTTCTCGGCACCGTTCCGAACTGCGGCGCTGCGGAAACGAAGCGCGCCGTGGAGGCCGCAAACCGCGCGTGGCCCGCATGGCGCGCGAAGACGGCGAAGGAGCGCGCCGTCATCCTCCGCCGCTGGTACGAGCTCATCATGGCCAATCAGGAGGAACTCGCCCGCCTGCTCACGCTCGAACAGGGCAAGAGCCTTGCCGAAGCACGCGGCGAGATCGCCTACGGCGCCGCGTTCATCGAATGGTTCGCCGAGGAAGGAAAGCGCCTCTACGGCGACGTTATCCCCGGCCACATGGCGGACAAGCGCATCGTCGTGCTGAAGCAGCCGATCGGTGTGGCCGCCGCGATCACGCCGTGGAACTTCCCGAACGCGATGATCACGCGCAAGGCCGGCCCGGCGCTCGCCGCCGGCTGCCCCATCGTGCTGAAGCCCGCCACCGAAACGCCTTATTCCGCCTTCGCGCTCGCCGTGCTGGCCGAAGAGGCGGGACTTCCGAAGGGTGTGTTCAACGTGCTGACCGGCAAAGCTTCGGCGATTGGCGGCGAACTGACCTCCAATCCCATCGTGCGCAAGCTGTCTTTCACCGGGTCCACCGAGATCGGTCGCCTGCTGATGAAACAGTCCGCGGATACCATCAAGAAGCTCAGCCTCGAACTTGGCGGCAACGCCCCCTTCATCGTGTTCGACGATGCGGACGTGGACGCTGCCGTTGTCGGCGCCATCGCCTCCAAGTACCGCAATTCGGGCCAGACCTGCGTCTGTTCGAACCGCCTTTACGCGCAGGCCGGGGTTTACGATGAATTCGTCGAGAAGCTCGCCGCGGCCGCTGCGAAGCTCAAGGTCGGCAGCGGGCTTGAAGACGGGACCGAACAGGGCCCACTCATCAACGAAGCCGCTGTCGAGAAGGTCGAGGAGCACATCGCCGACGCCACCGGCAAGGGCGCGAAGATTCTCGCCGGCGGCAAGCGCCACGCGCTCGGGGGCTCGTTCTTCGAGCCGACCGTGCTCGCGAACGTCACGCAGGACATGCTTGTCGCACACGAAGAGACCTTCGGGCCGCTGGCCCCCGTCATCCGCTTCGAAACCGAAGAGGACGCCATCGCGATGGCGAACGACAGCGAGTTCGGCCTCGCCGCTTATTTCTTCTCGAACAACCTCTCCCGCGTCTGGCGCGTGGCGGAGGCGATCGAGTCGGGCATGGTCTGCGTCAACTCGGGCATCCTCTCCACGGAGGTCGCGCCGTTCGGCGGCGTCAAGCAGTCCGGCCTCGGCCGCGAAGGCTCGCGCTACGGCATCGATGAATATGTCGAGATGAAGTACCTCTGCCTCACCATCTGAGGCGGCGGAAACATTTCGTCCAATAGGCGTTTAGGTTCAGTGCATTGACCCCAATGCAACACCTGAACGCCGGCCTCCCGAACGGAGCCGGCGTCTTTTTTGGCGCTCGGCTTCACCTGCGGTTCAGGCGCTTCATGGCCCACTGGACTGCAGGAGAAGGCCATGAATACTATTCGAAGAGGCGTAACGAGCGCACTTGTGCTGCTGTCTGCAGTCGCCCTCGGCGGCTGCATGTACGACGGATACGGCAGAGCGGGCGTTTCGGTTGGCCACGGCGGCTACTACGACCGCTACGGCTATGATTATCCCCGCTACGGCTATGGCTGGTACGATGGCTATTATTACCCCGGCAGCGGTTACTACGTGCTCGACCGCGCAGGAAAACGCCATCGCTGGAATGCGCGGCAACGCGATTACTGGATGGAGCGCCAACGCGATCGTTATGCCGGTCATCGCGATCGGCACGATGGAAAGTGGGACCGGTCCGACCGTCAGAAATGGCGTGATCGCGATCGGGATCGACGCGTGAACGCCGATCGGGGTCGCGAAAGCCCGCGCATGACAAGGCCGGACCGCGACCGTGGCGATTGGCGCGATCGCCGGGATCGTCGTGGCAATTCGCGAGAGAGGTCGGACTAGCGGCGACGGCGAGCTATTCGCCCCGTGTCACGTCGTCCGCGCCCGTGCGGCGCCTGTGGTCGCTGAATTTCTCCCCGTCGCGACGCTCGGTGCGATGGCCGTTGACCTTCCAGGGCTTGCACATCTTGCAGCCCGCACGACGGTTTCTGGGCCTGCCGCGTTTGTGATTCATGCGGAATACCTTCAGAAAATCATGGCGCGCCCGGCAGGATTCGAACCTGCGACCCCAAGCTTAGAAGGCTCGTGCTCTATCCAACTGAGCTACGGGCGCCCGCGAGGGGCCTTAGCGCAAATGCGCGCTATTTGAAATTGTCGGCGTACGTCTGGATTTTCAGGTGGTGCGTGCGCGGCGGCAGCACCGTGTAGGCAAAACCTTCGCGCTCGGCATACGCCTTGGCGGCTTCTGCGCTGTCGAAGCGCAGCGTCAACTGGCGGCGCGTGTCGGCGGAGCCTGCCCAGCCGGTGAGCGGATCGGGGCGCTGCGGGTCCGCGCGCTCGAACTCCAGCACCCATTCCTGCATGCGCGCCTTGCCGCTCTGCATCGCGTTCTTGGGGCGCTGGTAAATCCGGGCAGCCATCTGTCCTCGTCCTTGAAAGCTCTCGGGAACGCCAATGGCGCAGCCGCGGGCCGCGCGTCAAGCGCTCAGAATGCCCGCGCGATCGCGAAACGCACGGTTTCGGTAAGCGCAACCTTGGCGCTGCTTGCCGGCATATCGGCGATGGCATCGATGGCGAGTTCGCCATAGTGCCGCGCGCGCGCCAACGTATCAGCGATCGAACCTGATGTTTTCAGCCTCTCGATCGCTTCGGCGAGGTCTTCGTCGGACTTGCGGCGGCCTTCCATCGCGTCGCGCCAGAAGCGCCGCGCCTCGTCGTCGCCGCGGCGATAGGCGAGGATCACGGGCAGCGTCAGCTTGCCTTCGCGGAAGTCGTCGCCTTGCCCCTTGCCCATGGTTTCGGCGTCGGACATGTAGTCGATCGCGTCGTCCACGAGCTGGAAGGCGATGCCGAGGTTGCGGCCGAAGCTTTCAAGCGCGGCCTCGCACGCCTCGTCGCGCTCCGCGACCACGGCGGCGATCTGGCAGGCGGCGGCGAACAGCACCGCCGTCTTCGCGGTGATCACCTGCAGGTATTTTTCCTCGCTGGTTTCGATCTGGCGCGCGACCATCAGCTGGTCGACCTCGCCCTGCGCGATCACGGCGGAGGCGTTCGAAAGGATCTTGAGGACGCGCAGCGAGCCGTCTTCCACCATCAGCTCGAACGCGCGGCTGAACAGGAAGTCGCCGACAAGCACGGTCGCCTGGTTGCCCCAGATGAGGTTCGCCGCCTTCTTGCCGCGCCGCAGGTCCGATCCGTCCACCACGTCATCGTGGAGCAATGTCGCGGTGTGGATGAACTCCACGCTCGCCGCGAGCTTGTGGTGCCGTTCGCCCGAATAGCCGAGCAGGCGCGCGCTCGCGAGCGTCAGCATCGGCCGCAGGCGCTTGCCGCCGCCCGAAATCAGATGCCCCGCGAGCGCCGGAATCACCGCCACCGGGCTTTGCATCCGGTCCAAGATGATCTGGTTCACGGAATTCAGCTCGGGCGCCACCAGCTGCATCAGCCCGTCGATGGACGGTGCGGGCTCTGCCGGATTCAACCTGTGTATGTTGGCGCTCACGACTCTGACTTGTCCCATGACGTTTCCGCTGTCATTCGTCCATGCTACATCCACGGCGCTTTGTCACCGCGCCACATCGACGCGCCGACGTTTTGGGGAGCCTGATGACCGACGACCGCTCAGATGACCGCCTCGCTGCATACCGCAGCAGTATCGACAACATCGATGCAGCGCTCATCCATATGCTCGCCGAGCGCTTCAAGATCACGCAGGCCGTGGGTGAATACAAGGCCGTCGCCGGCCTCCCGCCCGCCGATCCGGACCGGGAGGCCCGCCAGATCGCGCGGCTGCGGAAGCTCGCCGCCGATGCGAAGCTGGACGAGGAACTGGCCGAAAAGTTCCTTCGCTTCATTATCGAAGAGGTGATCCGGCACCACGAGCGCATCAAGAACGAGCAGGCCTGAAGGCGATTTTCAAACGCCGCGCAAACCCCGTTGCATCGGCGGGAAGGCATCGTTATAGAGCGCCGTCCGGATCGGGGCTGTAGCTCAGATGGGAGAGCGCTGCAATCGCACTGCAGAGGTCAGGGGTTCGATTCCCCTCAGCTCCACCATCCGGATTTCCTGTTTTTCCCATCAATCGACGTAGTGCGGCGCCGGCCGTTCGCGCAATTGGTCGTAGTGAACGAGCGCGGGTTCGGGACCCAGCCGAACGGGTTCGCCGTCTCGAAACGCCCATTCGCCGCGGTCGCAATCGGCGGCGCGGACGTAGCCGTTGATGTAGAAGCGCCGGTGGTGATCGGCACGGTTCGCGCCCGATCCGTGCACGAGATAAGGGCTCCACAGCGCGAGGTCGCCGGGTTCGAGATCGAGGTCGATGAGCCCCGAGGGATCGAGGCCGAGCGCGACGAGCGTTTCTTCGGCGGCGGCATTATCCATGACCGCGCCTGCGATTTCCATATCCAGCGCACCGAGCCGGTGGCTGCCGGGCAGGATACGCATTCCGCCCGAGCGCGCATTGTGCGGATCGATTGCGAGGCCGGTCTGCACGTAGCTCGCGCCGAGATTGCGGTAAGCGTCCGGCGGGCGCCGGAAACGCGAGTCCTGATGGAAGGCGAAATCGCCCTTCCCGCCCGGCCGCTTCCAGTGAATCTGGTTAATGATCTGTTTGATGTCGCCGCCGATCACAGGGCCGAGCAGCGCTGCGAAGCGCCGGTCGGTGCGTGCATCGTCCAGCACGTCGCTGCGCCACGATGGCCACTGCGCCATGCGCACGTCGCCGTCCGCGATCTTGTAGAAGAGATTGCCGTGACGGAAACTGCGCCCATGCGCAGCGGCTTCCGCGTGTATGCCGTCGATCGCCGCGCCGATGCGTTCGATGTCGGTAGGCGAAAAGAACTGCCGGATGATGGCGTAACCATCCCGGGTATAATCTTCCATGAAGGTCATTTCAGAGTTTCCGCAGCACCACGTCGATGCGCTTCAGGATGCGCCAGCTTGCGTAAAGAAGAAGTAAGGTTACCGCGAGCAGCGACACCGCGACGATCCCCGCGAGCACCGGATCGACAAGTGTGAGCGTCAGCCCGCCGAGGGTGAGCATATCCTCCACACCCGAAACGATCACGTTCGAGAACGGTTCCGGGCTTGCGTTCACCACCGCGCGTCCACTTGCCTTCGCGCTGTGGCTAACGAACGCCGCGCCGCCGCCCAGCAGGAATGCCGCCACCTGCCATGCAGGGTCTCCCGCATCGACAACGGCAAGCGCGATGAGCGCCCCGCCGAGCGGCCGGATCGCGGTGTGAATCGCATCCCAGATGCTGTCGAGCCATGCGATCTTGTCGGCGAAGAATTCCACGACGAGACCGATTGCGGCAGCGCCGATCACCCAGGGACTGGCAAAAACATCGAGGCTTTGAAGATGCTGCGGCAGGTCAAGGAGGCCGAAACGCATCCCGAGCCCTGCGGCGAACACGGTGGCATAGAGCCGCCATCCCGCGAGCAGGCTAAGGCTGGCGGCGACACCGAGCAGTTCGATCGGGCCCATGCGCGAGAAAATGATAGGCATTGCCCCGCTTGGCAAGCGGGCATTGCGGGTCCACATACGCCGCATGTCTATGAACGACGAAGCCAAGCCCGCCGCCACGCTGATCCTTCTGCGCGAAGGCTACGGCACACCCGAAATCTTCATGCAGACCCGCGCGAAGACGATGGGTTTCGGAGCGGGGATGATCGTCTTTCCGGGCGGCAAGGTGGACGCGCACGATGTGGATCTCGCCGCGTCGCGGCTCGTTGCGAGCCGCCACGATCTCGATCTGGAAGAGGTCGCAGCGCGCGTCGCCGCGGTTCGCGAGAGCTTCGAGGAGGCGGGCGTTCTGCTCACGCACGGGCCGGAAATCGCACCGCGCGACTTCATCGAAGCGCAGCCGGCGATCGCTTCGCGCGCGCTGTCGTTTTCCGATTTCCTCGCGCGTCACGATCAGCAGATCGATCTCGACGTGCTCTTCCCCTTTGCGCGCTGGGTGCCGCCGCCCGGTCTTCACGGCAAGCGTTACGACACGCGCTTCTATCTCGCGCGCCTTCCCGAAGGGGCAAGCGCCGGTCACGACGGCAACGAGGCGACCACCTCGTGGTGGATCACGCCGTCTGAAGCGATCGCGCGCGCGGATCGTCAGGAAGCCGAAGTGATGTTCCCCACGCGCCGCAATCTCGAACGCCTCGCGCAGCACGGGAGCATTGACGCGCTCATCGCGCACGCGATGGAAACGCCGATCGTCACCGTGCAGCCCGAGGTTCGCATGTGCGACGACGGGCCGCATCTCTGCATCCCGGAAGGCATCGGCTATCCGGTAACGCGCGAGCCGCTGGAGACCGCGCGCCGCGCGTAACCCTGTTTTCAGAATTCCAGGATCGTCGCGACCTCGCCGCCGGGATAAGAGACGAGGAGGTCGCTGCCGGGCACGGCTTCGAGATCGGCGTCGCCTTCCACGAGCAGCGTCTCGCCCGACCGTGCGTCGCCCGCGCGGCCATCGATCACCGTGATCCAGACGGGCCGATCGCGCGGTGGGCGCAGGTGCAGGCGCGCGCCGGTGCGCCAGCGTTCCACGACAAATTTCCCGCCCGCCGACAGCAGCGTCCGCCCCCGGGAAAGGTCGTGACGTTCATCCGAAACGAAGAACGGATGTGCATTCGAAACCGCGACTCCCTCGTCGAGGTGGAGCTCGCGCGGACGTCCATAATCATAGAGTCGATAGGTGAGGTCGACGTTCTGCTGGATCTCGACGATGGTGACTCCGGCACCGATCGCATGGACCGTCCCGGCTGGTGAATAAATAAAATCACCCGCCTTCACCGGCTTCCAGTCGATCAATTGTTCGATCGAACCGTCGATGGCAGCGTCGCGCAATTCGTCTGCAGACATCGAACGCACCGTGCCGAGCCCGACCGTGCCGTGGGGTTCGGCGGCAAGGACGAGCCAGGCTTCATCCTTCCCGCGCGCATAGCCGGCGGCGCGTGCCGCGTCGTCGTCCGGGTGCACCTGCACGGACAATCGCTCGCTCGTGAACAGGTATTTTATAAGGAGTTCAGGGTCGCGTCCGTCGGGAGTCTCGAACCAGATCTCTCCAATCTTTTCATCACCCTCCGGGACGTCTTCAAAGAAAGGTGAGAGATGCCGCCGGCCCCACGGCTTCTCGATGCGGCGTGTTATCAGCTTGGTGACCGTCATCGTATTCCTGCCTCCACTCAGTCATGTTCCGGCAGCGTCTGCGAGAGCGGGTCCGCCTGCCGGGAAACATTCGCCTAAACTATCGCCGCGTTCGATGCCGAGCTTTGCAACCTGATCTTACCGAGCGCGTTTCAGTTGCTATACATCATCGGCCCTCAGCACCGAATGCGCCTTCAGAAATCGTGTCTTGCGTTTTGCCATGACTAATTCCATCAAGAATATGGCAATTATTACGAACTATCTGCGCGTTGGTAGTTTTTCAAATTTTGTGGACATGTTAGCGTCCTCCATCCGTCAATGGGAGATCATGATGGCGAAGAAGAAAGAAACGGTAGCGAAGGCGAAGAAGCCTAAGAAGGTTAGCGCTGCCAAACCGGCTGCGAAGAAGCCGGCTGTGAAGAAGCAGTCGACCGGTCAGGATTTCGGTGAACATCTCGCCGCCGCCGGTGCACAGTTGCAGGCGCGTGCGGAAGCGATGTTCGGACAGTGGCTCGATCAGGCGTCGTCGACGCTGCGCAAGAGCGGCGTGCAAACCTTTGTCGACGACATCAAGTCGCGCGCCGGCTTCGAAAAGATTGCCAAGGAACTCGCCAGCAACGTCGCCAACGAGATCACGAAATTTGCGGCGTCGACGAACATCGGCGCCAAGGTTGCGCCGAAGGCGAAGCCTGGTCCCAAGCCGAAGGCTAAACCCGGTCCGAAGCCGAAAGCTGCTGCTGCGAAGCCCGCGGCCGCTGCGCCCGCCAAGCCCAAGGGCAAGCCGGGTCCGAAGCCCAAGATCGCTGCTGCGAAGCCGGCCGTGAAAGCACCGGTGAAGCCGAAGGGTAAACCCGGTCCGAAGCCGAAGGCTGCTGCCGCGAAGCCTGCAGTCGCTGCGCCCGCCAAGCCCAAGGGCAAGCCGGGTCCGAAGCCGAAGACCGCCGCT
>NZ_CAXBBQ010000011.1:0-77280 GCF_963974575.1 uncultured Sphingosinicella sp. | reverse complement strand
GGTTTGGCTTTCCTCACCTGGAGATCCGTCAGCACGAGTGCCCCCATCTCTCAAACCGGTGCCCCCAAAACTGTCCCGTACAGCATGGGCTTTGGGGGCATCCAAAGGGATCAAATGAGAGAACATGTTAGCCGAAAATCGGCTGAAAAGCAAGGTTTTCTGGGACTTTTTGAGCATCCTCAAAGGCGCTCGGTGGCGGAGACGGAGGGATTCGAACCCTCGGTACGGGTTACCCCGTACGGCGGTTTAGCAAACCGCTGGTTTCAGCCGCTCACCCACGTCTCCAGCCGAAGGCGCGGCTATAGCGAAGCCGTTCGCCGCGTTCAACTCATGTTGTGACGGCCATTGGCCTTTAACGTGTCGATGATGCGTTTCACGTCCTGTGCACGGTCGTTTGCGACGACGAGCACGGCGTCGCCCGTGGCGATGATGGTGATGTTCGAGACACCGATGGCGGCTACGAGCGGGCCTTCGCTGCGGATGAGGCAATCGGCTGTGTCCAGCACGAGGACATCGCCGCCCACGGCATTGCCGCTCTCATCACGCGGAAGCTGTTCGAGGAGCGCGTTGAAGGCGCCGATATCCGACCAGCCCATCTCCACGGGAACGACGGCGACGCGCTCGGCCTTCTCCATCACCGCATAGTCGATGCTGTCCGATGGGGAGGCGAGGAAGCTATCACGGTCGGGACGCAGCACTGCGCCTTCCGTGGTGGCGCCCGCCACCGATCGGCGCGCAGCCGCCTCGATGTCGGGTGCATGGCGGCGCAGCTCGGCAAGGAAGCTGCCTGCGCGAAGCAGGAAGATCCCGGCATTCCAGAAGAAGCGACCAGTTTCGAGATAGGCCTTCGCTGTTTCCAGCGGCGGCTTTTCGACGAAACGGGCAACGCGGTGCACGCCGTCTGCTATGGATTCGGCGGTTTCGATATAGCCGTAGCCGGTTTCCGGGCGATCGGGCGTGATACCAAAGGTGACGAGCCAACCCTCTTTCGCGAGGGGTTCGGCGCGTACAATCGCGGCGCGAAAGGCTTCGACATCCTTAATGATGTGGTCGGATGGCATGACAAGCATGAGCTCATCTTCCGGAAGCATGACCGCCGCAAGCGCCACTGCGGGTGCCGTGTTCCGACCTGCCGGCTCCAGAACGATGGCGCGCGGCGCGACGCCGATCTCTGCGAGCTGCGCTTCGATCTGCACAAGGTGCGCTTCTCCGGCGACGATAAGCGGCGCTCTGAAGCCTTTTTCGGCAGGCGCGCGCCGCGCGGCCGACTGGATCAGCGTTTCAGACCCAAGAAGCCGCAGCAGCTGCTTGGGGGTCGCATTACGCGACAGTGGCCACAGGCGGGTTCCTGCACCTCCGGAAAGGATAACGGGTGTGGTTTGCACTTTGTTCACCGCCTTGCTCTACCTGCACAGCCTTAGGTTCGGGTTAAGGCGCCTACAAGCGGCGCCGAACTCGGTCCGGCGCATCGGCGCCATAAATCCGTCGCTGGCGCATGCCTAGCAAGCTATTGTAAACTGTCGGCAAAGCAGGGGGATTGTTGAAGCCTATGAGCAGGGGTGGCCGCGTTTGATTCGACTTTTCAACCACTATCTTCCGCGTCCGTTGCTCATCCTCGGCCTTATCGAGATCGTGCTGATCTATGTTTCGGCGCAGGCCGCGTGGCTTTTTCGTACGCAGCAGATCGACATGGACCCGGGCAGTATTGCGGAGCGCGCGCCGCAATTCGCACTTTATGCGCTGACCGTGTACCTCGTGATGCTCGGCATCGGTGCCTATCAAATGGACTGTTTCCGGTCGCTGCGTATGGCGATGAGCCGGCTTGCAGTGGCCATGCTGGTAAGCATCACGGCCATTTCGGTGATCCTGTTCTTCTTCCCGGACGTCGATCTTTGGCGTTCGGTCGTCCTCTATGCCATCGCGCTCACGTTTGTCGTGATCTTCGCGTGGCGGGTCCTCATGTCGCGGATTGTGAAGTGGAAGAGCTTCCGTTTTCGTGTTCTCATCATCGGTGCAGGACAGCGTGGTGCGCGGCTCGCGCGCGCGGCGGAGGCGCCCGATTCGAATTTCACCGCCGCCGGTGTGGTTCGCCTCACCGATAGCGGAAATGCAATCGACAACGCCATGCCCATCGATTCGGTGCCGTCGCTTGTCGATCTGTGCGAGCAGCTCCGGATCGATGAGGTCGTGCTGGCGCTCGATGAGCGGCGCGGTGCCGCGCCGAGCGAAAAGCTGCTCGAGGTAAAGTTGGCTGGTTTTCCGGTCTCGGAGATCAGCAGCTTCCTAGAACGGCAAACGGGGCGCGTCGATCTGCGGTCTATCTCGCCCTCGTGGCTGATCTACTCAGACGGCTTTCTGGGCGCTGAGCCGCTTTCGATCATGCTGAAGCGGCTGTTTGATATCACGGCGAGCCTTATCTTGCTGGTGCTCGCCTCACCCATCCTCATCGTCGCTGCGCTCGCGGTGAAGCTGACCAGCCCGGGCGACATCTTTTACCGGCAGGAGCGGGTGGGGCAGTTCGGCAAGGCGTTCAACGTCGTGAAGTTCCGTTCGATGGTGGCGGACGCGGAGAAGGATGGGAAAGCGCAGTGGGCAAAGTCCGGCGATCCGCGTGTTACGCCGGTTGGCCGTATCCTGCGAGCGAGCCGAATTGACGAGATTCCTCAGATATACAATGTGCTTACCGGCGACATGAGCTTCGTGGGACCACGCCCGGAACGGCCGGTGTTCGTGGAGGAACTGGCCGCGGAAATCCCGTATTATCGGGAGCGGCATATCGTGAAACCGGGCATAACGGGGTGGGCACAGCTGAACTATCCCTACGGCGCGAGCGTGATGGATGCGCGCCACAAGCTTGAATACGACCTTTACTACATCAAGAACTACAGCCTGTTTCTCGACTTGCTTATCCTGATCCAGACCGTTCGCGTCGTCGTCTGGCAGGACGGGGTACGATAGCGCAGTGCCCGCCTACAGCGATGTCAGCACTTTCAGCCACAGTGTGGCAGCGATCGGCTATCTGCTGCTTGCCGGGCTGCTGATCTATCGCCGGCTGCAATCGCGCGCGGACGTGTGGCTGGTCGGTGCGTCAATGGCGATGGCGGTGTGGGCGGTGCTCGTCGTCCTCGTTCCCATCGTCGACCCAGACCATTTTGTGCTTGTCTCGATCGCGGAAACGCTGCGCTCGGCGGCTTGGGCGGTTTTCGCAGCGGTTCTCGTCATCAGCAATTGGCAGGATACGGCGCACAACCCCTCGCGGAATGTGCTTGCCGCGATTGCCGCTGTTGCGGCGCTGCAACTGGCGGGGGACATCTGGAGCCTCGTGCAGGGTGCCGCCGTTCCAGGTTGGCTGCAGTATTTCTATACGATGGGGCGGCTCGCCGTCGCTATCGGCGGGTTGGTGCTGACGCACAACGTCTATGTGAACTCCGCGCCCGCGAACCGCTGGAGCATCCGCCTGCTCTGCATCGCGCTTGCCGGCATCTTCGCCTACGACCTCAATCTCTACACGTTGTTCTTGCTCGACCCAGCGATGGGGCCGGACCTCGTCGAGGTCCGCGGCCTCGTGAACGCGTTCGTGGTGCCGCTCATCTATCTGTCCGCCGCGCGCAACCGCGGACTGAAACTGCAGGTTTCTCGGCAGGCGGCGTTCCATACGTTGTCGCTCGGCGCGATCGGCTTCTACCTGGTGCTGATGTCGCTCGCGGGTTACGGCCTGCGACTGGTGGGGGGAGACTGGGGGCGGCTGCTCCAGATCAGCTTCATCTTTGCGGCGGCGGTGCTCGCAGCCGTCATCCTTTTTTCGGGCCGTGCACGGGCATGGCTCCGCGTCCAGATCAACAAGCACTTCTTCGCCTACAAGTACGACTACCGGCAGGAATGGCTGCGTTTCGTGAACACGGTCTCGAGCTCGGGGCCGGGGCTTGGTGAGTTGCACCTGCGCGTCGTTCAGGCCGCTTGCGAGCCCGTGGATTCGCCGGGTGGTGCGTTGTTCATCGCGGCGGAAGACGACAGCTTCGTACACCTTGCCCGCTGGAACTATCGGACCCTTCGGCCGGGACGGATCGAAGGCGCCGCCCGCCTCAAGGCGCATTTTGAAGCGAGCGGCCGTGTCCTTGATATCGAGGAGCACCGGGGCGGGCGAGAGAGTGCTGCGCTGAAGCTACCGCAATGGTTGGTCGAAGACCCGCAGGCATGGCTGATGGTGCCGCTCATTCATATCGACGAGGCGATCGGATTCATCCTCATTGAACGGCCGCTCACCCAGCGCGAGCTCAACTGGGAGGATTTCGACATCCTCCGTACCGTGGGGCGGCAGGCGGCCAGTTATGTCGCCGAGGCCGCAGCGCTCGCCAAAATCGCGGAATCGCGCAAGTTCGACGAGTTCAACCGCCGCTTCGCTTTCATCATGCACGATCTCAAGAACCTCGTGAGCCAACTGAGCCTCGTCGCGCGCAACGCCGAGCGCCATGCTGAAAACCCCGAGTTCCGGGCGGACATGATTGCGACGCTGCAAAGCTCGGTCGCCAAGATGAACGACCTGCTGGCGCGGCTTTCGCAGCAAAGTGTGCAGGCTGGTCCTTCCGTGGGCACGTTCGATGTCTGCTCTGCGGTGGAGGCCGTCGCGAATACGGCACGGCGCTCGTGGTCCAGCGTGACCTTCGACCGCTGCGGGCAGGATGTCATGGTGAACGGCGCTACGGAGCGTTTCGAGCAGGTGCTGACCCATCTCGTTCAGAACGCTGTCGATGCAAGCGAGCCGGGAAGCCCGGTGACGATCGCGGTGGAGCCAGGCGACCCAGTGCGCGTGAGCGTGCGCGATCGTGGCCGAGGGATGAGCGCGGACTTCATTCGCGACGAACTCTTCGCGCCCTTCAAGTCGACCAAATCCGGGGGCTTTGGTATAGGCGCGTACGAGGCGCGGGAAATGACACGGGACATGGGCGGCAAACTCCTGGTTGAAAGCGAGCCGGGCGTGGGGAGCTGCTTTACGATCGAGTTGCCGGCGGCTGCGACGCCGCTGGCGAACAGGCGAGAAGGCTGAATGGCGAACAAAACGGCACCGAAACTACTGGTCGTTGAGGACGACGAAGGGCTGCAGCGTCAGCTCAAGTGGTCTTACGAGGACTATGAAGTGATCTGTGCGGGCGATCGCCGCGCCGCTATCGAGCTACTGCGCGCCCACGAACCGGCGGTGGTTACGCTCGATCTCGGCCTGCCGCCGGACCCGGACGGCACCAGTGAAGGCTTCGCGACGCTTCAAGAAATCCTGGCTCTCAAACCCGACACAAAGGTGATCGTTGCCTCCGGCCATGGCGCCCGCGAAAGCGCGCTGCGGGCGATCGCGCTCGGTGCCTACGATTTCTATCAGAAGCCCGTGGATATCGATCAGCTTGGTCTGATCGTGCAGAGGGCGTTCCACCTCCATGAGATAGAGGCGGAAAACCGTAAGCTCGCCGAAAGCAACGGTCACGAGGCGCTTGGCGGCCTTATCACCAGTTCGGACAGTATGCTCCGCGTCTGCCGCATGATCGAGCGTGTCGCCAACACAGATGTTTCCGTCATGCTGCTCGGCGCGAGCGGTACCGGCAAGGAAGTGCTGGCGCGCGGGCTGCATGACAGCTCTGGGCGCAAAGGCGCGCCATTCGTTGCGATCAACTGCGCGGCGATTCCTGAAAACCTCCTGGAAGCCGAACTCTTCGGTTACGAGAAGGGCGCGTTCACGGGTGCTGTGAAGACAACCGAGGGCAAGATCGAACTTGCTGAGGGCGGCACGCTGTTTCTCGACGAAGTGGGTGACATTCCCCTGCCGCTGCAGGTGAAGCTGCTCCGATTCCTGCAGGAACGCGTCATTGAGCGCATCGGCGGTCGCAAGACGATCCCCGTCGACGTTCGCATCGTCTGCGCGACGCACCAGAACCTCGAGGCGATGATCGCCGAGGGCGCCTTCCGCGAAGACCTCTGGTACCGGCTTGCCGAGGTCGTCATCAAGATTCCGCCGCTGGCCGAGAGGCAGGGCGATGCCGTGCTGCTTTCGCACCACTTCCTGCGCAAGTATGCCCGCGACATGAAGCGCCCGGTGAAGGGCTTCAATGCGGACGCGCTGGCCGCGATCGAGGCCTGGAAGTGGCCGGGGAACGTGCGCGAGCTTGAAAATCGCATGAAACGGGCCGTGATCATGGCGGACGGAAGTCGGCTTTCGGCAGCCGATCTCGATCTCGCCGAAGTCGAGGACGACGATTTCCTGAACCTCCGGTCGGCGCGCGAGCGGGCTGATCGGAACGCCATTCGCATGGCACTGGCGCGTACCGAGTCCAACGTTTCGAACGCAGCCAAGCTGCTCGGTGTGAGCCGGCCGACGCTGTATGATCTTCTAAAGCAATATAATATTGAGACCTGACGTTCATAATGCCGTGGATCACACAAAAAAGGTCGCACGCGGCCACGGCAAGTCGAACCGTCCTACTGAGGATAAAATGATGTTGAACAAGACCTTCTTAAAGCTCGCGGCGGCGACCCTTGCGCTTACGGTTCCCATCGGCATTGCGGCCTCGCCCGCGCACGCAGACGCGCGCAGCGAATCGAATGATGCTTATGTCCAGGGCTTCCGTCTCTTTCAGGCCGGCGACTACCGCGGTGCACGCATCCAGCTGATGAAGGCGCTGAAGGCGAACCCCAACAACGGGCTCGCACGGCTGCTTCAGGCGCGTGTCGCGCTGGAGTTCGGCTCCGGTATTCAGGCGCAGACGGAGCTGGAGCGCGCCATGCAGGCGGGCATCCCGTCGGCGAAGGTCCGCCACCTGCGCGCGCACGCGCTGGTGATGCAGCGCAAGTACGGCGAGGCGATGGATCTGCTTGACGCACGGACGATCGAGCCGCAGTTCGCCGCCTACGCGGCGCGGCTGCGCGGACAGATCCTAACGCAGCAGCGCAATCTTCCCGAAGCGCGCGCCGAGTTCGAGCGCGCCCTCCGGATTGCGCCGAAAGACCCGGACACGCTGGTCGATGCCGCGCGCTTCTATGCGTCCGACGGCAAGCTGAAGGAAGCCTCCGCGCTTGCCGATCAGGTGCTTGCCGCGAAACCCACGAACGTGAAGGGCCTGATGCTGAAAGGCGACCTCGTGCGCCGTTCGCAGGGCCTCGAACCGTCGCTCACCTATTTCAACCGTGCGCTCGAGGTTGATCCGAACAACATTGAGGCACTGCTCGAGCGCGCCGCCACGCTCGGCGACCTCAAGCGCGAGGATCAGGCGCGCGCTGATCTCAAGCGTATCAACGGACTCGTACCGGATCACCCGCTCGCGCTCTATCTGGAGGCTGTCCTCGAGACCCGCGCCGGCCAGTATGAGAAGGCGCGCCAGCTGATGACGCGCACCAAGGGCCTGCTCTCGAATTATGTGCCTGCGCTGATGCTGCAAGGGATGCTCGCCTATCAGGCGAACGACGTGGCGCAGGCGACCGATTTCTTCGGCAAGGTGGTTGGGTCTTCGCCGCAGAGCGTGCTTGCCCGCAAGCTTTATGCGGCCTCGCAGCTGAAGGGCAATGATACACGCGGCGCCATCGAGACGCTGAAGCCGATCATCGATTCGGGGAGCGCCGATGGGCGTACCTACGCGCTCTACGGCGCGGCCTTCGCGCGCGAAGGCAATATGGCCGAAGCGCAGCAGTACCTGCAAAAGGCTGTCACAGAAGCGCCGAAAGCAGGCGAGCTGAAAACCCAGCTGGCCATGACGCAGCTTCTGCAGGGTAACGCCGAGTCAGCTGAAGAAGGGCTGATGGACGTCCTGAAGGACGACAGCAAGTCGCTGCAGGCGCTGATGGTGCTGACGCTGATCCAGATTCGCGACCGCGAGTTTGACAAGGCGCTCGTGACCAGCAACCGGATCATCACGCTCTATCCGAACCTGCCGGTGGGCTACAACATCCGCGGCGGCGCGGAGCTTGGCCTTGGACAGACGAAGAAGGCCGAAGCAAGCTTCCGCACGGCGCTGGAGAAGAAGTCCGACTACACCGAAGCGCGGCGTAACCTCGCGCAGGTGCTGATCGCGACGAACCGCATCCCCGAGGGCGAGCGCGAACTGAAGCAGCTGCTCGAATACAACAAGCGCGATGGCCGCGCGCTGACGCTGCTTGCCGTAACGGCGGCGCGGCGCGGTGATGCGACCGCGCGCGTCGAATGGCTGCGTCAGGCGGCCGCGGTCGATGCCAAGCAGCTCGGTCCGCGTGTGCAGCTTGCCGACGCTTACCTCGATACGAACCAGAACAAGCGCGCGCTCGACGAGGTGGCTTCGATCCTGCGCGACTTCCCCGAACAGCCGCAGGCGCTGCTTGCGGCGGCCCGCGTCTATGAAGCGGCGGGTCAGAAGAACCAGGTCGAGTCGGTGCTGAACCGCCTCGTGAACGCGCAACCGGACAGCCCGCAGCCGCGCGTGATGCTGGCGCGTGCTCAGGAGGCCAACAAGAAGGTCGCAGCAGCGCGCGCGACCTACCAGCGCATCCTGACGATGCCGCGCGTCGATCCGACGCCGGTGTACTCCGAGCTTGTATTCCTGGAAGCGCGGCAGAAGGACTGGAACGCCGCGAAGCAGTGGGCAGAGCGTCTTCGCAAGCAGGCGCCCAAGGAGAACTACGCCGACCTCGCGCTCGGCCGCGCATACCTGGGGCAGAACCAGGCTGCGGCTGCGATCCCGTACCTGGAGGCCGCGCGGAAGACCAAGTTTAACCTCGCGACGGCGCGCGCGCTTTCGCAGGCCTATGTGCAGACGGGCAAGCCTTCGCAGGCCGTCACCATGATGCAGGCCTACCAGAAGGCGAACCCGCGCGATCCGATCGCGCTGGCCGCGATCGCCGAGCTGCAGATGAACCAGCGGCAGTACAAGGCGGCGATCGCGAACTACGAGGCGCTGCGGAAACTGCCGAACGCCGAGAAGAGCGTGACCGTGCTCAACAACCTCGCGTGGGCCTATTCGATGGTGGGCGACAAGCGGGCGCTCGCAACAGGGAAGCAGGCCTATGCGGTGGGGCCGAATGTGCCGGCGGTGCAGGACACGTATGGCTGGCTGCTGATCCGCAACAAGGGCGACCGGAAGCTCGCGCTCAGCCTGCTGCAGAAGGCGGCGGCGGGATCGCCGAATGACCCGGACGTGCGGTTCCACCTCGCGGTCGCCTATGCGATGAACGGGCAGCGCGGCAAGGCGGTGGAGGCGCTGGAAACCGCGCTGAAGGCGCCGAAGTTCGACAGCCGCCCGGCGGCGCAGAAGCTGCTGACGAGCCTGCAGGGCAGCTAGGCAGAAACCGGCGGGCAAGGCTTGCCTTTGCCCGCCAAGGCCCTTAAGTGCGGGCCACGGTCGGAGCGTAGCGCAGCCTGGTAGCGCATCACACTGGGGGTGTGGGGGTCGCAGGTTCGAATCCTGTCGCTCCGACCAGATTTTCCTGAAGTAGACAAAGTTACCCGTCGCGCACCGGTTTCGCGATAGGATTTGACAAATAGGAACCAGATGGGTTCGTTCTGCCCCTCACGGCAGGAGAGCCCCATCATGGCGTCCATCGACGATCTCATCGAAATGCTGCTGCGCCGCGAAGGCGGCTTTGTCGACCACCCGGACGACCGCGGCGGCCCCACCAACTTCGGCATCACGGAAGGCACGGCGCGCGCGGCGGGCTACGGCGGCGCCATGCGCGACCTGCCGCGCGCCGCGGCGGCAGATATCTACCGGAAACGCTATTGGCACGACACCGGCTTCGACCGCGTGAACGCGCTCGCCCGGCGCATCGCGGCGGAGCTTTTCGATACCGGCGTCAACATGGGGCCCGCCGTGGCGGTGGGCTTCCTCCAGCGCGCGCTCAATGCACTCAACCGCCGCGAACGCGACTGGCCGGACATCCCGCAAAGCCGCCGCATCGACACCGCGACGCTCGCCGCGCTGAAAGCGATCATCCAGACGCGCGGCAAGGCGGGCGAAACCGTGCTGCTGCGCGCGCTCGAAGCGCTGCAGGGCGCCCGCTATATCGAACTCGCCGAGGCGCGCCCCGCGAACGAAAGCTTCACCTTCGGCTGGCTCGCCGGCCGCATCGGCGATTTCCACGCCTGAACCCGCACGAAAGGAAGACCCCCCATGTCGCTCGTGGAAGGCATCATCGCGCCCGTCGCCAAGCTCCTCGACCGCATCATCCCCGACAAGGAGGCGCGCGAACGCGCCAAGCTGGAGCTGATCCAGCTGGAAGGCAGCCACGAACTGAAGCTGATCGAAACGCGCATGGCCGCGATCGTCGCGGAGGCGAACGCGGCGGACCCGTGGACGAGCCGCGCGCGCCCGAGCTTCCTCTACGTGATGTACGTGCTGCTGCTCTGGTCCATCCCCATGGGCCTCATCGCCGCCGCCGACCCCGTGACGGCACAGGCGATCGGCGCGGGGATGGGCGCCTACCTGGAGGCAATCCCCGAGCCGCTCTACATGCTCTTCGGGACTGGCTACCTTGGGTATACGGCGGCGCGGAGCTGGGGGAAGGCGAAGGGGGCGGATCGGTAGACTTGAAATTCGACGTGTTCGTCATGTATGCCATATATAGCTTTTGAGCTATGGACAAATTATAGCCTGAGAGGTATATGACTGCATGGCGTGGATGGTCGCCAACCATGATGACTTCGACGCCGAGTTCGATGCTCTGCCGGAAGCCGTGCAGGACGCTCTGCTCGCGGTCGCGTTAGTGCTTGCCGACATGGGGCCCGTGCTCGGGCGGCCGCATGTCGATACGCTGGAAGGATCGCGGTATCCCAATATGAAGGAGCTGCGGTTCGACGCTGATGACGGGGTTTGGCGGGTGGCGTTCGCCTTCGATCCGGCCCGGAAGGCCATCCTGCTGGTGGCGGGTGACAAGAGCGGGGTTGCGCAGAGGCGGTTTTACAAGACGCTGATTGCAAAGGCGGACACGCGTTTTGCAAACCACCTCGAAAAACTGAAAGGAAAGTAGGATGGGACGCACACTCGATAACGTGATGGCCGGCCTGCCGAAGAAGCGCCAAGAGAGCATCAAGGCCCGCGCTGCGGAACTCCGCAACGAGGTCGAAGGGCTCAAGGCCCTGCGCAAGCTCGCTGAACGCAGCCAGGAGCAGATCGCCCAGAGCCTGGGGATCAAGCAGCCGTCAGTGGTCAAGATCGAGCGCCAGACCGACCTCTACCTCTCGACGCTACGCCGGTTTGTCGAGGCCGCGGGCGGTACGCTGGAACTGCGCGTCGAATTGCCTGGCACCGGGGCGTTCACGTTGACCGGTGTGGGGGAGATCAACACCGCTAAGAATGCCATTTGACCAATTTTGCTTCGGAGTAAATCTCGGCCTTGATGTCGCCTTTCAAACGCCTGCTCAGGAGAATTCCGCCGTTACGCTGGTGCGCCTACAAATTTGCACTTCAGCTCCGTCAAAAGCAATTAGACGCATCTTGGGCTCATGCCCAATCCGTCCTAACGACCTTGGGTAACATCTCTATTTCTTGGGCTACCATTGAACTTATGCTGTCCCATCTCGTCATCTGGCATCACGTCAAAAATGGCGTGGTCCCTGACGAGGGGTTGCCCCGAATGTTGGCGAAGCAGTTGAATTACGTAAAGAAATCCATTGAAAAGGATACATCTATAGGGGACGTGACGAGAACGAAGCTCGCAGATATTCGGACAAGGATATTTGAGCTGAACGATTTTCGGATAAGCGTGATCCATGGCGTCGTTCATCAGCGCAACAAACGCACAACTGATTGGCATACCCATTCGATCAAAATCGACGGTCTAGGGTGGAGGGTCATTCGCAACGACTATTCAAACGGGTTTATCCAAAAGAAAAGCCGCGAGATAAGCGATCTTGCCAATGAGATGTCGCCCTTCATAGCTTCGATCATTGGTATGCCGCATCCGGGCAATTCGGCTTAGAGACGTGACCTCCCGCCCTACCTACGCCAATATGCCCCGAAACATCGGGAGAGCTTCATGCGTACCATCTTCACCGCCGCGCTGCTGATTGCGGCGCTTCCGGCTTCGGCCGAGACGCTCATTGTGGGGAACAAGGGCGAGGATACGGTGAGTTTCATCGATCTTGCCACCGGCAAGGAGCAGGCGCGCGTGGCGAGCGGGGCCAATCCGCATGAGGTGGCGCTGTCGCCGGACGGGGCGCGGGCGGCGGTGGTGAATTATGGCGGCGCGGCGATCGACGTTTACGGGGTGGCGGACGG
Source organism: uncultured Sphingosinicella sp. (assembly GCF_963974575.1). Taxonomy (NCBI): domain Bacteria; kingdom Pseudomonadati; phylum Pseudomonadota; class Alphaproteobacteria; order Sphingomonadales; family Sphingosinicellaceae; genus Sphingosinicella; species uncultured Sphingosinicella sp. Next base: position 65,059 of record NZ_CAXBBQ010000011.1, on the reverse strand, counting down.
CAAGCGGATCGCGACGTGGGACATCGGGCCGAATTCGCGGCCGCATGGGCTGCTCTGGCTCGCCGATGGGCGCCTGTTGGCGACCGCGGAGGCTTCGAAGACGCTGGTGGTGATCGATGGCGCGGACGGCCGCGTGCTGAAATCGATCCCGACGGAGGCGGAAGGATCGCACATGGTGGCGGTGCACCCGACGCGGCCGCGCGCCTACACGGCGAACATGAAGAGCGGCAGCGCGAGCGTGATCGATTTGGATAGCGGGCGCACAGTCGGGCATCTGCCTGCCGGGCGCGAGGCGGAGGGCATCGCGATCACGCCGGACGGCAAGCAGGTGTGGATCTCCAGCCGCGCCTCGAACGAGGTGCATGTTTACGACACGGCGACCGATAAGCTGGTGCGGCGCATCGAGACGGGGCCGTTCCCGCTGCGCATCGCGATCAGCCCGGACGGGAAGCATGCCGTGACCTCTGAACTGCAGGCGGGTGCGCTCGGTGTTTATAGCGTGGCGACGGGCAAGCACGAACGCACGATCCCGGTGAGCGGCAAGGCCGAGGCGATGCAGGTGACGATCCTGTTCCGGCCGGACGGCAAGCGGCTGTTCGTCGCGGAGACGGGGACGAACACGGTCGCGGAGGTCGAATGGCCGAGCGGCAAGGTGCTGCGGCGGCTGCCGGTGGGCGAAGATGGGGACGGGCTGGGGTGGTCTCCGGTCGGCGCTAAGTAGCGCGGACTTCCCTCACCAACGTCGTTGCCCTCACCAACGTTGCCTAGGCCTTTGGCGAAGGCTTCGTATCCTCTCCCGCGGGCGGGAGAGGAGGGGTCAGGGTTTGTGCCAGGCGGCGATTGTGCGGCCGAGGGCGGCGTGGGCGGTGTTGAGCTGGGGGACGGGGGCTTTGGAGCCGGTCAGGTAGACGGCGGCGACGAGCGGGGCGCCAGCCGGGGGCCAGAGGACGGCGATGATGTTGGCGGCGCCGTTCATGCCGGTGCCGGTCTTGTCTGCGACGCGCCAGTCTGCGGGGAGGCCGGCGCGGAGACGGTCTTTCCCGGTGGGCGATGCGACCATCCAGCCGGTGAGGCGCGCGCGGGCGTCCGCCGTGAGCGCGGCATCCGACAGCAGCAGTTTTTCAAGCGTTCCGGCCATCGCGCGCGGCGTGGTGGTGTCGCGCGGGTCGCCGGGAATGTTGGTGTTGAGCGTCGGCTCGGTGCGATCGAGACGCGTTTCGCTGTCGCCGAGGCCGCGCAGCCAGCGCGTGAGCCCGGCGGGGCCGCCGACGAGCGGAAGCAGCAGGTTCGCGGCGGTGTTGTCGCTCAGCTCCACGGTCGCGGCGCACAGCGCCTCCACGCTCATCGCCCCCTCCGCGACATGGCGCGCGGTGACGGGGGCGTAAGCGAGCAGATCGGCAGCGGTGTAGGGGACGGGGCGATCGAGGCGCAGCGCGCCGGCCTCCGCGCGGGCGAGCACCGCGGCGGCGAGCGGGGCCTTGAAGGTGGAGGCCATGGCGAAGCGTTCATCGGCGCGGTGCGCGAGCGTGCGTCCGCTGCCGGTATCGCGCACGAAAAGGCCGATACGGCCGCCGCTTTGCGCCTCGATTTCCGCGATGCGCGGCGCGAAGCCCTCCGCATCGCGGCGGGGCAGGCACGCCGCAAGCGCGGTCGCGGCCAGCCCGGAAACGGCGAGGCGGCGCGTGATCGCGGCGGACATCAGGGCCGGATGACGGGCAGGTTCCGATGGATCTCGGCCAGCCGTGCGTAGTGCTTCGGGCCCCTGCGGTTTCCGGCGATTTCCTCGGGCGTGAGGTCGCGGACGTATTTCGCGGGGCGGCCCGCCCACATCTGGCCCGAAGGGATGCGCTTGCCCGGCGTCAGCATCGCGCCCGCCGCGAGCATCGCATCGCCTTCGATGACGCAGCCGTCCATCACGATCGCGCCGAGGCCGACGAAGGCGTTGTCTTCAAGCGTGCAGCCGTGGATGGTCGCGGTGTGGCCGATGAGGCAGTGGCTGCCGATCACGGTGTTGTATGCGCCGCCCGTGACATGGACGACGGTGCCATCCTGAATGTTTGTGCATTCGCCGATGGTGATCGTGCCGACATCGCCGCGCAGCACGCAATTGTACCAGACGCTGGAGCCCGCGCCGATCTTCACATTGCCGATCACGTGCGCGCCGGGGGCGATGAAGACGTCCTCGGCGATCTCGGGCACGGCGCCCTCGTAGCTGTAGACGGGCATCAGTCCCACGCTCGCGAGCGGGAATAGGTGATGATGCGCATTTCCTTGCCGCCCGTGGTGGCGGAGGTTTCGTAGAAATCGAGCTCGGGCTTGCGGCGCATCCGCAGGCGGTCCATCAGCCCCCAGCTGCGCGTGTTTTCCGACATGGTGATCGCGATGATGCGCTCGACATCCAGATTGGCGAAGCCCCAGTCGAAGCTCGCGTAGGCGGCTTCCTTGGCGAAGCCCTGGCCCCAGCAATCGTGCCGGAAACGCCAGCCGATCTCGATCTCGCCGTCAACGGGCGTGCCGGGCTTTTCGCAGACGAGAAGCCCGCAAAAGCCGATGAACGAAAAGTCTGACTTGCGCTCGACTGCCCAGAAGCAGTGGCCGCGTTCCTTCTCGCTCTTGATCATGCGCTCCATCGCGGCGTCGGCGTCTGCCGCGCTGCGGGGGCCGCCGAGATGCTCCATGACGCGCTTGTCGGCGCAGAGCATCCGAAACGGCAGACGGTCGGACTCGCGCCAGGGGCGGAGTTTCAGGCGTTCGGTAACGATCATGGGAAGAGAGGCGCCTGCAGGAGTCCGGTGGTTTCGGGAAGGCCGAACATCAGGTTCATGTTCTGGATCGCCTGACCCGACGAGCCCTTCACGAGGTTGTCGATCGCGACGATCACGATGGCGCGGCCGGGGATGCGATCCTCGAACACGTTCATCACGCAGTGGTTGGAGCCGCGCACCATGCGCGTCGATGGGCCTTTGCCTTCCGGCAGCAGGTGCACGAAGGGCGCGGCGGCATAGCGGTGGCCGAGCGCGGCGCGCAGGTCCGCCACGCTCTTGCCGGGCATCAGCTCGACCGTGATGGTTTCAAGCTCGCCGCGGTTCATCGGCACGAGATGCGGCGTGAAGCTGATGGTGACGGCGCCGTTCGCGCGCTTCGCAAGCTCCTGCTCGATCTCCGGCATGTGGCGGTGGCGGCCCATGCCGTAGGGGTGCACCGCCTCCGCCATCTCGGCGAAGAGGTTCGCTTCCTTCAGGCTGCGGCCTGCGCCGGAAACGCCCGAAAGCGCGTTGATCGTGATCCGCTCGTGGCCGACGAGGCCGGCTTCGAGGAGCGGGAGCAGGGCGAGCAGCGCGGCCGTGGGGTAGCAGCCGGGGCAGGCGACGATGCGCGCGGCGGGCAGAAGCTCGGCGGCATATTCGGTGAGGCCGTAGATCGCATCGGGCAGCAGCTCGGGCGCCGGGTGCGGGTTGCCATACCATTCGGCGTAGGTCTCGGCGCTGTTCAGGCGGAAATCCGCCGACAGATCGATGATGCGCGGGCCGATGAGCGTCGAGAGCAGCGCGGCGGAGGCGGCGTGCGGCAGACAGCCGAACACGGCGTCGATGCCCGCCCAGTCGATCTCCTCGGCGCGGACGAGGCTGGGCAAAGGCACGTGGGCGAAATGCGGCCATACGTCCGCCATCGCCTGCCCCGCCTTGGCATTGGCGCTGAGCGCGGCGATTTCGATGTTGGGATGCGTGAGCGCGAGGCGAACGAGATCGGCGCCGGTGTACCCCGACGCTCCGAGCACGGCGATGCGGATTTTTTGCGACATGGCGCGCGGCTTAGCGGATATGCCGGGGGGATTCCAGCGCTAGACGAGGTCGCGCGGCAGGGCGTCGAGCGCGGCTTCCATTTCGGCGAAGCTGGGGGCGTGGTTCGATGGCGTGGTGCGGCGGCCGAGCTCGACCGCGACCTGCGGCGCCTGGCCCTGCAGGTGCGCGACGATGACGGTTTTCACGAGGGTGAGGTACTTAGCCTCCGCATCGATCACCTGCGCGAGGCGGGAGGCGATGGGGCCGACGACGGTGTAGCTGAGCAGCACGCCGAGAAAGGTGCCGACGAGCGCGCCGCCGATCATGGCGCCGAGGACCTCGGTCGGCTGATCCACCGAGCCCATGGTCTTGATGACGCCGAGCACGGCGGCGACGATGCCGAGCGCGGGGAGGCTGTCTGCGAGTGTCTGGAGCGCGCCCTGCGCCTGATACTCCTCGGCGATGTGGCGATCGAGATCAGCCTCCATCGCGTCGGCCATCTGGTTCGGATCCTCGAAGTTCATCGCCATCATGCGCACGTAGTCGCAGATGAAGGAGACGAGCGCCGGGTCCGCCGCGATGCGCGGGAAGGCCGCGAAGAGGCGCGATTCCTCGGGGTATTCGATGTGGCTTTCAATCGCGACCACGCCGCGCGTGCGCAGCGTCTTGATGAGGAGGAAGAGGAGGCAGAGGAGGTCGCGATAATCGGCCTTGCCCCAGCGCTCACCCTCGAACGCGCGGCGCACGCCTTCAGCGGCGCGGCGCAGCGTCGTGCTGCTGTTGGCGATGATGAAGGCGCCCGCCGCCGCGCCCACGATAATCAGCAGCTCCTGCGGCAGCGCCCCGGCAATGATGCCGAGTTCGCCGCCCGCAATCAGGAAGCTGCCGAACACGCAGACAAGCACGATGGCCAGCCCGAAAAAGATAATCACGACCCACGACCCCGCGAGACAGATACACGTACGCGAGGGTCATGGTGGGGCCGCGCTGGTTAAGGGCGCTTTAAGCGTCCGGGTACTTCACCGAGCAGCCGTAGGCGCGGGTGACCGGGCTTGCGACGGCGCGGCCGGCGGCAACGTCGCCGAGCGCGGCGGTGACGTAGTTCTTCGCGGCCTTGATGTCCGCGGGGTTCGCGGTCGGCTTGTCGTCGATCGCGCCCGCGTAGCGAAGCACGCCCTTGCCGTCGATCACGTACATGTGCGGCGTGGCGCGCGCATCATAGGCCTTGCCGATCTTGCCTGCCGGATCGAGCAGATAGGCGGTCGGCTGGAAGGTCCAGTCCTTCATCTCCTTCGCGGCGAGCGCGCCGTCGACGTAGCCCTGCTTGCCGGGCGCGCTGCTGTTGACGGTGAGCCAGACGACGCCCTTCGCCTTCGCATCGGCCTGCAGTTTCTGCATGTTGCCGGAATCGTAGTGCTTCTTCACGAACGGGCAGCCGCTATTCGTCCATTCGAGAACGACGGTTTTCCCGGCGAAATCCTTGAGGCTGACGGTCTTGCCCGCTGCCGTTTGCGCGGTGAAGGCGGGGGCGGGCTTGCCGACCTCGGCGGCCCAGGCGGTTCCCGCGAAGGCGATGGCAGCGAAAGCGGCGATGGCTGTTTTCATGTCTCGTCTCCCTTTGGTGAAGGGAAAGGATGCCATAATCAGGCGCGGCGGGCGAGTTCCAGCATCAGCGCCTCGCTCAGAAGCTGCGGAAGCACCTCCGCATCCTTGCCGCGCGCGTAGAAGAGATAGAGCGGGACACCGGCGCGCCCATGGCTTTCGAGGAAGCGCGTGATTGCCGGATCGGCGTTGGTCCAATCGCCCACGAGCGTCGGGATTCCGGCCTCCGTGAAGGCGGCGGTGACGGCGGGCGCGGAGAGGGCGCCGTTTTCGTTCACCTTGCAGGTGATGCACCAGTCGGCGGTGAAATAGACGAACACCGGGCCTTCGGCGCGAAGGGCGGCGAGGCGGGCTTCGGTGAAGGGCTCGACGTTCGGCAGCGCCGCATTGGCGACGGGCGCCTCGGCGCGCGGCGTGATGAGGAGCACGGTTGCCACGGAGAGCGCGGCAACGACGAGCGGCACGGCGGCGGGGCGCCCGCCGTGCTGGCGAATGCCGACCCACCAGAGCCCAGCAGCGAGGAACACGGCGGCGGCGATGCCGAAACTCATGCCCGAAACGCCCGCCTGCCGCCCGAGCACCCAGGCGAGTGCAACGGCGGTCGCGAACATCGGCAGCGCCATGATGCGGCGGAACGTCACCATCCACGGACCGGGCCTTGGCAGGCGATTGCGGAGCGCGGGGATGAAGCCGATCAGAATGAAGGGCAGGGCGAGACCAAGCCCCAGCCCGGCGAAGACGAGCAGACCGAGCGCGGTTGGAAGCAGAATGGCCGCACCAAGCGCGAGGCCCATGAACGGCCCGGTGCAGGGCGTAGCGACGATTGCTGCAAGTGCGCCGGTCCAGAACGCGCCCTGCGTTCCGCCACGCGATGCAAGCATATCGCCGCCGACTTGCGGCGCGCGCACTTCGAACAGCCCGGCAAGGTTGAGCGCGATGGCGGTGACGAGCAGCAGCAGCAGGAAGATGACGCGCGGATCCTGAAGCTGGAACGCCCATCCGACCTGCGCGCCCGCCGCGCGAAGCGCGAGGATAAGGGCGCCGAGTGCGACGCAGGTGCCGACGACACCCGCTGTGTAGGCAAGCGCTTCGCGCCGCGCGGCGCTTTCGGAATGGCCGCCGTTTGCCAGGCTGAGCGCCTTGAGCCCGAGGATCGGGAACACGCACGGCATCACATTGAGGATGAAGCCGCCGAGGACGGCAAGTGCGAGAGCAGTGAGCGCGGACGGCAGGCCGGGCTGATGCTGTTCGTGTCCAGCAGACGCGAGCGGCGCGCCCGCTGCCGCGACCTCGCCCGCGTTTGCGGTGAGGCTGGCGCCGAAATGGCTGCCGTCGGCGCGGTCCAGGCGTAGCACGCCGCTCACCGCGCCGGGATCGGCATTGGCGCCTGCCGTGGTTTCGATGATGAGCGTGTCGCCGCTGCGGCTGACAGTCTGCGGCGCGTCGTAATCGAGAACGCCGTCGGCTTCGGGGAAAAAGTAGGCGCGGCTGACATCGCCCGCGCCGGTGGTATCGACCGAGAGGCGGAACTTGCCATCCGCATGGGCGTAGCGCGCGGGCCAGTCGACCGGACGAGGCAAAGCGGCGCGCGCCTTTTCGAAGCGCGGTGCGGCGGCAGGATCAACTGCCCCGTCGCCGACCTCGAGGTCGAGCGCGAGGTCCGCGCTTTCAGGGACGCAGAGTTCATCGTCGCAGACGAGATAATCGACGCGCACCTTCACGGGGAGCGGTGTGCCGGGCGCAAGCTGCGGCACGGAAAGGTCGACGAGCAGCGCCGCGTCGCCTTCGAACACGTAGTTCATGATGCCCGAGACGGTGAACGTCGACGGCACGGGGTAGCGGATGGCCGAGGCCGCGGCACCCTCCGGCAGGGTCCACGCCGCCTGCGTTTCGATGCCCGCGCTGCCGGGGTTCTTCCAATAGGTATGCCAGCCCTTGCGGGGCGTCGTGACGATCGCGAGCACTGCGGTCTTGCCGGGCGCAGGCGCGGCGCTTTCCGCGATCAGCTCGACGCGGGTGTTGGGGTTCTGCACGGCGCTTGCCGCAAGGGCGGGCGACGCGAGGGCGGCAAGCAGCAGGAGAACGGCGCGGAACATGGCGCCAAGGCTTAGCGGCACTCCCCCCAAACGGAAAGGGCCGGCGTTGCGGCCGGCCCTTTGAACGTGATTCTGAAAGCGGACTAGCGCTTCGAGAACTGGAAGCTCTTGCGCGCCTTGGCGCGGCCGTACTTCTTGCGCTCGACGGTGCGGCTGTCGCGGGTGAGGAAACCCGCAGCCTTGACGACGCCGCGCAGTTCCGGCTCGAACTTGGTGAGAGCCTGGCTGATGCCGTGCTTTACTGCGCCGGCCTGACCCGAAAGCCCGCCGCCCGAAACGGTGGCGACCACATCGAACTGGCCGCCGCGCTCCGACACGTCGAAGGGCTGGTTGATGACGAGGCGCAGCGTCGGACGCGCGAAATACACGGTCTGATCGCGGCCGTTGACCGTGATTTTGCCGGTGCCCGGCTTGATCCAGACGCGGGCGACGGCATCCTTGCGGCGGCCGGTGGCGTAAGCACGGCCCTGCGCGTCGATTTCCTTTTCGCGCAGCGGTGCGGATGAGACGACCACAGGCGCACCCGTGCCGGTGTCGGCGACGGTTTCGACGGCAAGATCCTTCAGATCCTCAAGACCCATTTTCTCTTCAGCCATGACTTAGGCACCCACCTTGTTCTTGCGGTTCATCGACCCGACGTCGACGACCTGCGGATTCTGTGCGACATGCGGATGCTCTGCGCCCGCATAGATGCGAAGGTTGCGCATCTGCGCGCGGCCGAGCGGCCCGCGCGGAACCATGCGCTCGATAGCCTTCTCGAGCACGCGCTCCGGGAAGCGGCCATCGAGAATCTTGCCGGCGGTGACGGCCTTGATGCCGCCCGGATAGCCGGTGTGGCGGTAGTAGGTCTTGTCCTTGAGCTTGTTGCCCGTGAAGCGGACCTTACCCGCGTTGATGACGATGACGTTGTCGCCGCAATCGACGTGCGGCGTGTAGATCGCCTTGTGCTTGCCGCGCAGGCGATTGGCGATGATCGAAGCGAGACGGCCCACGACGAGACCGTCGGCATCGATCAGCAGCCACTTTTTTTCGACTTCGGCGGGCTTCGCCGAGACCGTGGACTTGGTGTGCATGGTTCGATCCCAAAACAAAGGCGGGCCGCATGAAGCCGCCCGCGTGAACGGCGCGGCATATGATGGAGCGCCGCAAAAGCGTCAAGTGAAATAGGCGCTTAGGCGTGGGGTATTATGGTGTTCAGGCAAATTTACAAACGGAATCAGTGGCTTTCAGTGCATCCGGTATCCCGGCCTGCCGAGGCCATGCGCGCACGAAACCGCCGTCCACACCAGCAGCGCGGCGACCGCCTGATGCGCGACCGCCACGTGGAGCGCCACGCCGGTGAGCAGCGTGGCGATGCCGAGGATGATCTGCGCAGTGAGCAGAAGCAGCACCAGACGTGGCGCGCTGCCCCCGCTTTCACGCGCCGTGCGCACGGAAAGCAGGACGAGCAGCGCCGCGGCGATCCACGCCCACCAGCGGTGCACCCACTGCACGACGACGGGGTTGTCCACGACGTTGCGCCAAAGCGGCTCCAGCCACTGCACGCCTTCGGGGAAAAAGCGCCCGCCCATGAGCGGCCATTCGGCAAAGGCGTGCCCGGCATTGAGCCCGGCGACGAACGCCCCGAGGACGATCTGGATCGCCAGCGCCGAAAGCGCCAGCACGGCGAAACCTGTGAGCCGCGAGCGGCCTTCGCGGCGGTGGAGCGCCATGAGATCGCGCGCGGTCCAGACGAGCCCGCCAAGGATGAAAAGTGCGGTGCCGAGATGCACGGCGAGGCGGTCGTGCGCGACGTCCGGCCGGTCGATGAGGCCGGAGGCGACCATCCACCAGCCGATCGCCCCCTGTAAGGCGCCGAGCGACAGGAGCGCGAGCAGGCGCGGCTTGTAGCCTTCGGGGATCGCCCGGCGAACCCAGAACCACGCGAGCGGCAACGAGAAGGCGAGGCCGATGAAGCGGCCGAGCACGCGGTGCAGATATTCCCAGAAAAAGATCGCCTTGAACTCGGACAGTGACATGCCCCGGTTGACCTTCTGGTATTCGGGGTAGGCCTTGTAGGCTTCGAATTCTGCGTGCCACTCCGCATCATTCAAGGGCGGGACGACGCCCGAGATCGGCTCCCAGCGGACCATCGACAGGCCGGATTCGGTGAGACGCGTGATGCCGCCGACGACGACCATCGCGAAGACGAGCGCTGCGACGACATAAAGCCAGAGCGCAATGGCGCGGGGGCGGGCAGGAGAGGTCATGCGGCGGGATTAATGCAGCGCGCAGGGCGCGCCAAGCGCTACGATGACGCGGCCTCGCGCACCACCCAGTCGCGGAAGCGGGCGAGGGCTTCGTTGCCGCCGCTTTCGGGGGAGACGAGATAATAAGCGTCGTCAGTGGCGAGCGGCAGATCGAAGGGCGAGACGAGGGCGCCCGATGCAAGCTCCGGCTCTATGAGGAAGCTGGGGATGAGCGCGGCGCCCGCGCCCGCCGCGGCGGCCTGCGCGAGCATCAGGAAATGTTCGAAGGTCGGGCCGGATACGGTGGGCGTGGTTACTCCGGCGAGGCGAAACCAGCGGGTCCATGCGTCCTTGCGCGAGGTCTGGAACAAGAGTGGCTTGCCGATGAGGTCGGCGGGCGCGGCGAGCGGGTTTGCGGCGAGCCATGCGGGCGCGCAGACGGGAATCGAGGTTTCGCGGAACAGGAAATCGTGCGCCGCGCCGGGCCAATCGGGCAGGCCGAAGTGGATCGCGGCGTCGAAATCCTCCTCAGCGAAATCGAACGTGTCCGACCGCGCGGCGAAATTGACGACGAGGTCGGGGTGTTCGGCCGTGAAGCGGGGGAGGCGGGGCGCGAGCCAGCGCATCCCGAAGCTGGGCAGGGTGGCGATGCTGAGAGCATTGTCCGGCCGCCGCGAGGCGAGACGGGCGGTGGCGCGGCGGATGCGATCGAGCGCGGGGGTTATCTCGTCGGCATAAGCGCGGCCGTCGGCATTCAGCGCGACGCGGCGGCCCGTGCGGTCGAACAGCGGCGTCTGCAGCCAGTCTTCCAGAAGGGCAATCTGGCGGCTTACGGCGCTCTGCGTCAGTCCGACCTCTTCCCCGGCGCGCGAGAAGCTGCCGTGACGCGCGGCGGCGGCGAAGCTGGTGAGCGCGCCGATCGGCGGCAGGTGGCGGCGTTCATTCATTCCAAAATCGCATGAGTAGATGAAGGCTCCTTGTTTGCCATCTTTGTGATTTCCTGACAATCGGCTCTGGAACGTTGGGAGTTTTATCATGTCGAATGCGAATGTAGGCGCGGTCGAACGGTTGGTGATCGATACGTTGGGACCGCAAGGCGGCGCGAAGGCGCTCGGCGCACTCTCCATCGATGCGGCGCTTCTTGCGGAAACCGGCGAGACCGTCTCACGCGCGGCATTTGCGATGGCGCTGAACGTGCTGCTGTTCGACGACCTGCTGAGGCGCGTGCCGAGCGGCGCGGCCTATGTGGCGGATACGGTGGCGCGCGGCGAGCGCATCACATTCGACCACGGCGCGCTGCGCACCGTGCGCTTCCGGGAAGGCCCGACCGGTGCGCTCCCCGCCGGACAGGACGCGTTCCAGCGCATCCTGGAGCCGCTCGGCTACCGCGTGGCCGACACGTATCCGCTGCCCGCGCTGCGGATGACGGGTCGCGCTTACTGCCATCTCGACGCACCGGAGGCGATCCCGCAGTTCTTCGTGAGCGAGCTTCATGTCGAGCGCTTCGACGAGGGCTTCGTGCGCGCCGCCGAGCGTGTTTTCGGCACGACGCGCGATCCGCTGAACGCCGACGCGCAGGACGTGCTCGCGGCTTTCGCGACGGACGGCAGCGTACCGCTCGCCGATGCGCTGGTGGCACTGCCGGCCATCGTCGCCTGTTTCGACTGCCATCACGACCCCGTGACGCTCGGCGACTATGAGGCGCTGCTCGCGCGCTCGGGCGAAGCGGCGTGGATCGCGACGGAGGGTAACGCTTTCAACCACGCGACCGACCGCGTGGCCGATGTCGATGCGCTCGCCGCGCGGCTGAAGGCCGAAGGCCGGCCGATGAAGGACGCGGTGGAAGTGTCGAGCAGTGGGCGCGTGCGGCAGACGGCATTCCGCGCCGATACGTTTGAGCGCAAGTTCGCGGGCGGCGTGCGCCGCACCGTGCCGGGCTCGTTCTACGAGTTCATCACGCGCGACGCGGACCCCGCGAGCGGCGCACTCGACTTGCGTTTCGACAGCGGCAACGCGACCGGCATCTTCGCGATGACGCGCGCAGCGTAACGCGGTAAGCAGCGCCGAACTCTTTTTGATGGAGAAGACCATGTCCGACAATTTGCTTGGGGTTTACAGCCGGGCACCGCTCGTCGTCGATCGCGGTGAGGGGTCGTGGCTCTATGATGTCGACGGCAACCGCTGGCTCGACTGCGTGATGGGCATTGCGACCGACGGGCTTGGCCACGCGCACCCGAAGCTGGTCGCCGCGCTCGAAGCACAGGCGAAGAAGCTGTGGCACGTTTCCAACATCTTCCGCATTCCGGGGCAGGAGGCGCTGGCTGAGCGCCTGATCGATTCGACGTTCGCGGACGTCGTGTTCTTCGGCAATTCTGGGTCCGAGGCGATCGAAGGCGCACTGAAGACCGCGCGGCGATATCACCATGTGAACGGCGCGCCGGAGCGGATCGACGTGATCGGCTTCGCGGGCTCGTTCCACGGCCGCACCTACGCGGCAGTGAACGCATCGGGCAACGCATCGTATCTCGACGGCTTCGGACCCCGGCTTCCGGGCTACGTGCAGCTGACCCTCGACGACGAGGCGGGCATTGCCGAAGCGATTGCGCGGCCGACGACGGCGGCGGTGATCGTGGAGCCCGTGCAGGGCGAGGGCGGCGCACGGGCGCTGACCGGCGAATGGTTGAAGCGCGTGCGCGACCTCTGCACGCAGCACGGCGTGCTCCTCATTTATGACGAGGTGCAGAGCGGCATGGGGCGCACGGGCAAGCTGTTCGCGCACCAGTGGTTCGAAGGCGTGGAGCCGGACATCATGGCGATCGCCAAGGCGCTCGGCGGCGGTTTCCCGGTCGGCGCGTTCCTCGCTACGCGAGAAGCGGCGAAGGGCATGGTCGTCGGCACGCACGGTTCCACCTTCGGCGGCAATCCGCTCGCCATGGCCGTGGGCATCGCGGCGTTCGACGAAATCTCCAAGGAAGAGACGCTGGCGCACGCCCGCGCTGTTTCGGCCGAACTCGTGGAGCAACTGAACGCGCTTAAAAACAAGCACAGCGATCTGATCGTCGAAGTCCGCGGCAAGGGGATGCTGATCGGCCTGAAGCTCGTGCCCAACAACCGCGAGTTCATGGCGCTGGCGCGCAATCACGGCATTCTTGTTGCGGGCGGCGGCGAAAACTGCGTGCGCCTGCTGCCTTCGCTGCTGCTTTCCAGCGCCGAGGCGGCGGAGGTCGTGAAGCGGCTCGACGCGGCGTTCGCGGATGCGCGGACGCGCCTCGCCAAGGCGGCCTGATGCTGGTGATCCGGCCGGCAGGCCCGGCCGACCTTGATGTGATGATGGAACTCGCGGTGCTTTCAGGCCGCGGGTTCACCAGCCTGCCTGAGGACGAGGCGACGCTTGCGGCGCGCCTTGAACTCGCGGAGGCGAGCTTCACGGGCGCCATCGCGCCTGCCGAGGCGTGGTACACGATCATGCTGGAGGACACCGAGACCGGACGGGTCGAGGGGCTGGCCGGGGTTCGTGCCGCCGTGGGACTGAAACGCCCGCACTTTTCGTTCCGCGTGATGACGCTCGCGCAATATTCGTCGGCCATCGGGACGCGCTTCGACCATCAGGCGCTGGTGCTGGTGAACGAGTGCGGCGGGTGGACCGAGGTGGGATCGCTGTTCCTTCGGCCCGAGCGGCGCAGCGGCGGTGCGGGGAGCCTGCTCGCGCGCTCGCGCTACATGCTGATCGGCGCCGAGCCGACGCGCTTTTCGCACACCATCATGGCGGAGCTGCGCGGCTGGTTCGACGAGACCGGCCATTCGCCGTTCTGGGAAGGTGTCGCCTCCAAGTTCTTTCGGCTGCCGTTCGAGGAGGCGGACCGCATGGTGACCTCCACGGATGGTCAGTTCATCCTCGACCTCGCGCCGCGCCACCCGATCTATGTCGACCTCATCGATGCGGACGCGCGCGCGGCGATCGGGCGTGTTCATCGCGACGGCGAGCCGGCGCTGACGCTGCTGGAGAAGGAAGGCTTCGAACGCTCGGGCCTGATCGACATTTTCGACGGCGGGCCGACGATGACCTGTTCGGCAGCCGAGGTCGCCACGATCCGCGCAACGCAAACGCTGCGGCTGGAGATCGGCGAGCCCGGTGAGCGCCAAGCGCTGCTATCGACGACACAGATCGACGGGTTCCGATCGGTGCGCGCGGCGGCCCGCGTTGGCGAGACCGCCGTGACGATCACCAAAGAAGCGGCCGATGCGCTGAAGCTGAGCAACGGCGACGCGGTGAGGGTCTCTGCATGACGATTTTCCATTCGATCGATCCGGCGACGGGCGAAACCGTATGGGAAGGCCCGGCCGCAAGCGCAGACGATTGCAATGCCGCCATCGCAAAGGCACGCGCTGCACTCGGCGCGTGGCGATCGAGCCCACTCGAGGAGCGGATCGCGCTTGCGCGGCGCTACGGCGAAGTGCTCGGCAGCCGCAAGGCGGAGCTTTCGCGGCTGATTTCGCGCGAGACGGGCAAGCTCCTGTGGGAGACCGAGGCCGAGATCGGATCGATGATCGGCAAGGTCGAGGTTTCGATCCGCGCGTTTGCCGAGCGCACCGGCGAGCGGGCGGCGGACATGCCGTTCGGGCGCGCCGTGCTGCGTCATCGCGGGCACGGCGTGATGGCGGTGCTGGGGCCGTACAACTTCCCCGGCCACCTGCCGAACGGGCACATCATCCCGGCACTGCTTGCCGGGAACACGGTTGTGTTCAAGCCATCTGAAATCACGCCCGCCATCGGCGAGGCGATCGTCGCGGCGTGGGCCGAGGCGGGGCTTCCCGAAGGCGTGCTCAATATCGTGCAGGGTGCGCGGGCGACGGGCGAAGCGCTGGTTGCAGGCGATATCGATGGGCTGTTGTTCACGGGCTCTGCGGGGGCGGGCGCGGCGCTGCGGCGCGCGCTGATCGACCGTCCGCATGTGAGCCTCGCGCTTGAACTCGGCGGCAACAATCCGCTTGTCGCGTGGGATTCGCCGGAGGCTGCCGCATCGATCATCGTGCAGTCGAGCTTTGTGACCACCGGCCAGCGCTGCTCGTGCGCGCGGCGGCTGATCGTGCCCGAAGGCAAGGTGGGTGACGCGATCGTGGAGGCGGTGGACGCGATGGCCGGGCGGTTGCGCATCGCCGCGTGGGATGAGGCGGGCGCAGCGTTCATGGGGCCGCTCGTGTCCGAGGCCGCCGCTGGCGGTGCGCGGGTTGCGGTGGACGGGATCGTGGCGCGCGGAGCGAAGGTGATTCGGCCGTTCGCGGGCATCGAGGGGCGTTCGGCCGCGTTCGTGACGCCCGCGATCTTAGACGTGACCGGTATCGATGTGCCGGACGCCGAGATTTTCGCGCCGGTGGTGCAGGTGATCCGCGTGGGCGACTTCGACGCGGCGATGCGCGCTGCGAACAATACGGTTTTCGGGCTTTCCGCCGGGCTCATCAGCGAAGACGCCGATCTATGGACGCGTTTCATCGAGGAAAGCCGCGCGGGCGTCGTCAATCGCAACCGGCCGACGACGGGCGCGGCGGCGAATATGCCGTTCGGCGGACTCGGGGCCTCTGGAAATCATCGCCCAAGTGCGTATTACGCAGCGGACTATTGCGCGTACCCCATCGCCAGTTTCGAGGCGGCAGGGGTTGGCGCGGTGGAGGTTCCCGGCTTAGACGGGTAAACATACACTGGTGTACGCTGACGGAGGGGTGATTCATGAAGACGCGCGCGGCTGTGGCTTTCGAGGCGAAGAAGCCTCTTGAGATCGTGGAACTCGACCTTGAAGGCCCGAAGGCGGGCGAGGTTCTGGTCGAGATCATGGCGACGGGCATCTGCCATACGGACGCCTACACGCTCGACGGCTTCGACAGCGAAGGCATCTTCCCCAGCGTGCTCGGCCACGAAGGCGCAGGCATCGTGCGCGAAGTGGGGCAGGGCGTTACTTCGGTGAAGCCGGGCGACCACGTGATCCCGCTCTACACGCCGGAATGTCGCCAGTGCAAAAGCTGCCTTTCGGGCAAGACCAACCTCTGCACCGCGATCCGCGCCACGCAGGGCAAGGGGCTGATGCCGGACGGCACGACGCGGTTCAGCCACAAGGGCCAGCCGATTTTCCATTACATGGGCTGCTCGACCTTCTCGAACTTCACGGTGCTGCCGGAGATCGCCGTGGCGAAGATCCGCGAGGACGCGCCGTTCCAGTCGAGCTGCTACATCGGCTGCGGCGTGACGACGGGTGTGGGCGCGGTCATCAATACGGCCAAGGTGCAGGTCGGCGACAATGTCGTCGTGTTCGGTCTCGGCGGTATCGGCCTCAACGTGCTGCAGGGCGCGCGGATGGCCGGCGCCAACAAGATCATCGGCGTCGATGTCAACCCCGACCGCGAGGAATGGGGCCGCAAGTTCGGCATGACGGACTTCCTCAACTCCAAGGGGATGAGCCGCGAGGATGTCGTCGCGAAGATCGTCGCGATGACCGATGGCGGCGCGGATTACACCTTTGACGCGACCGGCAACACCGAAGTGATGCGCACCGCGCTCGAAGCCTGCCATCGCGGCTGGGGCACGAGCATCATCATCGGCGTGGCCGAGGCGGGCAAGGAAATCAGCACGCGACCCTTCCAGCTCGTCACCGGGCGCAACTGGCGCGGCACGGCGTTCGGCGGGGCCAAGGGCCGCACCGACGTTCCCAAGATCGTCGACATGTACATGACCGGCAAGATCGAGATCGATCCGATGATCACCCACGTCATGGGCCTTGAAGAGATCAACAAGGGCTTCGACCTGATGCACGCGGGCAAATCGATCCGCTCGGTCGTCGTCTACTAAAGCAGCCACTCGATCGGCAGGCGCGACAGAACCCGGATGGCGAGGCGTTGCAGCCGCGTCGTGCCGGGTTCGACGTCGTGGATTTCGATCTCGCCGCCATCTTCCTCGCGCTCGATCCAGCGCAGGCGACCCTTGTCGCTGAGCGTCACCTCATAGGCGCTCATGGGGATCACGCTCTCGAAGGCGTCCTGCACGTCTGCGGCGAGTTCCGGGCTTTCGATAACGAAGCCCAGCTCTGTATTGAGCGCGACCGAACGCGGATCGAAGTTGAACGAACCCACGAAGAGCCGCTCGCGGTCTACCGTGAAGGTCTTGGCGTGCAGCATCGAGCCGCTCGAACGCAGGATCGAGCCGGTGACGGACCTTGCGGCCGACCCGCCGACGCCGAGCGGGAGGCGGCGCTTCCGCCGCGTGCCCGCACGCGGGCGTCGCATCTCGTAAAGCCGAACCCCGGCGCGGATCAGCGCTTCCCTGCGCTTCGCATAGCCCGCGTGGACGATGGCGACATCGGTGGATTCGAGCGCGTTCGTCAGCACGCTGACCTTGATTTTTTCCCGCGAAAGTTCGGCGAACGCTTCGACACCGGCGGCGGTCGGCACGAAATAGGCGGAAACCAGCGCCATCTCGCGGGAGGGGCGGCCGACCGCTTCCTGCAACTGCTCGCCGAGCGACGTACCCGGCCTCGCCTTGTCGAGCACCTTCGCGGGATCGTCGCTGACCATCCGCACGCGCGTCCATACCAACGGCAATGAGCCATCCAGCATGTGCGTGATGAAGGGCAGGGAGCGGACGGTTTCCACGTAGGTGTGCGCCCGCGGGTCGGCGTGGACGGCCGCCGAGCGCTCCGCCAGCTCTTCGAGCTGTTCGACGCCGACTACGGGGAGCAGGCGCGTGGCGGGCCACGCCGAGGCGCAGTTCCAGTAGCGGTCGAAATCGCGCGAGACGTCGTTCACCACCGCGCCGATCGCCAGGACATCAAGGTCGGCGAAAAGGTCGCCGTCGCGCGCGGCGAAATACTCGTCGCCGACGTTGCGGCCGCCGATGATCGTCGCCTGACTGTCGGCAGTGAAGCTCTTGTTGTGCATCCGCCGGTTGAGGCGCTTGAAATCGGTGAGATAGCCGAGGGCCTTGGGGCGGCGGACGAAGAACGGGTTGAACAGGCGCACTTCGATCATCGGATGGACGTCGAGCGCGGCGAGCAGGTTGTCGAGGCCGGCGATGCCGTTGTCGTCGAGCAGCAGGCGAACGCGCACGCCCCGGTCTGCCGCCTCGCGCAGCGCTTCGAGCATCAGCATCCCGGAGAGGTCTGCGCGCCATATGTAGTATTGCACGTCGAGGCTGCGCTCGGCCGCGCGGGCGAGGAGGATGCGCGCGGCGAACGCCTGATGCGCGTCGGCAAGCAAATGGATGCCTGAAAGGCCCGGCCTTGCCGCGGCTTCCTGCTCGATACTGCGCCCGAGCCGCGTGCCTTCGGTATCGGACAGCGCTTCGCTCTGGAGGCGCGGTTCAAGGGGCGGCAGGCGTCTGAACCGGCGCACGATCTCTCCCAGCGGTTTCAAGGGCGACCGTGGCCCAAAGGCGGATAGGATGCAAACAGGCTGTGAGTTTGAAGCGGTATCCGGGAGCCCGCGCTTTCCTTTAGAGCGGCCCGTGGAGACGAAAACAGGAGACGCACATGGCCGAAGCACTGATCATCGACGCCGTGAGGACTCCGCGCGGCATTGGCAAGGTCGGCAAGGGATCGCTTGCGGATATCCACCCGCAGCAGGTGGGCGCGACGGTGCTGAGGGCGCTTGCCGAGCGGAATGAGCTCAATACCGCCGAAGTCGACGACATCATCTGGGGCACCAGCTCGCAGACCGGCGCGGCAGCGGGCGACCTCGGCCGCATGTCGGCGCTCGACGCCGGATACGACGTCCGTTCCTCGGGGGTGACGCTGGACCGCTTCTGCGGATCGGGCATCACGACGGTGAACCTAGCTGCGGCCTCGATCATGTCGGGCATGGAGGATTGCGTGATCGCGGGCGGCACCGAGATGATGTCGCAGACCGGGCAGGGTATTTCCGCGGATGCGCCCCGCACCATGGACCGCGGCAACCGGCGCCTGCGCGACCGTCACCCACAGCCGCACCAGGGCGTCTGCGCCGACGCGATCGCGACGCTGGAAGGCATCAGCCGCCGCGACCTCGATGCGCTTGCCGTCGTCAGCCAGGAACGCGCAGCGGCGGCCATCGCGGGCGGGCATTTCGCCAAGAGCCTCGTGCCGGTCTACCGCGAAGACGGCAGCCTCGCGCTCGACCGGGAAGAGTTCCCGCGCCCCGGCACGACCCTCGAAACCCTCGCGCAGCTGCAACCCGCGTTCGCGCGGCTGATCGACATGCCCCTCGACGAGGAAGGGCTGACGTATCGCAGCCTTGTGCGCCAAGCCTATCCCGACCTGGAAATCGAGAATGTGCACCACGCGGGCAACTCGTCAGGCGTCGTCGATGGCTCGGCGGCGCTGCTGCTCGCCTCGCCGGCCTATGCGGCCAAGCGGGGCCTGAAGGCGCGCGCCAGGGTGGTGGCGATGGCGAACATGGGCGATTCCCCGACGCTGATGCTGAACGCGCCGGTTCCGGCCGCGAAGAAGGTGCTGGCGAAGGCGGGTCTTACCGTGGACGACATCGATCTCTTCGAGATCAACGAAGCGTTCGCCGTGGTCGCCGAGAAGTTCATCCGCGACCTGAAGCTCGACCGTGACCGGGTGAACGTCAACGGAGGTGCGATGGCGCTCGGCCATCCGATCGGCGCGACCGGATCGATCCTCATCGGCACGATCCTCGACGAACTGGAGCGGCGCGACCTGAAACGTGGGCTCGTCACCATGTGCGCGGGCGGCGGCATGGCACCTGCAATCATCATCGAACGCGTCTGAGGGAGAGACACCATGGGCATACCTGCACTTTTCGACCTGACCGGCAAGGTTGCCGTCATCACCGGCTCTTCGCGTGGTATCGGCAAGGCGATCGCCCACCGCATGGCGGAACACGGCGCGAATGTCGTCGTCTCCAGCCGTAAGCTGGAGGCGTGCGAGGCGGCGGTGGCGGAGATCAATGCCGCCGTGGGCCGCGACGCGGCGATCGCGATCCCCGCGAACATTTCCGTGAAGGAAGAGCTTCAGGCGCTGATCAGTGGCGCGACGGCGAAGCTCGGAAAGGTCGACATCCTCGTCTGCAACGCCGCCTCAAACCCGTATTTCGGGCCTATGGCGGAGATCGCCGACGACCAGTTTACAAAGATCCTGCACAACAACATCGTTTCGAACCACTGGCTGATCCAGATGGCCGCGCCGCAGATGGTTGAGCGCAAGGACGGGGCGATCATCGTGATTTCGTCGATCGGCGGGCTCAAGGCCTCGACCATGATCGGCGCTTACAACATCTCGAAGGCGGCGGACCTGCAGCTGGTGCGCAACTACGCCGCCGAATATGGCCCCGCGAACGTGCGCGTGAACGCGATCTGCCCCGGCCTCATCAAGACCGATTTCGCAAAGGCACTGTGGGACAATCCCGAAATCCTGAAGCAGGCGACCGCGCATTCGACGCTGCAACGCATCGGCGAGCCCGACGAGATCGCGGGCATGGCGGTGTTCCTTGCCGCAAAGGCGGGCGGGTTCACGAGCGGGCAGGGCTTCGTAATCGACGGCGGCGCGACCGTCGTCTGAAGCCCTGCCCGGCCCGTTCTACTGAAGCTCGAACACCACCGTCACGGTGACGTTGGTGCCGACCTCACCCGCTTCCACGGGCGGTGCCGCTCCCATGTCGGCGGATTCGGCGCGCATCATCTGCACCTTCGGCATCGGGTAGGGCGGCTGGTAGCCGCCGCCTTCGCTGATGGAGACGATGCGCTTCACGCGCATTCCGGCAGCGCCCGCATAGAGGTCGGCGCGCGAGCGGGCCTTCTTCACGGCGTCGAGCCGTGCCTCGTTCGTGGCTTCCTCGGGCTTGTCGAGGCCGAACGTCGGCCCGTTCACCTGGTTCGCGCCCTGCGTAACAAGCGCATCGATCACGTCGCCGGCGCTCGCGAGCTTGCGCAGCTTCACCGTCACGGTGTTGTTCGCCTGATAGCCGATCAGCTGCGGGGCCTTGCGCTCCTCGTAGGTGTATTGCGGGTTCAGGTTGATGTTGGAGGTCTGGATGTCGCGGTCGGCGATGCCGGCTTTCTTGAGCGCGGCGACGACGCGGGTCATCTGGCTGTTGTTGGCGGTGAGCGCGGCGCGCGCTTCGACCGCCTGCGTGACGACACCCGCCGAAATGACGGCGATGTCGGGAACGCGGGTGCTCTCGCCGGTCGCCGTCAGCGACAGGAGGGTTTCGGCGGGGACGCTCGGCGCCGTCTGTGCAGCGGCCGGGGTCGCGGCAGCGGCGGCAAGTGCGCCAAAGGCGAGAAGCGTTGCAGTACGCATGTGTTTCATTCCTTTCGTTTTCCGCCCCAACGGATCAGCGGCGGACAAGTTGCCCTATCCGCCGCCTGACATGAACCGAAGTTGAAAAAACCGGAAGGTGCTTACGCCTGCCGGGCCTTGATCATGCGATAGATCCAGAGAAGCAGGATCGCGCCTGCCGTGGCGATCAGGATGTTGATGATATTGCTGTTGCCGCCGCCAAAACCAAGCATACTGCCGATGTAGCCGCCGAGGAGACCACCGGCGATGCCGATCAGGATGGTGACGATGATGCCGCCGGGATCCTTGCCCGGCATGATCCACTTCGCGAGCGCGCCGGCGATGAGGCCGACAACGATCCAACCGAGAAAACCGTAGTCCATCTGCTCACTCCCTCTGTTGTTTTCAGAACAACCGTAGATGTGCCTGACGTTTCCTGCGGGCGGGCCTGAGCGACTGGATGCCGCACGGGCGATCCGCGAACGCACCCTCCTGTCGTGCGTTCGTCGATGATAAAATCCGTTTATCGAATTGGTGTCGAGCCGAAACTTGGTGTGGAGTCTAGGCAACGTGTCTCGAAATATTCGGTTATCGGCTCGTTTGACTGCTGCAAACGTGCTAATTGCCCCCAACTTTACATTGTTTCGAGCAAAACTCGAATTCCGGTTCCGTCATGCGGACCTTGCGCTAACTGACCTATTCGGGTAATACACCCTTCGATACAAAACAGGCACAGTCACTGGCGATGAACATGCACCAACCCGTTGATAGCTCTTTCAGGAGCAGCGTTTCCCGGTCGTGGGCATCGGCCGATGACGGACGTCGGCGCCGTCTGCTGATCCTTGCGGCGATCCTCGTCGCGGGCGCCGTCGCCGCGTGGCTGATCTTCGGCGGCAGCCCGAAGGCGCCGCCGCAGAATCCGGACGCCGGCCACCCCTCCATCACGGTGATCGTGCCGGGCACCACGCAGATCGCGGACAGCGTAAAGGCGGTGGGCAGCATTGCCGCGCGCCGCGACATGCCTGTCGGTGTACAGGGCGAGGGCGGTGCGGTCGTCGCGGTTCTCGTCGATGCAGGCGACTATGTGCGGAAAGGCCAGGTGCTGGCGCGCATCGACCGCTCGGTTCTGGAGCAGCAGGTGAACCAGCTTCAGGCGTCAGCCGTTCGTGCCCGTGCCGACGCCGCGCTTGCTCAGTCCGAGCTTGACCGCGCGCAGTCTCTTGTGGCGCGCGGGTTCATCTCCAAGGCCGACATCGAACGCCGCACCGCCACCCGCGACAGCGCAAATGCGAACGTGAACGTTGCCATCGCGCAGCTTCGCGAAACGCAGGCGCGGCTTGGGCGGCTCGACATTCGTGCGCCGGAATCCGGTCTCATCCTCGAACGGAACGTCGAGGCGGGTCAGGTCGTGAGCTCGGGCAGCTCCGCCGTGTTCCGCATGGCGCAGGACGGCGCGATGGAAATGCGCGCGCTGGTCGCCGAACAGGACCTCGCCGGTATCACGACGGGACAGTCGGCGACGGTACAGATGATCGGCTCCCAGACCGTCTACGCGGGCCAGGTCTGGATGGTTGAGCCGGTGATCAACCCGCAGACGCGCCAGGGCCTCGTTCGCATCGCGCTTCCGGCTGATCCCGCGCTGCGCCCCGGCGGCTTTGCGTCGGGCAAGATCGAGGTGGGCAAGGCTAACCGGCCGCTGCTGCCCGAATCCGCTGTGATGGGCGATGCCGACAGCAGCTATGTCTACGTTGTGGCGAAGGACGGCACAGTCGAGCGCCGCAACGTCGAGGTCGGCGCGGTCTCTTCGAGCGGCGTCGGGATTTCGAGCGGTCTCTCGGGCCAGGAGCAGGTCGTGCAGTCGGCCGGCGCCTTCCTCAATCCGGGCGAAAAGGTCCGCCCGGTTCTGAACACGCCGCAGAAATAAGCGACGCGAAACACGTCACCGCCGACAGGAAAAGAAACGATGCGGAATATCTCGTCCTGGTCGATCCGGAACCCGGTTCCGCCGATCGTGCTGTTCGTGGCGCTGACGCTGGCGGGCATCGTCAGCTTCATTCGCATGGACATCAACAACAACCCGGACGTGAGTTTCCCGATCGCGCAGGTGATCATTACCCAGCCGGGCGCTGCGCCTTCGGAAATGAAGACGCAGATCACGCAGATCGTCGAAGCCTCGGTACGGAACGTGAGCGGCGTGGACGAGATCACGTCGTGGGTGACCGAGGGCACATCGACGACGATGGTGCAGTTCGACATCGGTACGCCGATCGACCGCGCTGTAAACGACGTGCGTGACGCGGTGCAGAAGGTTCGCGGCGACCTGCCGCAAGGTATTCTCGAACCGCAGGTGGTGCGCGAGGATATCGATGGCGTGCTCGCCTACTGGACCGTGCAGTCGGTCGACATGACGCTCGAGGAGTTGTCGTGGTTCGTCGATAACGTCGCTTCGAAGCGGCTGCTATCGGTGCCCGGCATGGCGGTGTCGAGCCGTGGCGGCGGCGTTTCGCGCGAAATGCGCGTCGAGCTCGATCCGATGAAGCTGCAGGCGCAGGGCATCACCGCCGCGCAGGTCAACCAGCAGCTCCGTCAGCTCAACCTCAACGCAACGGGCGGTCGCGCCGAGATCGCGGGCGCTGAACAGTCCGTGCGCGTGCTCGGCAATGCGGCCGACGCTACTGCGCTTGGCGCGACGCAGCTCAGCTTCGGCGGGCGCACGCTGAGGCTTTCCGATGTCGCGAACGTGCGCGATTCCTACGGCGAGCAGCGCGGCCTCGGTCTGATCGACGGGCGGCAGGTCGTGAGTATCCGCCTGGCGAAGGCCAAGGGCTCGTCCGACGTTACCGTCTATAACGATGCGCTCAAGGTCTTGGACCAGCTCGCCAAAGAATATCCCAAGGTGAAGATCACGCCGATGTTCACCACGGTGAAGTACACCGAACAGCAATATGAAGCCTCGATGGCGGCGCTGCTGGAAGGCGCCGTGCTGGCCGTGATCGTGGTGTTCCTGTTCCTGCGCGACTGGCGCGCCATGCTGATTTCGGCGACCGCCATTCCGCTGTCGGCGATCCCGGCGTTCTGGTTCATGGACCTGATGGGCTTCACGCTGAACAGCCTGTCGCTGCTCGCGCTCAGCCTTGTCGCCGGCGTGCTCGTCGACGACGCGATCGTGGAGATCGAGAACATCGTGCGCCACATGCGCATGGGGAAGACGGCCTATCAGGCCTCTATGGATGCGGCCGACGAAATCGGTCTCGCCGTCGTGGCGACGACGTCCGCAATCGCTGCGGTGTTCCTGCCCGTTGGCCTGATGGGCGGCGTTACCGGCCAGTTCTTCAAGCAGTTCGGGCTCACCGTCGTGGTCGCCGTGCTGATGAGTCTTGCCGTCGCGCGTATGATTACACCACTCATCGCTGCCTATTTCCTGAAGGCGCAAGGCGAGCAGAACCACGGCGACGGCCCGATGATGGACCGCTATCTCGCGCTGCTGCACTGGTCGCTCGATACGCGGAAGGCCGAGAAGGCGCGGGCGCGGCAGGATTGGAAGCGCCACTTCTGGCGCCTTGCCGATCACCGTGTCTGGGTGATGGGGATCGGCGCGCTCGCGCTGGTGCTCACGGTCGTGTCGTTCTCGACGCTGCCATTCACCTTCCAGCCTGAATCCGACCAGGATTCGACCCAGCTGAAGATCGAGATGGTGCCGGGCACGACGCTCGAACAGACGCGTACCGTCGCTGAGCGCGCGAACGCAGTGCTTCTGAAGGAGCCGGAAACGCAGCTCAGCTACATCGATATCGAAAAGCCCGGCGAAGCGATGATCTACACGCAGCTTCGCGACGAGCGGAAGCGCACGAGCATCGAGTATCAGAAGCAGCTGGCGCCCGAGCTTCAGAAGATCCCGGATGCCCGGATCACATTCCAGTCGATGGACGGCTGGAGCGGCGGGCGCGACGTGACGGTGATGATCGCCGGTGACGACAGCGAGCTGCTGCATGATACCGCGGTGAAGATTGTCGAGGAAATGCGCGCGCAGAAGATGTTCACCGCGCCGCGCGTCGAAGGCGATCTGCAGCGCCCGGAAATCGTCATCTCGCCGCACTTCGATCTTGCCGCCGAACTCGGCATCACCACGGCGGACCTCAGCGAGACGATCCGCATCGCTACCATCGGCGACATCGACCAGAACGTGGCGAAGTTCTCGCTGTCGGACCGGCAGATTCCGATCCGGGTCGCCCTGCCGACGGAGTCGCGCAAGAACATCACGACGATCGAAAACCTGCCCGTGCCGACGTCGAGCGGCGGATCCGTGCCGCTGAAGGTCGTCGCCGACATCGGCTTTGGGGCAGGCCCGTCCATCCTTCGCCGCTACAACCAGCGCGACCGTATCGTCGTCGGCGCCGACCTTGCCGAGGGCTTTGTGAAGGGCGAAGGCTTGAAAGTGGCGCTTGGCCTGCCGACACTTCGCAACCTTCCTGCGGGCGTCGAGCGCGTCGAGTTCGGCGAATCGAAGATGCAGGCCGAGCTGGTCACGCAGTTCACGATCGCGGTGGTTTCGGGCATCCTGCTCGTGTTCGCGGTGCTCGTGCTGCTCTACAAGCGCATCATGCCGCCCTTCGTGAACATGGGCTCGCTGCTGCTCGCGCCGCTCGGCGGTGCCGTGGCGCTGCATCTCACGGGGCAGGTGATCTCGATGCCCGTGCTGATCGGCCTCTTGATGTTGCTCGGCATTGTTGCGAAAAACTCCATTCTGCTCGTCGATTTCGCGATCGAGGAGATGAACAAAGGTGTGGACAAGGTGACGGCCATCATCGACGCAGGCCACAAGCGCGCACAGCCGATCGTGATGACCACGGTGGCGATGGCCGCGGGCATGTTGCCCACAGCGCTTTCGCTGACGGGCGACGGCGCATGGCGCTCTCCGATGGGCATCACGGTGATTGGCGGGCTCATCCTGTCGACGCTGCTGACGCTGGTCATCGTTCCCGCGGGCTTCAGCCTTGCCGATGACTTCGAGCGCTGGCTCGGCGCGAAGTTCGGCAAGCTCTTGACGCACGACCATCCGGGCAAGCCGGCAACGGCGCCCGCAGCCCCGGCCGAGTAGGACGGGGCGATCGGTTCAGCGCGCACCTGGGTGAACGCCGACCCGGCGCGGCACATGAAGGTCGTCGCGACGGGGATGCTGCTGCTGATGGCGGCGGTGTTCGTGGCGGCGCGCCTGCTCGGCGAAACATACGTGTGGGCACCCTACGTCGAGTCCTTCGCCGAGGCGGCGATGGTCGGCGGGCTTGCGGACTGGTTCGCGGTGACGGCGCTGTTCCGCCACCCGCTCGGCCTGCCGATCCCGCACACGGCGATCATCCCCAAGAACAAGGACCGGCTCGGCGACAACCTCGCCACGTTCCTGAAAACCAACTTCCTGAAACCCGCGATCGTCGCGCGCCGGATGCGCAGCGTGGACATGGCGGGCGCCGTCGGCCGCTGGCTCTCCGCACCGCCCGCCGAAACGCGCCTCAGCGGGAGCATCGGCAAGCTCGGCCTGCAGCTTCTCGACGCGCTCGACAACGAGGCCGTCTCCGGCTGGATCCGGGGCGCGATCGGCGGCAACCTGCGCCGCTTCGAGCTGGCGCCGCTGGTGGGCCGCGTGCTCGACCGCTCGATCGACGAAGGCCGGCTGCAGCCGCTGGTCGATTCGGGGATCACGTGGCTCGCGCGCGTGCTCGATCAAAACGAAGGGCTGATCCGCGATCTCGTGGAGGCGCGGACGATGTGGCTGCTGCGGCTGGCCTCGCTCGACGAGCGGCTGGCGAACTCGATCATCGAGGCCTTGCGGCGGCTGCTGAACGAGATGTCGGCCGATCCTGAGCACCCGCTGCGCCTGAAGGTGATGGTGGCGCTGAAGGACCTCGCGTTCGACATGCAGTTCGAATCGGAAACGCAGGCGCGCATCGAGACGCTGAAGCTCGAGGTAATCGACAATCCCGAACTTGGCGGTTTCCTCGACGGCATCTGGACGAACGCCAAGACATCGCTGCGCGCGTCGCTCGCCGACCCGGAGCAGGCGCTCGCGGGGCGCGTCGGAGAGGCCGCGCGCCATATCGGCAAGACCATCGAGAACGACCCGGTGCTGCGGAACGCGCTCAACAAATACGCGCGGCGCGCGATCGTGGGCGTTGTCGCCGATTACGGCGATGAGCTTGTGCGCATCGTTTCGGACACCGTGCGGAGCTGGGACGCGGATACCGTCACCGAGCGCGTCGAAGCCGCAGTGGGCCGCGACCTGCAGTTCATCCGCATCAACGGCACGCTGGTCGGCGGGCTCGTCGGCCTCACCATCCATGCGGTGACGGAGTTGCTTTAGGCTACGCCGCCTTCAGCGCGCCGCACGCACGCTGGATGCGGGCGCAGGCGTCTTCCAGAAGTTCCGTCGAGGTCGCATAGGAGATGCGGAACGCGGGCGAAACGCCGAACGCGCCGCCATGCACCACCGCGACACCCTCTGCCTCCAGCAGATAGCCCGCGACGTCTTCGTCGGTTGCGAGCGTCGTGCCCGAGGGCGTCTTGCGGCCGATGAGGCCCGTGCAGTCCGGATAGACGTAGAAGGCGCCGTCGGGCGTCGCGCACTTCAGGCCGTCGGTCTGGTTCAGCATCGAGACGACGAGGTCGCGGCGGCCACGGAAGGTTTCGACGCGCGCCTTCAGGAAATCCTGCGGGCCGTTCAGCGCTGCCGTCGCTGCGGCCTGCGCGATGGCGCAGGGGTTCGTGGTCGACTGCGACTGGATCTTGGCGATCGCCTTGATGAGCTGCGCGGGGCCGCCCGCGAAGCCGATGCGCCAGCCGGTCATCGAATAGGCCTTGGACGCGCCGTTCACAGTGAGCGTGCGGTCGTAAAGGTCAGGGCAAACGTCGGCGATCGTTGCGAATGCGATGTCGTAGATGATGTGCTCGTACATATCGTCCGAGAGGATCCACACGTGCGGATGACGGCGCAGAACCTCGCCGAGCGCGGCGATTTCATCGCGCGTGTAGACGGCGCCGGTGGGGTTCGAAGGCGAATTCAGGATCAGCCAGCGCGTTTTCGGCGTGATCGCCGCTTCAAGCTGCGCGGGCGTGATCTTGAAGCCCGCCTCGATCCCGGCTGAGATGAACACCGGCTTCGCGCCGCAGAACTGCACGATATCGGGGTAGGACACCCAATAGGGCGCGGGCACGATCACCTCGTCGCCGGGGTTGAGCGTCACGAGCAGCGCGTTGAAGATCGTGTGCTTGCCCCCGACGTTCACCGTGACCTGATCGAGACCGTAATCGAGGTTGTTGTCGCGCTTGAACTTGCCGCGCACGGCTTCCTTGAGCGCGTTGGTGCCATCGACGTTGGTGTATTTGTTCTGTCCGCCGCGAATGGCCGCGATGGCGGCCTCGGCGACGAAATCCGGCACCGGCATGTCCGGCTCGCCCGCGCCGAGACCAATGACATTCCGCCCCGCCTCTTTGAGCGCCGCCGCCTTCTGCGTGACGACGAGCGTGGGGGATGGCTGGATGCGCTGGATGGCGTCGGAGAGGAAGGTCATCGGGAGGCTCCGCATGAGAGGTGCGCGGGCCTCTTAGAATCACTCGCCTGCGGGGGCAACCAGCGCGGCGCGAAAAAGTCCGCGCAGCGCATTTCCAAGCAGGAATCCATCTTCGAGATCGGCGCGCGTGAGAGACGCCTCTCGGGCTGCGCCCGTTTCGAGAAGGTGGCGGCGGAGCACGCCGGGAAGGAGGCCGTCCGACGCTGGAGGCGTCAGCAGCACGCCGCCCTGCTCCACGAACAGGTTGGTGAAGCTGCCCTCGGTGAGGCGGCCGTCGCTGCGCTCGAAGATCACCTCATCCATGCCGGAGGCGCGGCGGGCAGCGTCGTAGAAGGCGCGGTCGCTCGTCTTGTGCGCGAGGCGGGGATCGCCGGGCATCACCGGCAGCGGCACGATGGCGGCGCGCGCCGAAGCGGGCGGGGCGGGCGGGGGCGTGCAGCTCACCGCCGCCGCTCCGCCTGCCGCCAGCACCAGCTTGATGCGTGCAGGCGCTCTCAGCGCGCCGACAGCGGCCTGCAGCAGGTTGCGGACCTCGTGCCGATCGAAGCGGAAATCATGCCACGCGGCGGATTGCTCCAGCCGCTCGAGATGCAGCGATAGATGGGCGATGCCCTCGTCGGGCGTGAAGCCCATCGTTTCGATGAGGTGGAACGGCCGTCCCGACGCGCTGACGAACGCCATCTTCTCTCCGCACTCGCGCCACTCGGACACAGCGTCGCTATCAGCGACAATGCCCGATCCAATGCCCATTGTGACGTTTTGGTTCCGAATTTCAATCGTGCGGATCGCGACATTGAAATGCGCGGCGCCGGATCCGATCGCGCCGATCGACCCCGTGTAGACCCCGCGCGGGCGCGCCTCGACCGTGTCGATCACCTCCATCGCGCGGATCTTGGGTGCGCCGGTGATGGAGCCGCAAGGGAACAGGGCCTCCAGCACATCGAAGGCGTCGAGGCCCTGGCGGAGCCGTGCCTCCACCGTCGTCGTCATCTGGTGGACCGTGGGATAGCGCTCGACCGCGAACGCATCCCGCACCGTCACCGAGCCCGCCTCGGCAACGCGCGCGAGGTCGTTTCGGATGAGATCGGTGATCATCAGGTTTTCGGCGCGATTCTTGGGGTCGGCGGCGAGCGCGGCGGCCATGGCGGCATCCTCCGCCGCGAGCGGTCGGCGCGGCGCGGTGCCTTTCATCGGGCGTGTTTCGAGCGCGCCGCGGGAGAGCCTGAAGAACAGCTCGGGCGAGAAGGAGAGAATCCATTCCTGTCCGGTGAAAACGACGGCACCGTGGCCCATGCGCTGGGCGCGCCGCAGCCGGGCATAGAGCGCGAGCGGATGGCCTTCGATTCCCAGGCGGGTGGGGAAGGTGAGGTTGGCCTGGTAGATGTCCCCCGCTTCGATCAGCGCTTTCACCTCCGCGAGCGCGGCGGTGTATTGCGCCGCGTCCAGACCGGGCTTCGGCGTCGATACGCCCGAGGGGCGCCCGGAGACGCCGCCAAGCAGCGTTTCGGGCGGCACCATCTGCGGCGCATCGAAAACGCCGAACCAGATGAGCGGCGTTTCGGTGCTGCGCTCGGGTATTGCGGAAAGGCGCGGCTCCAGCGCGTGTCCGGCCTCGTAGGCGAGAAAACCCGCGACGTGACGACCGGCATCGACGTGCCGCCGCAGCGCGGCAAGCACGGGGGGGACCTCGTCCCGCCGTGCCGCCGTGATGATCTCGTGCGCGCCGCTGTAGAGCGCCAGCGGGCGCGTGCCGTCGCCGCGCGCATCGTCGAGCGCCACGAAGGGCGCGCTCAGCATGACGACACCGGTTGCCGGGAACCCGGCGGAATCGGTAGAGTGGCGGAAGTGAAAAAACGAAGCGTCATGGTCCGGGGGTGGTTCTTAGCAGGTCTTGCCGCGCTTGCCGCAAGCCTTCTCCCGCATGATGCCCGCGCGGCCGCAGTCGAAGCGCCGGCCGCGCTGACGGTGAGCGGCGTTCCCGCCGTGCCCGTGACGTTGATGGAGCAGGCGAAGCCCTATCTCGAATATCGCTCGGCGCGGCTGCTCGGCTGGCACCCGGTGCGGCGATCGGTGCTGATCGGCGCGCGGCTCGACGACAACCGCCAGCTTTACGAGGTTTCTGTGCCCGGCGCCGCGCCGCGACAGCTCACCTTCGGCGAGGAGCCGGTGATCGCGGGAGAGTTCGCGCCGGTTTCGGGCGATGTGACGCTGGCGCTCGCGGACCGGCAGGGCGACGAGCAGTATCAGATCTTCCGCGTCGACGATGGCCGCATGGTGAGCCTGACTGGCGAAGACGGGCGCAACCTCGGCATCCGCTGGACGGCGGACGGCAAGCGCATCGGCTATTCGACGACACGGCGCACCGGCCTCGACACCGACCTCCACATCATGGACCCGCGCGACCCCGCGACCGACCGGCTGGTGATGGAAGGGCGGGGCGGCGGCTGGAGCTTCGCAGACTTCTCCGCGGACGGAAAACACGCGCTTCTCTACAACTACATCTCCGTCGCGATCAGCCGATTGTTCGAAATCGACCTCGAAACGCGCCAGCTTCGGGCGCTGGTGCCGCCGACCGCAGAGCCCTTCGCCTTCGGATCGTCGCGCTATGCGCCGGGGGGACGCATTTTCGCCGTCTCCGATTTCGGTGCGGAGCACCGCTATCTGGCCGAGATCGACCGGGTGACGGGCCTGCCGCGTCGGCTCAATCCTGAAACCGACTGGTCCGTGGAGGATTTCCGTATCGACCCCGAGGGGCGTTTCCTTGCCTATGTTGTGAACGAGAACGGCCTGTCGCGGCTTCGCCTTCTCGATCTCGCGACCGGGCGGATTCGCGCCGCGCCCCCGCTTCCGGGGGGTATCCTCACGGGGCTGTCGATCGCGCCGTGGGGCGAGGTCGGTTTTTCGCTGACAAGTGCGTCCGGGCCGGGCGATGTATGGTCGTTCGACCCCGACCGGCTTGAACTCACGCGCTGGACGGAGAGCGGCGCGGACCTGCCGCCGGGCGTCGAGCCCGAGATCGTCACCGTGAAGAGCTTCGACGGTCTGCTTGTCTCAGGGTTGCTCTACCGGCCCGATCCGGCCCGCTTTCCGGGGCCGCGCCCGCTGGTGATGGTGTTTCATGGCGGGCCGGAGGGGCAGTCCCGACCCGGTTTTCTCGGCCGTAGCAATCACATGGTGAACGCGCTCGGTGTCGCGCTGTTTTTCCCGAACGTGCGGGGGTCTACCGGTTACGGGAAGCGTTTCGTCGCGCTGGATGATGGCCCGTTCCGCCGGGAGGACGCGGTGCGTGACGTGGGCGCGTTCCTGAAACGCCTGCGCCATGATTCGCGCATCGACCGCACACGTATGGCGGTGAGCGGGGCCTCTTACGGCGGTTACATGACGCTCGCTGCGCTGATCCGCTATCCCAAGGACTTCCGTGCAGGCGTCAGCATCGTCGGGATTTCCGATTTCGTGACCTTCCTCGAAGGCACCGGCGAGTATCGCCGCGACCTCCGCCGCCTCGAATACGGAGACGAGCGCGATCCCGCTGAGCGGCGCAAGCTGAAGGCGATCTCGCCGCTCACAAAGGTGAACAAGATTCGCGCGCCCCTGTTGGTGATCACGGGAGCGAACGACCCGCGCGTGCCGCCTTCGGAGGCGGACCAGATCGTCGCGGCGCTCCGCGCGCGCGGCGGGACGGCGTGGCACGTCGTCGCGGCGGACGAAGGGCATGGCTTCGAGAAGAAGCCGAATGCCGACTATCAGTTTCTGGCGACTGTGCTGTTCTGGCAACGCTACCTGCTGGGCACCGCTGCCGATGCCCTTGCAAGCCGTTGACATTCCACCCTTGCGGGCCGCATTGCTGCGCGCATGACGTCAGAGTCTCGCCCCCTCGCCGCAGCGATCGTTCCGGTCACGCCGCTGGAGCAGAACTGCACGTTGCTCTGGTGCACGCGCACCATGCGCGGCGCGTTCGTCGATCCGGGCGGCGACCTCGACAAGCTGAAAGCGGCGGCGGCGCAGTACGGTGTCACCATCGAAAAGCTGCTGGTGACGCACGGCCATATCGATCACTGCGGGCTTACGGGCGTGCTTGCTGCCGAACTCGGCGTGCCGATCGAGGGGCCGCACCCCGACGACAAGTTCTGGATCGACATGGCAAGCAGCGTCGGCCAGCAATACGGCATCACCGGCGCTGCCTCGTTCACGCCCGACCGTTGGCTTTCCGGCGGCGACAGCGTGACGGTGGGCGAGCTGACGCTCAACGTTTATCACTGCCCCGGCCATACGCCTGGCCACGTGATCTTCCATCATCCCGAAAGCCGCCTCGCCATCGTCGGCGACGTGCTGTTCCAGGGGTCTATCGGCCGCACGGACTTTCCGAAGGGCAACCACCAGGCGCTGATCGACTCGATCCGCACGCA
The DNA here is from genome assembly GCF_963974575.1 of uncultured Sphingosinicella sp. Taxonomy (NCBI): domain Bacteria; kingdom Pseudomonadati; phylum Pseudomonadota; class Alphaproteobacteria; order Sphingomonadales; family Sphingosinicellaceae; genus Sphingosinicella; species uncultured Sphingosinicella sp. Next base: position 32,122 of record NZ_CAXBBQ010000011.1, on the reverse strand, counting down.
GCTCTGGCCGCTCGGCGACGAGACCGCGTTCGTGCCGGGGCACGGCCCGATGTCCACGTTCGGGCAGGAGCGGCAATCGAATCCGTTCGTCGCGGATGCGGTTCTGGCGCGCGCCTGATATAGACGAACCGTGCAACAGAAAGCCCACTTGCATCGCGGCGGTGAATCGCTATGTTCGCGCGCTCAACCGAATCCGGCGGGTTTCCGGGGCAATTTCTATTGTCCTGAAAGGCTGGCTGGTACACGAAAATCCACGTTGAAAGTAACAGGTGCCGCATGGCTGTCCCTAAGAGAAAAACCTCGCCGTCGCGGCGGAATATGCGTCGTAGCCATCATGCGCTCAGCGCAACGACGTTCCAGGAATGCCCGAACTGCGGCGAGCTCAAGCTTCCGCACAACGTGTGTGGAGCCTGCGGCTTCTACAACGGTCGAGAGGTTGTCGAAGCCGGCGCCTAAACCGGTGGACAACGCTTTGGGGGGTGTCCGATGACGGCCGCGCCTGTCATCGCGCTTGACGTCATGGGTGGCGACGGCGGTCCGGCAGTGACCATCGCCGCCGCCGAAATTGCACGCACGCGCCACCCCAATATCCGCTTCCGGCTGTATGGTCGCGAGGACGCGATCCGTGCCGAGCTGGCGAAAGCGCCGCTCGTTGCGAAGGACGCGGCCGTCATCCATACAGATGGCGAAATCCTCGGCACCGACAAGCCGAGCCAGGTGCTCCGCCGCGCGCGCCATTCCTCGATGGGCCTTGCCGTCGACGCCGTAAAGGCGGGGGAGGCGCACGCCGCCGTCTCTGCCGGGAACACCGGCGCGCTGATGGCGATCGCCAAGCTCGGCCTGCGTACCATGCCCGGCATCGACCGGCCCGCGCTCGCCGCGCTGCTGCCGACCGCCAAGACCGATTCCGTGATGCTCGACCTCGGCGCCAATGCCGAGTGCGACGCCGAGAACCTCGTCCAGTTCGCCGTGATGGGCGCCGCCTTCGCGCGCACCGTGCTCGGCCTTGCCTCGCCGCGTGTCGCGCTGCTCAACATCGGCGAGGAAGACCTCAAGGGTACCGACGAGTTGAAGCACGCCGCCGCGCTGCTGCGCTCCGCAGACCTTCCCATGCAGTTCGCCGGCTTTGTCGAGGGCGACAAGATCGGCAGGGGCGACGTCGACGTTATCGTCAGCGACGGCTTTTCGGGCAATATCGCCCTCAAGACGGCCGAAGGCACCGCGCGCCTCGTCGTCGAGCTTCTCACCCGCGCGTTCAAGAGCAGCATTTTCTCGATGGCAGGGTTCTTCATGTCGCGCGGCGCGCTCCGCTCGCTGCGCAGCCACCTCGATCCGAACGCGCACAACGGCGCGGTTTTCCTCGGGCTTAACGGCCTCGTCGTGAAGAGCCATGGGGGCGCCACCGCGCAGGGCTTCGCCAACGCCATACGCGTCGCGCACGATCTCGTGGTGGACGACATCGCCCACCGCATCCGCGAGGATCTCGACAACTTCCAGGCGCATCGCAGCGCGCCCAAAACGATACAGGCGGCGCAATGACGGGAACTGTTGCGCGCACCATCGTCACCGGCACGGGCAGCTATCTGCCCGCGCGCGTGGTTTCCAACGCCGAACTGGCCGAAACCGTCGATACCAGCGACGAGTGGATCGTCGAGCGCTCGGGCATCCGCCAGCGCCACATCGCGGCGGAGGGCGAATTCACCTCCGATCTCGCGGTCGCGGCAGCGCGCGCGGCGCTGAAGGCGGCATGGCGCGAAGCTTCGGAAATCGACCTCATCATCGTCGCCACCGCAACGCCCGACCAGACATTCCCAGCGACCGCCACCACGGTTCAGGAAAAGCTCGGCATCATCGACTGCGTTGCGTTCGACGTCGCCGCGGTCTGCTCCGGCTTCCTCTACGCGCTCACCGTTGCGGACGCGATGCTGCGCGCTGGGACGATGCGCCACGCGCTCGTGATCGGCGCGGAGACGTTCAGCCGGCTCCTCGATTGGGAAGACCGCACAACCTGCGTGCTCTTCGGCGACGGCGCGGGCGCTGTGGTGCTCGAACGCTCCGAAGGCAATGGCGACGCAGACGATCGCGGTATCCTCGCCGCGCGGCTCCATGCCGACGGCCGTCACAACAGCCTCCTTTATGTAGACGGCGGCCCATCCTCGACCGGAACGGTCGGCAAGGTCCGCATGAAGGGCAAGGAAGTGTTCCGCCACGCCGTCACCAACCTCGCCTCGGTGATGACCGAGACGCTGGAGGCGGCGGGCTGCAAATCCGAAGACGTGGCGTGGTTGATCCCGCACCAGGCGAACCTCCGCATCCTTGAAGGCACGGCGAAGAAGTTGGGGCTCGATATCGACCAGGTGGTCATCACCGTCGACCGGCACGCCAACACGTCGGCGGCCTCCGTGCCGCTCGCGCTCGATACCGCCGTGCGCGACGGCCGCATCAAGACCGGCGACCTGTTGCTCCTTGAAGCGATGGGCGGCGGCTTCACCTGGGGCGCCGCCGCGCTGCGCTGGTAGACTCTTCAACAAACTGCGCTATTATGCGGGGGTCATTGAAGTTTTCTGCGCAGGAGCGGATCATGGACAAGTCTTCGACATTGACGCGCGCCGAGCTTGGCGAGGCGGTCCACAGCGCCATCGGCCTGTCCCGTGCCGAGTCCTCGCAGCTTGTCGAAACCGTGCTCGACAAGGTGTCGGACGCGCTGATCGCGGGCGAGAACGTGAAGATCTCCTCGTTCGGCAGCTTCATCCTGCGCGACAAGAACCGCCGCATCGGCCGCAACCCCAAGACGGGCGAAGAAGTGCCGATCGAGCCGCGCCGCGTGCTCACCTTCCGCCCCAGCCAGATCCTGCGCGAACGCATCAACGAAGGCGCGTGATGGCGGACAAGAGCGCCGACGCCTTTCGCACCATCAGCGAGGTCGCCGAAACGATCGGCGTGCCACAGCATGTCCTCCGCTTCTGGGAAACGCGCTTTCCGGCGGTGAAGCCGTTAAAGCGCGGTGGAAACCGGCGTTATTATCGCCCTGAAGACGTTGAGCTTCTGCGCGCGATCAACCGCCTGCTCTACACGGACGGCTACACGATCAAGGGCGTGCAGAAGCTCCTGAAGGACAAAGGCGCGAAAGGTCTGCTCGCGGAGCCCGCGACGCTTCCCGTGTCTCCGGCGGTGACGAGCCCGCCCGAAAGCCCGCCGCCCGGCGAACTTTTCGCACGGGTCACGCCGCCGACTGCGGTGGATGCGGCGTTTGTGACCTCGCTGCGTGCGATCCGCGACCGCCTGGCCGGGGCACTCGCGCAGGCCTGAACGGGTTCAGGCGGTTGCCGCCACCCACGTCTCCAGCAGGGTCCTTGCAATCGCCATCGGCGGCGGCACGGTGAAACTGCCGTTTCCGGCGAGCGCCGCGACGCAGTCCTCCCGCGTCACCCAGCGCACCTCCTCCATCTCCACCTCGTCGATGCTGATTTCGGTGGAGAGCGCCTCGGCGAGGCAGCCGATCATCAGGTTCGAAGGGAAGGGCCACGGCTGGCTCGCCACATAGGCGACGCGCCCGGTGAGAATGCCCGCTTCCTCGCGAATTTCGCGGCGCACGGCGTCTTCGAAGCACTCGCCCGCCTCAACGAAACCAGCGAGTGCGGAGAGGAATCCTTGCGGAAAGCGCGACTGACGGCCGAGCAGCACGCGGTCGCCGTCTACCGCGAGCATGATGACGACGGGGTCAGTGCGCGGGAAATGCTCGGCGTTGCAACTGCCACAGTTGCGCCCGTAACCGGCCTTCACCATCTCCGTCGGCGCGCCGCAATTGGCGCAGAAGCCGTGGCGCTGGTGCCAATCGATCAGCGAGCGCGCCTGCGCGATGATCGCCGCGCGGCCATCATCCATCCGCATCGCGGCGCGGCGCGCATCGAGAGGCGTCCCCGGCAGCCCCGCCGCGCTCGCGCCCACCGCGAAGCGCGGGCTGCCGTCCTCAAGGCCGAGATAAACCTCGACCACAGCCTCCGGCACTTCAGACCGGCGCAGCCACGTGATATCCGGCCCGTCCTCGTCGATCAGCGGATTGAGCCCATCGAGCACCATCCACCGCGCGCCGGGATGCATCCGCGCCGCCCAAAGCGTCTCCGGGCTGCGCTGGATGCGGTCGTCCCGCTCGATGGGGGAGCCGATGAGGCCGGTGCGGGCGAGGGGGAAGCGGGGTGCGAAAAGGTCGGTCATCGCGGGAGGACAAAGCACGGCGGGTGGCGTGGTGCAACTGGGGAGTGTTAGACAATCTTTTTGCAAAAGCAGGTGGAAAGCCGACCTCTCCTTGGTAGACTCCAAGAATGGAAATCCGCGCCCGTATCGAACTTCTGTCGTCGATGGACGGTGGGCGGCTTGACCCTCTACGAGGTAGCTTTCGACCTAATCATAAGTTTGCAACCGCTGACAGCTTTTCGATTGGCGAAGTGCGGCAGAATGCTCAAGCACTTCTCTTTCCCGGAAATACCATCGATTGCGTTGTTAGATTTGTACCCGAAAGCGTGCCGCCACTCGCCACAGGGATGCGCTGGGCTCTTTATGAGGGGCCAAATCATCTTATCGGTTATGGGACGGTCTTGGAGGTGTTCAACAATGAAACTCCATCGATTGGTTGAGGCGACCCTTGTCGTATCACCTGCGCAGGTATGAATGCCGAAGGGTGGGAGGCCCTGGACTTGCTTTCCGCATCCCCCCGCGCCATATGCGCGCCGGGAGTCGGGCGGACGGGCGCGTCGCCAACCCGGTCAGGTCCGGAAGGAAGCAGCCGTAACGATTTTCGCACGGGTCGTTCCGGCTCCCACCCTCAATCGACATCAGCGGCCCTAAGCGGCCTTGCGCCCCTGCCGCCCAGCGGCCACTTTGCGCGCGATGTCTGAACTGATTCCCGAACCCTACCGCGTTCTCGCGCGCAAATACCGTCCGCAGGGCTTCGATACGCTCATCGGGCAGGATGCGATGGTGAAAACGCTGGCGAACGCCATTGCCAGCGACCGACTTGCCCATGCGTTCCTGCTGACCGGCGTGCGCGGGGTGGGCAAGACCTCGACCGCGCGGCTGCTCGCGAAGTCCCTGAACTGCATCGGGCCGGACGGCGAGGGCGGGGCGACGATCAGCCCGTGCAACGTCTGCGAGCCGTGCGTCGCGATCTCCGAATCGCGGCACATCGACGTGATTGAGATGGACGCGGCCTCGCGCACGGGCGTCGACGATGTGCGCGAGATCATCGAGGCGGCGCGCTATGCGGCGGTTTCGGCGCGCTACAAGATCTATATCATCGACGAAGTGCACATGCTGTCGCGCAACGCCTTCAACGCGCTTTTGAAGACGCTGGAGGAGCCGCCGAGCCACGTGAAGTTCATCTTCGCGACGACGGAAATCCAGAAGGTGCCGGTGACGGTGTTGTCGCGCTGCCAACGCTTCGACCTGAAACGCATCCCGACCGAACTGCTCGCGTCGCACTTCGGCGGCATCACCGCGAAAGAAGGCGCCGAGATCGAGGACGAGGCGCTGCAGCTGATCGCGCGCGCAGCCGAAGGTTCGGTGCGCGACGGGCTCTCGATCCTCGACCAGGCGCTCGCGCACGGCCATGGCAAGGTGGCCGCGCAGGACGTGCGCGACATGCTCGGGCTTTCCGACCGCAGCCGCACGCGCGAGCTTCTCGCCGCGCTGATCGGCGGGGACGGCAAGGCCGCGCTCGACAACCTCGCCGCGCAATATGCGCTCGGCACCAGCCCCGATGCGCTGTTCGAAGCGCTGCTCGAACTCGTCCACGGCGTCACCCGCGCACAGGTGACGGGCGCGCCCGACGCGGCGATGTCCGAAGAGGAGCGCACCGCCGTTTCCGACTGGGCGGCAAGCCTCGGCGCCCCGGTTCTGCACCGGCTGTGGCAGCTTCTGCTCAAGGGGCTTTCCGAAATCCGCAGCGCGCCGATGCCGATGCAGGCGGCCGAAATGGCGCTGCTTCGGATCATCCACGCCTCGACGCTGCCCGATCCGGGCGACCTCGTGCGCCGCCTGCTCGCCGAGCCGCGCGGGGAGGGGAGCGCGCCGTCCGCGCCCACCGAACTACGACCGCCGCCGCCGTCGGCACCTTCGGCGTTCAAGGCGGCGCCGCGCGACTTCAAGGCGTTCGTGAAGATGTTCGAGGACGGGCATGAATCGGTGCTCGAAACCATCCTCCACGACCGCTGCCAGCTGCTGCGCTACGCGCCGCCGACGATCGAACTGAACGCCGGGGACGCGCCCGCCGACTTCGCCTCGCGGCTCGGTGCGTGTCTGAAGGAATGGACGGGCGAGCGCTGGACGGTGACGCTCACCACCTCGCCCGGAATGCCGAGCCTGAAGGCGCAGGCCGAAGCCGAAGCGGCGGCGAAGCGGGCACGCGTTATGGCCGATCCGGCAGTGCGCGCGGTGTTCGAGGTCTTCCCCGACGCTGAACTCGTCGACTATGAGATCGACGACCCAACCGAAACCGAATCATCAAGGAGCGCGCAGTGAAGAACCTTCAGGACATCATGAAGGCCGCGCAGAACGTGCAGGAAGAGCTGCAGAAGGCGCAGGCCAAGCTCGATACCATCGAAGTGATGGGTACAGCCGGCGGCGGCCTCGTGAACGTGCGCGCCAGCGCCAAGGGCCGCATTATCAAGATCGACATCGATCCGTCGCTGCTCGTGCCGGACGACAAGGAAATGCTGGAAGACCTGCTCGCCGCCGCGTTCAACGACGCGCGCGCCAAGGCGGACGCTGCCTCCAACGAGGAAATGCAGAAGATGCAGTCGGCGCTGCCGCTGCCGCCGGGCTTCAAGCTTCCGTTCTAGTTTTCCCGCCGCGCCGCAATCGACGCGCGAAGTTGGTTTGCCGCGATCTCCCGCGCCTTTTCGCGGGGGAGCCCGAGCGCGGCAGCCATCGGCCCTCCAAGGAGCGCATTTCCAAGCGCGGTGAGCACCAGCGACAGCGTCTGCTCCGCGATCGGGGCGTCAGCGGTGTCATGGCCTTCGCCGAGCTTGTCGACGAGGCGGTGGATCGCCTCCAGGATCGGGTTCAGCGCGTCTTCGTTTCCCGAAAGCACCATCCAGCTCGCGAGCGCGCCGCCGCCGCGATCGAACGCGTCGAAGGTGAGGTCCACCACCTCGCGCGGGTCGTTGCCTTCCGCGCGGGCGCGCAGCACGGCCTCGCCGATTTGTGCCGTCACCGAGTCCGCGAGCGATTCGATGAGCGCCTTCTGCAGCCCCGCCGCCGATCCGAAATGGTGCAGCAGGTTCGCGTGCGTGCGCCCGATGCGGCCCGCCACGGCTTTCAGCGTCACCGCCTGCGGCCCCGCCTCGATCAGGATTTCACGCGCGGCCTGAACCGCGGCGGCGCGGCTGTCTTCGGGGCTCAGTCTTTTCCGTTGTATTGACATTGGTGTAAGTAAAGCCCATTCTGTGCACCGAGGAGCACTGCAATGACCCGTGAAAAAACGCCTGCGGATCTGACCATCACCCCCCGAGACCGACGCTTTGGACGCGGCCTGAGGCAGGATCGGTGGTGGATGCGCGGCGATCCGATTGCAACGGCTTTCTACAATGCGCTTTCTGTCACCTTCCCGCGCGGCGAGGCCTTTTTCGTGGAAAGCGTCCGCGCCTTCCGCGACGGCGTGCCCCCGAAGCTGGAGCGCGAAATCAACGCCTTCATCAAGCAGGAGGTGATGCACAGCCGCGAGCACGTGTCGTTCAACAAGCGCGTGGCGGAAGCGGGCTACGAGATCGGGCACCTTGAGGACGTCGTCGTCGAATCGCTCGAAATGACGAAGGACCGCCCGCAGATCCTGAACCTCGCCGTCACCATGGCGCTTGAACACTACACCGCGATCATGGCGCAGCGGATGCTCGGCGACATCGATTACTGGAAGGATGCCGACCCCGCGCTCGTCGCGATGTGGAAGTGGCACGCGATCGAGGAGATCGAGCACAAGGGCGTCGCCTACGACACCTGGCTCCACGCCACGCAGGGTTGGTCGCGCTGGAAGCGGTGGAAGATCAAGGCGATCATGATGCTGCTCGTCAGCAAGGAATTCTGGAAGAAGCGCTTCCAGGGGATGCTCTACCTTTTGAAGCAGGACGGTATCGAAGGGCCGGGCGCATGGGCGCGCGTCCTGTGGTTCTGGTTCGGCAGGCCGGGCGTGGTGCGGAAGCTGGTGCCCGCGTGGGCGGCATTCTTCCTGCCCGGTTTCCACCCGTGGAACCACGATGACCGCAAGCTCATTGCGCTTGCCGACAGCGACTATGCCGACGCCGTGATACCGGGAGCCGTTGCGGCTTAGCGCACCTGCGCGCGCACCCACTGCACATAGGGAGCGGGGGCGTGTTCGATCGGCCAGACGGCGACGGCCGGGTTCTCGTATCCGTGCACCTCGCCGAGCCGTTTCGCCAGAACCTCTGCGCAGCCCGCCGTGGTCTTGAACAGCACGGCGACCTCGTTTGCTTCCTCCACCTTGCCCTGCCAGCGATAGATGGAAAGCGTGGGACCGAGCACGTTGACGCAGGCGGCGAGGCGTTCCTCCACCATCTGGCGGCCGATGCGCGCCGCGCTTTCTGCCGAAGCGAAGGTGACGTAAACGCTGACGATGCCGCTGCTCATGCCGGTTCCACCCGAAGACTCGAACGCTGTTCGCTGTAAATAATCGGCGGCTCGTTGACGTTCCGTTGCAAGGAATGGTCAACGCTTTAAATGCTTGCGCATGTGATAATGTTACATTATATCCTCGCGCCATGCAGGACCGTTTCAACCTCTGGATCGACAAGTCGGCGATCGGCCTTTCGGGGCTGTGTCTCCTGCATTGTCTTGCGACGACGCTCGTCATCGCGCTGCTTTCGGTCGGCTCGACCGGCTTCTTTCAGCACGATATCCACAAGATCGGCCTCGCGCTCGCGATTCCGCTTGCGGTCATCGGGCTCGGGCGCGGGGTTTTCCGGCATCGGCGCTGGGTGGTGATCGCGCTTGGTCTCGTCGGTATCGGTTTCATGGCCTTCGCGCTCACGATGAAACACGGCAATGCCGAACTCGGCTTCACAGTGCTGGGCGCTGCGTTCGTCGCCTGGGCGCACTGGCTCAATATCCGCTGCCTGCACGGCGGAACTTGCCGCGAAGGCTGCGGATGCCCATAATCGGGGCATGGCGACCAAGCACAAGCATCACGAACCGCACGGCGAGAGCCTGACGTCGGCCGCCGCCGGCGCGCTTACGGCGGCTGGCGAGCAGTGGACGGATATGCGCGCGAGCGTGTTCGCGGCGCTTGCAGATTTTGATCGCCCGGTTTCCGCCTATGACGTCGCGGAGGCGGTTTCGAAAGCACGCGACAAGCGTGTCGCGGCGAACAGCGTTTATCGCATCCTCGACCTGTTCGTGGCGACCAATCTCGCCAAGCGAGTCGAGTCGAAGAACGCCTATATCGTCAATGCGCACCCGGAATGCGTCCACGACTGCATCTTCCTCGTCTGCGACGCCTGCGGGGGCACCACGCACCTCGACGACGATTCGCTGAGCGAAAGCGTTCGAGAACGTGCGCGTCAGGCCGGTTTCAGGCCGGTGCAGCCCGTTTTGGAAGTCCGCGGAACATGCGCAGGCTGCGCCTGACCGCCGCACCGCAATCGACAAGACGACGCCGCAAGGCTAAGAAACAAAGACATTCCACTTGGGGGATTCCTTGACCAACCCGCCGAACACGCCGCTGCTCGACACGGTCAAAGACCCGGCAGACTTACGGAAACTTGCGCCATCGCAGCTCCGGCAGCTGGCGGGCGAAGTGCGCGCCGAGATGATCGACGCCGTGAGCCAGACGGGCGGCCACCTTGGCGCCGGGCTCGGCGTCGTCGAGCTGAGCGTCGCGCTCCACTACGTGTTTGATACGCCGCGCGACCGGCTGATCTGGGACGTCGGGCACCAGGCCTATCCGCACAAGATCCTCACCGGCCGGCGCGATCGGATGCGCACGATCCGGCAGGGCGGCGGGCTTTCGGGTTTCACCAAGCGCAGCGAGAGCGAATACGATCCGTTCGGCGCGGCGCACAGCTCCACCTCGATCTCGGCGGCGCTCGGCTTTGCCGTGGCGAACAAGCTGTCGGGCGCGCCCGGAAAGGCGATTGCGGTGATCGGCGATGGCGCCATGTCTGCGGGCATGGCCTATGAGGCGATGAACAATGCGGAAGCCGCCGGCAACCGCCTCGTCGTCATCCTCAACGACAACGACATGTCGATCGCGCCGCCGGTGGGCGGGCTTTCCGCCTATCTCGCGCGGCTCATCTCCAGCCGCGAGTTTCTCGGCCTGCGCGACCTCGCGAAGCGGCTTGCGCGGAAGATGCCGCGTCCGCTGCACTCGGGCCTCCGCAAGGCGGACGAGTTCGCGCGCGGCATGGCGACGGGCGGCACGCTCTTCGAAGAACTGGGTTTCTACTACGTGGGGCCGGTGGACGGGCACAATCTCGATCACCTGCTCCCGGTGCTCGAAAACGTGCGCGATGCCGCCGAAGGGCCGTGCCTGATCCATGTCGTGACGAAGAAGGGCAAAGGCTACGCACCTGCCGAAGCCTCGGCGGACAAGTATCACGGCGTCACCAAATTCGATGTCATCACCGGTGCGATGGCGCCCGCAAAAGCTGGCCCGCCCAGCTATACAGGCGTGTTCGCCAAGGCGCTGATGGCGGAGGCCGAGCGGGACGACAAGATCGTCGCGATCACCGCAGCGATGCCGTCGGGTACCGGTCTCGACAAGTTCCAGCACAAGTTCCCGAGCCGCAGCTTTGATGTCGGCATCGCCGAACAGCACGCCGTCACCTTCGCAGCGGGCCTCGCCGCGCAGGGGTATCGGCCGTTCTGCGCGATCTACTCGACCTTCCTGCAGCGCGCCTACGATCAGGTCGTGCACGACGTCGCGATCCAGAACCTGCCGGTGCGCTTCGCGATCGACCGCGCGGGCCTCGTGGGTGCGGACGGTAGCACGCACGCAGGTTCCTTCGATGTCACCTATCTCGCCACGCTGCCGAATATGGTGGTGATGGCGGCGGCGGACGAGGTCGAACTCGTTCACATGGTCCACACGGCCGCGCTCCACGATGATGGCCCGATCGCATTCCGCTATCCGCGCGGAAGCGGTGTCGGCCTCGCGCTCCCGGAAACGCCGGAGCGGCTGGAGATCGGCAAGGGCCGTATTGTCCGCGAAGGCCGCAAGGTCGCAATCCTGTCGCTCGGCACCCGTCTCGGCGAAGCGCTGAAAGCGGCGGACGAACTCGATGCCAAGGGGCTCTCGACGACGGTCGCCGACCTCCGCTTCGCAAAGCCGCTCGACGAAGCGCTGATCCGCAAGCTCGCCGCCACGCACGACGTGGTGGTCACGGTGGAGGAGGGCGCCATCGGCGGGCTCGGTGCGCATGTCCTCACCATGGCATCGGATACCGGCCTGCTCGATGCGGGCCTCAAGATCCGCACCATACGCCTGCCGGACGTGTTCCAGGAGCAGGACAGCCCGGAAAAACAGTACGCCGAGGCGGGACTCGACGCGGCAGGCATCGTGAAGACGGTGCTCAGCGCGCTTCGACACAATAGCGCGAACGTCACCGAGGGCGCGCGGGCCTGACAACGGCCGATGCCCAAAACTCGCATTGATCAGCTTCTCGTCTCGCGCGGGCTCGTGGAGAGCCGGGCGAAGGCACAGGCGCTCATCATGGCGGGGCTGGTGTTTGTGGGCGAGCGCAAGGTTGCCAAGGCGGGGGAGGCGGTCGCTGAGGATGCGGCGCTCGAGGTGCGCGGCAAGGATCATCCGTGGGTCTCGCGGGGCGGGCTCAAGCTCGAAAAGGGGCTCGGCCATTTCGGCATCGATCCCGCGGGGCGGGTCGCGATGGATGTGGGTTCCTCGACCGGCGGTTTTACCGACGTTTTGCTCACGCGCGGCGCGGCGAAGGTCTATGCGGTCGACGTCGGCACGAACCAGCTTGCGTGGAAGCTGCGGCAGGATCCGCGCGTCGTGGTGCTCGAAAAGACCAATGCGCGGTATCTGACGGCGGAGCAGATACCCGAAAGCGTCGACATCATTGTTTGCGACGCCAGCTTCATCGGCCTTGCCAAGGTGCTGGAAACGCCGCTTAAATTCGCCGCGCCGGGCGCCCGGCTTGTGGCGCTCATCAAGCCGCAGTTCGAGGCCGGCCCAGCCGAGGTCGGGAAGGGCGGCGTCGTGCGCGAACCTGCCGTCCATGCCCGTGTCTGCGCCGAGGTGGAGGCGTGGCTCGGTGCGCTGCCCGGCTGGCGTGTGCTCGGGATTACCGAAAGCCCGATCAAGGGGCCGGAAGGCAACATCGAGTTCCTGATCGGCGCGGTGCGGGAAGCGCCCGCCTCCTAAGCCTTGCCACCTTACGCGGGCCTGCGTATAGACCGCCGCCGAAGCCGCCGGGGTCACCCCTTGGTGGACCTGCGGGCGTGGCGAAACTGGTAGACGCGCCAGATTTAGGTTCTGGTGTCGAAAGACGTGGGGGTTCGAGTCCCTTCGCCCGCACCAGACTTTGGCCAAATACTTGGGTTCTTGAACGAAAGCCGACTGACGAAATGCAGATTGCCGAGAAGACGAACGAAGGCCTGAAGCGCCAGTACGAAGTCACGATCCCCGCCAAGGATCTCGAATCGCGCATCGATGCCCAGATCACGCAGGTCTCCGGCCAGATTCGTATGCCCGGCTTCCGTCCCGGCAAGGTTCCGAAGAACCTCGTGAAGAAGATGCACGGCGAAGCGATGCACGGCGAAGCGCTGAACAGCGCGGTGCAGGAAGGCGTGCAGAAGCTCGTTGCCGACAAGCAGCTGCGCCCGGCCATGCAGCCGTCGGTCGCGCTCGCGGACGACTACGCGCAGGGCAAGGACGTCGTGTTCACGGTCGAGCTTGAAGTGCTCCCGGAAATCACGTCGGTGAACATCGAGGGCATCGCGCTCGAAAAGCTCGTCGTTGAGCCGAGCGATGCGGAGATCGAAGACGCGCTGAAGCGCTTTGCGGACCAGCAAAAGCGTTTCGACGCCGCGCCGAAGACCTACAAGGCGCAGACGGGCGATGTCGTCGTCATGGACTTCGTCGGCACGGTCGAGGGCGAGGAGTTCGAAGGCGGCAAGGGCGAGGGGATGCAGATCGAGATCGGCTCCGGCCGCCTCATCCCCGGCTTCGAAGACCAGCTTGTCGGCGTCAAGGCGAACGACAAGGTGAAGGTCGAAGTGAACTTCCCCGAAGATTACAACGTCGCCTATCTCAAGGGTAAGCCGGCGGTGTTCGACGTGCTCGTCACCGAAGTGCGCCAGCCGCAGGAAGCCGCGATCGACGATACGCTCGCGACCAACCTCGGCCTTGAGAGCCTCGACAAACTCAAGGAAATCCTGAAGGACCAGATTTCCGCCGAGCTGCAGGGCATGACCCGCACGCACCTGAAGCGCAAGCTGCTCGATCACCTCGCCGCGAACCACGATTTCGACGTGCCGCCGACGATGGTGGAGGCCGAGTTCGGCCAGATCTGGGCGCAGCTGGAGCACGAGGCGAGCCATGAGGCGGACCCGGCCGCCGCGGTTGCCGAGCTTGAGAACGACAAGGACGAGTATCGCCGCATCGCCGAGCGCCGCGTGCGCCTTGGCCTGCTCCTCTCCGAAATCGGTCAGAAGGAAGGCGTGAACGTCACGCAGGCCGAGATGAACCGCCTGATCGGCCAGGAAGCCGCGCGCTATCCGGGCCAGCAGCAGCAGGTCGTGAAATATTTCCAGGAAAACGCCATGGCCGCCGCGCAGCTCCGCGCGCCGCTCTATGAGGACAAGGTCGTCGACGTGCTCCTCGGCAAGGCCGAACTGACCGAGCGCAGCGTCAGCCGCGAAGACCTGCAGCAGGCGATCGAGGACGACGACGAGACGCCGACCGGTCACGTCCATGGCCCGGGCTGCGGACACGACCATCACGACCACGATCACGCGGATGGGGAGGGCAAGCCTAAAAAGGCTGCCAAGAAGACGGCGAAGGCGGCAGACGCCGAGCCGAAAGAAGACGCGGTGAAGGCCGAAAAGAAGCCCGCCGCCAAGAAAACGGCTGCAAAGGCGGAAGCCGATGCGGAACCGGAGAAAAAGCCAGCGAAAAAGGCCCCGGCCAAGAAAGCCGCGAAGGCCTGAACCGAGCGAACTGACGCCGGGGGGCGGCCATGCCGACCCCCGGGCTTCCTTCGCCTCCACTTCGCCCACTTGACAGCGGGCGCGCCTGTGCCGACCTATCCCGTTATCGGAACAGACAAACGCCCGCGAAGGACACTCATGATCGATCCCGTCAGCAGCCTCACGAACGCTCTCGTCCCCATCGTCATCGAGCAGTCGAACCGGGGCGAACGCAGCTTCGACATCTATTCGCGGCTGCTTCGGGAGCGCATCATCTTCGTGACCGGGCAGGTCGAGGACCACATGGCGTCGCTCATCACGGCGCAGCTCCTCTTCCTCGAATCGGAAAACCCGAAGAAGGACATCTTCATGTACATCAACTCGCCGGGCGGGGTCGTCACGGCGGGCATGGCGATCCATGACACGATGCGGTACATCCGCCCGCGCGTGGGCACCGTGTGCATCGGCCAGGCCGCTTCGATGGGGGCTTTCCTCCTCGCGGCCGGAGAGCCGGGAATGCGGATGGCCATGACGAACGCGCGGATCATGGTCCACCAACCCTCTGGCGGCGCTCAGGGGCAGGCGACCGACATCGAGATTCAGGCCCGTGAAATCCTGCGCATCCGCTCGCGCATGAACGAACTGATGGCGAAATATTCCAAGCAGCCGATCGAGACGATCGAGTCTGCCGTGGAGCGCGACAAGTTCATGTCGGCCGATGAGGCCAAGGCATTCGGCCTTATCGACGATGTGTTCGAAACACGCCCGTCGCCCGCCGACGAGGAAGCCAAAGCGGCGTGAACAGGCTGGCCGCCCGTTCACGTTCCGTTGAGCATGGCGGCGCTATATATTTCGGGAATGTGACTGCATTGACCATTGAAGCGGCGTGTGTGCGCGCTAGGATGGCAGGCGGCAAAGAAACCGGCGCGGAGGCCGGAAGAGGCGTTTTATGACCAAGCTCAGCGGCGGCAGCGACTCCAAGAATACGCTCTACTGCTCTTTTTGCGGGAAGAGCCAGCACGAGGTCAGGAAGCTGATCGCGGGGCCGACGGTGTTCATCTGCGATGAATGCGTCGAGCTCTGCAACGACATCATCCGCGAGGAAACCAAGGGTGCGCTCGCCAAGAAAAGCGACGGCAGCGTGCCGACGCCGCGCGAGATCTGCGACGTCCTCGATGATTATGTGATCGGACAGGCGCAGGCGAAGCGCGTGCTTTCGGTCGCGGTGCATAACCACTACAAGCGGCTCAACAACGGCGCCAAGGGCTCCGAGATCGAGCTGGCGAAATCGAACATCCTGCTCGTCGGCCCCACCGGCTGCGGCAAGACGCTGCTCGCGCAGACGCTCGCCAAGACCTTCGACGTGCCGTTCACGATGGCCGACGCGACGACGCTGACCGAGGCGGGCTATGTCGGCGAGGATGTCGAGAACATCATCCTGAAGCTGCTGCAGGCGAGCGACTACAACGTCGAACGCGCGCAGCGGGGCATCGTCTATATCGACGAGATCGACAAGATCAGCCGCAAGGCCGACAACCCCTCGATCACGCGCGATGTCTCGGGCGAGGGCGTGCAGCAGGCGCTCTTGAAGATCATGGAAGGCACGACCGCGAGCGTTCCGCCGCAGGGCGGCCGCAAGCACCCGCAGCAGGAGTTCCTGCAGGTCGACACCACGAACATCCTGTTCATCTGTGGCGGCGCCTTCGCGGGCCTTGAACGGATCATCGCGGACCGTCTGCAGGGCAAGTCGATCGGCTTCGGCGCTTATGTCGCCGCGCCGGACGAACGCCGCACGGGCGAGGTGCTGAAGAACTGCGAGCCGGAAGACCTGCTGAAATTCGGTCTGATCCCCGAGTTCGTCGGCCGCCTTCCGGTGATCGCGACGCTTGAGGATCTCGACGAAAAGGCGCTGATCCAGATCCTCACCGAGCCGAAGAACGCGCTCGTGAAGCAGTATCAGAAGCTGTTCGAGATGGAGAACGTGAAGCTCGCGTTCACCGACGATGCGCTGATGGCGATCGCGAAGCGGGCCATCGAGCGCAAAACCGGCGCGCGCGGCCTGCGCTCCATCATGGAAGGCATCCTGCTCGATACCATGTTCGACCTGCCGAGCTTCGACGATGTCGATGAGATTCGCATCGACAAGGATGTGGTCGGCGGGAACAAGGAGCCTGTGAAGGTCTTCGCGAAGAAGACCAAGGAGAAGGTCTCGGGCGACGCTGCCTGAGCCGTTTGACGATCGTAGAGGCAGCCGTTCCGGCTTCCTTGTAGCTCGATTTTACCGAGCATTGTGGCTTTTGCGTAACAGGTAATAACCTATTGATCTTTATGGGATATTGCCTGTGCCGCAGTCACGTCCGTACAAACTGCCTGTAATATCCCCTTCAAAGCCGTGGCGGGTTGCTGCAATGCACAATCCTGTCACCGGTCTGTAAAACTTGATGGTCATCAAGCGCCCGCGCAAGCGGCAGGGTCCGCCGTCGGCGCGGCCGTCCAGTGCCAGTATTCATTCAAGGGGATATTCCAGATGAGGTCCATGCTTCTCCGCAGTGTTGGGGTGGCGGCATTCTTGCTGCCCGCAACCGCGCTCGCCCAGTCCACCGGCTCGATCGACTTCGATGACGATGTGATCATTGTGACCGGATCGGTATCACGCGATGTCGCGGGCGTGATCATACCTGATACCCCGAAGGCCAAGGGCGTGCTTACACAGGAAGTGATCGAGCGGCAGAACCCCGGCCAGACGATCCTCGACACGATCAACACGCTGCCGGGTGTCAACTTCCAGAACAACGACGCCTATGGCTCCTCCGGTGGTACACTCAACATCCGCGGCTTCAACAGCCAGCGGGTCAGCCTGACGCTGGACGGCGTTCCGTTGAACGATTCGGGTGGCTACGACATCTATTCGAACCAGATGATCGACCCCGAACTGATCGAACAGGTCAACGTCAACCTCGGCACCACGGACATGGACAGCCCGACGGCCTCGGCGACCGGCGGCACGGTCAACGTCCGCACACGCGCCCCAAATGAAGATTTCGGCATCCACGTTTCCGGTTCGGCGGGTGAGTTCGAGTTCTTCCGCGTGTTCGCCGCCATCGATACTGGCGCGTTCACGTCGTTCGGAACGCGCGCCTTCATCTCCGCGAGCCGCACGACCAACGACAATCCGTTCAACAACTACGGCAAGGTCGACAAGAAGCAGATCAACGGCCGCATCTATCAGCCGCTGGGGGCCGAGGGTGATTTCGTCTCCATCGCCGGCCACTACAACGAGAACCGTAACAACTTCTTCGGTTCACTGCCGCTGCGTTGGGACGAAGATCGCGAGGTCGGCAGCGGTTCGAGTAATCGCTTTCCGAGGAACAAAGACGAACGCGAATACGACATCAACTATCCGTGTCAGGTCAACACGGTCGCAACACCCGGCGTCGCCGATTTGACGAATGGTTGCGGCACCGAGTTCGACCGCCGTTACAATCCTTCGAACACGGGCAACATCCGCGGGTCTTCGCGCTTCACGCTCTCGGATGGACTGGTGCTGACGGTTGATCCCAGCTTCCAGTACGTGAAGGCCAATGGCGGCGGCACAAGCAATGCGCGCGAGCGGCTGAACAACGGCCTCGCCGGTTATATGGGCGGCCGTCCCTATTTCGGAATGGACCTGAACGGGGACGGTGATCTTCTGGATGAAGTCAGCGTTCTGACACCGAGCCAGACGCGCACCAACCGCATCGGTGTCATCTCCTCGCTGCGTTACGACATCAACGAGTTCCACACTGTCCGTTTCGCTTACACTTACGACCGCGCCCGCCACCGGCAGACCGGTCAGGTCGGCTTGCTGCAGGGGAATGGCGAGCCCGTCGACGTGTTCCCGATCAACGATCCGCTGGTCGACGTGAACGGTACGGTCCTGATGAAGCGCGACCGCAAGTCGTATGCGATCCTGAACCAGTTCTCGGCCGAATATCGCGGCGAGTTCTTTGACGCGCTGACCGTGAACCTCGGGCTTCGCGCGCCGTTCTTCAAGCGCGAGTTGAACCAGTATTGCTTCACGACATCGGCCAACGGCTTCGTCGATTGCTTCGGCAAGGATTCGCCGGTCAACGACGACTATGCGGCCGCCAATCCGACCGTGTCGCCGCCGCAGTCGCGCACGTACAAATACGACAAGCTGCTGCCGAACCTCGGCGCGATCTACGACTTCACGCCGAACATCAGCGCCTTCGCCAGCTACGCGAAAGGCCTCTCGGTGCCGAGTACCGACCAGCTCTACAACTCGCTGTTCTTCGGGGCGGACGTGGAGGGCATCAAGCCGGTGCCGGAAACGACCGATAGCCTCGACCTTGGCCTGCGCTACAGGTCGGGGACAATCCAGGCGCAGATCGCCGGCTGGCTGACCAAATACAAAGATCGCGTGGCAGAGGCCTATGATCCTGAACTGGAGCGTTCTGTGTATCGAAACCTCGGCAAGGTCGACAAGCGGGGTATCGACGCCAGCGTCGCTTGGCAGGCACTGCCTGAACTGCAGTTCTATGTCTTCGGATCGCTGAACGACTCGGAGATAAAGAGCGACTTGCAGACCGGTCCCGATACCTTCGTGGAAACCAAGGGCAACCGCGAATCCGGCTCCGCGTCCTACAGCTACGGCGGTACGGTTCGCGGTACGCTGGGTCCGGTCGATGTCGGCGTGACGGCCAAGCGCACAGGGCCGCGCTACCTGTTCGACACCAACCTGCCCCTCGTGCTGGGCGGTGTGGAAGTGTTCCCGGCCAAGGCGCCCGCATACACGCTGGTCAACCTCGATGCCCGCCTCAACCTGGAATTCCTGGGTCTTAACGACAAGACCTTCTTCCAGTTGAACGTCTACAACCTGTTCGACGAGTTCTATGTCGGCGGTTTCGGCGGCGGCCTGCAGCAGAGCAGCAGCGCACCGTTCGTGCAGATTGGCGCCCCGCGCACGATCAGCGGCACGGTCACGGTCGCCTTCTGATTTCAGCCGTGTAATCGACAGGGAAAGGGCGGGCTCGGCGGGTCCGCTCTTTTCGTTTGCGAAACGAGGAATTCACTCCCTCTTCAGTGAAAGCATGTAGGGTCGCCATTGTGCAGCGCCGCGACCGTGCCCATATTGGCACACAAAGAGGCGCGCGCTGCCCTTGGTGACGCGCCTGAGAGTGGAGTTGTTGAAAGAATGACCGAGACCTATCCCGTCCTCCCGCTGCGCGACATCGTGGTTTTCCCGCAGATGATCGTGCCGCTGTTCGTGGGGCGCGAAAAGTCCGTCGCGGCGCTCGAAGCGGTGATGACGGCGAACAAGAACGTCCTGCTGCTCTCGCAGCGCGACCCTGCCGAGGAAGACCCCGAAGGCAAGGATCTCTATGATGTCGGCACCGTCGCGACGGTGCTGCAGCTGCTGAAGCTGCCCGACGGCACCGTGAAGGTGCTCGTGGAGGGGCAGCACCGCGCTGAAGTGAAAACAGTGCGCGTCGAGGACGCGTATCTGGAGGCGGATGTCGACCCGGTCGAGGAAGAGGACGCCGACGAGGCCGATCTTGAAGCGCTCGTGCGCTCGGCCGTGAAGCACTTCGAGCAGTATGTGCGTCTCAACAAGAAGGTGGCACCGGAAGTCGTGGTGCAGGTCGGCCAGATCGAGGCGCCTTCGCGGCTCGCCGACACGATCGCGTCCAACCTCAGCCTCAAGATTGCCGACAAGCAGGCACTGCTCTCCGAGCGCTCGCCATCGAAGCGGCTGGAGATGGTCTTCGGCTTCATGGAAGGCGAGATGGGTGTGTTGCAGGTCGAGAAGAAGATCCGCAACCGCGTCAAGCGCCAGATGGAGAAGACGCAGCGCGAATATTACCTCAACGAGCAGCTGAAGGCGATCCAGCGCGAGCTGGGCGACGGTGATGACGAGGGCCGCAGCGAAGTTGACGAACTTGTCGAGAAGATCAAGAAAGCGAAGCTTTCCAAGGAAGCGCGTGACAAGGCGGAAGGCGAGCTGAAGAAGCTGAAGGCGATGTCGCCGATGTCGGCCGAAGCCACGGTGGTGCGCAACTATCTCGACACGCTGCTGGCGCTGCCGTGGGGCAAGAAGACCAAGGTTCGCAAGGACATCAAGGCGGCTGAGAAGATTCTGGATGAGGATCACTACGGCCTCGACAAGGTCAAGGAGCGCATCCTCGAATACCTCGCCGTGCAGAGCCGCGCCAACAAGCTGAAAGGGCCGATCCTCTGCCTTGTCGGCCCGCCCGGCGTCGGCAAGACCTCGCTCGGCCGTTCGATCGCCAAGGCGACCGGGCGCGAGTTTATCCGCCAGTCGCTGGGCGGCGTGCGCGACGAGGCCGAGATTCGCGGCCATCGGCGCACGTACATCGGCTCGATGCCCGGCAAGATCATCCAGAACCTGAAGAAGGCGGGTACTTCGAACCCGCTGTTCCTGCTCGACGAGATCGACAAGCTCGGTCAGGACTTCCGGGGCGATCCGTCGTCGGCGCTGCTCGAGGTGCTCGATCCGGAACAGAACGCCAAGTTCAACGACCACTACCTGGAGGTTGATTACGACCTTTCGGACGTGATGTTCGTGACGACGGCGAACAGCCTCAACATGCCGCAGCCGCTGCTGGACCGCATGGAGATCATCCGGCTGTCGGGCTACACCGAGGATGAGAAGCTGGAGATCGCCAAGGCGCACCTTCTTCCCAAGCAAATCGAGTCGCATGGCCTGAAGGACGGCGAGTTCGCCATCGAAGATGCAGCGCTGCGCGATCTGATCCGCTACTACACGCGGGAAGCGGGCGTCCGCACGCTGGAGCGCGAACTCGCGCGCCTGGCACGAAAGGCGCTGCGCCAGATCCTGGAAGGCAAGGCCGAGAAGGTCACGATTACGCCCGATAACCTCGGCGACTATGCGGGCGTCCGCAAGTTCCGCTTCGGCATCGGCGAGGAAGAGGACCAGGTCGGCGCGACCACGGGCCTTGCGTGGACCGAGGTCGGCGGCGAACTGCTGACGATCGAGGCGGTGACGGTGCCCGGCAAGGGCGCGATCCGCACGACCGGAAAGCTCGGCGACGTGATGAAGGAATCGATCGAGGCCGCGAACTCGTTCATCAAGTCGCGCGCGCCGCAATACGGCATCAAGCCGACGGTGTTCCAGGTGAAGGACATCCACGTGCACGTGCCGGAAGGCGCGACGCCCAAGGATGGGCCGTCAGCCGGTGTCGCCATGGTCACCTCGATCATCTCGACGCTGACCGGGATTCCGGTACGCAAGGAGGTGGCGATGACCGGCGAAGTGACGCTGCGCGGCCGCGTACTGCCGATCGGCGGTCTCAAGGAGAAGCTGCTCGCTGCGCTGCGCGGGGGGATTACCACCGTGCTCATTCCGGCGGAGAACGAGAAGGACCTCGCTGAAATTCCGGCCAACGTGAAGGAGGGACTGACGATTCGTCCCGTGAGTCACGTCGATCAGGTGCTTTCCGTGGCGCTGGCACGCCCCATCGAGCCGATCGAGTGGGTCGAACCGGTGCTTCCGGCGCCCGCCGTGGCGCCGGCTTCGGAGGCTGGGGACCTTTCCGTCCGCCATTGAGACGGAAAAGCGATAAAAAGTTCGGGAAAGCCCCAATTTCTGCGGTTTTCCCTTTGACTCTCACAAAGCCGGGCACTTACATGGCGCCCGGCTTTTATTCGCCGATCCAACCACTCTTCCGTCTTGGGGGTACAGGGAATGAACAAGCAGGAACTTATCGGCTCGGTTGCGGACGCAGCAGGTCTTTCGCGCGTTGACGCGGGCAAGGCCGTTGAGGCCGTGTTCGAGAGCATCACGAAGGCCCTGAAGAAGGGCGACGAGGTTCGTCTCGTCGGCTTCGGCACCTTCGCGACGGCGAAGCGCAAGGCTTCGACGGGCCGCAACCCGCGCACGGGCGAAACGATGAAGATCGCCGCCAGCGTGCAGCCCAAGTTCAAGGCCGGCAAGGGCCTGAAGGACGCGGTCAACTAAGGCCGCGCCCGCAAGGGTTTTAAACGAAGGGCGTCGCATCTGCGGCGCCCTTCGCATTTTGGGGCATGTTTGGGTAGAAACGGGCTGGACAGGCAGCGGCCTGACCCGTATCTGCTCCGCCGGTCCGGTACACCCGGCGGGCGCGTAGCTCAGCGGTAGAGCACTCCCTTCACACGGGAGGGGTCACAGGTTCAATCCCTGTCGCGCCCACCATTCCATCTTCAAGAGGCTGCGTTGATTTCGGCTTTCTCGGCCGTTTTTCGCTTCGCGAATTTCTTGCCGAGGTCGTTTTCGCAAGAGCGAGAGAGAGCCTCTTCCGCGGCCTTGAAGATTTCGTCTTCCTCTTCGTCGATATGATGTTCGTAGCGGTGCTTCATCTTTCGGAAGGTCGCGAGCCATCCCGGGCTCGACATGTCCGTGTCCTGGAGCTCTTCCAGGAAATCGTCGATCTCCTTGTGCTCCGCCACGGAATGGCGGCCTTTGTCCTGAAGATCCGCGTCGCCAAGCATGACGGCGTATAAAGATTGTTCCTCGGCGTTCGCGTGTGCGCTCACCTCGATGCGGAACGCTTCAAAGAGCTCGCGCCTCTCCGGGCTGTCGCCATGCGTTTCGTCGATTTTGGCAAGCATTTCCCGGTGACGATCGTGGTCTGCCTTTAGCAGCGTGAAAACGTCGGTCATTCGCCATCCTTCCGTTGTACTTTCACGTTCAACGGTTTTGGATGTCCCGGAGTTCCGCGGGAGGGGATGCGGTGGTGGGCGGTGACGGGCTCACATTTATGCCATTAAATGGCAGTTTAAAGCCACTATCAAGCAATATGAATTTAGTTATACCCCCAATTATACCCCCATTTTCTCGGATTGGAGGCGAACAACGCGGGTTGTTAGGTTGGCGTCGCCTGCAATCCCAACCGAGCAGGACATACGGGTTCGGCAATCTCGACCGAATCAACGGAGAGCTCGGCACCAGCAGTCTGCGCGCTGCTTCAGACGTTGGCTTCTAATAAAGCGGTTTCATGGGGCGTCAAATCGAACAGGGTATAGACCTTGGCGTCGATTTCAGCTTCTAGCCGGGAGATTTCGGCGGTCAGGGCGTGGATTTCGGCGCGGTTGGTGGTGATCCAGTTTTCCCACTCGTTGCGTTCCTGAAGCGGGATTTTGGCCTTCAGCGCCTTTTCCACTTCCTTCTGGAAGGCAGTGAAGTCGGGCAGGTTCCACCATTCCTTCAGCTTGGCGGTCAGCTTGGCATTGGCAGGATCGGCGGCAAGGTCTGGAATGCGGCGGGTGATCGCCTGTTGCAGAGCGCGACGCTTCCCTGCTGCTGCTTGGGCGGCCTCCCCCAACTCTCCGAGTTCGGCTCGCTGAAAATCGGTGGCTGGGGGAATTGGCAACGTTTCCATGTGTTGTGCTGTTGCCTCGAAAAAGCCTCCCCGGACCGCTGTTGTGCGCGACGTGAAACAAAACCATGCGACCTTGGAATTTAGAAAAGCCAACAGGCTACGATCGCTGGTGGGCACAAAGTAAGTCTTATTGTTCGACAAAGCCCCGGTCCGCTCAAAACTATGGATCGGCGCGTCTTGGAAATGACCATAGACGATCTTCTCGCCCTCAAATCCGGGAAGATAGCCTTCCTGCGCCTGCTGCAACTCAAACCACTCCTGTTTGGTGGCGCGCTTTTCCAGCTTGTCTTTGAATGGCAGGAGCCAATCCCGGATTGCGGGATAGTCATCGATCCGCACCCGGTTTTTGGGAATGTAGATGATCCACAAGCCGCGCGGTTCCGCGCGCCAGCGCTTCAAGTCCTTGCCCTCCAGAAAAGGCTTCAGCAGTTCCGCCGAGCGCGGATCGTCAAGGCAAAGCCTTTCCTTGGTCGGCGTGTCGATGACAAAGGCTTCATTCAGGCCGGTCTTGATCCCGTAAAGCGGGGAGCCATAGACTTCCTTCAGCGTCGGCTTGCCCTCCGTGATCTTCGCCCGCAAGGCGCGCAGGGCATCGCCTTCGAGTTCCCAAGAACCGCGCCCCAGCGCCTCTTGCGGGAAGGGCTTGGCCGCGTCGGCAAAGGCATCGGCAAAGCTGCCCGTCGGCATTTCGCCAATCTTCCAGAATTGCAGATCATGGCCCGGCGGCGGGCCACCTGCCCGCATTGTCAGGATAGCGGGATAGGTGGTGACGCCTTCGAAAATCTGGTGGTCGCCAAAGTCCACCACGGTTTCCAGCGTCGCCCTGGCGCGCAGGAAATCGCGCAACGGCGCACCTGATCCAGTCTTGAAGAAGGTGCTGCTGCTTATGAAGCCTAGCCGCCCGCCGGGCTTCAGCAGCTTGATGCCACGTTCAAAGAAATAGGCATAAAGGTCCGCCCGGTCGGAAACGACTTCATAGCGCTTTTCCAGCCACGGCTTCATGGGCTTGATCAGTTCCATGCGCACATAGGGCGGATTGCCCAGCACCACGTCGAAGCCGCCCGCCGCGAATATGTCGGGGAAGGCGGTTTTCCATTCGAAGCCGTGGCTGCGATAGGCAAAGCTGCTGTCTTCGATCAGGCTATCGCCGACGCGTAGGTTGGCATCCAAGCTGTCCAGTACCTTACCGCGCCGCGCTGTCTTGATCCACAGGCTTAGCTTGGCGATTTCGACGCTTTCGCTGTTCACGTCCACGCCGAACAGGTTGTGTGTCAGGATTTCGCTGTCTGGATCGAAAAGTTGGCCGACACCTGACAGTTCGGCCAGCTTGGTATTCACTTGCTGTAATTCTGCCTTGAGGTAATCAAAGGCCATGATCAGGAAGACGCCCGATCCGCACGCAGGGTCGACAATGCGCAACGACGTGAGGCGCTTCAAATACGCTTCCCAAGCCGCCCGTTCTGCTTTGGCGGACTTCCATGAGATTGGGTTGTCTCCTGCCTTCGCGCCTTTGGCCGCATACTGCACAAGGATTTCGGCAAAAATCTCTTTGCAGTGCGCGCCAAGCGTCTGGTCCACAATGAAGCGTGCCACATAGTCGGGGGTATAGACCACGCCATCACGCTTGCGCCGCCCGCTGGTGCCGCTGGCCTTCTTCTCCACCGGCGCTTCGCCCAGCGCCTCGGCCTGAAGCTGCTCCATATCGGCAATCGATTGCTCGAATATGTGGCCCAGTACGGTGACGGAAATTTCGCTGGCAAAGTCATATTCCGCCAGCCGCTTGAAGCCCTCGCAAATGTGGTCGGGAATGGCCAGGGCATCAATCGCGGTGTTCGGCTGGAACAAACCCCCGTTGTAACGCGGGATTTTAAGGTGGTCGTTGCCCCGATCAATCGCGTTAAAGAGGCCCAGAAATGTTTGCCAGACGGGTTTGGGATTATAGGGGTCGCGGTGCTGGAAGGCGTTTAATAGGCTGTCATCGGGCAGCAGGCCGTTGTCTTCTGCAAAGGCGATGAACAGCACCCGGTCCAGAATGGTCTGGCCCAGCCGGATAGCTTCGAGTGGGTCGCCTTCGGGCAAGGCCGTCCGAACAGCGCCTATCAAATCGCTTCGCAGGGTTCGGTAGTCGGCATAGAGCCGTGCCGTGATGTCGCGGTCTTCCTTCCGGCTTTCTTCCAGAATCGCCAGAGTCTGCCCGGACAACAGGTGTTCGGCTGACAGCAGCAACATGAAACGGTGGTATTCGACGGGATCATGCAACTTCGCCAGATCGAAGCTTTCATGGAATTGCCGCCCGTCGGCATAGCTGTAGAGACGGATTTCCAGATAGTTCGAGACCAGCACCCATTTTGTGCCGACATTGTCGCTGGCGTACTCCCAAGCCTGCTGTACCGGAGTTTTGGCCCGGCCGGGCATGATAGCATCTAGGTTCTTGGTCTTTGCGCCCTTCAGTTCGAAAGGGGCAATAATCCGGCGTTCGCTTTTGCTGAAACGGCCGAATGCCAAGTCAACCGATCCCGCACCAATCTGAGCCTCCACGTCAACGGTCCATTGGCCGCTATCATTGAAATCCTGATAGCCCAGCACTTCACAAATGATCCGCTGCTTGAAATTGCCGTGAAGGGCGGTCTCCTTTTGCGTCTCAATTGAACGGTCGCGAATTATGTCGCCCCACTGGCGCAGAATTTCCATCTTCGTAGGATCGGGGTCCGCCGCGCGGGCGATATGGCGCTGAATCGTCTTGCTATTGAATAATTGCACGCGTCTGCCCCTGATATAGGAAAGGCTTAGCAGCGAGTAAGGCGGAACGCCAAGGGGTTAACCCAGCCCCTTGCCGGGCAAATTCTGTATCGCTGCGAGCACTTGCGCCACCAAGGCGGGATCGACTGCCAAAGCTAATTTCCCAACTGCGTCTTCTGTCGCTGCCCGCGCCCGGATCAATTCGCTCTGCCGATGCAGCGGCACGGTGCCGTAGCTGGTGAACGTCGTCAGCACGTCGCTGTGGCCAAGGTTCTGGCTCCACGCCTTCATTTCTTCAGGCGACAGGCCCAGCATCATCGCGTGGCGCACCAGCATGTCGCGGAAGCTGTGCGGGTTGAAATAGGGCAGGCCCGCACCTTCGAAGGCTTTGCGGAACACCTCCCGGATGGGGCTGCTCGACGCCCAGCCATGGCGGGCAAGGCCCTGCCGCCGGAAACCGCCGCTTTCGTCCAAACCCATGGCGGTAGCCGGAAACAGAGGGTCGTCCGGCCCCCATAAGTGCGACTCGCGAAGCTCTGCCACCCAGCCCGCGACGATTTCCTGCGCGCCCTCGCAAACGGGCATGAACACGGTGCGGAAGGTCTTGGCGAACTTCGTCGCCACGGTGCGCGCGTCCTGTTCCACGTAGCCAGCCTGGAGATTGACATGCCCCAGCCGGAAGGTCGCCAGCGCCATGACGCGCGCGCCCGTGATCGCGGCAAACGCCACCAGCGCCCTGTCGCGCCGTTCCAGTACGGTGGCGACCGGCATTGCGGACAGGACGTGGCGCACCTGTTCCAGCGTGGGGACGGCCTTCTCGCGCCGGGCGCGGGCAATGGCAGAGTCCTTCTCGCTCAGGTTGAAATAGTCCGCGTCGGCGTATTCGACATGCGAGCGAAAGCCAGGCTCCCGCGCCAGCCATTCGAAAAAGGCCTTCAGATCGCGCAAGGTCGATTGCACCGTCGCCTTACTGAGCCGCTCGCCCGACCCCGCGTTCACGGCGAGGCCCAGCCGCCTTTTGAAGGCGACCGCCTGTTCGCGGTGAAACCGCTTGAAGCCCTTATGCCCCGTACTGTCTTCAAAGCGCGCCAGCGACTTGGCCGCCCGGTCGATGGTCGCCGTGTCGCGGCCCTTCGCTTCGGCCAAAAAGCGGAAATATTCGCGCTTCACCCGTTCGTTCGATGCGTTGTGTTTTGCCATGGTTAGCCTTTCCGCTTGAAGTCACAGTTCAGGGAAGGGGCGGGGTGCCCACTTAGGCTTGGCTGGCCTTGCGCGAATTGGACGGTGCAGCCGGGCATGATGCTGGCGATCTCCGCTTCCCGCGCCCGCCGGTGCATGATCGTCTCGCAGCACGCGCACAGCGCCCGCAAGTTGCCGCTGCCGGGGCGGATCGGCACGAAATCCACCATGCCCAGCGCCGGGGGGCGAGGCGTGCGACAGCGGAAGCAATAGAACGTTCCGGCCGGACATGGGCGCTTCCGGCTGGCATTGCGTTCGGACAGGAAGGCCCGGATCGCTCTGCCCTGGAACAGGATGGGACGGGCTTTGTCGATAGGCTCCAGCCCTTTGGCCTGCCAATGCCGCACGGTGTTCTTGTGTACGTCGCAGCAGCGGGCGAGTTCATCGACGCTGTAGCTGCGGTGCAGCTTCACCCGGTTAGGGTTGACCCGGCGGGCGGGCATGGCGGTTAGGCCTGTCCTTCGATCAGCGCGTTCAGACTCTCCGCTGGGATGACGACGCGGCCACCAATACGATTCGCTCGCAAGCGGCCCGCAGCGATGTGATGGTAAATCGTGGTCCTGCCCAGGCTGGACACGTGGCAGGCCTCCCGGATGCTATAGGCGATCTTGGGGAGTTCGGGCTTTTCGGACGGCATGGAAACACCTCGTTGCATGTGGAACGAGGTCAAACATCGGCGGTGGAAAATCGATCGAATAGCGGTCTCGATAAACTGGCGATTCGATTCGTCGCTATGATTTTCGCTTTGCTCCAGCGCCATCGCGGCCGTGTTCACGAGCCAGTTCGGGCCAGACCCGCAAATTGAACCCGCGTTCCGACAATCGACCTGCAAATGCCGCTAGTGCGGCTTTACGAAAGTCGCCTTTTGAGCGCCGCTTATTGGGATCGGCGGCAAACTCCTTCACCAACCAGTCTCGGCATTGCTGTTCGCCCGTCATTGTTGAATGTTCGGTTGCAGAGGCTTCCAGCTGATCGGCTGGCAAAGCAGGCCAGCGATCCAGAATATCCCGACGAAGGAACCGAATATCGTTCGCGCCGTCCGGCCAAGTCATCGATAGCCAGCCCTCCTGAATATTGAAAACAAGTTCCGGTGTGTTCGGTGAGAGCCCGCCCTTGAATCGAACCAGTTCTTCCCAGGCGACAGAGATGCACGTGCAATGCTTGATCGCTTCGAATCCAAAATCACGACGAGCGCCGCATTCGCAATGGGCGAATGTTATAGCCGTATGCAGCCAGCCTAAGGCCTGTGTATTATAATTGCAGACCCCGTCCTGAGCGACTGCCTCATCGTCATCTTCGGGGCGGCGGAAATGGCCCATTCGTGCCAGCGCTAGATAATCCCTAGTCGCGATCCAGGCCATTGCTTTGGGAAAGGACCAGATTGGTTCCTGCTTGGCCTCCGGCAGTGAATAATGATGGTAGTGCCAGTCGAGCGTTAATGCCCCATCAAATACATAGGGCAGCCGTATTCGAAGGTCATCATACATTACGATCCACTCATAAAGGTCGGAAACTAGCCCCTCCCAATCTTCAATGATTTCAGCGCCTTTCAAAGTCAGCAACCTATAAAGCGCCAGAAACCACTGATTGGAGCCGACGGCAAAATCGCGCAGAAGTTTGTGACTTGGTGGAAGACTGGCCAAGGCATAATTTAGGCCGGATTCTTCGATGTCCCATTGACCGGCGATAATGTTGCATATGCGCGCAATGGCAGGTGCATACTGATATGGCTCGGTTTGCAGGCGAAGTATTTCAAAAGCATCCCCACCGCTGATCCATTCAGGTTTAGGAAGCCAGTCGCGGCCCGGCCTGTTTTGATCCTTGGGAACAAGCGGAGCGGGCAATGGTGAAACGCCGTTTTCCACCAAGTGGTCGCGGAGTTCAGTCAACTGCTTTTGCGCTGCACCCCAAAGGCCTTCGCGCATCGCCCCTGTCGGAGAATCTGTTTTCTTGGTGTCGTTGCCCAATCCGCTTCCCTTGCGGCCCCATGTTAAAGCGGGGAAACACGTGGGATGCGCGCTTATCGGCTGGCCTGCCTATCCCCCGTCAAGAGTATGGGAACAGATCAGGAATATTCAATAGTTCCACGCGAATAGCGGATTATTTTCGGGAAATGCGCCCATCGAAGTAATCAGGCCAATGATTGGCTGCGCAAGGGGACGATCTCCGCCCCATTCCGAAGCTGGTCGAGATAGTCCGACCACCATTGTGCCATTTCCACACGCTCCTTCCAATGCGTGCCGCGATGATAAGCGGCGCGGACCTTGTCTTCGTCTCCATGGGCAAGGGCGCGTTCGATAGCATCAGGATGCCACTTCCCGCTTTCGTTCAGCAGCGTGGAAGCCATCGCGCGAAAGCCGTGCGCGGTCATTTCGCTGCCTGAAAACCCCAGCCGTCGCAGGCCTGCATTGATGGTGTTTTCACTCATAGGGCGGGTCCGGGTGCGGATGGACGGGAAGGCATATCCCGACGGTCCGCTGATCTCGTAAAGTTGCCGGAACAGCTCCACCGATTGCCGGGAGAGGGGCACTTGGTGAGCCTTACGCATCTTCATCTTCGTGGCCGGGATGGTCCAGAGCGCGCCTTCCAGTTCGATTTCACACCATTCGGCGTGGCGCAGCTCCCCCGGCCGGACGAAAACATTGGCCGATAGCTGCATGGCGATCTTCGTAAGGGCGTACCCGTCGTATCCTTCGATGGACCGGAGCAGCTCGCCCGCCCGTTTCGCTTCGATGATCGCGCCATAATGTTTGGGCTGGGGTGCGGTGAGCGCGCCGCGCAAGTCGCGGCTGGGGTCCGATACCAGACGCGCGGTGGCAATGGCGTATCGGAAGACGCGGCCCGAAAGTTGCAGCACGCGCCGGGCGGTCTCGTAGTTGCCTTTCGCTTCGATACGCCGCAACACCGCCAACAGGTCCGGCGCGGCAATCTCGGTAATGGGCATCCGGGCGATGACCGGCCCCATGCGCCCGATATAGTATTCGGACTTGTCGGCCGTGGACGCGGACATGCCTTCACGGCGGCGCTTGTCGATGAACTCCTGTGCGATCTCGCCAAAGGTGTTGGCGGCCGAAACCTTGGCGCGGTGCTTGGCGTGCTGCTTCTCACGCGCAGGATCGGCTCCAGCGGCGAGCGCCTCCCGTGCCTTGTCTCGTTCCTTCCGCGCGTTGGCCAGGCTGACTTCCGGCCAGCCACCCAGCGACAGGAGCTTTTCCTTGCCTGCCACCCGAAACTTAACCCGCCACAGCCGCCCGCCCGATGGGGTGACAAGCAGGTAAAGTCCGGCCGCATCACTCATCTTGTACGGCTTGGCGGCAGGTTTGGCGTTGCGGATCGCGACGTCGGTAAGTGCCATGGCTCAAATCCCCCAAATGCATTTCTGGGGGTATTTCTGGCGGGGTATTTCGAGATACCCCTGAACATACCCCCAAATGGCACAGGCTGCTGGCGAACAACTGCGAACGCCCCCGGCCAATGTGGGGCGATAATCCTAGGATTTCTGGGGTTTGTCCAGACGAATGCGGACGTCTGCGAACAAGAAAATGGTGGGCGGTGACGGGCTCGAACCGCCGACCCTCTCGGTGTAAACGAGATGCTCTACCAACTGAGCTAACCGCCCTTATTCACTTGCGCGTGCTTTTGCCCAACGGCTAGGGACGCGGCAAGCCCCTATATCAGCAAAAAGGACAGGCCGTGACCGCAGATACACTCGTGATGACGCTCGCAACGGGCGACGTGAAAATCCGCCTTCGCCCCGATGTGGCGCCGGGCCATGTCGAGCGCATCCAGACGCTCGCCGACGAAGGCTTTTACGACGGGGTGGTGTTCCATCGCGTGATCCCCGGTTTCATGGCGCAGGGGGGCGATCCCACCGGTACAGGCATGGGCGGCTCGGAGAAGCCAGATCTCAAGGCGGAGTTCAACGACATCCCCCACGTGCGGGGCGTCTGTTCGATGGCGCGGAGTGCAAATCCGAATTCGGGAAACAGCCAGTTCTTCATCTGCTTCGATGATGCGCGGTTCCTGGACCGTCAATACACCGCGTGGGGCGAGGTGATCGAGGGCATGGAGCACATCGACGCGCTGCCCAAGGGTGAGCCGCCACGCGAGCCCGGCAAGATCCTGAAGTTCCGTTCGGAAGCGTGAACAAAAAAAGGGCGTCCCGAAAGGACGCCCTTTTCATCTGCAGCAATCTGACCTAGCGGACAGCGCCGCGACGAACCAGATTGACGATCGCGAGCAGCACAACCGCGCCGAGCAGCGACCACAGGATGGTCACGAGGTTAAGCGGCGCGTTCAGGATGGACGCACCACCGCCGAGCAGGAAGCCGGCGATAAGTGCGCCGACCACGCCAACGACGATATTGAGAAAAAGACCCTGCTGGCCATCCGTACGCATGATCATGCTGGCTACCCAGCCGATCAGACCGCCGACAATAAGCACGAGTATGAGATTCATGGCGAACTCCCTCTATTGGCTCAGGTGCTGAACCTGAGCCAATAAAGCGAAGGA
Organism: uncultured Sphingosinicella sp.; assembly: GCF_963974575.1. NCBI lineage: Bacteria > Pseudomonadati > Pseudomonadota > Alphaproteobacteria > Sphingomonadales > Sphingosinicellaceae > Sphingosinicella > uncultured Sphingosinicella sp. The sequence continues at coordinate 79 of NZ_CAXBBQ010000011.1, read as the reverse complement.
AACGGCGGATTGTTCCGCGTGTGTCTTAGGTTTCGTGGACAAAGGGTATCCATAGCTTGATTGAGGCGAGAGCGACAAA
>NZ_CAXBBQ010000010.1:0-126011 GCF_963974575.1 uncultured Sphingosinicella sp. | reverse complement strand
CGCGGCGTTGCTGTTACCTCACCACTAGCACCACTCCCGCGCAGCGGGTTCGTGCATCGGCCCATTCAGGCCGCTCCGAACTTCGCCTTGATGACCTTTGCGCCATCACGGAGCCGGTCAAGGTAATCGGACCAGTGCTGCATCATGCGCACGCGCTCTTCCCAGTACTCGCCACGCGTGTAGGCTCGTCGTACGCCGTTGTTCTCCATGTGGGCCAGTTGCCGCTCGATGGCGTCGGCGTTCCAGATGCTCATTTCGTTCAGCAGCGTTGCCGCCATCGCCCGGAACCCATGAGCCGTCATCTCATCCTGAGCGTAGCCCAGACGCCTCAGCGCCGTATTCACGGTGTTTTCCGACATCGGGCGGCGCGGTGTATGAAACGACGGAAACACATACCGACCGTGCCCGGTGAGCGGCTTCAATTGGTCGATAAGTGCCAGCATCTGCCGCGACAGCGGCACGCGATGCGCACGGCGCATCTTCATCTTTTCGGCCGGAAGCACCCACAGCGCCCTGTCGAAGTCGAACTCAGACCACTCGGCCTGACGCAGCTCGCCCGGCCGCACGAACATGTGCGCGGACATCTCCAGCGCAATTTTCGTGATGGTATGACCCGCGTAGCCGGCGATGGCCCGCATAAGAACACCCGCCTCGGCCGGATCGGTGATCGCAGCAAGATGCTTGACCTTGGGCGTCACCAAAGCACCACGCAGGTCCGCCGCGACATCCCGATCAGCGCGGGCCGTGGCAATGGCATAGCGGAACACGCGGCTGATGACACTGCGCATCCGCTTGGCGCTTTCATAGTGCTTTGCCGCTTCGATGCGGCGGAGCACCAGAAGCACTTCCTGCACCCCAATCTGGCAGATCGGCCGATTCGCAAGCGTCACGTAGGCCTTGTCGAGAAGCCAGCGGTTCTTTGCGAGCGTGACCGGCGATAGGCCTTCGCGCTCGTTCTTGAGGAACCACTCCTCGGCAACGGCACGGAACGTGTTGCTCGCGGCAAATTCGGCGCGCATCTGCTCCAGCTTGCGCTCCTCGGAGGGGTCGAGCCCGGCGGCGAGGTGTCGCTTGGCCTCTTCCCGCTTCTCACGTGCCTCGGCGAGGCCAATGAGCGGCCACTCTCCGAACGACAACGTGTTCTGCCGCCCCATATACGCGTAGTTCATCCGCCACAGACGCGTCCCGCTCGGCTTCACAAGCAGGTAGAGCCCGCCGCCGTCGCCGAGCTTGTAGGGCTTCTCGCGCGATTTCGCGTTGCGGACCGCCAGCGCCGAAAGTCGCATGGTACCTCCTTCAGGAGGGCAACTCGATACCAAGAAAAGTACCATGAACTTGACGCGGCATGGTATCGATTTGCCCGAACTCCTGCGGACACCATAGCAAAAATAATGCAGAAAAACCAGTCACTTGGCGGACGAAAATGGACGTCCGTGGACGGTATCTGGTGACCCCTACGGGACTCGAACCCGTGTTTTCGCCGTGAGAGGGCGACGTCCTAGACCGCTAGACGAAGGGGCCACGGGCGGCAGAGCCGCTTGCGAAGGCGCGTGACTTAGGCGGGCCGCTTGTCGGAGTCAAGCGGGCAAGAAATGGGCGGCGATGCTGCCATCGCCGCCCGGTTTCACGTGGGGTACGTTTACTGGTCGATGTTGCGGCGGAAGGTTTCCGGCAGGAACAGAAGCCCGACCACGAGCGTGATCACTGCCACCACCACCGGATACCAGAGGCCGTAGTAGATATCGCCCGTCGCCGCGACCATCGCGAAGGCGGTGGTCGGCAGGAAGCCGCCGAACCAGCCGTTGCCGATGTGATACGGCAGCGACATAGAGGTGTAACGGATGCGGCTGGGGAACAGCTCCACCAGAAGCGCCGCGATCGGGCCGTACACCGCCGTCACGAGCAGCACGAGAAAGAACAGTATCGCCACCACCATCGGCTTGTCGATCCGGTCCGGGTCCGCAGCAGCCGGGTAGCCGGCATCGCCGAGCGCACTCTTCACCTGGGCCTGGAAGGCGGTAATCGCCTCCGCGCGGTCCGCGCCCGTCACAGCGGCCGCGTTCGGCGCCGCGATGGTCGTGCCGCCAATGTGGATTTCGGCGACGGTACCCGCGGGCGCCTCCACGTTCTTGTAGTTGAGACCGGCCTTCGCGAGATAGGCCTTGGCAATGTCGCAGCTTGAGCTATCGAACTTGTTCTTGCCGATCGGATCGAACTGGAACGAGCACTCGTCCTGATTTGCTGTCACGCTGATCGGAGCCGCCGCCTGCGCTGCCGCAAGCGCCGGGTTCGCCGCCTTCGTGAGCGCACCGAACAACGGGAAGTAGGTGAGCGCCGCGATCAGGCAGCCGGTCAGGATGATGGGCTTGCGGCCGATCTTGTCGGACAGCCAGCCGAAGAAGATGAAGAACGGCGTGCCGAGCGCAAGCGCGATCGCGATGAGGATGTTGGCGGTCGCGCCGTCCACCTTCAACGTCTTTTCAAGGAAGAATAGCGCGTAGAACTGGCCTGTGTACCAGACCACTGCCTGCCCCGCGACCGCACCCATCAGCGCGATCAGTACCCACTTCAGATTGCCCCACTTGCCGAATGCCTCGGTGAGCGGCGCCTTCGAGGTGGTGCCCTCGTCCTTCATCTTCTGGAAGACCGGGCTTTCGGAAAGCTGCATGCGGATCCACATCGAAACCGCGAGCAGGATGATCGAAACGAGGAACGGAATCCGCCAGCCCCAGTCGGCGAAGGCTTCCTCGCCCATGAAGGTGCGGATGCCGATGACGACGAGGAGCGCGGCGAACAGGCCGAGCGTCGCCGTGGTCTGGATCCAGCTGGTGTAGAGGCCGCGCTTGTGGTTGGGTGCGTGCTCGGCGACATATGTCGCCGCACCGCCGTATTCGCCGCCGAGCGCGAGGCCCTGCAGCAGACGGAGCGCAACAAGGATGAAGGGCGCGGCCACGCCGATCGTGCCATAGGAAGGCAACAGGCCGACCGCGAACGTCGACAGACCCATGATGCCCATCGTGACGAGGAACGTGTTCTTGCGCCCCACGAGATCGCCGATGCGCCCAAAGAAAATGGCGCCGAACGGCCGCACCGCGAAACCCGCCGCGAACGCTGCGAGCGCGAGGATGAAGCCCGTGGTCTCGTTGACGCCCGAGAAGAAGTGCGACGAGATGTAAAGCGCCAGAAGGCCGTAAAGGTAGAAATCATACCATTCGAAAACGGTGCCCAGCGACGATGCGGCGATGACGAGCTTTTCGTTCTGCGTCGCCTTATGGTGCTTGGGGATGCTGTCGTAAGCGGTTGCCATGTCCCTGTTCCCTCTCCCTCAGAAATTATATTTGGCTGCAAATTCCAGACGATTGAGCTGTCCTGCAAGTCCGTTCAGCAACTCGCGTTCGCCGTGGCGGTATTCGACGCCGAGATCGAGCGCCTTCACCGGCGACCAGAACAGGTTTGCGGCAAGGCTCCACGCCTTGTCGTTCGCCGTGAGCGGCGCCGGCGAAGGATAGCTGGCGTTCTGGTAGCCGGCCATGAAGGTGGAGCGCAGCGTTGGGGTCCAGCCGAGCTTCAGGGCAGCGAGCGCCGCGAAGGTCTTCACCGTTTCCAGCTCGCTCCCCGTCAGGCTGTCGTACACCGCGTCGGGGGCGAAGTTCAGGCCGACGTAGCGGCCGATGCCGTCTCCGTAGGTTGCCATGAAGCGTAGGTCGTGGCGCTTTTCCGGCCCGAACATGATCTTGCCAGCGGCGCTGATGCCCCAGGCGGCGGCCTTGTCGGAGACGGTGCCGTTATCGACCGACAGTTGGCGGAACAGTCCGGCGAGAGAGAGTTCGCCGAAGGGGGCGGTGTAGGTGAGGCGTGCCGCGAAGTCGGGGAGGCGATCGTCGTCGTTTTCCGTAAGGGTGGGGGAAGTAGACGAAATAGTCGCGGACTCGGCGTTTTCGGCGGAGACGCTGAGCGCCAGGGCAGGTGTCAACTTCGCCGTGTAGCGGACGAGCGGCTGGCGGACGAAGACGGTGCCTTCGGTGGGGCCGACGAAATCCGTGCTCTCCGGGAGTGCGCCGACATACTGGAAGGTCGACCAGTCCTGGCCGACGAGGAGATTGTCGAACTGGACCCAGGCGCGGCGCAGCGCGAGGTTGTAGCCGTTTGTCGTGCGCTCCGACCCCTGCGTGCCGGGAGAGGTCTGGAAATCGGTTTCGAGATAGCCCTTCAGCGTGTGGCCGGAGACGTCGGTCGAGAGGTTCAGCCACAGGCGCGTCTGCTTCGCGGAGAAATCGCTGTCGGTGGATTCACGCGTGCCGCCCACGGGGATCGCCTGCGGCAGATAGAAATCGCGGCCGAGCGAATTCCCCGCGACGTCGCCATCGTCCCAGCGACTGAACGTCGCGACGGTTTTGAGGAAGCCGCCGATCTTGATGGTGGTGCCGCCGACCTTGAAACCGTCCGCAGGTGACGGCGATGCCTTGGCGCGGGTTTCGGCGAGCTCGCTACGGAGCGAGGCGTTTTCCGCGCGGGTGGCTTCAAGTTCGCCGGTGAGCGCCGCCATGCGGCTCTCGATCGCGCTCATGCGCGCTTCAATGTCGGGGGTTTCGGCGAAGGCCGGCCCGGCGACGAGGGCGATCAGGGCAACGCCGGCGCACAGGCCGGGCCGCGAACGCGTGGTCATGGCAATCCTCCCAGTGGCGGCCGATCCCCTGACAGGACTGTGCCGACGCTGCTGAGCATCGCGCTGGCCGGGCAGCAGGAACACCCCGACGATGGTCGAATGCGGCTACGACCATGGTCGAGGATGCGCGGCGGGGTGCCCCTGCCCTATGTGCTGCCCCAAACAGAATGGGAGGAAATCATCATGGCCAGTCTTGCCGCATCCGCAACCGGCGCATCCGCGACATACCCCGTGCCGGCCGAATGGCGCGCGCGCGCCATGATCAAGCCGGACATCTATGACGCCTTTTATGCGGAAGCGGCGCGCGATCCCGACGCTTTCTGGAAACGCGAGGCGCAGCGGCTGGACTGGATGACGCCGTTCACAGCAGTGAAGAACACGTCATTCAACGAGGCCGACTTCGGCATCAAGTGGTTCGAGGACGGCGCGCTCAACGTCTCCGCCAACTGCATCGATCGCCACATGGCTGAGCGCCCCGACGCGATCGCCATTATCTGGGAAGGCGACGCCCCCGACGACAGCCGCATCATCAGCTATCGCGAGCTGCACGACGAAGTGTGCCGGTTGGCGAACGCGATGAAGGCGAACGGTATCCGCAAGGGCGACCGCGTAACGATCTATCTGCCGATGATCCCGGAAGCCGCAGCCGCCATGCTCGCCTGCGCGCGCATCGGCGCGATCCATTCGGTGGTGTTCGGCGGCTTTTCGCCCGACAGCCTCGCCGGGCGCATCACCGACTGCGATTCCCAGCTCGTCATCACCGCCGACGAAGGCCTGCGGGGCGGCAAGCGGGTGCCGCTGAAGGCCAATGTCGACGAAGCGCTGACGCACTGCACGAGCGTTGAAACGGTGATCGTGGTGCGCCGCACCGGCGCGGACATCGCGATGAAGGACGGCCGCGACATCTGGTATCACGATGCCGTTGCCGCCGCCACGCCGGACTGTGCGGCCGAGGCGATGAACGCCGAAGACCCGCTGTTCATCCTCTATACGTCCGGCTCCACCGGAAAGCCCAAGGGCGTGCTGCACACCACCGGCGGCTATCTCGTGTGGGCATCGATGACGCATCAGTACGTGTTCGACTATCGCCCCGGCGAAGTCTTCTGGTGCGCGGCGGACGTGGGCTGGGTGACGGGCCACACCTATGTCGTCTACGGCGCGCTCGCGAACGGCGCGACGACATTGATGTACGAAGGCGTTCCGAACTACCCGGACTTCAGCCGCTTCTGGAACATCATCGACAAATACCAGGTGGAGATCTTCTACGCCGCGCCGACGGCGCTCCGCGCGCTGATGCGCGAGGGCGACGACTGGGTGACGCGGACGAGCCGCAAGTCTCTGCGCCTGCTCGGCAGCGTGGGCGAGCCGATCAACCCGGAGGCGTGGGAATGGTATCACCGTGTCGTCGGCGAAGGCCGCTGCCCGATCGTCGATACGTGGTGGCAGACGGAAACCGGCGGCGCGATGATTTCACCGATGCCGGGCGCAACCGATCTGAAACCCGGCAGTGCGACGAAACCGCTGTTCGGCGTGAAGCCGGAACTCGTGGATGCAGAGGGCGTGGTGCTGGAAGGCGCCGCCGAGGGCAATCTTGTCATCACTGATAGCTGGCCGGGACAGGCACGCACGATCTGGGGCGACCACGAGCGCTTCTTCCAGACCTATTTCACGACCTACGCGGGCAAGTATTTCACCGGCGACGGCTGCCGCCGCGACGGCGACGGCTATTACTGGATCACGGGTCGCGTCGACGACGTGATCAACGTGTCCGGGCATCGTATGGGCACCGCCGAAATCGAAAGCGCACTTGTCGCGCACGCGAAGGTCGCGGAAGCGGCCGTCGTCGGGATGCCGCACGACCTCAAGGGCCAGGGCATCTATGCCTACGTGACCCTGAACGCCAACGAGACCGGTGACGATGCCCTGCGCCGTGAACTCGTGCAATGGGTGCGCCGCGAGATCGGCCCCATCGCGACTCCGGACGCCATCCAGTTCGCGGCTGGCCTCCCCAAGACGCGATCGGGCAAGATCATGCGGCGCATCCTGCGCAAAATTGCCGAAGGCGACGTCTCCAACCTTGGCGACACCTCGACGCTCGCCGATCCTTCGGTGGTTGCGAACCTCGTCGGCAATCGCCAGAGTTGAACCTGCATGGCAGGCGAGAGCATCCTGATCGCGGACGACCACCCCCTGTTTCGACAGGCGCTCTCGCTCGCTGCCACCCGCGTCCGCCCAGCCGCGCGCATCATCGAGGCGGGAACGCTCGACACGGCGTCGCGCGCGGCGGAGGCGAACGCGGACATCGCGCTCATCCTGCTTGATCTCAACATGCCGGGCGCGACCGGCTATTCAGGTGTTGCGCTGCTCCATGCCGAGCGGCCGGGCGTGCCGATCCTCGTGGTCTCAAGCGCGGAAGCTTCGACCGCGGCGGCGGAGGCGCGGCGCTTCGGCGCCGTGGGTTTCGTCAGCAAGGAAAGTGACCTCGGCACGATCGAAAAGGCCATTGCGAACGCGCTTGCCGGGGAAACCATCGCCGCGCCCGCGAGCGGCGAACTCGACGATGTCGCAGCGCGTGTCGCGGCACTGACGCCGACCCAGCTTCGTGTGCTTCTCGGCGTTCTCGACGGACGGCTCAACAAGCAGATCGCCTTCGACCTCGGCATTACCGAGGCAACCGTGAAGGCGCACATGACCGTGATCCTGCGCAAGCTCGACGTCGGCAACCGCACGCAGGCGGCGCTTGCGGCACGCGCGCTTGGTATCGGTATCAAACACTGATCAGGCGGCGCGGGTTTCTTCCGCCGCGCCCGCAAGCCACGCATCGAGCGTCGTCGCCGCAAGCGGCTTTGCGAGCACGGAAATGCCGAGCGCGGCGGCGCGGCGCGGCGTTTCGGGGCTGCGGTCCGCCGTGACGAGCGCGGCGCGGAGGCCGGGATGGCGCGCGCGCAGCTGGGCGATCAGATCGATACCGTCCATGTCGGCACCGAGCTGGAAATCGACGAGCGCAACATCGAACGGGCCTTCCTGTGCAAGCGCAGCCTCGGGATCGTTCGCGGTCGTGACACGGTGGCCCCGGCTGGTGCCGAGCACGGTCATCGCCTCGCAGACAGCAAGATCGTCATCAACGACGAGGAGATGCAGCGGCGCCGCGTCTATCACCGAAACGGCCTTGTCATCCTCACGCAGCGGCGGCTCCGCGTCCGCGAGGTCGAAGGTGACGCTGAAGCGACTGCCCCTGCCCTGCACCGATGCAAGATCGACCTTCGCACCGAGATGGCGGGCGGCGCGATCGACGATGGCGAGGCCGAGCCCGACGCCCGCCTCACCACCCGTGCCGAGGCGCTCGAATTCGCGGAAGATCAGATCCTGCTTGTCTTCGGGAATGCCTGCGCCGGTATCGACGACATCGATGCGGGCCCGGCCGCCGCGCCGCCGGGCGCCGACGACGATGCCGCCGTGGGCTGTATAGCGGATGGCGTTCGAGAGGAGATTCTGGACGATCGAGCGGAGCAGCGTACGGTCTGTTTCGAGCGTCGCATCGATACCACCGATACGGAGCGTCAGGCCTTTTTCGGCTGCCATCGGGTGGAAGGTCTCAGCGACTTCCAGGAGGAGCGGTTTCAAGGGGAAGCTTGTGATCGTCGGGATAAAGCCGCCTGCATCCAGCTTCGAGATGTCGAGCAGCGTGCGCAGAAGCTGCTCGGCGGCATCGATCGACTGGTCGATGCGATCGACGAGCACATGGCTGCCGCCGCTCACCTCGCGGTCGAGCGCGGCGGCGAACAGCCGGGCGGCGTGCAGCGGTTGCAGCAGATCGTGGCTTGCGGCGGCAAGGAAACGCGTCTTCTCGCGCGTTGCCTGCGCAAGCGCGACATTGGCCTGCGAAAGCTCTGCAGTGCGCTGTTCGACACGGATTTCAAGTTCAGCGCGCGACTGTTCGAGCGCGGTGCGCGCCTCGGCCTCTGCCGTGATATCGGTGAAGCACATCACGTAGCCGCCGCGCGGCATCGGGCCACCGACGGTCTTTATGACGCGGCCATCGGGGCGAACGCGTTCGAAACTGTGGCGGCTGCCGCGCTGCATGTGATCGAGGCGGCGTTGCACATGATCGTCGACCTCCCCGGGGCCACATTCGCCGCGCAGCGCATTGTGGCGAATGAGCTCGGCGACCGGCGCCCCCACACGCACCATGCCGGGCGGATACTCGAACAGGTCGAGATAGCGGCTGTTCCACGCCACGAGATTGAGATCGCTGTCGATCACGCTGACACCCGGATCGATATGTTCGAGCGTGGCGGCGAGCAGATCTTTCGAGAATTGCAGGCTGCCGCTGCTTTCATCGAGCATCAGCGCAACGTCGCTTGCGGTGAACGTCGATCCCGAAAGCGCCGAGGCGACAAGCGCGCGCGCGGACGGGGCGCCGACGACGCCCGCGATCATGCGCTCGGCCATCTGCGCGGACGCACGCCCGACCGGAACACCTGCGGGCGCGTCGCCGAACGCAGCCGCCGTGCGCTCGGTGCCCACGAAGCGCTCCACGAGATTGGCGAGCCCCGCGAGATCGGACACGCGCGCCACGCCATCCCCGAAATCGAACGACACGCGCGCCGAACGGATACGCCGCGCCGCCACGATCGCATGAACCGCGATATTGAGCCCGAGGCTCCAGAGCGTGCCGTGGACGAGCGGGCTGAGCCCTTCGATGCCGAGCAGCGCGTTGGGATCGGCGAGCGTTCCGGCGAGCGGCGCGATGCCTTCGGCGCCGACGACGGCGGGGATGAAAAGCGTGTAGACCCAGAGCACAAGGCCGGTCGAAAGCCCCGCCTTCGCCGCCGTCGCATCGCGCCCGGCGCGGCTGACGGCGAGCACGAGGCTTGGCGCGAACTGCGCCATCGCCGCGAACGCGATAAGGCCGATCGCGGCGAGCCGCTCGCCCGCCGGAATGATCTGCGTGTAGGCAAGCGCGCCCGCCATCACCGAGGCGATGACGATGCGCCGGATCGTGAGCATCACGCGGCCGAGATTGGCATCGTTCGCCCAGCGCGGACTGCGCAGCAGAAGCGGCGCGATGAGATCGTTTGAGACCATCGTGGAGAGCGCGACGGATTCGACGATCGCCATGCCCGTTGCCGCCGAGAAGCCGCCGATGAAGACGAGGATGGCGAGCGCATCCGCCCCTGCGGCGAGCGGCATGTCGAGCAAGAGCAAATCCGCGCTGGTGCCCGCCGGAACGAGCGCGGTCGCGGCAAGGGCGATCGGGATGACGACAAGCGACGTGACGACGAGATAGGCGACAAACGGCAGGCGCGAGCGGCGGACATCCTGAACGGACGCAGCCTCAATCACGCCGATGTAGAACTGGCGCGGCAGACAGACGATCGCGGCCATCGACAGCAGCGTGACGACAAGGAATTCGATGCCGATTCCGGCGGGCGCGAAGTTCTCGCCGAGCGCTGCGAGGCCGGACGCGCGGACCGGGGCTTCGAGGCCCATAAACATCACCCCCGCGAACACGCCCGCCGCGACGAGCGCGGTGAGCTTCACGAGCGATTCAACGCCGACGGCGAAGAGAACGCCGTCGTTGCGGCCCGCCGCCTCGTAACGCCGCGTGCCGAACAACATCGCGAACAGCGCCAGCATCGCAGCGGTAAATCCCATGACGAGGCCGGGACTGCCGGTGCCGGTGAACTCGGCGAAACTGGTGCCGACGGAGCGCAGCTGCAACGCGAGATAGGGGATCGTGCCGAGCAGCGCGAGCAGCGTGACCAGCGCCGCGACCGTACGGCTCTTGCCGAAACGCGAGCCGATGAAATCGGCGATCGAGGTGGCGCCCTCGCGCTGGACGGTTTCGACGAGACGTTCCAGGAAACGCCGGCCGAACAGATAGATGAGGATCGGCCCGAGATAGATCGGCAGATACAGCCAGCCGTCCGCCACCGCGCTGCCGACCGCGCCGTAGAACGTCCAGCTCGTGCAATAAACCGCGAGCGCGAGCGTGTAGGCCGGAATCCGGTAGCGCGGCTTCAGCCAGCGGCCGCGCCGGTTTTCCGCCCAGTAGGCGAGCGCGAACAACGCGGACACGTAGGCCGCGGCGATCGCGAACAGAACCAGCCCGTCCATATGGGCGAAACCTCCCCGGAATTGCCCGGAATTTGAGAGGATTCACAGGGCAATGCAAGCAATGCTATAAAGCGCCCATGCACATCTTCATCTGTTCGCCCGATGAGAGACACCGAATTCACAACCCGGACCCGACCCCCCGCCCGGAAAGCCGATCTGCGACAATTGTACGATTGCATAATTTCCGGTCGGACGGCACAGGGTCCGCAATCAGGCCGAATGGCCGAAAAACCGCCAACGAGGCGCTGGCCGCCGATCGCAACGCCGGAACCGGCAAGAGCGTGACCGTGGGCGGGGTTTCGCTGTCGGGCGAAGATGCGGGCAATTACGACCTCGCTCTGGACGATGGCTTGCTCGACGGCCTCACGACGGACGTTTCCGCGAAGGCGTTGACGGTGGTTGTCGACGACCAGTCTCGCGCGCGCTTCCTGCCCAATCCGGCCCTCACCTATCACCTGATCGGCCTCGCCGATGGCGACGACGCCTCGGTGGTGAGTGGTGTGACGCTGCTTACGGACGCGACAGGCGAATCCCTCGTCGGACAATATGCGATCGAAGCGTCGGGCGGATCGGCGCCGAATTATGTGCTCGCTTACACGCCAGGCACGCTCACCGTGACCGGCCACCTGATCCCGCCCTACGATCAGGACCGCATCCTGCACGTGCCCGGCAGCCTGAGCGGCAGCGACGGTTTCGGCGGCCTTGTTTCGATTGCGCTGACGCCCACGCTGCATACGCTTTCCGGCTATGCGGACGAGGCTGCGCTCTCGGGCGGCGACGATAGCCGGGGGCCGTTCTGTTCCGATCCGGGGAACAGGAGCCGTGGCCAGCGCCTGTTGCCGCACCTCCAGCTCAACATGAACGGCCGCGCGCTCTACTGCCTCGGCAGACCCTCACGTTTTGCGCAATAGACGCGATAAATTGACAGTCGTAGTGACATATGTTGTGTGACCGCCGGAACGTAACGGTGGGTCAAACAGGGGACAGTGTCGATGCGGCTGGGAGGGCTGCGCTATTGGCTTTGGGCTGGCTTTGCCGCTATGGCAGCCGCCGCGCCGGCGCATGCCCAGCAACAGCCGGTTCGTCCCAATTTCGTGCTGATCCTTGTCGACGACGCGGCGCTGATGGATTTCAGCAGCTACGGCGGCGAGGCGCGAACACCCAATATCGATCGGCTTGCGCGCGCGGGCGCGCTGTTCACCCACTACCGCACCTCTCCCCTGTGCGCGCCATCCCGCGCGATGCTGCTGACGGGGATCGACAATCACCTGAACGGCGTCGCCACCATTCCCGAGGTGCTGCCGCCCGAACATGCGGGGAAGCCCGGCTATGGCCTGCGGCTCGAACCCGATACGATCACGGTTGCGGAGCGGCTGCGCCGGGCGGGCTATCGCACCTACATGACCGGCAAATGGCACCTCGGTAGCGGCAAGGGCGAACTGCCGCCGTCGCACGGCTTCCAGAAGTCGTTCGCGCTCGATGCTTCCGGCGCGGACAATTGGGAACAGAAACCCTACATGCCGTATTACGATACGGCGCCGTGGTTCGAGGACGGCGAACCGGCAACGCTGCCCCCCGACTTTTATTCATCCGAATTCATCGTCGACCGGATGATCGACTATCTGGCGGATGAGGACGCGAACACGCCGTTCTTCGCCTATGTGGCATTTCAGGCGGTGCATATTCCGGTTCAAGCGCCGCGCGCCTACACGGCACATTACGAGGCGGTGTACGACAAGGGCTGGGACAGCATCCGCGAGGCGCGCTGGCAGCGCGCGCAGGCGATGGGTCTGATCCCCGAAGGTGCGCCGCTCGCAGCCAAGCCCGCCGGTCTGCGGGAATGGAAGACACTTCCGGGCCCAGAGCGGCGCCTGCTTGCGAAGAGCATGGCGGTCAACGCAGGCATGATCGAGGCGATGGATCACCACATCGGCCGTCTGATCGCCTATCTCGACACGCGGGGCGTGCTGCAGAACACCGTTTTCGTCGTCACCTCCGACAACGGGCCGGAACCCAATGAGCCGATCAACCAGCGGGGCTTTCCGCTGTGGATGCGGATGAACGGCTACGACCAGAATCTGGACAGGCTCGGCGAGAAAGGCTCGTTCGTTTCAATCGGCCCGGAGTGGGCGACGGCCGCGGCTACGCCGCACAGCCTGTTCAAGTTCTACGCCTCCGAAGGCGGACTGCGCGTGCCGTTCATCATGTCCGGCCCGGGCATCGCCGCCCAGCCGCGCGTTTCTGCCGCTGCATTCGTCACCGATGTTGCGCCGACGCTGCTCGACATCGCCGGTATCCAGGGCACCGGCGGCAGGGCGATGACGGGGCGCAGCCTATGGCCCGTGCTGAGCGGTGCGGCGGATCATATCTATTCTCAGGACACCCCCATCGGCATGGAGGTTTCCGGAAACGCTGCGCTCTATCGCGGGGACTTCAAGCTCGTGCGCAACCTGCCGCCCTATGGCGACGGCACGTGGAAGCTCTACAACCTCGCAGACGACCCCGGCGAAACGCGCGACCTCGGCACCGCCGAAGCGGCGCGAGTCCAATCCATGCTCGCCGACTACCAGGCCTACGCGAAATCCATGGGCGTGCTGGATATCCCGGAAGGCTACGATCCGTTCCGACAGATCACGCTCAATACACGCATCAAAATGTTGAGGCATTACAGATGGGCACTCGGTGGAATCCTGCTTGCACTCATGACCGCGATCGTCGTTGCCGTATGGCTTTTCAGGAAACGCAAATGGAGGCGCGCTTGACCCAACCGCTCAGGCTACTGGGCGCTCCCGGCTCGCCCTATACGCGTAAAATGATCGCGCTGCTGCGCTATCGCCGCATACCCCACGCAATCCTTTGGGGCAGCCATAGGCAGCCGCCGGAAGGCCTTCCGCCACCGAAGGTGAAGCTGCTGCCGACGGTGTATTTTCCCTTGGCTGACGGCACGCTGGAGCCCGCAGTGGATTCCACGCCGATCATCCGGCGGCTCGAGGCGGAGCATGGGGGCCGTGAGGCCATTCCTGCCGATCCGGTTCTGTCGTTCCTCAATCACCTGATCGAGGATTATGCGGACGAATGGCTCACCAAGGCCATGTTCCATTACCGCTGGGCATTTGCGGAAGATGCCGCGAACGCCGCGCCGCTGCTCGTATTCTGGACAGCGCCGACAATGCACGCGGAAACCGCCGCACAGACGGCGGACACATTCGCCGATCGGCAGATCAGCCGACTTCACATGGTCGGTTCGAACGACACGACAGGAGAAACGATCGAGCGCAGCTACCGGCGTTTCCTCGCCGTTCTCGATGCGCTCATTTCGGGGCGCGGCTACGTGCTCGGCGCGCGGCCATCTTCTGCGGATTTCGCCATTCACGGGCAGCTCGCACAGCTTGCCGTGATCGAGCCGACCTCTGCCGCGATCGCCGCGCAGATTGCCCCGCGCGTGCGTGCGTGGATCGACCGCGTCGAGGATCTCTCCGGCGTCGAGCCGGACACCGCCGATTGGTTCTCGCGCGACGAGATAACCGCACTGCGTCCGCTGCTCTCTGAGATCGGGCGGGTTTATGCGCCGTTTCTGATTGCAAACGCGAAAGCGATGATGACGGGCGCAGAGCTCGTGCAGACCGAAATCGACGGGCGCGCTTGGATGCAGCCGGTCTTCCCCTATCAGGCGAAATGTCTGCAGTGGGTAAGGGAGGCTTTCGCGGCGCTGGGTGAGGATGATCAGGCCACGGTGCGGACACTCCTCGACCGCACCGGATGCGAAGAGCTTCTGCGGTGAAAAGACGGTCGGTCCTCGTCGCCGCGGCACTTCTGATCGTGCTCGCTGCGGCGGGGTGGCTGAACCGCAAGGCGGTGATCCTTTGGCTGGTCACCACGCTCGCCAAGGATCGCGGCATCGCACCCTACAGCCCGGTCGCGTGGAACGAAGGACCGGCGGCGGCACCCGCGGGAGAGCGTCCGCCGAACATCGTCTTCATCCTCGCCGACGATCTTGGCATCAACGACATCTCGGCGTTCGGCGGCGGTGTCGCAGGCGGGCGTGTGGCGACGCCGAACATCGACCGGCTCGCGAAGGACGGCGCGCTGTTCGCGCAGGCCTATGCGGGCACGGCGAGCTGCGCGCCTTCGCGCGCCATGATCCTGACCGGCCGCTATCCCACACGCACGGGCTTCGAGTTCACGCCGACACCGGACGGCATGGGGCGGATGGTGTCGATGTTTTCGGACAACAGCCGCTCCGGGTTGCCCCCGGCCGACTGGAACCGGGAGGCGGACGACAAGGTCCCGCCCTTCGACGAACAGGGTCTGCCGGGCTCTGAAATCACCATTGCCGAAATTTTGAAGGGCGCCGGCTATCACACGGTCCACATCGGCAAGTGGCACCTCGGCAGCGGCAAGGAATTCGGTGCGAACGCGCAAGGCTTCGACGAGAGTCTGCTGATGGCGAGCGGACTGCATCTGCCGGAGGACGATCCCAGCGTTGTCAACGCACGTGTCGATTTCGACCCGATCGACCGCTTCCTGTGGGCGCGGATGCAATATGCCGCCTCGTTCAACGAGGGGCCGCTGTTCGCGCCGGGCGGCTACCTTGCCGATTACTGGACCGACGAGGCCGTGAAGGTGATCCGCGCCAACCGCAACCGGCCGTTCTTCCTCTATCTGGCGCATTGGGGCGTGCACACACCGCTGCAGGCGACGCGCGCCGATTACGAGGCAGTCGGCGATATCAAACCCGATCGCCTGCGTGTCTATGCCGCGATGGTGCGGTCACTCGACCGGAGCGTAGGGCGCGTGCTCGCTGCACTGAAAGACGAAGGACTCGATGAGAACACCATCGTGGTGTTTTCGAGCGACAACGGCGGTGCGGGCTATATCGGCCTCCCGGACGTCAACGCGCCCTATCGCGGCTGGAAGCTCACCATGTTCGAAGGCGGTATCCGCGTGCCGCTGTTCATGCGCTGGCCCGCCCGGATCGCGCCCGGCACGCGCGTGGAGCGCCCCGCCGGGCATATCGATTTGATGCCCACCTTCGCCGCCGCGGCGGGCGCGCCGCTTCCTCCCGGAGTCGCCATCGACGGCATCGACCTGCTCGCCGAAGCCCCGGCGCGCGCTGACGATGCGCTCTTCTGGCAGAGCGCTTATTATCGCGTCGTGCGGCAGGGCGACTGGAAGCTGCAGGTGACCGAGCGGCCGAAGAAGACGTGGCTGTTCAACCTTGCCGCAGACCCGACCGAGAAGACCAACCTTGCAGACCGCGAACCGGCGCGCGTCGCGGCGATGACGGCGCTGCTCGATGCGCACCGCAAGGCCGGGCGCGCGCCGCTATATCCGCACACGATCGAGGCACCGGTTGCGATCGACAAGACACTCGCCGAACGTGTCGGCCCGGGGGATGAACTTATCTACTGGCCCAACTGAGACGGTGCGTCCTTGGCGATGCGGAAGCCGACGTGGCTTGCGGAGAAGCGCACCTCCTGCGGCTGGCGCGCGGCGGGACGGTAGCGGCGACAGAAGTTCTCCGAACAGAGATAGGAGCCGCCCTTGATTGTCTGCGTGCCCTCGCCATAGGGCGTCTCGGTGATTTCCCAGACGTTGCCGATCATGTCGTAAAGGCCGATGCGGCTCGGCGGGAAGCAGCCGACCGGCGCGCGGCCGGCGAAACCGTCTGCGGCTTTCTGGTCTTCGGGAAACAGGCCTTGCCAGGTATTGGCGACCGGCCGCGCACCGGGCGCATAGGCACCCGCCTCCTGATCGCCGCCCTTCGGAAGACCGAGCGAGGCGGCATATTCCCACTCGACCTCGGTCGGCAGACGCCCGCCCGCCCACGCCGCATAGGCAGCCGCATCGGCGGGAGAGACATGCACGACGGGATCGCGGCCGCGTCCGGCGATATTCGAGCCCGGCCCTTCCGGCGTGCGCCACGTCGCGCCCCGCACCAGCTTCCACGGCCGGCTCTCGCCGCCTTCGGGCGCCGTGAACACCGCCGATCCACCATCGGCGTCGTCTGCCGTGCGCTCGGCATCGGTGAGATAGCCGGTGGCCTTCACGAACGCCGCAAACTGATCGTTCGTGACCTCATGCGCTTGAATGCGGAACGCGCCGACATACAGCGCCAGCTCGGGCCGTTCCTCCGGATAGCGCGGCGCGGCGCCCTTGATGAAGCGCCCCTCGGGCACATCAACGAAAACGCCGAGCCTGTCCGCGGGAATGCCGCACGCGGCATCCTCTCGGTGCGTGCCGCACGCCGACAGCACCACCAGCGCAATAACAACCGCGCGCATCAGAGGCCGAGCAGCCGTTCGACAGCAAGCCGAACCGCAGCCTCCGCGTCTTCGGGCGAGAGGTTCTGATCATGCCGCAGGCGCTGCCAAGACTGGAACCCCGTCACCATTTCGAGCGCCGCGAACAGCGCCGGGTTCGACTGGATCTCGGCGGGCAGGATCGCCTGCAGGGCCGCACGTTCCATGATGAGAAAGCGCTTGTGCGCATCCATCAGATATTCGGACTGGAACCGGCGCGCGTGCGCCGCGCTCTTGAACGGCATCAGACGCTCGTAGATGCGGGCCCGGCGCGTCACGACCTCGCAGGCCCTGCCCTGCCAGTCGCGCGCTTCGAACTGCGTCATCACCATCGGCAGGATTTCCGCTTCGATCTGGGCGTTCAATTCGCGGTAGAGGCTGTCCAGCTCCTCGAAATGCCGAAAAACCGTACGCGCCGAGACACCCGCCGCGCGGGCCACACTCGTGGCATTGGGGTCCATGTCTCCACCCTCGATCACGGCGCGCATCGCGGCGACGATCTGCGCACGGCTTCGCTCGCTGCGCAGCCGGCGGCCGTCCACAGCGTCCTCGCCGTGCGGCACCAGCCGGGTGACGTTCCCCACGCTTTCCGTCATGACGGCACCGCTGCGCCCCAGCTTGCAAAGCCCGCAAAGCGCGGTGTCGACGGCAAATACATGGTTTCGAGGCGGTCAACGCGAAAGCCGCTGTTTACCAGCATCGCGGCCGGTTGGCGCGTCAGATGACAGCCGCCGAAAACACGCTTCCACACAGGCTCGATCCGCTGCTGCCAGCGCGCAACGTCCGCATCTGGCGCGAGGCCATGCTCGGAAAACAGCACGCGCCCGCCCGGCTTCAGCACGCGGCGCACTTCCCTGAGCGCGCTTCCCCAGTCCGGGATCGTGCACAGCACGAAGGTGATCACCGCCGTATCGATGCTTTCGTCTTCCAGCAGCAGATTCTCCGCCCCGGTCTCGTGAAATTGCACGCGATCCGTGATCGCGGTGTGTCGCGCCGTCTCGCGCGCACGCGCGACCATGCCGGGCGCAGGTTCCACCGCATGGAGCCGCGTGACGCGCGCGGGATCGTAAAAAGAGAAATTCGTCCCTGAACCACACCCGAGTTCGAGCACTGCCCCCGCAGCTTCCGGCACGACCTTCGCGCGCTGCCGCATGACCGGCTTCGACGTGCAGGCGCATGACACAATCGCCGGCACGGCATAACGATCCCAAAGACCCATTATTATATCTCCTTGCACGGATAGTCGGACACCCGGCGCGCGCGGGCAAGCAGCATATTTCGGCAGGCCCGAGGTTCGGTTTGGGGTTTTCGCTCCCGGCCCGCTCCTGTAACCCCATTCGGAGCGCATAGTGAACGTTGCGGACGAGGTAAGATGATAGACGATCTGCGCACTCTGGTGATCGAACGCCCACGGTCGGCGCTGCGCGAGTTCCTGCGGACGGAATCCGCCGGCGGCATCGTGCTGATGGCGGCTGCGGCAGCGGCACTGATCGTGGCCAATTCGCCGCTTTCGGACACGTATTTCAGCACGCTCAAGGCCTATGTCGGTCCGCTTTCGGTCAGCCACTGGATCAACGACGGGCTGATGGCGATCTTCTTCCTGCTCGTCGGGCTGGAAGTGAAGCGCGAGCTTCTGGACGGCCAGCTTTCGACGTGGGAGCGCCGTGTCCTTCCCGGCGCGGCCGCGGCCGGCGGCATGATCGTGCCCGCGCTCATCTTCGCCGCATTCAACATCGGTGATGCCGCCACGATTCGCGGCTGGGCGATCCCGTCTGCCACCGACATCGCCTTCGCGCTCGGCGTCCTCACGCTGCTGGGGCCGCGCGTTCCCGTCTCGCTGAAGGTGTTCCTGACCGCCGTCGCCATCATCGACGACCTCGGCGCCATCGTCATCATCGCGCTGTTCTACACGGCCGAGCTCAATCTGGCCGCGCTTGTGGCGGCGGCGCTGCTGATCGCGGTGCTGTACGGTTTCAACCGCTTCGGTATCCGTACGCTCTGGCCCTACCTGATCGTGGGCGCGGGCGTGTGGACGGCGATGCTGCTTTCGGGTGTTCATGCGACGCTCGCGGGCGTTGCGGTCGCGCTCACCATCCCGCTGACACAGACGCCAACCCACATCGACGACGAACACTCGCCGCTGCACAGGCTCGAACATGCCATCGCCGGCTGGGTTGCGTTTGCGATCGTCCCGATCTTCGGCTTCGCCAACGCCGGGCTTTCATTCACGAACGTGACCGCCGAAATGCTCGTCAGCCCTATCGTTCTTGGAATCGCCCTTGGCCTCTTTGTAGGCAAGCAGATCGGCGTATTCGGTGTGATCTGGGCGATGAAGAAGCTCGGCCTTGCCGACTATCCGATCCACGCCTCCGGCGCGCAGGTCTATGGCGTGGCGCTGCTCTGCGGCATCGGCTTCACGATGAGCCTGTTCATTGGCGGGCTCTCGTACGCCTCCGACATCTATCTCGACGAGGTGAAGCTCGGCGTGCTCGGCGGCTCGCTCCTGTCAGGCATCATCGGTGCGGTTGTATTGTCGATCGCGCGCCGGGAACCGGCGCCGTAAGCTCAGGCGAGATCGCGCTTCCGGATCAACCCTTCCTGCGTCACCGAAGCGACGAGAACGCCGGACCGGTCGTAGATGAGGCCACGGTTGAACCCGCGCGCGCCTGAAGACCGCGGACTGTCCTGCACGTAGAGCAGCCAGTCATCGATACGGAACGGCGCGTGGAACCAGAGCGCGTGATCGAGGCTGGCGATCTGCATCGCTTCGTCCCACCAGGCGATGTTGTGCGGCCGCTCGCTCGTCGACAAGAGCGTCATGTCGGAGGCATAGGCCAACATGCAGCGATGCAGCGCGGCATCGTCCGGCACCGGGGCGATCGCCTTGAACCAGATGTTCTGCTGCGGCGGGCTGGCCCCGCTGCCCGGTATCGACGGATCGACCCGGCGGAACTCGATCGGCCGTTCCTGCAGGAAACGCTCAAGCGCCGCCTCGGGAATCTGATCGGCGAACTGCAGCCGCCAGTCCATGTCGCTGATCAACGTTTCCGGACCCGGCACATCGGGCATGTCGAACTGGTGCTCCAGCCCCTTTTCCTCGACCTGGAACGACGCCGCGAGGTTGAAGATCGGGCGGCCATGCTGGATGGCGATGACGCGGCGGGTCGAGAAGCTCTTGCCGTCGCGGTCGCGCTCGACCTGATAGACGACGGGGACACTATGGTCGCCTTCGCGCATGAAATAGGCGTGCAGACTATGCGGCGGGCGGTCGTCCGCGACCGTACGGCTCGCCGCGACGAGCGCCTGCGCGATCACCTGCCCGCCGAACAGCCGGCGGAAGCCCTCACCCGTGTTGCGGCCGCGGAACAGGTTTTCCTCGATCCGTTCCAGATCGAGCGCGGACACGAGATCCGCGACCATCTCCTCGGCGTTCATCAATGCGCGTCCTTCGGCGTTTCCATCAACTCGACAAGAACGCCGCCCATGTCCTTGGGATGAATGAAGATTACCGGCGTTCCGTGTGCGCCGATGCGCGGCTCTCCCGTACCGAGGACGGTGGCGCCCTTCGCGCGCATGTCGTCACGCGCGGCGATGATGTCCGGCACCTCGAAACACACGTGGTGCTGCCCGCCCGCCGGGTTCTTCTTCAGGAAACCGTGGATCGGTGAATCCTCGCCGTAGGGCTCGATCAGCTCGATCTGGCTGTTCGGCGTATCGACGAAACAGACCCACACGCCCTGCGCAGGCAGGGCGAACTTTTCGTGGATCTTCGTCGCGCCAAGGAAATCACGATAGACGGCGACGGCCTTGTCGATCGACGGGGTTGCAATCCCGACATGGTTCAAGCGTCCGATCATTTGGGCCTCCTTCACCGCATGTTGCATCTGCGAAGAAGGCCCTTAACCCCCGGCGGGCGCCGGACGCAACCCAGCTAGAAGCTGAGGCTGAGCGTGGCCCGTACATCGCGCCCCGCGAGCGGCACGTAGTCCTTGGTAAAGCTCGCATGGCGGCGCGCATCGACATCGAACAGGTTGTTCGCCGAAAGCTGAAGCGTCGCGGGGCTATCTACGCCGAGCATGCGCCACAAGACGGAGGCGTTCACCAGCGTGTGCGAGCCGGTTTCGGTTTCGAACGCCGCGACGCGCGTCTGCTTGTCGCTCCATTCGACCTCGACGCGGCCCGTGACGAGATCCGACTGCGCCTCGATGCCACCGAGCACTCGGAGCGGCGGGATGCGCGGCGCGGGGCCGACCGAATCGATCTTCGCGCGCACGTAGTCGGCGACGCCGTCGGCAACGAAGCGGAAATCCCCGGCCGTGAACAGCGGCGCCGAGAGTTCGGCTTCGAGCCCGTAATAGGTCGCGTCGGCCTGAGAATACTGGAAGACCGGAAGCTCGTCTTCCTCCAGCCCCGTGTCCGCCTCGTAGATGTAGTTCTTGAACCAGCTCGCGAAGGCGCCGAGCGAGAAGGCGACGCCGCCCGTCTCGCCGCGCAGAAAGGCTTCGAGGCCCCAGCTCTTTTCCTTGGCGAGCATCGGATCGCCAACCTCGAACGCCTGTGTCGCGATGTGCGGACCGTTTGAGAACAGCTCCTCGGCGGACGGCGCGCGCACGGCACGCGAGCCGTTGATGCCGATATTGATGCCGTCAACAAGCTCATAGCGCGCGCCAAGTGCGCCGGAGAACGCATTGAAATGACGGGTCACTCCAACGGCGTTCGAACTGACGTTCGTACGCTCGAAGCGTCCCGAGGCTTCAACGCCGAGCGCGCCGAGGTTCAGCTCCTGCACTGTGAACAGGCCGAACTGTTCGGTCTCGTTCGGCGGCAGGAAGGCTTCTTCGCCCTCGGCCGAGAAATCGCGAATGTAGAACTGGCCGCCGAACGCGCCGTTCCACGCGCCGCGCTTCGCCTGCACGAGTTCGACGCGGCCCTCGACACCCTGGTTATCGAACACGGTGCCGACCTCGGCGCCCTCGAACTCGGTGTGCGTGTAGTCCGCATACCCCACGCGGACGCGGAGTTTTTCGAGGAAGCCTTCGCCAAGCTCGACCTCGCCGCGTACGTCCGCGCGCCACTGCTTGAGACCGATGCTGACGTCGCCGTGCTCGTGGCCCTCCTCGCCTTCACCGTCACCTTCATGTGCGTGGAGTGCGGGGCGTTCGGGAACGCCGTAGTTCGAATCGAAGTAGCCGACCGAAAAGCCCAGCGATCCGCCGTCGGTGATGATAGCAAGACCGCCGCCCGCCGTCTTGGTGCGCGTAAAGCTGTTCGGCAGGCGGCCGCGGACGGCGGCGGCTTCGGCAGCCTCTTCGTCGCCTTCCGCAGCATGTTCGAGCGCGTGCGCGCGGAGTTCAGGGGCGAGCGCGTAGCCGCCGATCCGGAGATTGTTGGTGTCGCGCCAGCTGCCGTCCAGGTGGGCGACGATCTTGTCGGTGAGCGCGGCATCGATCCCGGCGGCAATGCTGACTTCATCGGCGGCGCTGGCGACGCTGCCGATCGCATCGATATGCACGCCATGCTCAGGCAACGCGCGGGGGATGCGCTTGTCGAGCACGTTGACGACGCCGCCGATCGCCGATGAACCGTAGAGCAGCGACGCGGGACCGCGGATGATCTCGACGCGCTGCGCCGTGATCGGATCGATGGTGACGGCATGGTCGGCGGACGTGTTCGACACGTCGATGGAGCCGATGCCGTCGGTCAGCACGCGGATGCGCTCACCCTGCATACCGCGCAGAACGGGGCGAGAGGCGCCGGGCGAGAAGCTCGTCGCCGAAACGCCGGGCTGGCGCGCGATCACCTCTCCGATCTGCGGCTGCAGCGATTGACGGAGCTCGCCTTCGGTCATCACCGAGGTGCCCGAGAGAAGGTCGGCGCGCGAGCGGGCATAGGGCGCGGTCACCACGATGTCGTCGCCGATCGTGTGCAGGTCGTCGCTCTTCTGCTCGCCGGAGGCTTGTGCAAGCGCCGGAAGCGCAAGAACCTGAACCGCACACGCGGCGAGAAGCATCGAACGCATGACCACGAACTCCCTATTTTCTGATGGGAGGCCGTTTAGAATGTAATGTTATAACTTGTCAATCATCGTGGTGTGATGCTCTCGGCGAAAGCGATGAGGTCGCGGGCCTGCGCGGCGTGGAGCACCTCGACGATCTTGCCGTCGAGCGTCGCGACACCCTTCCCCTCGGCCTTCGCCGCCTCGAACGTGGCGACGATGCGGCGGGCCTGCTCCACCTCGGCAGCGGAGGGCGAAAAGACGCGGTTCGCGGTTTCGATCTGCGCGGGGTGGATCAGCGTTTTGCCGTCGAAGCCGAGCGTCTTGCCCTGAAGCGTCACCGCCTCCAGCCCTTCCATGTCCTTGATATCGGCGTACATGGCGTCGAACGCCATGATGCCTGCCGCGCGCGCCGCGATGACGATACGCTGCAGCGCGTACTGGATTTCGGCGCGCGCCGGGCCGACGTGACAGCGAAGGTCCTTTTCGAGATCGGCGGCGCCGACGACGAGCGCGGCAACACCCGGCGTATCCGCGATCGCATCGACCGACTGCACGCCGCGCGGCGTTTCGATCATCGCCCACACCGGCACACCGCCCGCGAGGCGTACCGCCTCCGCTGCTTCGGCGGCGCTGCTCACCTTGGGCACGACGACGGCGGCGGGCTTTGCCGATTGCACGGCGAGGAAATCCGCTTCGCACCACTGCGTGCCGATGCCGTTGACGCGGATCGCGACCGTGCGGCGACCCCAACCGCCCGCCGTCACCGCTTCGGCAGCGGCGGCGCGGGCGGCCGGTTTTGCGTCAGGCGCGACGGCGTCTTCAAGGTCGAGGATCACGACGTCGGCATCAAGCGTCCGCGCCTTCTCGATGGCGCGCGCATTCGCGGCCGGGAGGTAGAGCGCACTGCGGTAAGCGCGAAAATCGGTCATGGCATTAAGATTCCCTGTGGAATTCGTGCTATGGCGTTCCAATATCGCTGTGGGCAACCGATTTATGGGGGATGGATATGGGCGGCGGACTTTTCGTGATCTTCCTGGCAGCGCTCGCCGTCGTGTTCGTGTGGAGCGCGGTCGTCGTCGTCCGGCAGGGCTATGAATACACGATCGAGCGCTTCGGCCGCTTCACGCAGGGCGCCCGGCCGGGCTTCACGCTGATCCTGCCGTTCATCGATCGCATCGGCCGCAAGGTCAACATGATGGAGCAGGTCCTCGATATTCCGGGGCAGGAGATCATCACCAAGGACAACGCCATGGTTTCCGTGGACGGCGTGGTGTTCTTCCAGGTGCTGGATGCCGCGAAGGCCGCTTATGAGGTCTCCGACGTTTACGTGGCGATCCTGCAGCTCACGACGACCAACCTGCGCACCGTGATGGGCTCGATGGACCTCGACGAGACGCTGTCGCGCCGTGACGAGATCAATGCCCGGCTGCTGCATGTCGTCGATGACGCGACGACATCGTGGGGCGTGAAGATCACGCGCGTCGAGGTGAAGGACATTCGCCCGCCGCAGGACATCGTGAACGCGATGGGACGCCAGATGAAGGCGGAGCGCGAGAAGCGCGCCGCGATCCTCGAAGCCGAAGGCCTGCGCGCCTCCGAAATCCTGAAGGCCGAGGGCCAGAAGCAATCGCAGATTCTGGAGGCCGAAGGCCGCCGCGAAGCCGCGTTCCGCGACGCCGAGGCGCGCGAACGCGAGGCAGAGGCCGAAGCCAAGGCGACCGAGATGGTTTCGAACGCCATCGCCGGCGGCAACGCGCAGGCGATCAACTACTTCGTCGCGCAAAAGTACGTGGAGGCGATGCACGCCTTCGCAAACTCGCCCAACGCCAAGACGATCTTCATGCCGCTGGAAGCGACGAGCCTCGTCGGCACGATCGGCGGCATTGGCGAACTGGTGAAGGCCGTGCGCGACGGCGGGGATACGCCGCCGCCAGCGCCTGCGCCGCGCCCGCGCCGTCCAGGTCCGTTCGAGCAGGCCTGAGGAGACCGCCATGCCGGATTTCCAGAACTTCGAGATGACCTACTGGGTCTGGTTCGCCGCCGCCGCGGTGCTGGCGATCATGGAAATCATCGCCCCCGGCATCTTCATGATCTGGCTGGCGATGGCCGCCGCCGTCACCGGCGTCGTCACGCTCGCGCTCGGCTTCGGGTGGGAGTTGCAGCTCGCGGTGTTCGCGATCCTCTCGGTCGTCGCGGTGTTCCTGGGTCGCAATTTCCTGAAGCGCAATCCGGTGGAAACCAGCGACACGGGGCTCAACCGACGCGGTGAGCGGCTGGTCGGGCAGCGCGTGAAAGTGGTGGAATCCATTACCGACGGCCGCGGCCGGGTGCAGGTGGGGGATTCCCCGTGGCTCGCAACCGGACCGGATGCGCCCGCAGGCAGCATGGTGCGGATCGTCGGCGTCGACGGCGCGACGCTGAAGGTCGAGCCGGCGTAAACGGTCAGAGGGTCTGTAAGCCGGGTTCTGTACCGCCCGTAAAGGCGGCGACGACCATTCCTCTAGGACGACGCTTGCGCGCCGTCTCAAGCAACCTACCCGGGCGGTCCGGCCGGATAAGCCATGCGCCGCCCCTATTCGGTTTTGCTCCCGGTGGGGTTTGCCGTGCCGCTTCCGTTGCCGGTCGCGCGGTGCGCTCTTACCGCACCCTTTCACCCTTGCCGTCCGGCCGAAACCATCGGGCGGTCTGCTCTCTGTGGCACTTTCCCTGGGGTTGCCCCCGCCGGGCGTTACCCGGCACCGTCTATCCGTGGAGCCCGGACTTTCCTCCCCGCCGTTCTTTCGAACCCTGGCGCGGCGGCCGTCCGACCCTCTGACCGCTGACGGAAATAGGGTGCGCCCACCGCATTGACAAGAACAACACGCCCGCAGGAAGCGTGGAGGGAAAAACGCGTTTAACGCGATCCAAGCCCCGTTTTCCGTTCCGCAGCACATACCGCACGGTGTCTAGAGGCGCTCGACGTGATCGGAAGCGCCGCCGAGACGCCCGATCCACCCTGACGATGCAATAAAAACGCCAAGAAATCGGCGGTAAAAGCGTGCGCCTCCCATCACCAAACACCAAGCGTGAAGATACTCAGTAAAAAAGGGAAACAGCTGCGCTGAATCATTTTGAAATTCAAAGGCTACCCACTAAATTCCACAGTCAGGGGGAGAGTCGCGTGCTCGATTTTTTTGGTGCAAGTGAGACGATCGTCTTTTCGGGCGCCATTGTCTTTATGTTCCTGATCGGGCTGCTGGAAACGATCGGACTGGGCTCGGCCACCGTCGATCTCGACATGGACGCCGAGAGCCCACTTGCATGGCTTGGCCTTGGCGAAGTCCCGCTACTCATTGTCATCGTCGCATTTCTCGCCACGTTCGGTGTGATCGGCCTGGCCGGACAGCAGCTGTTCCTCGCCTTCACGGGAGGGCTCGCGCCAGCGCTGCTTGCCGTTCCCGCTGCCGTCCTGGCTGCGCTGCCGGCGACATCCGTCGTGGCGCGCTGGCTGGGCCGGATCATCCCGCGTGACGAAACAACGGCGATCGATCCCTCCATGATGGTCGGCAAAACAGCAACCATCCTTGTCGGCCGTGCCGCACGCGGGTCGCCAGCACGCGCAAGAGCGCTCGACCATTTCGGCCAGGCGCACAACCTGATGGTCGAACCCGACAACGATGAAGACATCTTCGGTGAAGGAACACATGTCCTTCTCGTAAGGCGCGAAGGCAACGTCTTCCGCGCCATTCTGCACAACAACCCCCGCTTCTCTAACTGGACAAATTGATGAACGACATCGTGGCTGCGGAAACGCCCTTCTCCAACCTTATCGCCATGGGCATCTATGTGGGCGTCGCACTTCTCGCGCTCATCATCATCGGCGTCATCATCGCGCGCCTTTACCAGCGCGCATCCAAGGAGATCGCGTTCGTACGGACGGGTTTCGGCGGTGAAAAGGTCGTCATAAACGGTGGTGCGCTGGTTTTGCCGGTTCTCCACGAAACGATGCCGGTCAACATGAATACCGTGCGTCTCGCGGTGGAACGCAAGAACGCGGATGCGCTTATCACGCTTGATCGGCTGCGGATCGACGTGAAGGCAGAATTCTACGTTCGCGTGCGACCGGATCGCGAAGCCATCGCCGTGGCGGCCCAAACGCTTGGAATGCGCACGATGCAGTCCGAGCACCTGAAAGAGCTGGTGGAAGGAAAATTCGTAGACGCCCTGCGCTCGGTGGCAGCGGGCATGACCATGAACCAGCTGCATGAACAGCGTTCGGAGTTCGTGCAAAAAGTGCAGCAAGTTTCTTCAGCCGATCTGGCAATGAATGGCCTTGAACTGGAGTCCGTCTCGCTGACGGGTCTCGACCAAACGTCAATCGAGCATTTCAATGCAAACAATGCATTCGATGCCGAAGGCCTGACCAAGCTGACCGAGCAGATTCAGCTGCGCAACAAGGCCCGCAACGATATTGAGCAAGATACGCGCATCCAGATCGAGACCAAGAATCTGGACGCCGAACGTCAATCACTGCTTATCGCGCGCGACAATGAATTCGCGAAACTGGAGCAGGAACGCGAACTCGAAGTGCGTCGCGCGGAGCAAATCGCCGAGGTCGCGCGCCGGCAAGCTGACAGTGAGCGAGAAGCCCAGGAAGCGCGCATCTCCGCCAAGCAGCAGGTTGATTCCGCCCAGATCGAAGCCGATCGCACTGTCGAACAAGCACGGATCGCGCAGGCTCAATCGTTGGAAATCTCACGGCAGGAACAACAAATCGCAATTCAGAACAAGAGCCGGGAAGAAAGCCAGGCAAAGGCTGAAGCCGATCGCGCAAGAGCGGAAGCTGCGGCTGCCGAAGAGCAGGTTATTACAGCTCGACAGACCGAAATTGCCGAACGCAGCAAAAGCATTGAGCTGATCGATGCAGCGAGGGAAGCAGAACGCGCCGCGATTGGCATCAAAGTGGACGCCCAAGCGGAAAAGCAGGCTGCGGCCGATCGTGCCGAAGCACTCCGCGCCGTCGCACAGGGTGAAGCCGAAGCCGAGAAGCTGCGTGCTGAAGGCGCCCGTGCGCGTTTCGAAGTGGAAGCCGCCGGCCAGCGCGCGATCAACGAAGCCGCCAATCTGCTGTCGTCCGACCAGATTTCCCTTCAGACGAAGCTTGCCCTGCTGAAGGTGCTGCCGGAAGTGATCCGCGAGGCTGCCAAGCCCATGGAGGCCATCGAAAGCATCAAGATCGTGCAAGTCGAGGGCCTGGCCGGAACACCCGGAGGCGGCGGCACGGGAGAAGGTGCCGGCAATGACAATCTCGCGAGCAGCGCGGTTTCCGCCGCATTGAGGTATCGGGCGCAAGCCCCTGTGATCGACAGTCTGATGAAGGACCTGGGCTTTAACGGCACATCGCTCGAAACCATTGTTGCAGGTGCGGCAGACAGCGCTGGCGTGACACCCGTGAAGCCAACGGAAAACCCGCCGCACGCTCAAACCGAACAATAAAAGGGGCCTTCCAGACTTCAGGCCGCCTGTCGAACCTTCGCGAATGGGCTGAGGCCCAGCCATGTGTGCATGTTCGCGGCGATGCGGCGGTCGCCGGTGAGGTGGAGGCGCTCGTCTTCCACCGCGGCGACGACCGTGTCGTGCCCCATCCAGATCGCGGTCATCGTGCGGAGGTCCGTCGACACGTAGAGATCGACATCGAAGCCGGGGTCGACCGAGCAGAGATCGATCTCTTCGCCCGGTTCGATCATCAGCCACCATGCGCGCCGATCTGCCGGCAGCTCGGGATAGCGGAACTGGACGACCGTCCGCTGCTCGGGGAGCGGACGCGGATCGAGGTTGCGCCGCATGTCCCACATCAAGAGCTGGACATCGAGCCGCTGGAGCGAAAGCTCGCTATCCACCCAGCGCTGGCCCCACAGGCCGAATGCCTCGACGAGCGGCTCCAGTTCCTTGCCCGCCTCTGTCAGCCGGTAATCGAAAGCCCCGGAATCGCGCGCAGACGGCAAACGGTGTATGATACCCGCCGCTTCCAACTCCTTCAGCCGCTGTGAAAGGAGCGCCGGCGACATGCGCGGAAGACCGCGGCGCAGGTCGTTGAAGCGGGTGGACCCCGCGATGAGTTCGCGTAGCAAGACGACTGTCCAGCGCGTGCAGAGAATTTCCGCCGCCATCGCGACCGGACAGAACTGACCGTATGTGGTCTGTGTCATGATCGGCTCCTTCCGCAGGCGAATTCTAACGCGAAGACGCCACAGGTGACGAGTTCAGATTTTGTACCGGGGCGATTCAGATCCTGAACTGGCCGCCCCCCGACGAAAACGCGATCATTTGCGTCAACACCCAAACAGGAGATGACGACATGTCTGCAACACCAGCTCTGAAAACGGAAACACTTTGCGACTGGATGGCCACGGGCGCGGAAATCGCCGCGTTCGTCGGCCAGCGCGCTGCTAAGCACGATAGCGACGAGAGTTTCATCGCCGAAAATTATGCCAAGCTCCGTGAGACCGGGATGATCGCGGCGGCCGTTCCCACAGAACTTGGCGGCGGCGGCATCGATTATCGCACGCTTTGCAACATCATCCGGCAAATCGGTACGCGCTGCGGATCGACCGCTCTCGCCTTTTCGATGCACGCGCATCTGGTCGCGACCGCGGCCTGGCGCTGGAAGCACCAGAAGGCGCCCACGGACGGCCTGCTGCGCCGGGTTGCCGCGGAAAACCTCGTGCTCGTGTCGAGCGGTGGGTCGGATTGGCTGAAAAGCGCGGGCACGGCCACGAAGGTGGACGGCGGCTTCCGCATTGATGCCCGCAAGATCTTCTCAAGCGGTTGCCCTGCGGGCGACCTGCTGATGACGAGCGCGGTTTACGACGATCCCGAGGCGGGCGCGACCGTGCTGCACTTTGGCGTGCCCTTTAAAGCGGAGGGCGTCAGCATCCTCGACACGTGGCACGTGATGGGGATGCGCGGCACGGGATCGAACGATGTGGAGATGAAGAGCGTGTTCGTGCCCGACGCCGCCATCGCGGGCCGGCGGCCGCAGGGCACGTGGCATCCGCTGTTCCACACGATCAGCATGGTCGCCTTCCCGCTCATCTACGCGGCATATGTCGGCGTTGCCGAGGGCGCGCGAGATGCAGCGCTCGCGATGGCGCGCTCGAAACCCCAGAATGCCGGGCTCATCAGCCTGGCGGGCGAGATGCAAACGGCGTTCTGGACAGCAGAGACCGCCCACGCCGCGATGATCGCCACAGCCGAAACTGCGATGCCTGGACCGGAGACGACAAATGCCGTGATGACTGGACGTACAGTCACCGGACAGGCAGCGATCCGCACCGCCGAACTGGCGCTGGAGGTCGCGGGCGGTGCCGCGTTCTACAAGAAGGCCGGGATCGAACGCGCCTTCCGCGACGTGCAGGCCGCGCGCTTCCACCCCCTGCAAGGCCCGGCGCAGCGCGACTTCAGCGGACGGCTGGCGCTGGGGCTCGATATCGACGGCTGAGCCACCGACGGGCGCAATACCCTTGCCGTAAATTGTGCGTTCACGTGAAACCCGCCAGTTGCCTAAGATGAAATGCAGAGCTAGCTGCTTTGTATCGCCGGGATCATGGGGGTTCCGGCAGGCGGGTTTTGTGGAGGCAAGATGCGTTACGTGATGGTCGCCGCGGTGCTGCTGCTTGCGGCGTGCAATACGATCGGCGGTGTGGGCAAGGATCTGGAGTCCGCCGGCGAGGCCGTTTCGGACGCGGCTAAGTAGACGAAATCATCGGGCGGGTGGCGGTTACACCGGCACGGCAGTCGTATACTTGATGCGCTTGAGCGCGAAGTGCGAGGCCGTGGACGCCACCGCCGCGTGGTTCAGGAGCTTGCGCATCAGGAAGGCTTCGTAGGCGCCGACGTCCGCGACGACGACGCGGAGCTGATAGTCCCACTCGCCGGACATGGAGAGACACTCCATGATCTCCTCGCGCGCCAGCACCCACGCCTCGAAATCCTCGCGGGCGCCGCGTTCGTGCGACTTGATGCGGACCTGACAGACGACATCGAGGCCTTTTCCGACCGCGTCGCGGTTTACGAGCCGCACCACCGGGCCGAGCACGCCATCGCTTTCGAGATTGCGGATACGGCGCCAGCATGACGCCGCCGACGCGCCCACGCGCTCGCCGAGCGCGGCGCTGCTGATGCCGCCGTCTTCCTGCATGATTCGAACGATCTGGCGGTCGATTTCATCCATATGACGCGCTCATTTCACAATCACCCGTAAATCCGTAAAACCATCTCACGAATACCGCAAAACATCTGAAGATTGAAAGAAATTTTCGCCGTTTCCCGACTATCCTGTTCAAACGTCGTATTGGGAGATGGCTGAATGAGCGCACTGGCAGCACAAATCGAAACCGGATCGGTTCTGGACGGGCTCACCGCCCAGCCCTCCGACCCGCTGCTTGCGCTGATAGGTCTGTTCCGCGACGACCCCCGGACGACCAAGATCGACATGGGCGTCGGCGTCTATCGCGACGCGGGCGGCAAGACGCCGGTGATGGCCGCGGTGAAAGCCGCCGAGGGCGTCCTGCTGAAGGACCAGCAGACGAAATCGTACCTGGGGCCCGAGGGCGACGCGCGCTTCGCCGAGCTTCTGACGCCCATTATTTTCGGTGAGATCGACCGCGCGCGGCTCTGCGGCGTGCAGACGCCGGGCGGCACGGGCGCGCTTCGGCTCGGCGCCGAGCTGTTGGCGCGCGGCCGCGCGGGGACGCGCGTTCTCGTCGGCACGCCGACCTGGCCCAACCATGTGCCGCTGATGGAAGCCGCCGGGCTGCAAATCGTGCCGTTCAAGCACTTCGACGTGGCGACGCAGACACTGTGCTTCGAAGAGACGCTGGCCGCCATCAACGCCGCCACGCCGGGCGACGTGATCCTGCTGCACGGCTGCTGCCACAACCCGACGGGCGCCGACTACACGGTGGACCAGTGGAACACGATCGCGCCGCTGATCGCGGAACGCGGCCTGCTGCCCTTCGTCGACCTCGCCTATCAGGGCCTTGGAAACGGCCTCGACCCCGATGCGGCCGGTCTGCGCGCGGTCGTGGCGCATAACCCGGAAGTTCTCGTCGCCTATAGCTGCGACAAGAATTTCGGCCTCTACCGCGAGCGCGTCGGCGCACTGTTCGTGGTGTCCGACAGGGCGGCGGTCATCCAGTCCAACCTGCTCGCGCTCGCCCGCGCCAACTGGTCGATGCCGCCCGATCACGGCGCCGCGATCGTCCGCACCATTCTCGACAGCCCTGAACTCACGGCAAGCTGGCGCGCGGAGCTGGACGCGATGCGGCTGCGCATCCTTTCCGTCCGCGAAGGTGTTGCCGCGTGCGACCCGGCAATCGGTTTGACCAAGCAGACGGGCATGTTCTCGATGCTGCCGCTTAGCCCCGAGCAAATCCGCACGCTGCGTGAAGTTCACGCTGTTTACATGGCCGGTTCCGGCCGGATCAACGTCGCCGGACTGACGCCGGACGCGATCCCCGCGTTCGCCGCCGCCGTCGCGGCCGTGCGCTGAAGAGGGAGAGCATCATGGCCCAGGCAACCGCGCTCAAGACGCCCCTCCGCAACGCCCCGGACGAGAATGTCGACTGGCGCCGCGTCGCCTATCTGCTCAGCCTCTCGCGCGCGCTCGACGCGATGGAGGAGCAGCGGCTCGTCCCTGAAAAGAAGGTGCTCTACCAATTCTCCGCGCGCGGGCACGACATGGCGCAGATCCTGCTCGGCAGCCGCCTCGACAACCCGAGCGACGCGACCTGCGGCTATTACCGATCGCGGCCGCTGCTGCTGGCACTCGGCGTCGATGTGGCCGACGCGCTCGGCTCGTCCATGGGCCGCGCGGGCGGTTATTCGGACGGGCGCGACATCGGCGTGGTGTTCAACTTCCCGAACCCGAGCGGCGCCTCGGCGCTGCCGATGTGTGGCGGTGTCGGCGCACAATACACGCCGACCGCCGGCTGGGCGCAGGCGATCGATTACTACCGCGACGTGATCAAGGACCCCGCCTATGACGGCGCACTCGCGGTCGTGCTCGGCGGCGACGGGTCGGTCGCTTCGAACGGCTTCTGGGCGGCGCTGACGGTCGCCACGACGCAGAAACTGCCGATGCTCTTCTATATAGAGGACAACGGCTACGGCATTTCGGTCCCCTCCACCTTCCAGACGCCGGGCGGCAACATCGCCGCGAACCTCGCTGCATGGCAGGACCTGCGGATCATCAATGGCGACGGCACCGAACCCGCCGAGGCGGCGCGGCTGATCGAAGAGGCGGTGAGCTATGTGCGCGAGGAACGCGGGCCTGCCCTCCTCCGCCTCACCGTTCCCCGCCTGCAAGGGCACAGCTTTCAGGACACGCAGACCTACAAGGACGAGGGCTTCGTCGCCTCTGAATGGGCACGCGATCCGCTGCCGAAGCTGAAATCGTATCTCGTCCCCGCGCTCTTTTCCGAAAGCGAATGGGCAGCGATCGAGGACGAAGCGCAGGCCGATGCGGAGGCCGCGCGCGAGCGCGCCGAGGCGCGGCCCGTGGCGGACCCGGAAACGGTGATGCGGAACGTGTTCTTCGAAGGCGATCTCCAGACTGTCGGCGGCCAGTGGACGCACGGCTACACAGCGCCCGCCTCCACCGACCAGCCGAAGCCCGAAGGCCAGCGCATCAACATGGTGACGGCGATCCGCCGCACGCTGGAGCATGAGCTGGAAATCAACGAGCGCGTCGTGTTGTTCGGCGAGGACATCGGCCCCAAGGGCGGCGTCCACGCCGTGACGCTGGGGCTGCAGGAGCGCTTCGGCGAGGCCCGCGTGTTCGACACCAGCCTTTCGGAAGAGGGCATTATCGGCCGCGCCGTGGGCATGGCACTCGCCGGGCTGATGCCCGTGCCGGAAATCCAGTTCCGCAAATATGCCGAGCCCGCGACCGAACAGATCAACGACTGCGGCACGATGCGCTGGCGCACCAACAACCGCTTCGCCGCGCCGATGGTGCTGCGCATTCCCGGCGGCTTCTTCAAGTGCGGCGACCCGTGGCATAGTCAGACGAATGAAGTCGCGTTCATCCACAATCCCGGCTGGAAGGTCGCGGTGCCTTCGAACGCCGAGGATGCCGTCGGCCTGCTGCGCGGCGCGCTGCGCGGCAACGACCCGGTGATTTTCTTCGAGCACCGCGCGATGCTGGACCACGCGTGGGCGCGCCGCCCCTACCCCGGCGACGATTTCGTGCTGGAGTTCGGCAAGGCGAAACACACGCGTGAAGGCAACGACATCACGATCATCACATGGGGCGCGATGGTACAGCGCTGCGAAGAGGCGGCCGAGGGCCGCTCCGCCAACGTGATCGACCTGCGCACGCTGATGCCGTGGGACAAGGCGGCGGTGCTGGAGTCCGTTCGCCGCACGGGGCGCTGCCTGATCGTGCATGAAGACCTGCAGACGGCAGGCTTCGGCGCGGAGATCGCCGCGGTGGTGGCGGACGAGGCGTTCACGTATCTTGACGCGCCGGTCGCGCGGCTGACGATGCCCGATATCCCGAGCCCGCATAATCCGGTGCTGCTGAACTGGGCAGTGCCCTCGGTCGAGCGCATTCGCGCGAAGATCGACGACCTCATCGGTTTTTGAAGGACAGGTCCATGATCGATATTCTCGTTCCCTACGAACAGGAGGGGACCAAGGCCATCGTGCGGAGCTGGCTCGTCAAGGTCGGCGAGGCGGTGAAGGAGAACGACCCGCTCGTGGAGTTGGAGACCGACAAGGTGACGCAGGAGGTGCCTGCGCCCGCCGACGGCATTCTCGGCGAAATCCTGCTCGATACCGATGCCGAGGCGACACCGGGCGCGCTGCTTGGGCGTCTGCGCCCGGCGGATTCCGCTGCGCCGCCGGCGCCCGAGACCGCCGCGCCCGTCGAAACGCCGAAAGCCGCGCCGACAAACGAACGCCCGGCGCCCGCCAACTGGCTGTCGCCTTCGGTCCGCCGCGCGGTTCAGGAGCATGACGTCGATCCCGCCAACCTCACCGGCACCGGACGCGGCGGGCGCATCACGCGGAATGACGTGGAACGCCACGTGGCGGAGCGCGCCGAAGCACCGGCGACCGCAGCGCCGAAAGCGTCTTCGCCGCAGCCCCCCGCCAAGAGCGGCGGCGTGACCAGCGTGCCGCACGACCGGATGCGGCTCGCGATCGCGCGCAACATGCTCGGCTCCGTCACCACCGCGCCGCATGTGACCGCCGTGTTCGAGTGCGACTTCTCCGCGATCATGGCGCACCGCAAGGCGCACAAGGATGCCTTCGCCGCCTCGGGCGCGAGCCTCACGTTCACCACCTATTTCATCGCCGCGTGCGTGGAGGCGATGCGCGCCGCGCCCGCGATCAACAGCCGCTGGTTCGACGACCGGCTGGACATCTACGACGACATCAACATCGGCGTCGGCACCGCGCTTGGCGACAAGGGATTGATCGTGCCGGTGGTGCACGGCGCGCAGGCGCTGTCGCTGCTCGGCATTGCGCAGCGCCTCACCGATCTCGTGACGCGCGCGCGCGACGGGAAGCTTTCAGGCGGCGATGTTTCGGGCGGCACGTTCACGATTTCGAACCACGGCGTTTCAGGCTCGCTGCTCGCCACGCCCATCATCATCAGCCAGCCGCAATCGGCGATCCTCGGCATCGGCAAAACCGAGAAGCGCGTGGTCGTGCGCGAGGTTGGCGGCGTCGATACGATCCAGATCCGGCCCATGGCCTATGTGTCGCTCACCATCGACCACCGCGTCGTCGACGGGCACCAGACGAACACGTGGCTGAGCCGCTTCGTGGACGTGCTGGAGAACTGGCCACAGTCGTAAGAAAAGCGGCATGAAGTCATAATCTTGTAACCGCAGCGACGCCGTTCCTTCGCAGAGCCGAACTACCCGCTCCCCGACATTCAGCCATCGGGGAAAAAATGCAAAAGTCGCTTCTCGTATCCGTCAGCCTTCTTGCCGTTCTTGGCGCGCACGCGGCGTCCGCCCAAGAGATGGTTGAAGAGGAAATTGTCATCACCGGCCAGCGCGCGCAGCAGCAGCGCTCGATCGAAGAGAAGCGCGAAGCGCTCGGCATCATGGACGTGGCCGCCGCCGACGAAATCGGCCAGCTTCCCGACAAGAACGTCGCCGAGGTGATCGAGCGCCTGCCCGGCGTCGGCGTGCAATACGACCAGGGCGAAGGCCGCTATGTCGCGGTGCGCGGCATTCCTTCGAGCCTCAACGGCTACACGCTGAACGGCTTCGAGATCGGCAACCCCGACGGCACGACGCGTTCACTCCCGCTCGACATCATGTCGGGCCAGTTGCTGAACCGGGTCGAAGTTTCGAAGGTGAAGACCGCCGACCTGATCGGCCAGGGCATCGGCGCCACGATCAACCTCGTGCCGCAGACGGCCTTCGATTTCGATAAACCCTTCACGCTCTCGGCAAATGCCCAGGTCGGTTATCAGGAACTCCGCAAGAGCGATCAGCCGATCCGCGGCGATATCACCATCGGCGGCCGCTTCGGTTCCGACGAACAATTCGGCATTCTGGTCGGGGCGAGCTATTCCGACCGGACATTTACGAGCTACGGCATTTATCCAGACAACTGGAACCCCGACGCCGTGGCGGTCTCCGGTGCGCCCGCGCGCGGCGCCGTGCCGACCAACATCAAGTATACAGACTATAGCCTGAAGCGCGAACGCATCGGCCTTTCCGGGTCGCTCGACTGGCGGGGTGAAAGCACCGAGCTTTACCTGCGCGGCATCTATTCGAAGTTCACCGAAGACGAATACCGCCAGCGCTTCCGGCTCGATTTCTCCAACATTACGTGGGATGCGAACGGCCTTACCGGCATGGCCGCGATGAGCGAGCAGCGTTCGGACCTTCGCCTGGAATATAAGGAGAAGTCGATCCTGGCGTTCATGGCGGGCGGCACCACCCGCTTCGGAGAAGACTGGACGATCGATTACGGCGCGGCACGCATCCACAATGAGGTGATCGAGCCGAACGAGCTGTGGCAATTCCGGGGTACGCCCACCGCCGACGCGAATGGCAAGCGGGTGGCGCTCGACTTCACCGATAAGCTCTACACGGCCGTGCCCGTGAACGGTTACCTCGCACCCTCCAGCATGGGTTTCCGCAGCTATACGGCACAGGACGAAAGCGGCGAGGAAGACACCTGGCAATTCCGCACCGATCTGAAGCGCAGCCTCGCGCTCGGCATGAACAGCTTCCTCAAGATCGGAGCCAACGTACGGCTGACCGACAAAAGCTTCGACGGCCAGAACGACAGCTACACGCGCGGAACTGCGCCCAACCGGTTCACGATGGATGGCCTCGCTGGTGAGGACGTGATCGTGAAGCCGGGCGGCGGACACAATTATCTCCTCAGCCCTGCAATCGATGCCGATCTGATCCGCGCATACACCGACGGCAAGCTCGGCGGCGCACAGTTCGTCCTCGACACGGCGACATCGCTGGCGAACGCGACGCTGAACGATTTCAGCCTCGATGAAGACGTCTATGCCGGCTATGCGATGGCGAACCTCGATTTCGGGGATATCGCCTTGACCGCCGGTATGCGCATTGAACGCACCAAGCTTTCCATCACCGGATTCCGCCTGGAAAACGATACGGATGTGGTGTCAACGAGCGGCAGCCGTTCCTACACGGATTTTCTGCCGAGCCTCGTTGTACGGATCACGCCGTCTGACGAAACCGTGTTTCGTATTGCCTATTCGCGCAGCGTCGGACGCCCGCAATATGCGGACCTCTCGCCCGGCGGCGAACTCACCTACGAACCCATCGGCGACGGAACGTTCGAAGGTGGCATCAGCCTCGGCAACCCGAACCTGAAGCCCTATATCGCCGACTCGCTGGACGCGACGGCGGAATGGTATTTCGCACCAGGCGGCCTCGTCTATGTCGGCGCGTTCGCGAAGTTCATCAAGAACCCGATCTTCACCGAAAGCTACACGCTGTTTGACACGAGCTTCGGTGGCCGCGATTTTGCAACACTCAGCTTCTCTCAGCAGCAGAATGCGGAAAAGGGTGACATTATCGGCCTCGAAGCCGCCTATCAGCAGCAATTCACTTTCCTGCCCGGCTTGCTCTCGGGCTTCGGCGTGAACCTCAACGTCGCATTGATCGATGGCAACCTGCGCAATCCGGGCCGTGGCAGCACCGACTTCCCGGAACAGTCCAAGCTGCTGTGGGGCGCCCAGCTCTTCTATCAGAAGGGTATTGTCGAGGCCTCGGTCGCGTATCACCACACCGGACGCGCGCTGCTCTCTGTCGCCGACGAAGCGTTCGCAGATGAGTACAACGACGACCTCCGCCGGCTCGATGCCAAGGTCGCATTCGACATCACGCCCAACGTGCGTGTCTTTGCGGAAGGCCAGAACCTGACCGACGAGCCGACCCGGCAGTATCAAGGCGGCGTCCGCAACTGGGTGATCCAGAACGAGCGTTATGGCCGCACCTTCAACGTGGGCGCATCGCTGCGGTGGTAAGCTCTGCGATCGTATTGGCGCTGCTGACCGCAGCAGCGCCGGTTACGCTGCAAATTCCGGCGGAGGAGGCGAACCAGGGTGTCGCCTCCGACGGGACGTATGTTTATGCGATCGATAACGATCGCATCGGCAAATACGAGATCGCCACGGGCAAGCGGGTTGCGGGGTGGCAGGGCGAGCGCGCGCTGTTCCCGCACATGAACAGCTGCACCGTGGTGAAGCACGAACTCGTGTGCGCGGCTTCGAACTATCCGGCCGTGCCGCAAACGAGCGCGGTCGAGATCTTCGATACGCGCTCCATGCGGCATGTCCGCAGCATCAGCCTCGGCTTTGGCCCCGGATCGCTGACGGTGATGGAGCGGCACGCGGGCAAGTGGTGGGCGGTGTTCGCAAACTATGACGGCAAGGGCGGCGAGCCTGGACGGGACCATCGCCATACCACGCTCGTGCGCATGGACGATGCTTTCCGGAAAGACGCCGCGTGGGTGTTTCCGCCGGAGATTCTCGCGCGCTTCGCGCCCAAAAGCTGTTCAGGCGCGAGTTGGGGTGCGGATGGCCGCCTCTACATCACGGGACACGACCATCCGGAGCTTTACGTGCTCGAACTGCCGGAGGCGGGATCGGTGCTGACACATGTTGCGACGATTCCGATCGCAACGCCCGGACAGGCTATCGACTGGGACCCGAAGCAGCCCCGCCGCCTGTGGTCGATCGCGCGCGATGAACGCACGATGGTGGCGAGCGAGATCGCTGCGCCCGAATAGGCTTCAGCCGCCAGCGAGCCGCCGCCGCGCGGCGCGCGGGCCGGATGTGACCGACGGGGCCGTCGCGCAGCCGAGCTGCGGGATGCTGATCGTGCGGTTACCGGAAAGATCGTTGCGACTGACGATGAGGCCGGTGCTTTCCATATAACCGAGCAGGCGGCGGACGCGGCCGAGCGAGCTTGTGCCGTAGACGGCAGCGATCGCCGTGTCTTCGGGACACGGCAGACGTTCGCGCGCCGCATGGGCGATGAGCAGAAACGCGCCGACCATCTCTGCGGGAAGCGTATCGGCGAGCGCCATTGCGTCGCGCCAGTCTTCATCCTCCGGGTTCGCGATCCCGGCGCGCGCGCAGGAAAGCCGGCGGCTGAACCCATCGAGATCGAGCGGCGGCGAGGCAAGCCCCGCCATGCGGCAGCGAACCTGAAAATCCTGAAAAAGCACGCTCGGGGTGCGGTGCTCGCTGCCCTCCTCCGCGAGCATGGCATCGAGCACATCCGCAATGATGGCGCTCACGGCCTCGGGATCGGGCGGCGGGCCTTCGGGCACGGGCGCGGCGGGGCGAAGCTCCTGCGCGACGCGGCGCAGCAGCGTTTCGGCGGGAACCGGCG
Organism: uncultured Sphingosinicella sp.; assembly: GCF_963974575.1. NCBI lineage: Bacteria > Pseudomonadati > Pseudomonadota > Alphaproteobacteria > Sphingomonadales > Sphingosinicellaceae > Sphingosinicella > uncultured Sphingosinicella sp. The sequence continues at coordinate 86,033 of NZ_CAXBBQ010000010.1, read as the reverse complement.
TGCGCGGCGGCGGCGCGGGGAGCGGCGCATCCTCTGGCACGGGCGCGAAGATAAGACCCCTCACCTCCGCCGCATCGGTGGGAAGCGGCGCCAAAGACGGACCGCTGCCGCGCGCCTGCGTGCGCACAGCACCGATCTTCACCGGCACCGGACGCCGCGAGATCGCAGGCCCGAGCGCAAGGAACGACCCCCGATCGAGATCGCGGATCGCTTCGGCCTGCCGCCGCTCCATGCCGAGCAGATCGGCGGCGCGCGCCATGTCGATATCGAGGAAGGTGCGGCCCATCAGGAAATTCGACGCCTCGGCGGCGACGTTCTTGGCGAGCTTGGCGAGGCGCTGCGTGGCGATGACGCCGGCAAGCCCGCGCTTGCGGCCACGGCACATCAGGTTCGTCATCGCGGCAAGCGAGGTACGGCGGACATCGTCTGAAACGTCGCCTGCGCCGGCGGGCGCGAAGAGCTGCGCTTCGTCGACGACGACGAGCACGGGATACCACTGTTCGCGCGGGGCATCGAACAGGCCCGAAAGGAACGTGGCGGCGCAGCGCATTTGCGCCTCTACGTCCAGGTCTTCGAGGTTGAGCACGACCGACGCACGGTGTTCGCGCACGCGCGCCGCGAAATGGCCGATCTCTCTCTCGCCGTAATCCGCCGCCTCGATCACCGAATGGCCGAACGGTTCTGAAAGCGTAACGAAATCACCTTCAGGATCGATCACCACCTGCTGCACGCTTCCCGCGCTTTCTTCGAGCAGACGGCGCAGCAGGTGCGACTTGCCCGAGCCCGAGTTGCCCTGCACGAGCAGGCGGGTTGCAAGCAATTCCTGGAGGTCGATCGGCACGGGCTGCCCGGACCGATCGTTTCCGATATCAATGGTGACCGTCATGCCCTCTCTTTGGGAGAGGACACGCACCGCGTGCAAGCCCTGAAAGTCTAAGAACCGCCGCCTTCGACGAGCCCGCCGCCGAGCGCGACGTAGAGCGCGACGCGATTGTCGAGCACGGCGCGGTTCGCGGTGATCAGCGCCTGCTCGGCATCGAACAGGTTGCGTTCGGCATCCAGCACTTCGAGATAGCCGACGACGCCTTCGCGATACCGCGTGCGGGCGAGCTGCGCGATGTGCCGCTGGGCTTCGGTCGCGCGGAGCTGCGCGAGCATCTGCTCGGCAAGGAAGCGGCGGCCCGCGAGTGCATCGGCCACCTCGCGAAAGGCGATCTGGACGGTCTGCTCGTACTGGGCGACGGCGATGTCCTCGCGCGCCTCCGCAACGGTGAGATTGCCCTTGCGGCGGCCGAAATCGAAAATCGGCAGATTGAGCGCCGGGCCGACGCTCCAGTTGAAGCTGCCGTTATCGAAAAGCGAATCGAGCTCGCCCGATGCGAAGCCCAGCGTGCCGGTGAGCGAGATCGTCGGGAAGAACGCCGCGCGCGCCGCACCAATATTGGCGCGGGCGGCGCGGAGTGTTTCTTCCGCGGCGAGGATATCCGGCCGCAGCGTCAGGAGGTCCGACGGCAGACCGGCGGCGAGCCTCGGGAAGCCGTCCTGCTCGGCGAGTGCGAGGGGCGGCGCGGTTTCGGGAAGCGCCCCGCCGACCAGAACGGCGAGGAAGTTCGCGTTGCGGCTGCGCGAAAGGCGGAGCCCGGCAAGCTCGGTTTCGGCCTGTGTGAGCAGCGATTCGGCCTGCCGGAAATCGAGCGCGGAGGTGACGCCTGCGTCAAGGCGGCGCTGGGCGATGCGCACGCCGTCTTCACGGCTTTTCACCGTCGCTTCGGCGAGCGTGATGCGCTCCTCGGTCTCGCGCAGCGCGAACCACGTTGTCGCGACGTCGCGGACGAGGCTGAGCCGGAACGCGCGTTCGGCCTGTACCGTGGAGAGATATTGCGCCCGCGCCGCTTCTGAAAGGTTGCGGACGCGGCCCCAGAAATCGAGTTCGAACGCCGAAACGCCGACACCGACGGAGAAGCGGTCCTGCTCCGCCACGGTCGCACCCGTTGGCGTGAAAACCTGCCCTCGGCTCCGCGTGGCCTCGCCGCTCGCAGCGAGGGTCGGGAGGCGATCGGCACGCTGGATGCGATAGAGCCCGCGCGCTTCTTCGATGCGGGCGATCGAAACGGCGAGGTCGCGGTTGCGCTCCAGCGCGGCGTCGATCAGCGTGCGGAGCGCCGGATCGGCGAAGAAATCGCGCCAGCCGATGGTTTCCGCGCGCGCACCATCCGCCGGGTCCGGGGACAGCGGATAGGCGGACGCAGTCGGCAGTGCCGGGCGCTCGTGTGTTGGCGCCATCTGGCACGCGGACACGAGCAGCGCGGAGAGGAGCAGAAGCTTACGCATCGGGCGTCTCCACGTGACGCAGCTCGCCGGGCGCGGGCGGGCGTTTGCGGCTGATCCAGCGGCGCACCGCATAATAGAACAGCGGAATGAGGAAGATGCCGATGAGCGTCGCGGTGATCATGCCGCCCATCACGCCGGTGCCGACCGCGCGCCGGCTCGCCGCGCCCGCGCCGCTCGCGATGAACAGCGGGAACATGCCGCCGATGAACGCCATCGACGTCATGATGATGGGCCTGAGGCGGAGCTTCACGGCTTCCATCGTTGCTTCGAGCGGCGACTTGCCCTTCGCTTCCTCCTCGATCGCGAACTCGACGATGAGGATCGCGTTCTTCGCGGCGAGGCCGATGATGGTGACAAGGCCGACGTTGAAATAGATGTCCGCCGAAAGCCCGCGCATCGCCGTCAGCAGCACCGAGCCGAGCACGCCGAGCGGCACGATGAGCAGCACCGACACGGGCACCGCCCAGCTTTCGTAGAGCGCTGCGAGAAGCAGATAGACGACGACAAGCGACAGGCCGAGCAGCAGGCCGATCTGACCCGCCGACTGCTTCTCCTCGTAGGAGATGCCGGTCCATTCGTAGGCGAAGCCTTCTGGAAGCTGCGCGGCGAGCTGCTCCATTTCCGCCATCGCCTCACCCGTCGAACGCCCCGGCGCGGCCGCGCCGGAGATCGTCATCGATGGATAGCCGTTGTAGCGCTGGAGCTGCTGCGGGCCCGCTGTCCATTCCACCTGCGTAAAGGCCCCGAACGGCACCATGTCGCCCGATGCACTGCGCACCTTGAGATCAAGCACGTCCTGCGGGGTCATGCGGAAGGGCGCGTCGGCCTGCAGGAGCACCTGCAGAACGCGGCCATCGCGGGTGAAATCGTTCGCGTAGGCACTGCCGAACGAAATCGCGAGCGTATCATTCACATCGCCGATCGAAAGCCCGAGCGCGCGCGCCTTGATGCGATCGATGAGCACGCGAAGCTGGGGCGCTTCGGGTTGTCCATCAGGCCGTACGCCCGACAGCACCGGGCTTTGCGAGGCCAAACCCAAAAGCTGCCCCTGCGCGGCGGTAAGCGCCTTGTGCCCGTGACCACCGCGATCCTGCAGCTTGAACGTGAAACCGCCGGCTGTGCCGAGTTCCTGAATTGAGGGCGGATTGAGCGCGAACACCATCGCCTGCTTGATCTGCATGAAGGCGCCCATGGCCCGGCCGACGATTGCATCCGCCTTGTTCTCGACGCCCTTGCGCTCGGCCCACGGTTTCAGGTTCACGAAGATGATCGCGTTGCCCTGTCCCTGACCGAAAAAGCTGAACCCGCGCACGACGAAGACGTTCTGCACCTGCGGCTGCGAGGCATAGAACGCCTTCACCTGAACAATCGCTTCCTCGGTGCGCTCACGGGTCGCACCGGCGGGCGCCTGAATCACGGTGATGATGCTGCCCTGATCTTCCGTGGGCAGGAAGCCGCCGGGAAGCCGCGTGAACATGATCGCGGTAAGGCCAAAGAGCAGCACGAACACCGCGAGCCAGCGCAGCGGCCGCGACAGAACCTTGCCGACCGCACCCTGATAACGATCCGTCGACCGGGAGAACCAGGCGTTGAACCGATCGAAGAAACCGCCCGTGACCCGCGCGAACCGGCCTTCCCGTTCCTTGACCTCAGTGTGCGGCTTCAGGAACGTGGCGCAGAGCGCGGGTGTCAGTGTCAACGCCAGCAGCGCGGAGAAGCCGATGGAAACGATCAGCGTCACCGAAAACTGGCGATAAATCTGTCCGGTCGAGCCCGGAAAAAACGCCATCGGAATGAACACCGCCATCAGCACGAGCGTGATGCCGATGATCGCCGAGGTGATCTGGCTCATCGCCTTCACCGTCGCCTCGTATGGCGACAGCTTTTCCTCGACCATGATGCGCTCGACATTTTCGATGACGACGATGGCATCGTCGACGAGGATGCCGATGGCGAGCACCATGCCGAACAGCGACAGCACGTTGATCGAAAAGCCGAACAGCCAGAGGCCGAGACAGGCGCCGGCGAGCGCGATCGGAACGACAATCGTGGGAATGAGCGTCGCCCGCCAGTTCTGAAGGAACAGGAACATCACGAGGAAGACGAGCACCATCGCCTCCGCGAGCGCCTTCACGACCTCCTCGATCGAGACATTGATGAACGGCGTCGTGTCGTAGGGAATCGACCACGTGATGTCGGAGGGGAAGCTGCGCTCCAGCTCTTTCATGCGCGCATTGACGCCCTGTGCCGTGGCGAGCGCATTCGCGCCGGGCGTCATCTGCACGGCGATGCCGGCCACCGGATTTCCGTTCAGTTCGGAATCGAAGAGATAGCTCTGCGCGCCGAGTTCGACGCGTGCCACATCCTTGAGGCGTACGGCCGAGCCATCCGGGTTCGCGCGCAGGATGATCGCCGCGAACTGTTCGGGATTGGTGAAACGGCTTTGCGTGATGATCGTGGCGTTGAGCTCGCTTCCATTCGCCAGCGGCCGGTCGCCGAGTGCACCGCCCGGCGACTGGCTGTTCTGCTCGCGCACTGCCGCGAGCGCTTCGGCGGCCGAAAGGCGGTAGTTCGCAAGCTTCTGCGGATCGAGCCAGATACGCATCGCGTAGGGCGGCGTGAACACCTGCACCTCGCCGACGCCCGACACGCGGCGCAGTTCATCGACGACGCGGCTGTTGGCGAAATTGCCGAGATCAAGCGCGGCGGTTTGACCACTCTTCGATTGCAGCCCAACAATCAGCAGGAAGCCGGTGTTCGCCTCGGCAACGGAAATGCCTTGGCGGCGCACCTCTTCGGGGAGCCGTTGTTCGACGCGGCGCAGGCGATTCTGCACCTCCATCTGGGCTTCGTTGATATCGGTGCCGGTGCTGAAGGTGACGTGAATTTCCGCCGTGCCGTTCGAGAGGCTGGTCGACGACATGTAGAGGAAGCCCTCGACGCCGTTCAGCTGCTGCTCGATCACCTGCGTGACGTTCTGTTCGAGCACCGCGGCGTCGGCGCCGGGATAAGTAAGCTGGATCGTGAGCGACGGCGGCGCGACCGACGGATACTGCTCGACCGGCAAGCCGCGCAGCGCCAGCACGCCCGCAAGCGTGATACAGAGCGCGAGCACCCACGAGAAGACGGGGCGATCGATGAAAAAACGCGGGGTCATTTGACGCCGGCAGCCTTCTCTGCAGCCTTTTTCGGCGCAGCCCCGGCGATGCGAACGGGCTGGCCGGGACGGACACCCTGAAGCCCGCTCACTACGACACGGTCGCCGCTGTGAAGGCCCTCGTCGATCACCCAGCTTTTGCCCTGAAGCCGGCCGAGCTTCACGGGGCGCACCTCGGCAACGTCCTTGGCGCCGACCACGTAGACGCTCCCGCCGTCTTCAGCGACGGTGACCGCGCGCTGCGGCACAAGGATGCCGTTCGCCCGCGTTCCGGCGCCGATCTGCGCGCGCACGAACTGGCCGGGCAGCAATATCCGCCGGGGGTTCGGGAACTCGGCACGCAGCGCGGCGGTGCCTGTCGCCTCGTCTATCGAGAGGTCGAGGAAGTCGATATGGCCGGTCTGCTCGTACGCCGTGCCGTCCTCAAGAATCAGCGTCACGTCCCAGCGGCCAAGCTCCGGGATGTGCAGCTTGCCGCCCGCGATGTCGCGGCGGATCGCGAGCAGATCGGAACTCGACTGGGAGAAGTTCACGTAGATCGAATCGATCTGCTCGATCGTGGTGAGCAGCGTGCCCTGCGACGCGCTGACGAGCGCGCCCTCGGTGACCTGCGCCCGCCCCGCGCGGCCTGCGATCGGCGCCCGAACGGTGGCGTAGCCGAGGTTGAGCCGGGCCGACGCGACCTGCGCGCGCGCCTGATCGACATCGGCCTGCGCCGTGCCGAGGCGCGCCTTCGCCGCATCATATTCCTGCTTGCTGATCGCCTGACCAGCGATCAGCCCCTCGTAGCGCTGCAGATCCTGCGCCGCGTTCGCCGACGTCGCCTGCGCGCGGGCGAGCGATGCCTGCGCGGCATTCAGCGCAGCGGTCATCTCGCGCGGATCGATGGCGAACAGCGCCTGCCCCGCCTTCACGTCCGTACCCTCGTCGAACAGGCGGCGTTCGATGATGCCGTCCACGCGCGCGCGCACCTCGGCGGTTCGGATCGCCTGCACGCGGCCCGGCAGCTCGATGACGTTCGCGATCGGCTGCGGCCGGACCGTGACGACCTCGACCTCGGGTGGCGGCGGCGCGGGCGGCGCATCATCCGCGCAGGCGGAAAGCCACGCGCAGGCGGCGAGTGCCGCCGCTGCCAGCCATCGGTTGTTACGCATGAAAACTCCGTCGCGGGGGATGAATCGGGACACTGTCGGCACCGCCCTTGCCAAGGCCTGTAGTGTAACGTACATTACAGGTCAACAAACAAAGATAAGATCAAAATGGGGGACGCCAGAATAGCATGAACGCAGAGGCAGAACAGCTAGACGCACCGCGCTTGACTCAGGACGAGCGCCGCACCGCCCGGCGGCAGGCTATTCTCGACGCGGCAGAGGCCTTGTTCCTTGAATACGGCTATCCTTCCGTCAGCCTGAGCACGATCGTGCAGCGCTCCGGCGGTTCGCTCGCCACGATCTACCAGATGTTCGGCAACAAGCAGGGCCTGTTACGCGCCGTGGTTGACCGCAGCAACGACGAAAGCCTCAAGGATCTGGATACGCTGCTGGCCAGCGGATTGCCGCCACGGCGCATCCTCGAAGAGTTCGCGATCCGTTATCTCGCTTTTGCAACAAATCCGCGCAAGATCGCCGTCATGCGCCTCGTGATCACGGAAAGCCTTACCGATCCCGATTTCGGCGAGGCGTTCGATAACGACATGCAGATGAAATACGTCGCCCATATCGCGACCCTCTTCGAAAACTGGAACGCGCGCGGCCTCGCGCAAGTCGACCGTCCGCAGCAGGCCGCAGACCTTTACCTCGCCATACTGCTCGGCAATCTGCCGATCCGGTTCATGCTGGGCAGGCTGGTTGAAGAACCCTCGCGCGAGGACACGATCTGGCGCCTCTCCGGGTTTCTCGATCGCTTTGGAATGAAGGATGAGGCCGGCGCTTAACGCGCAGGCCCCATCCAGCGGTTGAACCAGGCAACGATGCGCTTCAGCGCGTCATCGCGCTCAGGCGTCGCACCCTTCATGAACACGTGGCCGCCGGGCGCCTCGTCGTAAATCCTGGCCTCGTGGACCTTGCCGTTCGCCTTCAGCGCATCGATGAGCCGGCCGGTATGGATCGTATGCGGCACGATCTTGTCGCCGCTGGTGGCGAGCACGAGCACGGGCGCCTCGATCTTGTCGACGAAGTTGATCGGCGACACGTTGATGTAGGCAGGCAGGTTCTCGTGCGGGAGCTTGCCCTTGAAGCTCGGGTTGGTCTCCGCGATTTCCTTGCGGCGGTAGTCCGGCTTGTAGGACATGTAGGCCACGAAATCGGTGAGCCCGACGATATCGACCGCCGCCTTGAACTGCTTGGGCGCGCGCTCGATGGCGAGCAGCGTCACCATGCCGCCACGGCTCTGACCGAGGATGCCGATGCGGCCGCCGTCGATATCCGGGCGCGTCGCAGCGTAGCGCGCCGCCGCGAGCACATCGGCGACATCGGTGTTGCCGTAATCGTTCTGGTAGATCGCGTCTCCGTAGCCGCGGCTGCCGCGATATTCCGGGAACAGCACGACATAACCCGCCTCCACCACCGCTTCGATGAGCGGAAACCATGACGGCTCCAGCCGCTCGTGGAAGCCGCCGTGCACCATAACAACGGCGGGACGGCGCGCATTCGACGCCTTGACCGGCATGAAAACGTGCGTCGGGATGAGCTCCCCGTCGCTGTTCACATACTCGGTCGAGAGCCGGATGCGGTCCGAATAGTCGAGCCGAAACTGGGTCAGGATCGCGAGCTGCTGGTTGACGTAAATCTCTTGCTGAAGGTGCTTCAGCAGCGCCGCAGGGTCGTCCGTGCCTGTGTTGGTGAAGCTGTCGAGCGCGCCTTCGCGCGCGTCCGCCGAGCGCGCAAAATTGTTCGCGGCGCCCTTTCCGGCAGCAGGGGTTTCCGGAGCCGTCGACGCGGCCAGCGATGCGATGAGAGCCGTAACAAGCAGCATAATCTTCCCCCTTATGCCCCTTGTGCCCGCCATAGCTGACGCCACCCTGTCGCGTTCAGGCGCCTTCCCAGACACGGGCGTAGAGCGCAGCCACCTCCGCTTCGTCGGGAACGCGCGGGTTGTTCGCGGGTGAGCCCGAGGCGAGCGCCTGTGCGCACATCAGCGGCACGAGATCGTTCCAGCGCGCCTCATCGATGCCCCACGCGGCGGGCGACGGCACGTCGAGATCGCGATTGAGGGCCGAGAGTTCTTCCAGCAGGCGTGCGACCGCCGATTGATCGCCCTCCCCCTCCTCCGCGACGCCTATGGCGCGCGCGCAGTCCGCATAGCGCCCCATCGCGGCAGGCGCAGACCACGCCGTGACGGCGGGGAGCAGCATGGCGTTCGAAAGCCCGTGCGGCACATGGAAATGCGCGCCGATCGGTCGGCTCATGCCGTGCACGAGCGCGACCGAGCTGTTCGAGAAGGCGATGCCGCCCTGCATCGCGCCGAGCATCATCGCCTCCCGCGCCGGACGATCGCCGGGGTCGGCGCAGACGCGGCGGATGTTGGGCGCAATGAGCCGCATCGCCGACAGTGCCATGCCGTCGCTGAACGGGTTGGCCTTTCGGGACACATAGGCCTCGATCGCGTGCGTGAGCGAATCGATGCCCGTGTCGGCGGTAAGCCGCCGCGGCTTGCCGAGCGTCAGTTCGTAATCGACGAGCGCCGCGACGGGCAGATAGGCAAGGCCCGCGCAGAGCATCTTCTCGTCGGTTTCGCCGTCGGTGACGATCGTGAAGCGCGTCGCCTCCGAGCCTGTGCCCGCCGTCGTGGGAATCGCGATCACCGGCAGGCCCGGCGCATCCTGCACGTGCGGCACCTTGTAGTCTGCCATCGCGCCGCCGTGGACGGCGAGCATGGCGATCGCCTTGGCGCTATCGAGCGGGCTACCGCCGCCGAAGCCGACGACGCAGTCGTGGTCGCCCGCCTTCAGGAACGCGAGACCCGCCTCGATCGAGGCGACGGTGGGGTCCGGCACCGTTTCGGTGAAGACGCGCGCCGTGATCCCGGCGGCGTGCAGCCCGTCCAGCAGCCGCTCGACCATGCCCTGCCCGGCGAGGAAGGCATCGGTGACGACGAGCGGCCGCGACACGCCGAGCACGCCGAGCACCTCGGCAAGCTGCTGTGCGGCGCCGCCGCCGATCCGCAGGATGCGGGGGAGTGCGATGCTGGCAACCGTCAACGGATCATCTCCTCCCGGATCATCGGCGACCAGCCTAGCCCTTTCGCGGTGGCGAGGCCAAGGGGATCGCCGCACCGGACTGCAGGCGATCGCGGATGCACAGCGCCGCAAGCACCCATGCCAAGCCAAAGGCCCAGCCGCCGAGCACATCGGAGGGCCAGTGCACGCCGAGCATCACGCGGCTGATCCCGACACATCCGGCAAACGCGACCGCGAGACCCACCGCAGACCGCGACCTTGAAAGCACGACCGCGAGAACCAGAAATGTGACGAGGCTGTTCGCGGCATGGCCGCTCGGAAACGAGGCCGAACTGACATCCACCAAATGAGCGACGTCCGGTCGCTCCCGCGCGAAAAAGTGCTTCTGAGCCGCCGCGGCAAGGCGGGCACCCGCAACGACAAGAAACAGGAATAGCGCCTCTCGACGACGCTGCCGAAGCCAGAGCCAGATCACCGCGCTTGCAGTCGCTGCCGTAAGCGCAATCCAACCGCCGAGCTCGGTCACGACGCGTGCAGCGGTCGCGAGACCCGGTATTTGCCCTGCATGAAGCGCCGCAAGCAGCGCCGCATCGGCGCTCGACGCAGGGCCGCCGAAATGCGCTGCGGCGGCCCACAGGAGCGCGGCCGCGCCGATCAACGCGATGCGGCCGCGGCTCCCTGGCACGGAAATCAATCCGCCGGGAAACCCTGACGCTTGCCGCCCGCCTTGTGAACGACGCCGCGGCGCATCACGAAATCGACGCTTTCCATGCGCGTCACGTCGTCGAGCGGGCTGCCCGCGACGGCGATGATGTCCGCATCCTTGCCCGGCGTGATCGTGCCGATGGCCGCCGAGCGGCCAAGCGCTTCGGCAGCGTTCACCGTCGCGGTTTGAAGTGCGGCGGCCGGTGTCATGCCCGCCTTCACCAGCAGAGCGAACTCGCGGGCGTTTTCACCGTGTTTCGAAACGCCGCTGTCGGTGCCGAACGCGACCTTAACGCCCGCGGCAAACGCCTTCTTGTGGCTGTTGAACGCGGCGGTGACGGCCTCTTCCGCCTTCGGAACCACGGCCGGGGGCAGTGCGCCCGCACGCGCCTGCTCGACGGCGGTGTTCGCCGCGAGCATGGTGGGCACGAGCCAGGTGCCGTGCGTCTTCATCAGCTTGATCGCCTCGTCATCGAGGAACGTGCCGTGATCGACCGTATCGACACCCGCCGGCGCAGCGGCCTTGGTGCCTGCGGCATGGTGACTGTGTGTGGCGACCTTGCGACCAAGGCCATGCGCCGTGTCGATCACCGCCTTGATTTCATCGTCGGTCATCGAGCGGCCGAGACCACCCGAGACGTTGGAAAGCACGCCGCCGGTCGACATGAACTTGATGACCTGCGCGCCGAGCGCGACCTGCTGGCGGACCGCGCGGCGGCAATCGTCCGGGCCGTCGCAGGTGTTGATCTGATGCTGGTGAACGGCGTCGAAGAACGTCGCGGCAAGGCCGTTGGACGGATCGCCATGTCCACCCGAAACGGAGATCGGCGCGCCTGCGTTGACGATCGTCGGTCCGGCGACATCGCCGCGTTCGATGCCATCACGAAGCGCGCGGATGCCGCGTGCGTCGCCGCCGAGGTCACGCACCGTGGTGAAACCCGCGTCGAGCGTGACCCGCGCGTTCGAAACCGCATACATCATGTCGTCGCCGTCGTCGTTGGTCATTCCCGCGAGCCGGGCGCGCAGCGGATCGGCGCCGATGCCCCAGAAGTGGACGTGGAGGTCGATGAGGCCCGGCATCACGAAGCGGTCCTTGAGATCAACGACCTTCGCGCCCGCCTGCGGCTCGGCATAGCCATCGCGCACTTCGGCGATCTTGCCGTTCCGAATGACGATCGTGCTCGGCCCGCGCGGCGCCTTGCCGGGCTCGGCAAGCAGCGTTCCGGCATAAACGAGGGTAACGGCGTCGCCCGTCGGCGCGGGCTGCGCGGCGAGGAGCGAGGTGGAGAGCAGGGCGAGGCTGACGGCAGAAACACGACGCATATGGAAAATCCCCTGAAACTTTGGATATGAACCCGTCATAGTCCTGCTTCTTTCGAGGGATCAAGGCCGGCATCGGCGCCGCGATGGCGAAGGCCCGGTCAGGCCGGGTCGCGGTGCCTTTCGATATGCCTGCGCAGGATCATCAGCGACACGGCAAGCAGCGCCATCAGAAGGGCTATGGTGACGAAAAAGGCGCCGGCCTGCCAGCCGATGAGCACGCCGCCCGCCACCGCGCTGATCATCGCGCCCGTCCGCCCGAAGCCGAGCGCCACGCCGATCGCCGTCGACCGCGTCTCGACCGTGTAGAGCTGCGCGGCGACCGCGAAGAGAATCGACTGGATGCCCGCGCTGGAAATGCCGAGCACGGCGATGAGCGAAACGCTGAGCAGGAACGCATCCGGGTTCGGCGGAAAAACAGCGAGCAGCACGCTGGTGACAGCGCCGCCAAGCGCCATCGCGACGAGCACGGCCCGCGACCCGTACGTGCGAATGAGCAGCGCGCCGAGCAGCGCGCCCACGATGCCGCCGCAGTTGAAAAGCGCCGCGCCGATGCTTGCATCGCCGAGACCGAAGCCAGCCCCGACCAGCAGACTCGGCAGCCAGTTGAGCGAGAGGTAAACGGCCATCAGCGACCAGAAATACGAAATCCACATCGCCAGCGTATCGCGCCGCGCACCCTTGCCGAGCACCAGGGCGAGGGTCTTGCCGAAACCCAGTGAAGGCAAAGGACTGACATCGGGCGTTTCAGGTGCGGCCACGGCTTCATGCTTCTGAAGGAACAGTAGCGCGCCGAGCAGGATCGAGGCCACGCCGCAACCGATGAAAAGAGGCCGCCAGCCAAACGCGGGCAGCACCCATGACGCGATGATACCGCCCAGCATCCCGCCGAGCGGAATGCAGAGGATGGTGGCGGTGACCGCGACGGCCCGCCATCGGGGCGCTATGGTTTCGGACATCAGCGCAGCCGCATTCGGAAGCGCGCCGCCCATGCCAAGACCGGCGATGAACCGCAGGAGCAGGATTTCATTCACGCTGCCCGCCATGGCGCAAAGCCCCGTGAACAGGCCGAAAAGCACAACGCTGATGCCGAGCGCGATGTGCCTGCCGAAACGATCGCCGACATAGCCGAGCACGACGGTTCCCGCCGCCATGCCGACGAGCCCGGCCATGAAAACGAGACCGAACGCACTTTTCTCCGCGCCCCATTCGGCTGCGATGGCGGGCAAGGCAAAGCTCAGCGCCTGGCCATCGAGACCGTCGAGCAGGATCGCAAGAACGGTGAGCACACCAAGCTGCCGGTGACCCGGCCGAACAAAAATCATCTGAACTCAACTCCCCCCACGCAAGACGCACTCACGACCGCCCGCCAGGCAGGACATATCGCAGTCCTGCCGCTGTGCGAACGCGATTTAAGGGGATGACGCGCTTTGCGTCCAGATTTCGGACTTGGAACAAAAAACCATGAAAACTTTGATTGACAAGTATTCATCCCAACGATTCAGCAAAATTGTAGCGCATTTGGTGCCACCTTTCCCCGTCACCTACCTATTCTCTCCTCATCAGCGGACGGAAATGAGGCGGAGAACACATGCGATCCTTTTTCGGGCTTTTCACAAATCATCCAGCTTCGGTCGGTGAGAGCTATTTCGAGCACATGGCCATGTCGTTCGGCTTTTCGATGCGTATGTTCGGCGGCTGTCTCGCCTGCCTGCTCCACGGGCTGCTGCCGTTCCTGTTCGTCCGGACGGGCAGCGACCAGATCCGTATTCTTCATGACCGGATGGTTGCGCACCGCGACCGCCGCGTTCCCCGCATCGACGGAGACCTGAGCGGCGCCCGCTAGCCGTGGCCAGCATCGGGAGCGAACCGGCGCAGGCCGATACGGGCGCAAATCCGCGGCCGCGCGCAACACTTTTCCTTTCAGGCATCGCGCTCTGCGCCTCGCTGGCGGCAGGCGCGATCGCAATCGCCAGCGTTTCGGGGCTTCCCGGCGTGGTTGTCGCACTGGTGCTGGGGATGATCGCGCGTGTGCTGCTTCCCGGGCTCGCGGAAGCCACCGAACCCGGCATACGCTATTGCAGCCGCACGCTGCTGCGCATCGCCGTGGCCCTGCTCGGGCTTCGCCTCGCAGCACCCGACCTTGCCGCGCTCGGCCCACGTGCGATCGGCATTGTCGCGGTTTCGCTCGTCGCCACGATCGGCGCCGGCTACCTGATCGCAAGGCCCATGCTGCGCGACCGGCAGGTCGCGGCCGTGGCTGCGGCCGCTGTGGCGGTGTGCGGTGCCTCCGCCGCGCTGGCGGTTTCCGCGATCTTTCCGCAGCGTGCCGCGCTCGAACGGATGACCACGCTTGTCGTCATCGTCGTCTCGCTGCTGAGCACGATCGTGATGCTGGCGTATCCGCCGCTCGCAGTCGTGCTCGGCTTTTCCCCGGCGGAAACCGCGCTGCTGTTCGGCGCGGCCATCCACGATGTCGCGCAGGTGGCGGGGGCCGGGCTTGCGGTCTCGCCGGAGGTCGCGACGCAGGCGGTCGCCGTGAAGATGATCCGCGTCGCGGGGCTTTTGCCCATCGTTCTTTGCTTCGGCATCCTGCTTCGCGCGAAGCATGACGGCGGCACGCGCCCCGGACTGCTGCCCGCATTTCTGATCGCCTATGTCGCGCTTGCCCTGATCGCCGGGTTCGGGCTCGCCCCGCCACTCCTCATCAGCCTCGGCAGCACGGCGGCGACATGGCTGCTGACGGCGGCCGTCGCCGCGCTCGGGCTTTCCACCCGGCTTGAAGACCTTCGCGCCGCGCCGCCGCTCCTGCTCGTGTTCCTTGCCGCCCAAACGCTGTTGCAGCTGGCGATCGTGGTCGCGCTCATTCGCGCGTAACCTTCCGATAGACGTCGTTCATTCTCCAGCCATGTTCGGAGGTGGAAAATGAGGCACAGTCTTCAGATCAAGCCAAAAGGAAGGCCAGATGAAAAGGTCGTTCTTCATTCTTCTGTCCGGCGCACTGCTCGCCGGCACGGCCGCGCAGGCGAAACAGCCAACCCCCGACGAGCAGCTCGCGCGTGCGATCGAAGGCCGCGTCGCCGGCAAGCCAAAGGATTGCCTGTCGCAGCGGGACATCCGCTCCTCTCGGATTATCGACCGCAAGGCGATCATTTATGAAACGTCGGGCGGCACGATCTATGTCAACATACCCGATTCGGGTGCGGCATCGCTGCGGCGGGACTATGTGCTCGTCACGAACACGCATTCGGACCAGCTCTGCTCGGTCGACATCGTGCGCCTGTTGGATGCCGGATCGCACATGCCGGCTGGATCGGTGGGGCTCGGCAAGTTCGTTCCCTACACGAAGCCGGCCAAGGCAGACTCGCATCAGCGCTGATCGCGGCTTGAAACCTGAGGCTGTGCGAGCAGCTTCCCGATCGGGCGCATTACAATCAGCATGATCAGGAACGCTGCGAACGCGAGCGCCGCATGGAGCGCGAAGAAGCTGGCGTGGCTCAGCGTCTCCCAGAGTCCGGCGAGTGTGCCGACGAGGAGATTGCCGAGGAAGATGGACAGGAAAAGGATGCCCATCATCGTCGAATTGACCTGCGCCGGTGCCGCACGCGAATAGAGCGCCAGCTGGGTCGGCCAATAGAATATGAACCCCAGGGCGTTCAGCGCATAGAGCGCGACCGGCCAGAGCGCGCTGACGGTCTCGCCATTGTCGACCCACCCGGCGGGAACGACCATCATCAGATTGGCAGCGGCAATGATCAGATAACCGATCGTGATCTTGGTGAGATCGTGCGGTTCGCGGTTCCGTTTGGCCTGCCACTGCCAAAGCGCGATCAGGAGCGGCACAGCCATGATGCAGAACAGCCCGTCGAGCGCGTTGAACGATGTCGCCGGAATGGTCCAGCCGAAGAGGCCGCGATCTACCGACGCTTCGATGAGCAGCAGGCCGGCATTCATTTCCTGAAAATAGGCCGCGCCGGGCAGAATCCCGATCATGCTCACGAACAGCAACGCGGCAATGATCCGCCAATCGCGTGGTGCCAGCGCTGTGGAGGCAGCCGTGCTGCTCTGCCGCTTGCGGTCGGGAGGGAGATGCTTCCAGCCCGCGCCGTAAACCACAAGCGCGATCAGCATCAGCGCACCGGCCGCGCCGAAGCCGACGTGCCAACCGTAGACCTGCGCGAGCACGCCGCACACCAGCGGGCCGAGTAGGGCGCCGGTGTTGATCGCGGCATAGAAGATCGCAAACGCGCGGGTCCGTCGCCCCTCGTCGCCCGGCGCGTAAAGCTGCCCGACTTGCGCGGAGATATTGCCCTTGAGGCATCCCGTTCCCAGGATCAGCAGCGACAGCGCGATCAGGAAGCTCGCATCAAAGACCATCAGCACATGGCCCGCGACCATGAGCAGCGCGCCGAGCACTACGGTGCGCCGCTGGCCCAGAAGACGGTCCGCAAGCATTCCGCCGAACACCGGCGTGAAATAGACGAGCCCCGAATAGAGGCTGAACACCTGGCTCGCGAAGGCCTGGTTGGAAAGCGGGCCGGTCAGCGTCTCGATCCCCGCCCGGAGACTGCCGAACGCAAGGACGCTGCCCGCGATCTCCGGCGTCAGCAGCCGCTGGAGGATGTAGAGCAGCAGCAAGCTCGACATGCCGTAGAAGGACAGGCGCTCCCACGCCTCGGTGAACGCGAGATAGGCAAGGCCCTTCGGGTGGCCAAGGAAGCCCTGCTCCTCACCGTGCACGGCGGAGGCGATCGACGCTGTCGTCACGATATTGCTTTCTGCCCGAATGCGATCAGGCGCTGCCTGCCTTCGCAAGATCCGATCTCAGCGAACCCACCGCGGCATAGAAATGCCATGCCGCCCAGATGCCTGTCAGCCCGAAGCCCGCCAAAGCGTAACGCAGCGATTGGGCAGGATCGGCGATGCGGCTGGCGAGAATGTCCGAGACGAACCCGATCAGCTGCGGCGCGATCGCAAGGTTCGCGATGTTCGCCGTGAACAGCAGAACCGCGACCGTGAAGCCGCGCATATCCGGGCGGGCCAGATTCTGGATGAGCGCGAGGCTCGGCCCGATCATCACGTTGATGAAGGGCACGAAGAGCCACAGAAGCGCGATGGCGGTCGCGCGATCCGAAACCACGTGGGCCGCAACACCGGGAATCGTGATCAGCAGCGTCAGGCCTGCAAGGAAATAGCACTGCCATTTCGGGTCCATGCGCGCCATGCGGAACATCAGGAACATCGCCGCCAGCATCGCCGCCGCACCGGCCGCGCCGCTCATCAGCCCAACCTGAAGCCCGGCCTCGCCGACGCTGAATCCGTGCGACCTTCCGAGGAAGGCGGGGGTCCACCACACAAGGCCGCCGCCGGCGAACGTCGCCACCGTCCCGCCCGCAATCACGTGCATCAGCGCGCGCTGCGAGCGGATGAAGTCAAGCGATTGCCGGAAGCCCGGCTTTTGCGCGTTGGCACTGGCCCCGGGATCGCAGGCCCCGCGACGCGGTTCGCGAATGGTAAGAAGCATGAGGAGCGCCGGCGTGCTGGCGAAGGCAAAGATGATGAGGCAGGTTCGCCATCCGAACTGCTCCGTCAGCAGCCCGCCGCCGATACCGCCGATCGCGGACCCGAGCGAAACGCCGAGCGCGTAGATGGACATCGCGATGACACGTTCGGACGGCAGAAAATAGTCGGCGATGATGGAATGCGAAGGCGGCGTTCCGCCAGCCTCGCCGACACCGACACCGATGCGCGCGATGAGCAATTGCCAGAAGTTCTGCGCGAGCCCGCAGCAGGCCGTGAAGATCGACCAGATCGCGAGCGCCCGGCCGATCATCTTCCGACGGTTGACGCGATCTGCGAGGATACCGAGCGGCAGCCCGGCGGTCGTGTAGAACAAGGCAAGCGCAACACCGGTGAGGAAACCGACGGCGCTATCCGACAACGCGAACTCCGCCTTGATCGGCTCGATCAATGTGGAGAGGACAAAGCGGTCTGCGATGTTGAGCGCGTAGACCAGCGTCATCACCGCCAGAACCCAATAACGCTGGAGAAGACTAGCGCCCGAGGGATGCGAGATTGCAGACGGACTTCCCGCGGCGCTGACGTCCATTCCCGTATCCCCCTCCCGTGAGCCGCGCAGAAAGAGCGACAGGCGCCTTCTTGTCAATACATAAGTGTATGTGAATTTAGACGGGACCGTAAACAGCCTGTGCGGAACGCTTTCAGAAAGGCGCCTGGTCGAGGAAACGCTTCGCCTCGGCCCTCAGCCAGCTTCCAACAGTTTCGATGGCGGGCGTTTCCGAATGTGCCGCTGGAAAGGCGAGCCAATAGGATGCGGGGCTTTTCACCTTCAAGGCGAAGGGCGCGACAAGGACACCCGCTTCCAGCAGGTCTCCGACCAGCGCGGTTCTGCCCATGGCAACCCCCTGATCATTGAGCGCGGCCTGGATCGCCATGTCGGCAAGACTGAAGAACCGCCCCTGCCCTGCCGCCACCTGCAGCGCGCCGGCTTCCTGAAGCCAGACCTTCCATTCCGCATCGTTCGCGCCTCCGCTCCAGGCGTGGGCATCATGCAGGAGCGTACAGGCTTCCAGTCCGCCGGGCGCTTCCAGAGCATGGTCTTTCAGATAGGCCGGTGTGCAAACCGGCGTGATGTATTCGTCGAACAGCCGTTCGGAATGAAGACCGGCAAGCGGCTGCACGGCCTGTTCGATCGTGATATCGAAATCGCGCCCGGACAGATCGATATCGCCGTATTCGGCGATCATGAAGAGTTTGCTGCCGGGGTGTTTGGCATAAAAATCGCCGACGCGCGGCATCAGCCAGCGCAGCGCGAACGACGGATTCACACGGACACGGATTTCCGTTCGCGCACCTCCCGCGCGGAGGGCGCGCGCTTCATCTTCGATCTCTGCCAGCGCTTTGCGCACGGTGGATGCGAAGCGTTCGCCTGCCTCCGTGAGCGCGATGCGCCGGGGCAAGCGGAGAAAGAGTTTCTGTCCCAGCGCCTCTTCAAGATGCTTGATCTGCTGGCTGACGGCGCCGTCGGTGACGTGAAGTTCTGCCGCCGCTTTCTTGAAACTCAACTTGCGTGCGGCGGCTTCGAAAAAGCGAAGCGAGGCGAGCGTCTGTGAATTCAGGAACATGGTTTAGCAGCGCTCGCCCTTGCCTTAGGACTACTGGTTTGTCTTGTCCGCGGCGACCGGTCAAACCCGCGTTCCCTTGAAAACGCACTGGTTCGGTGCCGGCTTTTCGCCGTGCCTGCGCACAGGCATAACGGATGTGTACAGGCAATATGCTGACGATCAAGAAACCGTTTCTCCTCATCATCGGCGATATGACGAACCCGCGCAACGCGAAGACCGCGTTCGGCCTGCGCGATTGGGCGCGCGCCGATTGCTTGGGCCAGCTTAGATTCGCAGAGGATGCAGTCGACATCGGCCTGCCTTCGATGACGGTGCAGCAGGCAGCGGACGAAGGCGTGAAAACCGCCGTGATCGGCATCGCGCCACACGGCGGAGTCTTGCCGGCGCACTGGGTGCCGATCCTGCAGGACGTGCTTCGCGCGGGCCTCGATATCGCCTCGGGCCTTCACAGCCGTTTGAAGGACATTCCGGAAATCGCGGACTTGGCCGCATCGCTCGGGCGCACGCTCCACGATGTACGCCACACCACGCTCGCCTTGCCCGTGGGCAACGGCAAGCCACGCGCCGGGCTGCGTTTGCTGACGGTCGGCACGGACTGCGCGCTCGGGAAGAAATATACTGCAATGGCGATCGCGAAGGGCATGAACGCGCGCGGTTTGAAGGCCGATTTCCGCGCGACCGGCCAAACCGGCATTCTCATCGCCGGGGGCGGCATCGCGATCGATGCCGTGGTGGGCGACTTTATTTCCGGTGCCGCAGAAATGCTGTCACCCGAAAACGAACCGGATCACTGGGATATCATCGAGGGACAAGGGGCGATCCTGCATCCCGCCTATGCGCCGGTCACACTCGGGCTGCTCTATGGTTCGCAGCCGGACGCGCTTGTTCTGTGCGACGATCCGCTGCGGGAAAGGCTGAACGACTTTCCCCACGTCCCATGCCCGACGCTTCGGGAGGCGATGGACGCCTACCTGCCGCTGGCGCGCGCGGTCAATCCTGCCGCGCGCTTCGTCGGCATATCCCTGAACACGTCCTCGATGTCGGAAAGCGAGGCGTTCGCAACGATCGCTCGCACGGCGGAAGAGACCGGCCTCGCCTGCTTTGATCCGATACGAACCGGCGTGAACGCCGTCGTAGATGTGCTGGCGGACTTCCCTGAGGCAGCAAAACATTGAAAATACAATGATGTATGTTGGGACCTATGCGCCGGTCGGGAAGCGGGTTATGCCGGCCTGCACCCTGCCCGGGTTGCAAGGAGTTCGGATTGCGACATTTCTTTGAAGAAAAATTTACGGGTTTTCTCTCCTCGCCGGTCTTCATCTGCAGGGCTGGTGTGAAGATCCGATACGCGCCGTTATGCCCGGCCAGAAATGGAAGGGGTTGAGTTTGCGCTCGCAACTCACGCTGGGCGGTGCTTTTGCCGTCTTCGTGATCGTTGCCGCGAATGCTCAAACTTTGCCGGTGCGCTCTTACGATCTTCGCATCGAAGAGCAGACTCTCGGTGAAGCGTTGTCGTCACTGGTAAGTCTTACCGGTACACAGCTGCTCTACCCTCCCGATCTGGCCGATGTCCCGGACGCACCGCGCGTTCGCGGACGGCACACGGTTGATGAAGCGCTCGCAATTCTGCTTCAGCGCACGGGATATTCCGCCCGCCTCACCAAGAAAGGGGTGATCGTCATCACCCCGAAACCAACAGGTGAAGGCAGGGAGATGAAAGTGGCAAACAGGGGATTGAAAGCGTCGCTCTTCGCGGGGATTTCGACATTCATATTCGGTGCGAACGGGGCAGCGGCACAGGATGTCGCCGTTCAAGGCAACGACCGCGAAGAGATCGTGGTAACGGCGCGATTCCGCCAGGAATCCATCCAGAACATCGGCGGCAGCGTCGCTGCGCTCGATGGCCGGGAGCTTCGCCGCTCCGGCATCGTGGACTTTGAAGACCTCTCGAACCGGGTCGCCGGCGTGGAGCTTCTGGATCGCGGTCCGAACACGAACGAAATCAACATTCGCGGTGTGACGAACAGCACCCAGGTTTCGGGCAACCAGCTGCAGCCACTCGTTTCCATCCTCGTGGACGATATTCCGGTTGCGTCGGCATCCGCCTCGCAGCGCGATTTCAACTTCTTCGATTTCAACCGGGTCGAGGTTCTCCGCGGCCCGCAGCCGACCTATTTCGGCGAGGGCGCGATGGGCGGCGCGATCCGCTATTTCTCGGCCGATCCCGACCTCGATAGCGGCAAGGTGATCGAGGGCATGTGGAGCAATGGCCTCAGCACCACGAACCACGGCGGCTTCAACTATCGCGTCGACAATGCGACGAGCTTCATTCTGGTGCCGGGCAAGCTTGGCGTGCGTGTGGTCGGCTTCTATCGCAAGGACGACGGCTATATCGACAACCTCGGCCTCGGCAAGAAAGACATGAACGACTTCGAGTCCTATGGTGGGCGCGCCATCGTTCTTTTCAAGCCGACCGAGGACCTGAGCATCCGCCTTGCCGCGCATTTCGGCCGCGACGACATCGGCGAACTCAACTTCATCGAACCGACGACGATCGGCAATTCCGTCGGCACGGAAGACCTGATCGCGCCGTCGCTCAGCCTGATCGACGGCCTCGGTCAGGACGACTTCGAACTCTACAGCGGCAAGATATCCTGGAACGGCGGGCCGATCACGATCGAATCGATCACCGGCCTCTACAAGCGCAAACGCCAGGCGGAAACGTTCAGCTCGGCGTATACATACGGCTTCGAAGGCTTCTTCAACGCCTTCCCGCCGTTCGATACGGCAAGCAACCTGCTCTCGTCCGACCTCACCGCCGTTGCGCAGACGCGCGGCAAGGAAAAGAGCGTTTCGCAGGAACTCCGCTTCGTTTCGGACTTTGAATCGCCGCTGAACTTTGTGGCGGGCGCCTTCTATCAAGACACCGAAGCGACCGACACGGCGCTCGTTGCAGGCCCCGGATACGCCAACATCACGGAAAGCGGTACAACCGAGATCGAACGCTCGACCACGAGGGTCGATACGCGCCAGTTCTCGGCCTTTGCCGAATTCAGCTATGATGTGTCCGAGCGTTTCCGCGTTTTCGCTGGCGCGCGCTACGTGAATGAAAGGGTCAGATCGACGCTGGTCGAATCCTACGTGATCGGCATCTTCTCGCCGATCTTCACGAACCCGGCCGATATCTTCGCACCGATCTATTTCCCGGTTCCGAATGACGTGGAGGCACTCACTGCCCCGGGCGGCCCTGGTGTCAGCTTCGATTTCAAGCTGAACACCTTCCTGCCCCGCGCCGGCTTCGAATATGACGTGACCGACGATGCGATGCTTTACGGCACGATCGCACGCGGTGTCCGCAACGGCGGCCTCAACAGCCCGTTCTCGGCAATGGGTTTCGGCCCGGTCGGCTCACCGGAATTCGAAGATGCGCTGACATACGGTTCCGATGATATCGTAACCGGCGAGATCGGCCTCAAGTCGCGGTGGATGGACGGCGACGTCACGTTCAATATCGCCGGCTTCTATTCCGATTTCGACACGCCGCAGATCGGCATCAGCAATCCTGGTGCACTGACGGCAAACGGGCCGCAGCTGCGTATCTACGGCCTTGAGATCGAAAGCCTGTACAAGGTGAATCCGAACGTTTCGCTGTTCTTCAGCGGCAACTATACGGAAGCGGAATACACCAAGGGCATGACGGTCTTCTCCATCGCAGGCGCACCGGCGGACTTCCAGGATCTCGCCAAGGGCAACCGCCCCCCGAACGTCCCGAAGGTCTCGTTCTCGGCCGGCGCGGATCTCAATTATCCGCTCGGCGTCGGCGATATCGAGCTGACCGGACAGGTCGCGTTCCAGTACATCGGCGAGCGTGAGACCTTTCCGCAGAACTTCCCGTCGGGCAGGCTCGGAAGCATGGAGATGCTGAACCTTCGGCTGGGCCTCGAAACCGAACGCTGGTCGCTGACGGCATATATGAACAACGTGTTCAACGACCTGGAACTGCAGGCGACGACCATTCCGACGAGCGCGGCGACACTGGTTGACGGTGTGCTCGACGGCAACCTCTCGTCGGCCTTCATCAACAGGCCGCGGACGACCGGACTGACGTTCACAGTCCGCTACTGACACTACGCAGTGGACGGCGGCGCTTGCGAGCGCCGCCGTCCTTGCCTTGGGAAGAGTGCCATGCTGAAGGCTTGTGTGCGGCAGATACTGATCGGAACGCTGGTTCTGCTTTCCAGCTCCTGCGGAAGCATCGACTGCTTCGGAACGGCTGACGCAGCGCCAAATCTGACACACGCCGATTTCCAGCGCGCAGCACGCTTTTATCCGGATGCCGTTCGTGGCCTCGTGCTCAATGCCGCGCCGGTTCCGAACTGGATCGGGGACACCGATCAATTCTGGTATCGCCGCGACGTGAGCGGCGGCTATCGTTTCGAGACCGTGAATGCCGCGACCGGCGAGACGGCGCCCTCGTTCAACCATGAAGCGGTCGCGCGGATGCTCTCGCTCGAGCTCGGCAAGACAGTTTCAGCACAAAAACTGCCTTTCACATCCTTTCGCTATTCGAACGGCCTGAAAAGGGTCGTCTTCGCCGCAGGCGAAAAGACATTCGAATGCAGTCGCGACGCCGATTTCTGCAACATGAAGGCAGAAGCCGCGCCAGATCCGGCCGCCGCCCTCTCGCCGGACGGCGCGCAAGCGGTTTTCGTCCGCGATCACAACCTGTGGCTGCGCGAAACGTCGACCGGCAAAGAGAGATCTCTGACGACAGACGGGACCGCGGAATTTCCCTACCAGTATACCGCGTTCCGAACGACCTATGTCGAGGAACGTCGCGGCACGGAGTCGCCCACCTACCCCGGCGCGACCTGGTCTCCTGACGGGCGCTATATTCTTGCGGTCCGCTCTGACTATCGCGGCGTCAAGACCGCGCCCTATGTCGTCGAGTATCTCGCACCGGATTCATCACGCCCGATCGCGCACCAGATTGCGATGCCGATGCCTGCGGATGCACCGAAGGTGCCCTACACGCTTTCGCTCATCGACCGGAAGAGCGGCCGTTCTGTAGAGGTCGATGGCGGCGCTTTCGGCTTCAACGACTACGCGCCGTACTGGGCGATCGTCGGTGAGCCCGGTTGGGATATGGAGCGCGGCGAACTCTATCTCGTGACATCGACGCGCGATTCGCGCGCGCTCGGCCTCGTTGCCGTCGATCTCGGGACGGGTAAAACGCGGACTATTCTCGAAGAACGAGACGGCCAGTACCTCAATCTCAACCCCTTCGACTACCACGTGCCGAACGTACGCCTGCTGGCAGGCCGCGACGAAATTCTGTGGTGGTCGGAGCGCAGCGGCTGGGGGCATCTCTATCGCTACGACGCCAGAACCGGCGCTCTCAAGAACGCCGTGACCAAGGGCGACTGGGCGGTGTTCGATATCGTGCACGTCGATGAGGCCGCAGGTGCCATATACTTCACGGGCGGCGGCAAGGAGGCGGGGCGAAATCCCTATTATCGCCATCTCTATCGCGTCAATCTCGATGGAAGCGGCCTGAAACTGCTGACTCCCGAAGACGCGGACCATGCCTACACGAACTTTCCGGTGCGCGGCCTCAATGGCCATTACGACACGCCGGTGCACCGCTTTTCGCCGAGCGGTCGCTATTTCGTCGATACCTATTCAACGGTGTCGGAGCCGCCGCGTACTGTCGTGCGCGGGGCAGACGGCACGCACGTTTCCGATCTTGTCGATGCGGACGCAAGCGCGCTGCTCGCGACCGGATGGTCCCCGCCTGAACGCCTGGTCGCGAAAAGCGCGGACGGTGCACACGACATTCACGGCGTGCTCCTGAACCCCACGAATTTCGACAAGTCCAGACGCTATCCCGTGATCGAGCAGATTTACGCCGGCCCGCAGGTATCGTTCGCACCGCAGGGCTTCATGGATGCTGTTGGTGCGCGCGCCGCCTATATGCAGGCGCTTGCGGAGCTCGGGTTCATCATCGTCATTCAGGACGGACGCGGCACGCCGCGACGATCGCGGGCCTTTCACATGGCACCGATGAACGACGAAGATTCGTTTGCCCTTGCCGATCATGTCGCCGGTATCAGATCGGCCGCGCGAACACGGCCCTACATGGATATGGAACGCGTCGGCATCACCGGCATTTCGTTCGGCGGCTACGCCTCGGCACGCGCCATTCTGCTGTTCCCGGATTTCTACAAGGCCGCCGTTTCGATCGCGGGTCCACACGATTATCGGACCATGATCTCGTCGATCTCGGTTGAACGCTTCTTCGGTGTTCCGGGGGACGGCGAAGAGGATGTCTACGCGCGCGTCGACAATCTGCATTTGGCGAAGCGGTTGGAAGGCAGACTGATGCTGATCGCAGGCGAGATCGATCAGAACGTGCCGTTCAATCAGACGGTGGCATTTTCGAATGCGCTGATCGCGGCGGGCAAGGAATTCGACTTCGTTCTCGTGCCGAACGCGGCCCACGACGTGGGATATCATCCCTACGCCGCACGGCGGCTCGCGGGCTTCTTCGTTCGGCATTTGCAGCAACAGGAACCACCCGTGCCTTTTGCACAGGCGGCGAAATAGGGTTTGGACAGGGAGGTTTTCTGATGAGATCCGAAATGAACCGCCGCGGGTTGATGAAACTCACCGGAGGAAGCCTCCTTGCCGCCGCAGCGAGTACGGCTGCAGGTCGCGCCGTGGCGGACGAACCTTCCGCCGTTGGCCCGATCGTCGTTGATGGCTGCAGTCCGGCGGCACCGACCGCCGAATATCTTGAATTGCTGCGAAAAGGCGGCGTCGATTGCTGGAACGTCAGCATGTTGCCATCGCTCCTCCAGATGTCGCAGCTGCTCGAATTCGCGGCCCGGAATGCGGCACACGTGGAGATCGCCAAAACGGCGGCCGATATCCGGCGGATCAAGCGCGAAGGCAGGATTTCCCTCACCATCGGCTGGCAGGAAGCCGACCTCTTCGTCATGAAGGGCGAGAGCGACTGGTGGTCGAAACCGCCGAAGACGACGATGCGGCTTTTCTACGATCTCGGCCTTCGCGTTTGCGGCCTTATCTACAACCTGACCAATGCCTTCGCCGGCGGCTGCCTCGATCCGCATGTCGGCCTCACCAAGGCCGGGCGGACCATCGTCTCGCAGATGCAGTCGCTCGGCATATTGGTGGATGTCGGCGGCCATACCGGCGAGCAGTCCAGCCTCGACATCATTGCGATGGCGGAGCGCCCGGTCGTGTGCACGCATTCGAACATCGCCGCGCTCAATGCCAATCCACGCAACACATCGGACCGGGTGATTGAAGGCATCGCGAAGACCGGCGGCCTATTCGGCGTCAGCGCGATCGATCCCTTCATGAGCTGGGGCCGCGATGATGTGGGCAAGCGCAAGGAACCGCGACGCCGCGCGGACATCAAGCGCTATGTGGATGAACTCGACTATCTGAAAAGGCTCGTTGGCGTGGACCACATCGGCGTCGGCGGCGATTTCACGACCGGCGCCACATCTTCCATTAATCCGGAGGAGTCCTTCGCATTTCCGTCCGAGATGACCTATCTTCAGGACCCGATCCAATATGCGCAGGGCTTTGAAGATATTTCGAAGCTGCCGGCTGTGCGTGCCGAAATGGAACGGCGCGGCTGGCGCATGAACGACATCGACAAGGTGATGGGTGAAAACTGGATGCGTGTCTACGAAGCAAGCTTCGGGGCCTAGATATCCGGATGGCGACAGGCGGGGAAAACCGAGGCAGCGCGATGGATTCTGGCCTGCCATGCCGCCACGTGCTAGCGTCTGTGTCGCCGGATGCCCCGGGCTGCTTCGGAAAGCACCGATGTCGAGTCTGCTGAACACGTTTATCGAGTGCGAGATGACGCTTCGGCGCGTCGTCTCCCGCTATCGCCGACGGACGGACGACGTGGACGACCTCGTGCAGGAGGTCTTCCTGCGCACCTTCGTCGCCAGCGAGAAGCAAAACATCGGAAATCTCAGGGCCTTCCTGATCCGCGTCGCCAAAAACCTGGCAATCAGCGAGGCGACGAAGAAGGATAATAGCGCGACGGAATTCTTTGAAGATTCAAATGGATACGAGACACTCATCGACGAGCGTCATGGCACTGTCGAGGAGCAGGTCGATGGGCGCCAGAAATTGTTCATCCTGTCTCAGGCCATTGCCAGTCTGCAACCGGAACTGCGGCAAGCCCTTTGGATGTGCAAGGTCGATAAACTGAAATTCAAGCAGATTGCAGAAAAATTGGGCGTTTCGGTCAGCACGGTTGAAAAACGCGTGGCTGCGGCATTGATCGCGTGCAACGCCTATCTGCGCAATCAAGGCTATGACCCGGCGGAATTCAGCGGTGGCGCCCTGCGTAAGACGAGCAAAGGCGCGATCCTGACCATGAAGGCTGCCGGAATCGAAAAGGCGCGCAAGTCCAATGACTGACGCGGGGAACATCTATCTTCTTCCCGATCCGAAGAAGAGCGAAGCGGAAGCCGCCGAATGGGCCGCGCGCCTTGAAGGCGGCGAGATGACGCCGGCGGACCACGCGGCGTTCGCCCGGTGGCGCGGTGAAAGCGAGCAGAACCACGATGCCTTCGAACGCTTCGCCGGACTGTGGGACGGCCTTGACAGGCTCGAAGACCTGAACGTCTATGCAGCGGAGGAAGCCGCGCCTGTGAAGCGGTCGTTCCTGCGCCGCGTGGCGGTGGCATTTCCAGCACTGGCTGCGGTTCTGCTGGCCGTGGTGGCCATCGGCGCGCTTCTCAATCGCGACGACCTTGAGACCCGCCCTGCCCGCTTCGCGGCAAACTATCAGACGAAGGTGGGCGGGCAGGAAATTGTCACCTTGCCGGATGGTTCGAAGCTGACGCTCAACACGGACAGCCGCATCGCCACAGAGTTCACGGAAACGGAGCGGCGCGTAAGGCTCCTGCGTGGGGAAGCGTTTTTCGAAGTCGCACACGACACATCAAGGCCATTCTCCGTCTATGCCGGAAGCGGCGTGGTGAGAGCCGTGGGAACGGCATTTTCCGTGCGCCTCAACAAGGCAAACAAGCTCGATGTCATGGTCTCCGAGGGGCGCGTCGCCCTCGCTACGGCGAAACCACTCGCAGGAACGCCGAGCGTCAGCAGACCATCCCGCACGGTCATGGAACTGACAGCCGGCCAGAGTGCGGTCTTTTCGGCCGAGCACGTCGAGATCCTGGAGCATGTGACGCCCACCGAGATCGATCGCAAACTATCCTGGCGCGTCGGTATGCTCGCCTTCGCCGGGGAGCCGCTTTCCGATGTGGTGGATGAGGTCGGCCGCTATTCGGACGTCGATATCGAAGTGCGCGGCGATGAACTGCGCGCCATGCCCATAGCGGGCTACTTCAAGGCCGGCGAAGTCGAAGGCTTCGTGGAGGCGCTGCACATCATGACGGGCGTGGAAGTGACGGAGGTCGCCCCGGGCCACCTGGTCTTGTCCGCATCGAAGTGACATTCTCCGTATCTGACTTGCTTGGCGCACGGCCGGCTTGCCGCTAAAGGCCTCGTCCATGCTACGCCTTTCCGGTCTCAACCTGCCGCTCGATCATGCGGACGACGCGATGGCGCCCGCGATCTGTGCACGGCTCGGCATAGCGCCTGAGCGGTTGCGCGGGTTCACGGTGTTTCGTCGCGGTAATGACGCGCGGCGCAAGAGTGCGATCCTCCTCGTCTACACGGTCGATGTGGACATCACGGACCAAGACGAGGTTCTGGCGCGCTTTCCCAAGGACCATGACATCCGGGCCACGCCGGATATGGACTACCGCTTTCCCGTGCGCGCGCCGGAGGGTTGGCGCGGGTTGCGGCCGGTCGTCATCGGCGCGGGGCCTTGCGGATTGTTTGCGGGGCTGATCCTTGCGCAGATGGGTTTCCGGCCGATCATCATCGATCGCGGCAAGATCGTGCGCGAGCGCACCAAGGATACGTGGGGTCTGTGGCGGCGATCGGAGTTGAACCCGGAATCAAACGTACAGTTCGGCGAAGGCGGGGCGGGCACGTTCTCGGATGGAAAACTCTACTGCCGCGTGAAAGACCCGCGCTTCCTTGGCCGCAAGGTGCTTGAGGAGTTCGTGAAAGCGGGCGCGCCCAACGACATATTGTTCGAGGCACACCCGCATATCGGTACGTTCCGGCTCGTCACCATGGTCGAAAGCCTGCGCGAGACCATCGAGGCGCTTGGCGGTGAATACCGCTGGCAGACGCGGGTGGAAGACCTGGAACTGGAGCGCGCGGCGGACGGCGACTTCGCGGTGCGCGGGCTTCATCTCCACAATGGCGATTTCCTCGAAGCCGATCACGTCGTCCTTGCTGTCGGACACAGCGCGCGCTCCACGTTCGAGATGCTGCACCGGCGCGGCGTGCATATCGAGGCGAAGCCGTTTTCGATCGGCGTACGCATCGAGCATCCGCAGGCATGGATCGACGAGGCACGCTACGGCATGTTCGCGCGGCATCCGATCCTCGGCGCGGCGGCCTACAGCCTCGCACACCACTGCGCGAACGAGCGCACGGTCTACAGCTTCTGCATGTGCCCTGGCGGGCGGGTGGTCGCCGCGACATCGGAAGAAGGCCGCGTCGTCACCAACGGCATGAGCCAGTATTCGCGTGCCGAGTTCAACGCCAACTCCGGCCTCGTCGTCGCCATCGATCCGGCGCGCGATTACCCGGACGGGCCGCTCGCAGGGATCGATTTTCAGCGCCGCTGGGAATCGCTCGCCTATGCCGCGGGCGGATCGAACTACAACGCGCCGGGTCAGACCGTGGGGGATTTTCTGGCCGGGCGGGCATCCACACAGCTCGGCGAGATCATTCCGTCTTACAAGCCGGGCGTCACCCCGACGGACCTCTCCACCTGCCTTCCCGAATTCGCGCTGGAAGCCATGCGCGAGGCGCTGCCCGTGTTCGGGCGCCAGCTCGCGCGCTACGACCACCCGGACGTGGTGATGACGGGCGTCGAGACACGCACCTCCTCGCCCGTGCGGATCACGCGCGGGAAGGACTTCCAGAGCCTGAATACGGCGCGGCTGTTCCCGGCCGGCGAAGGCGCAGGCTATGCGGGCGGCATTCTTTCCGCCGCGATCGACGGGATCAAGGCCGCCGAGGCGGTTGCGGCCAGCATCACCCGTGAACGCTGAAGGCTTCGACGCGATCATCCTCGGCGCGGGTGCCGCGGGGATGATGTGCGCGGCGACAGCGGGCGCACGCGGCAGGCGCGTGCTGCTCGCGGACCACGCCGATGAACCGGGCAAGAAGATCCTGATCTCCGGCGGCGGGCGCTGCAATTTCACGAACATTCATACAGTCGCTGATCGCTATCTTTCGGGCAATCCGCATTTCGCCAAGTCGGCGCTCGGGCGCTACACGCCGCAGGATTTTCTGGGGCTCGTCGAGCGCTACGGTATCGCGTGGCACGAGAAGACGCTTGGCCAGCTCTTCTGCGACGGGTCGGCACGGCAGATCGTCGACATGCTGATGGAGGAATGCGTAAAGGCAAGTGTGACGACGATTCTGGGTCACGCGGCAACCGAGATCGCACACCGCGACGGGCAGTTCGTTGTGTCGATCGGCGGGCGCGAATACACGGCGCCCGCGCTGGTGCTCGCCACCGGCGGCCCGTCGATCCCGAAGCTCGGCGCGACCGGCTTTGCCTATGATATCGCGCGGCAGTTCGGGCTTTCGGTCGTGCATCCGCGCCCGGCGCTGGTGCCGTTCACGCTGGGGGGCGATGAAGCGCTGTTCCGCTCCTTGTCCGGCGTCTCGGCGGAGGTCGAGGTGCGGTGGGAGAAGGTGCGCTTCCGCGAGGCTGCCCTGTTCACGCATCGCGGGCTTTCCGGCCCAGCCATGCTGCAAATTTCCTCGTATTGGCAACACCGGACGCCGATCGGCGTGAACTTTCTCCCCGATGCAGGCCCGGATTGGCTGATCCGCCAGAAGCAGGCGCAGCCGCGCGCCTTTCTGAAACGCGTTCTCGCCGCCCGGCTCCCTGCCCGTCTCGCAGACGCGCTTGCCGAGCGGCTCGGGCTTGAGGGCGACCTTGGCAACGTTTCGGACAAGGCGCTCCGCGCGGCCGAGGCGCGGCTTACGGACTGGAGCTTCATGCCGAGCGGCACCGAAGGCTTTGCGAAGGCCGAGGTGACGGCGGGCGGGATTTCCACGGAGGGACTTTCATCCCGCACGATGATGGCGACCCGCGTGCCCGGCCTCTACGCGATCGGTGAGGCCGTGGACGTTACCGGATGGCTCGGCGGCTACAACTTCCAGTGGGCGTGGGCGAGCGGCAGGGCTGCGGGAGAAGCGATTTAGAGCGCGCTGCGTGAAATCCGACGCAGGACGCGCGCTCTATCTCTTTGTTGTCGCATCGTTTCAGGCCGGAAAACCGGTTCCCACTTTTCCGCACGATGCTCTAGTGCAGCCCTGAGTGCTTCGACTGAGACGGTGCGGGCTCGGCAAGGAAGGCGTGGATGTCGCGGGCGTCCGCCTTGCTGAGGATGTCCGCGAAGCCTGCCATGCCTGCATCGACAAACGCACCTTCGAGGACGATCGCATCGAACGCGTCGTGCGTTTCGGGGGCCATTTTCCAGAGGTTCGGATAGCCGCCCATCCCGTCCTTGCCGCCGTGGCAGCGGCCGCAGTAGGCGCCGTAGAGAGCGCCGCCACGCTTCACGGCTTCGGCATCGCCGCGATACTGTGCAGGCGCCTCAGTGAAGGCGATCGTCTCGCGCAGCGGCGGCAATTCGGGCGGCTTGCCGCCGACCTTGAAGACGATCAGGCGCTCGCGGTTCTCGCGCTCGGCGGCCACCGCGCCGGGCGGATAGGCGACGTTGAGCGCGCCGCCGAAGCCCGCATTGACGGCGACGTACTGCTCGCCGTCGATCTCGTAGGACATGGGCGCGGCCATGATGCCCGTGCCGACGTTGATGCGGTGCAAGACCTTGCCGGAAACGCCGTCGTAGACGGTGAGATAGCCGTCCGCCGATCCCTGCATGACGAGGCCCGACGCCGTCGCCATCACGCCGCCGCTCCAGAACGGCAGCTCGCTGCTTGTCCACGCGATCTTGCCGGTTTTCGGGTTCCATGCGGTGAGCACCGCATCGAAGCGCGGTTTCGGCTGGCCGGGAAAGGCGTCCTCCGAATTGGCGCCGCCCTTACCGAACGCGCCGAACGCCGGGAACGAGGCGATCGAGCCCTGAATGCCGCTATAGGGCTTGTAGGGCTGTTCATACATCTGGAAGGTCATCGGCGCCTGCAGCACCGGAATGTAAACAAGGCCGGTCTTCTCGCTGTACGCCATCGGCGGCCAGTTGTGCCCGCCCGCTTCGGACGGCCAGACAAGCTTGGTTTCCTTCGAATAATCGGACTGCGCGGTGATGACCGGGCGTCCCGTCTTGAGGTCGACGCGTTCCGCCCATGTGACGGTCGTGAACTTTTCCGCCGAGAGCAGCTCGCCCGTCACGCGGTCGAGCACGTAGAAGAAGCCGTTCTTCGGCGCCTGCATGATGACCTTGCGCGGCTTCCCACCGAATTCGATGTCGGCGAGGATCATGTTCTGCGTCGCTGTATAGTCCCAGCTGTCTTCGGGCGTCGTCTGATAGTGCCAGACCTTGCGGCCGGTATCGGCATTCACCGCGACGATCGACGAGAGATACAGATTGTCGCCGCCGCCGGGGCTGCGTGACCAGAGCGGATGCGGCATCCCGTTGCCGGTGCCGAGATAGACGATGTTCGTGTCGGGATCGTAGACGATCGAATCCCACACCGTGCCGCCGCCGCCGAGATCCCAGCGCGATTTCGGGCTCCACGTCTTGCGCGCTTCGGTGACTTCAGGGTGCTCATCCGGCCCCGCGCCCGGCACGGTGAAGAAGCGCCACACGAGCTTACCGGTCTTGCGGTCGTAAGCGCTCGCATAGCCGCGCACGCCCATCTCCGCGCCGCCGTTGCCGATGACCACGGTCTTCCCCGAGACACGCGGCGCGCCGGTGATCGCATAGCTGCGCGTGCGGTCGGTGATCGTGTCTGTCTTCCAGAGTTCCTTGCCGCTCGCCGCATCGACAGCGGCGAGATAGCCGTCGAGCGTGGCGACATAGACGACGCCGTCCGCGACATCGACACCCCGGTTCACGGCATCGCAGCAGGTCCGCCGCGCGAACTGGCCGTCGACCTCTGGATCATACTGCCACTTCTGCGCGCCGGTCTTCGCATCGAGCGCGTAAACGACGCTCCAAGGCCCCGTGAAATACATGGTGCCGTCCACGACGATCGGCGTCGATTCGACGCCGCGATGCGTGCGCCCGCGCACGACGAAATCGTTGAACTCCCATGCGACACCAAGCTGGGCGGCGTTTTCGGCAGTGATCTTCGTGCCCGTGTAATAATAGGCCGTCGCGCGCTTCCAATCTGGCGCCGAAGCTTCGCCGCCCGATTTCTGGGAACCGCACGCAGCAGCGAGGGACAGGGCGGCGATCGCTGCTATCCGGACGACGGACCTCATCATCCCGGCCGAACGGAACCATGCGGACCCGGCACTCGTGGCAATCATCACCCTGTCCCCCCTCATACGCTCAACCTTAGAACTTCTGACGGACCTCAACCCCGATCGTACGCGGACGCAGGGTCGTTGCATAGTCATTACCCGCTCCGAGCTCCATATCGATGAGGGGCTGAACGTCGAAGAGGTTGTTGACGTAAAGCCGCAGCACCGTCGGGCCGTTGTCGGCGGAGAGTGACGCGTTCACGACCTGGTAGCTTTCACGGAATTCCGCGCGGTTGGGCACGAGGCCCACCACTGCGTCGGCGTAGGTAACCGCCTGCACGCGATCGAACATCTGGCGCGCCTTGCTCTGGTACTGATACTCGGCGCGGAGCTGCGCCCGCCAGTCGCTGCCGACGTCGAAGCCGTAGCTTGCGAACGCGCTCGCCATCCATTTCGGCACGGCAAGCACCTGGTCGTCGTCCTGCACGGCGGTGCCTGCCGCGGCATTGGTGATCTTCGCGCTGGTATAGGTCGCATTGCCGCCGATCTGGAAGCCGCCCGTTACATTGACGCGCCCTTCGATCTCGGCGCCCTTCACCTCGGCGCTGCCGGCGTTGCCGGTGAAGGCGAAGCCGCAGTTGATGAGGTTGAGCTGCTGCTGGATCTTCTTCCAGTCGGTGAAGAACAGCGCGCCATTCAGCGTCACGCGGCCGTCCGCGAACTGGTTCTTCGAGCCGAGCTCGTAGCTCCAGAGGTTATCGGAATCGAAGCTGTCGGGCGCGGCTGTGAGGCCGAGACGGTCAAGATCGGCCGCGCAGAGCACGGGGTTGATCTGGAAGCGGTTCGGGCCGCCGGGCCGGAAGCCCTTCGCCGCCGAGGCGAAGATCATGTTGTCCGGCGTCGCCTTGTAGGAAATGCCGACCTTGGGATTGACGCCCTTCTCGTTGCTCTTGCGCCCCTCGACGAGCGTCAGTCCGCCGTTGAAGGGGCCGTCGCCCAGGATATCGACGTCCTGCTTGATCTGGAACAGACGGACACCCGCAGTGACATCAAGCTGATCGGTGATCGAGAAGGTCGCTTCGCCGAACGCCGCGTACTGCTTCGTCGTCGTCGTTGTGTCGCCGACGTAGCCGGTGACGGTGCCGATGAACGGCTCCGCGCCGGGCGTGTTCACGATCTGGTACAGGTTATCGTCCTGCCAGGAATAATAGAGACCTGCGAGCCACTTCAGACGGTCGCCGGGGCCACCGGAGGACAGGCGCGCTTCCTGGCTGAACTGCTTGGTGCGGCTGGCGGAAAGATTGTGGCTGGTCAGCGGGAACATCGGGGGCACGAGCCCGCCGATGAAGAAGCTGTAATCACGCTCCCAGTTCAGCTTCCGGTCGAAATAGGAGGTCAGCGAGGTGAACCGCACGTTGCCGAGCGATTTTTCGACATTGAGGCTGTAGATGCCCGCCTTGTCCACCGTTCGCTGCGGCAAGCGGAACGACGAGGTGAGCTTCTCCGTATCCCCAAGGAAGAACTGCGCCGGGTTCTTCTGCTCGTAGCGCTGATAGAAGAGCGCGGGGCGGATCGACCAGGTCGCATCCGGCTCCCACTGGAACGACAGGCGGCCGACGAAGCTGTCCGCCTTATTGTGATCCGACACGCTGCGGCTCGTCAGCGCATCCTGCGCGAGCGGCGTGTAAATCGGCGAGGGCGCGCTCGAATAATTCGAGTTCTGCACGAGGCCAGGCGCGTTATCGATGTAGCCGCCGTCGCGGCGGTAGAGGAAGCCGGTGCGCATCGCGAGCGTATCGGCCACCAGCGGCAGGTTGAGCACGCCTTCCACGTTGTAGGACGGATCGCCGTGCGCCGTGGTAGCGGCGCCGACGGCGGCGCTTCCGGAAATCGCCGACGTATCCGGACGCGCGCTCACGTACTTGATGGCGCCGCCCATGGAGCTGCCGCCGTAAAGCGTGCCCTGGGGACCCTTCAGGATTTCGAGGCGCTCCATGTCGAAGAAGATCGGGTCGAAGGCGCCGCTGAAGGTGGTCGCAATCGTGACCAGCGAGATGTCGTCGAGATAGATGCCGACGGTGGGCGCAGAGGCGACGGTGCTGACGCCGCGGATGTTGTAGTTGCCAAGGCCGCGCTCGACGCCCGCGAACGACAGGCCCGACACATTGCGCATGACGTCCTTCACGTCGACGGCGCCATTCTCGCGCAGTTGGTCGCCGCTCAGCGCGCTCACCGAGATCGGCACATCCTGAAGACGCTCGCTGGTTTTGCGCGCGGTCACCACGATTTCACCGGCGTCGAGCACGGGCGCCGTTTCGGCCTCCTGCGCCTGGGCGGTGCCGAGCGCGATCGACGAGACGCCGAGTGCCAGCAGGCTGCGGCTGAAAGTGACGGAAAATGCGTTTTTCTTCATGTGTTTCCCCTCTTTTATCGTTCGCCGCCGGGCTTTCGCCTCTGGATAGCGGGCTGAGTTCGCACCATGCGGCGCGCGGGCAGCAACGTCTTTTCCATTCTCCCGAACTTTGTTTGCGCTGCCCCGAACCGGACAGGCACCGCAGATTTGGAGCCCGCTCATAGATTTTTCGCGGCGGCGCAAAAGCGCGTCGCGGCAACATCTTCCACCCTTCCGGAAACCCGCTTTCCAAAAGAGCCCGCTTATGACCACACCCATCGACTGGCACGCCCGCGCCGCCGCGCTCGCGCTCCCCACACGCCCGTTCATCGACGGCCGCTTCACCGACTCTGCGAGCGTCGAAGGCTTCGATTCGATCAATCCGGCCACAAACAGGCCCGTTTGCACGCTCCCCGTGGGTGCCGACGACGACGTGGACCGCGCCGTTGCCGCCGCCCGCCGTGCGTTCGAGGATGGCCGCTGGTCGAAGGCGCCGCCGCTTCACCGCAAGGCCGTGCTGCTGCGCATCGCCGAGCTGATCGAAGCAAACGCGGACGATCTCGCGCTGATGGACGCGCTGGAAATGGGCAAGGCGATCTCCGCCGCGCGCGGAGAAATCGCCTTCGCGACCGGTTTCTTCCGTTATTATGGCGAGGCGGTGGACAAGCTTTACGGCTCCGTCGCGCCTTCAGACAGCATCACGCTGTCGCTCGGGCTTCTGGAACCGCGCGGGGTTGTGGGTGCCATCGTGCCGTGGAACTTCCCGCTGATCAACGCGGCGCTGAAGGCCGCGCCCGCGCTTGCGGCGGGCAACAGCGTCGTCCTGAAACCCTCCGAAATCGCCTCAACCTCGGCGCTGAGGCTTGCCGAGATCGCTTCGGAGGCGGGGCTGCCGGACGGCGTGCTCAACGTGGTGCCGGGGCTTGGCCCGACGGTCGGGCAGGCGATGGGACGCCACGGCGACATCGATCTCATCAGCTTCACCGGCTCCACCACGACTGGCCGGCTGTTCATGGCTTACGCCGGGCAATCGAACGGCAAGCCGCTACTCCTCGAATGCGGGGGCAAGTCGCCGCAGGTGGTGTGCGCGGACATGGCGGACGACCTTGAAGCGGTCGCGGCGCGGGTGGCGCACGACGCCTTCTGGAACCAGGGCCAGTGGTGCGCGGCGAAAACGCGCCTGATCGTGGAAGACAGCTTCCACGACAGGCTCGTCGAGGCGGTGATCAAGGCGGCTGAGGCACGCGTGCCCGGCGATCCGCTCGACCCGGCAACCGGTTTCGGCACGATCGCGACGCGCGGCCAGCTCGAGAAAATCCGCGGCTTCATCAATCATGCCCGCACCGAGGGCGCGAGCGTGGCGTTCGACGGCGGCACGTGGGGCGAAACCTCGACTGCGCCCGCCGTGCTCACCGACGTGCGCCCCGACATGACCGTCGCGTGCGAAGAGGTGTTCGGCCCGGTGCTCTCAGTCCTGCGCTTCCGTGATTTTGACGAAGCGCTCGCCATCGCCAACGACACCGCCTACGGCCTTGCCGCCAGCCTCTGGACGCGCGACGCGCGGCGCACGCAGGCAGCGGCGCGCGGCCTCCGCGCTGGGCGCATCACGGTGCGCGCAAGCGCCGCGGCGGGCGAACACAGCGGCTTCGCGATGGGCGCGGAGCCGTGGGGTGCCTCTGGCTTCGGCATCGAAGGCGGCATGGACGGGCTGCGCTCCTACTGCCGGATCAAAGCCGTGGAGCTTGTCAACTGATGCTTGCCGAACACGCCTTGACGGAAACGGGCGGCTCTCTGGACACGCCGCAGGGCGAACCTATAGTCGGCGCGCTGCACTTTTCAGGGACGCGCGCGTTGGACAACCGCCTCGACATCGCTGAAGCCCTTTTCGATCCCACGCTCCAGTCCGTGGTCGATGCCCTGAAAGTGAGCATCGGAAGCCGCCCCGGCCCTGTCGGCAACGCCTTCCTCCTGCGGCCCCAGAGCGAGATCGTGAGCGGCTGGTACAACGGCGTGACGATCCGCCCGGGCTTCTCGCTGGTGCTTTCGGACCTCCGCTACGCCGAGGAATGCGTGTACCGACACGTCTGCGGCGAATATCTGAAGCTGCATTTCAAGCTGGACGGCACCAGCGTCATCGGCAGCGATCAGGAAGAAAACGTTCCGGTTCCCGCCGGGCTGATGTCGTTCCTAGTCCAGCCCACGCACAGCGTGAAGTACGAACGCATCGTGGGCGAAAGCCGCGAACGCTCGATCACGATGATCTGCAGCAAGGATTTCGTATCGGGGCTGCTTTCGCCCAACATGCCGGACCTGCCGGTTTCGATCGCGGACTTCCTGCGCGCCCGCGCCTCGCACTTTTCATACGACAGCCTGCCGATGCACCCGCAGATGCGGCCGATCGTCGAGGATTTGCTGAGCCCCCCGGATGCGGGCGCGCTCGGCAACTTGATGATCGAGGCGAAGGCTCTCGAACTGCTGTGCTTCGCGATCAAGCATATTCTCGGCAGCTCGCGGACGGCCGAAACGGTGCGTCCGCGCGACCGCCGAAAAGTCGAGGAGCTCTGCCAGATCCTCGACGAGGACACGCAGGCGGCGTTTTCCATCGCCGAGCTCTGCCGCCATCTCGCGTGGAACGAAACGCAGATGATGGAGTGCTTCAAGCAGGTGACGGGCACGACGATTTCGAACTACCGCCAGCGCGTGCGCATGGACCATGCGCTGCGTCAGCTCTGCGATACCGACGCCTCGATCACCGAAGTGGCGTTCAACGCCGGGTACGAGCACCCCAGCAACTTCGCCACGGCCTTCAAGCGTACCTTCGGCTTCTCGCCACGCCTCGCACGCACGCGCCTCAACTGATGAATTCCGCCGACAGCTTCAGCGCCGACTATCGCGGCGCGCGAACCAAATTCCGTGAAGAGGCCGCAGCCGCGGGTGCGGCACTCGAAACCGTCCAGCACCCCGAGCGCGGGCCGGACGGTGGCGAACTCTTCACCGATGTCGCCGCGTTCGGCGTGGAAGGCGCCGCGCGCGTGCTGGTGCTGATCTCGGGCACGCACGGCGTCGAAGGCTTCTGCGGTTCAGGCGCGCAGGTCGATCTGCTGCGGCGTGGCGAGATCGCGCGGCGGCCCGAAGGCGTCGGCATCCTGATGATCCACGCGGTCAACCCCTACGGCTTCGCGTGGCTGCGCCGCGTGACGCACGAGAACATCGACCTCAACCGCAACTGGATCGATTTTTCGCGGCCTCTGCCCGAAAACCCCGGCTATGACGTCCTGCATCCCGCGATCTGCCCGCCGGTGTGGGATGAGGCCGCACAGGCCGCGTCCGCAGCGGCCGCTTCTCGCTACGCTGAGGAAAACGGCGCGCTCGCCATGCGCGCGGCGATGATGGGCGGGCAATACAGCCATGCCGACGGGCTGTTCTATGGCGGCACGGCGCCGAGCTGGTCGCGCACTACGCAGAGCGCGATTCTGACGCATTATCTCTCGGGCGTCGGCAAGGTCGGCATCATCGATTACCACACCGGCCTCGGCCCGTGGGGCTTTGCCGAGCAGATCATCGTCTCCTCGCGGGAAAGCGAGGGCTTCCGCCGTGCCGCACGCTGGTACGGCGCGGCGCTCGCGTCCGTGGCGGATGGCCAGTCGGCCTCGGTGCGTATCGAAGGAGACGGGCTCAGCGCCGCCCCCGCGCAGCTGCCGAAGGCCGAGATCACCGGCATGGCGATCGAGGTCGGCACGCACCCCACCGATCACATCCTTGCAGCGCTCCAGGCGGATTGCTGGCTCCACGCGCACGGCGATCCCACCGCCCCCGCCGCGAAGCCGATCAAGGACACCATTCGGGGCGCATTCTACGGCGACGCGGACGACTGGAAGGGCATGGTCGCGGGCCAGTCGCTGCTCGCCGTGCGACAGGCACTCGCCGGGCTTTCCGAAGGACTCTGAGCCTTCCCCCTCTGGCGCGACGCGTGCAAAGATGAGATGCACGCGGAAACAGAACGTTGCGGGGAGGTAAGATGCGTCATTTGCCGTGGATCGTGTTTGCGGTGGTGGGCGCGTTCGCGCTTTCGGTGATTGCGACCCAGCGCGGCGAACCGATCAATGCATTGTGGATCGTGACGGCAGCGGTCTGCGTCTTCCTCGTCGCATACCGCTACTACGCACTCTACATCGCCAAGCACGTCATGCGGCTGGACCCCAGCCGACCGACGCCCGCACTGCGGCGCGCCGACGGGCTCGACTATGTGGCGACCGAAAAGACCGTTTTGTTCGGCCACCACTTCGCCGCGATTGCGGGCGCAGGACCACTCGTGGGGCCGGTGCTCGCCGCGCAGATGGGCTATCTTCCCGGCACGCTGTGGATTCTCGCGGGCGTCGTCGTCGCGGGCGCAGTGCAGGACTTCATGGTGCTGTTCATCTCGATGCGCCGCGACGGGCGCTCGCTCGGCGAACTCGTGCGCATGGAAATGGGCGCTGTTGCGGGAACGATCGCGCTGTTCGGCACGCTGATGATCATGATCATCCTGCTCGCCGTGCTGGCGCTGATCGTCGTGAAGGCGCTCGCCGAAAGCCCCTGGGGCATGTTCACCGTCGCCGCCACCGTACCGCTCGCGATGGCGATGGGCGCCTACGCGCGCTGGATACGACCGGGCAAGGTCGGCGAGGTGTCGCTGATCGGCTTCGTCGGGCTCATCCTCGCGATCATCTACGGCCAGCAAATCGCTGCTTCGCCCGTATGGGGCCCGATCTTCACCTTCACGCCGGTGCAGCTCTGCTGGCTGCTGATCGGCTACGGCGCGGTCGCCTCCGTGCTGCCGGTGTGGCTGCTGCTCGCGCCGCGCGACTATCTTTCCACCTTCCTCAAGATCGGCGCGATCGCCGCGCTCGCGCTCTGCATCGTCATCATGGCGCCGCCGCTCCGTATGCCCGCGCTCACGCAGTTCGTGGACGGCAGCGGGCCGGTGTGGGCGGGCACATTGTTCCCATTCCTGTTCATCACCATCGCGTGCGGCGCGGTTTCGGGCTTCCACGCGCTGATCGCGAGCGGCACGACGCCGAAGCTGATCGCCAGCGAAGCGCACGCACCGTTCATCGGCTATGGCGCGATGCTGATGGAGGCGTTCGTGG
The DNA here is from genome assembly GCF_963974575.1 of uncultured Sphingosinicella sp. Classification (NCBI taxonomy): domain Bacteria; kingdom Pseudomonadati; phylum Pseudomonadota; class Alphaproteobacteria; order Sphingomonadales; family Sphingosinicellaceae; genus Sphingosinicella; species uncultured Sphingosinicella sp. The sequence continues at coordinate 45,150 of NZ_CAXBBQ010000010.1, read as the reverse complement.
CCGTGATGGCGCTGGTCGGCGCCTCCATCCTCGATCCCGGCATCTATTTCGCGATGAATAGCCCCGCCGCCGTGCTGGGCCCGGACGCGGCAAGCGCCGCCGCCGCCGTAACGAACATGGGCTTCCCGATCACGGCGGACGCGCTGACGCAGGCCGCGAAGGACGTGGGCGAGGCAACGATCATCTCGCGCACCGGCGGCGCGCCGACGCTCGCCGTCGCGATGGCGGAAATCTTCAGCCACGTGATCGGCGGGCCGGGCATGAAAGCCTTCTGGTATCACTTCGCGATCCTGTTCGAGGCGCTGTTCATCCTCACCGCCGTCGATGCCGGAACGCGCGCCGGGCGCTTCATGCTGCAGGATCTGATCGGACTTGCCGCACCGCGATTCCGCGATACGAACGCGCTGGCCCCCGGCCTTGTCGCCACCGGGCTCTGCGTAGCCGGCTGGGGCTTCTTCCTCTATCAGGGCGTCACCGATCCGCTCGGCGGGGTCAACACGCTGTGGCCGGTGTTCGGCATTTCCAACCAGATGCTGGCGGCGATGGCGTTGATGTTCTGCACCGCCGTGCTGTTCCGCATGAAGCGGGAGCGCTATGCGTGGGTGACGGCGATCCCAACCGCATGGTTGCTGATCTGCACGGTGAGCGCGGGTTGGCTGAAGCTGTTCTCGCCCGACCCGAAGATCGGTTTTCTCTCACACGCGGCGAAGTTCTCCGAAGCCGCTGCGCGCGGCGAGGTGCTCGCGCCCGCGAAGTCGATGGCGGAGATGGACCGGATCATCTTCAACGACCGCATCGACGCCGCGCTTTGCGCAGTGTTCCTCGCGGTCGTGCTTTCGCTGCTGTTCTTCGCGGTGAAGACCTGCATTGCGGCACGGCGTAGCAGCGAGCCCACGGCGCGCGAAATTCCTGCCTCGGCGGTTCCGGCCGAATGAGCGGCTTCCTCGCCCGTCTGCGCGAAACCGCGCACCTGATGGTGGGCCTGCCCAGCTACGCCGCCTATCTGCGGCACATGGCCGAGCGGCATCCGGAGCGCACGCCGATGAGCGAGCCGGAATTCTTCCGCGACCGCCAGGAAGCGCGCTATGGTGGCAGGAACGGCGGACGCTGCTGCTAGGGCCGGGAAGAGACCACGAATGCAAACCCGCCGCACTGCCGGTGACCCGAACGGGAAATCCATCTCTGCCGACGCTTCAAAGCGCCTGCCCCGCACGCAAAAGGGCTGGCGCACGCGCGAGCGGCTGATCACGGCCGCCGCCACCGTGATCAATGCCGAGGGCTATCAATCCTCCACCGTGGAGAACATCGCGCGCGAGGCCGAAGTGCCGATCGGGCTCTATTACCGCTACTTCAAGGACAAGGCAGACATCGCCTTCGCGGTGCTGGGGAAAGCCGCCGAGGACTTTCGCGGGAGCCTCCTGTCTCTGGCAGCGCAGCGTTCGCTGTTTGGCCGCGAAATGGCGGTGCATGAGCTGCTGTACGAAACGCTGCGTGACAATTTTCGTGTGGTCAGCAGCTATTTCTCGGCGCGCAAGGAAGACGGCAAACTGGTCGCTTTCTTCCAGGACCAAACCACGCAGTTCATGGAGGACTTCTATGTCTTCCTCACAGAGCTGAATGTCGTTCCGCCGATCACGCGGCGAGACTTTGAAGTGCTGGGGCGTGCGCTCATCGGCTTTTCCGAAAACACGCTGCACCGCAATTTCGCCGGGCTGGATGCGGGCGTGGCGGTGCCGACGGAAGACCGCTCCATGATGGTGTGCATCATGTCGGAACTGCGCTACCGCGCGCTCACGTGCGAGGATCCGGCCGCCGCCGGATATACGCCGGTGTGGACCATGCGGCTGCGGCGCGGCAAACGACCCGCGTTCGCGCCGCGCGTGCTGGACAGGGCGTTCGACATTCCGATGGAAGCCGCATCAAGCGTGGCGCAGCCCTCTCCCCAGCGCGCCGACGCGCGCGCCACGTTCGCGCAGATCGAGGCGGGCACACTGGACGGCCTCAACATCCATGGCTCGGCAGCGCTGAAGCTGAGCGATATCGAAGCGGAATCGGGCATCACGCGCGGCGCGATCTATTATCACTTCAAGAACAAGGATGCGCTGGTTCGCAAAGTGTTGGTGGATTGGCTTAGCCCGCTTGAGGGCGATCTGGACGACGCCCACGACAGCGCCGACGCCCCGCCCTACGAACGCCTGCACGCCACGGTGAAGACCTTTGTAGAGGCGTTCTGCAACGCGCCCGGCGCGCTCCGCGCGATTCACGAGCTTGAGCCTGTGGACCCCACCGTCGCCGAGGCGTACCAGCGCTGCCGCTCCGTGTTCGCGCGCCGGCTCGCCAAGATCATACTGGATTGCGGCGAGGGGCCGGAGCCCACGGCCGAAGCGCTGGGCTTCGTCGTGCACGCCATGATCGCCATGATCGAGCGCCTCGCGCGCGACCGCTTCATCTTACCCGATGCCGCGTTGCAGGAAGCCCTGCCCGGTGCCGACGAGATGATCGCCGCGCTCGCCGCCATCCTGCATCGCATGGCCTGGAGCGTGGACCCGGCGGGCGAGCATGGCCTCCCCGCGCCGATTACCGCGAAGCCTCTATAACCCCTTGAACGCGGGCTTGCGCCGTTCCTGAAACGCGGCAACGCCTTCTCGCACATCCTCGGTCATTATCGCTTCCATCTGCAGGCGGCGTTCGAACACCAGATGTTCGCGCAGATCGTGTGCGAACGCGCTGCGCATTGCCCGCTTGGTGAGCGCCAGCACCTTGGTGGCCTTGCGCGCCAACGTCGCTGCGAGCGCTTCAGCCTCGGAATCCAGCGCATCCCGCGGCACGACGTTCCACACAAGGCCCCATGCTTCGGCCTGCCGCGCGGAGATCGGCTCATCGAGCATCGCAAGCGCCAGCGCGCGCCGCTCTCCGAGCAAACGCGGCAGGTGAAAGCTCACCCCGGAATCGGGCGCGAGCCCAAGCCGCGAGAACGCGCACATGAAGGTCGCGTTCTCGGCCGCAAAGATGTAGTCGCACGCCAGCGCGAGCCCGAATCCCGCGCCTGCCGCCACGCCATTCACTGCGCACACGGTCGGGAACGGTGCATCGGCCAACGCCTCAATAAGCGGATTGAGGCCCTCCGCGATGGGTGCCGTCAGCGCCTCGGCCGAGCGACCATCGAATTCGAAGCCCTCCCCGAGATCCTGCCCCGCGCAGAACCCGGCCCCCTCGGCGCGCAGGAGCACGGCACGCACGGCGGGATCGCCGGCGGCCTGCTCCAATGCTTCGCGCAGCGCGGCCTGCAGCACGGCGTCAAGGGCATTGCGTTGCCGGGGTCGATTGAGCGTCAGGCGCAAATAGCCATCGACCCGTTCGACCTGCAAGGACGGCTCGGACATCATGCGCTAACCTTAGCGCTTGTCGTGCTGGCGCGTGAAGACGGGATCGATGGCAAACCAGGGGGTGCTGTCGAAACCGATGCCGCGCAATCCGCCGATCGATCCGTCCGCCGCGAGTTCGATGTCGAAGGCCCAAACGGGTAGCGCAGGGTTGTCCCACATCACGGCATAACGCCCGCCGGAGAGATGGGTGAGCGCGCCCTCATAGCCGGTACGATCAAGACGTACGCGCGCGCCTTCAGTGACGTGAAACGCGCCCAACCGATTGGCATACGCGCCCACGAGCGCCGAGGCTGGCGCGATCGCGGGCAGGCGCTCGCTCACCTGCGGCAGAGAGGGCCCGGCGGTCAGGGCTTTGCGTAGAGGTTCCACGCGCGCCAGAATATCCGCATCCGGCAGCCCGATCAGCGGTCGGACCGCTTTGAACATCATCGCGGCGGGCACCGCGATGTTGCCGGCATTGGTGAGGGCGACAAAACCGATATCGTCTTCGGGCGACCACGCCATCCACGACGTCATGCCGTCGATAGCGCCCCCGTGGAGCGTGTAGATCGCGCCGTCATAGGTCATGCTTGCAAGGCCGAGGCCGTATCCGAGATTGGTGACGCGCCCGGGGTCTTCCAGCGCGCCGACCAGCTGGCGTATGTCCATCATCTCATCGTCGACGAACACATGGCGCAACTGCTGTAGCCGCGCGGTCGTTTCCGGGCGCAGAATTTGTGCGCCGTCCAGCGCGCCGCCATTCATCATCATGCGCACATAGCGGGCCATGTCGCGCGCAGTGGAGTTGATCGAACCGGCGGCCGATGCGCCCAGCACAGGATGGTACGGCACCGGCGTCGGCACACCGGCGACGTACGCGTGCGGCGTGGCGACGTTGCCGCGCGCCGTGATATCGAGCGTTGAGCTGGAGCGCGTCATCCGCAGCGGCTGCAGCACTTTCGTGCGTACCAGCTCTTCATACGACAGACCCGTCGTTGCCGAGGCGGCGGCGGCGGCCACGGCAAACATCGTGTTGTTGTAGGCGAAACCGGCACGGAATGTCCGTGCCGGCGGCATGTGTGCGACAGAAGCCACGAGTTCGTCCGCATTCGCGCCGAACATGTACCAAGCCGCCAACCCCGATTGCGTGGCGAGGCCGCTTCGATGACCGAGCGCATCCTCGAACGTCACATTGTCGTTTGCGTAAGCGTCCTGCATCCGAAAGCGCGGAAGAGTATTCACGATCGGACTGCGCAGGTCGATCGCGCCGCTGTCTTCGAGCGCCCCGAGCGTCACCGATGTGAAGCTCTTGCCGTTCGAGCCGATGGCGAACACCGTATCGGCATCGACAGCGCCGCCCTTGCCCTCCTCGCGCACGCCGTAGCCGCGCAAATGCAGCACGCGGTCGCGCCGCACGATGGCGATCGCCATGCCCGGCACGCGCCAGGTCCGCATCGCCTGTTCGACATAGGCATCGAACGCAGCGAAGCTGGGCGCTTCCTGTGCCGCGGGTTCCCCGGCATACGCGACCGGCGCAGCAAGCCCCAAGAGCAACGGCAATCCGGCAAGGAGCAGTACCAAAGTCTTTCTATGAACCACAATTCGCCTCCGTTACCGCGCGATCCTGTTTACGCATGATCAAAATGAAAAGCCCAGTTCGACACCAAGCGTTCTGGGAGCGACCAACATCGTGTAGTCCGTGCCGAGAAAATCGAACGACAATTCCGACGCGTCGTTGTCGAAGATGTTCTTGCCCCAGAATGTGAGCCGCCAGCGCCCTTTCGCGCCCTCGATGCCGACCTGTGCATTCACGATCGTGCGCTTTTCGTGAAGATAGTTCGGATTGTTGAGCGAGGAAACATAGGCACCGTCCCGATAGGAGATGTCGCCGCCAAGGAAGCCGGTCAGATTGTCGCTGATCGGCTGCTCGTAGCGACCGGCAAGGCTCACGGTCCAGCGCGGGGCGTTCTGCAACCGGTTTCCCGAACAGGCCACCGGATCGCCCTCCCCATCGACGCTGCACCCGAGGTAGGTTCCGTATTTCGCATCGGTATAGCCGATGCCGCCCATGATCGTGAGGTGATCAGTCGGCGCCGCGAACAGTTCGATTTCGAAGCCGTCGCTATCTGCCGACGCCGCGTTGTTCACGATGAAGGTCGTGCCGACGAGGCTCTGCTCCTGCTTGTCGGCATAATCGATGTGGAACGCCGCGATGTTGAGACGCACGCGGTCGTTCATCCACGAAGTCTTGAGGCCGATTTCGTAGCTGTCGACGAACTCGGCGGCGAACGATAGATCAGACGGCGTGGTGCCGATGACCGTGGCATTGAAGCCCCCGGCCTTGTAACCACGCGAATAGCTCGCATAGGCGAGGATATCCTCGGTTGGCTTGTAATTTATGTATGCGTTGCCAGACCATTCGCCCTCGTCGGTCGAATTCCTGAGCGCCGGGACTTCAATGGCGATGCCGAGCAGAGGCAACAGGAATGCGCCGGGCGAAAGCGTCTGCGCAAAGTCGAGATCCTTGTTTTCCGCCGTGTAGCGCAGCCCGCCGCCGATCGCGAGGCGTTCGCTGATATCCATCTCGACGTTGCCGAAGAGCGCCCATGAGTCGGAATTGACGTCCGCCGTCGTGAAGGCTGTTTCCGGCGAGCCTAGCACATCGGCGCCAAGGTTGGCGGTGGTGATCGAATCCAGCTCCTCGTGGAAATAATAGGCGCCCACAACGTAGGTGAATGATGCGCTGGCCGGGGATTGCAGGCGGATTTCCTGGCTGAACTGCTCCTGCTTTTCGGTACGCCCGGTGAAGGAGATATCAGCCACGCTGAAATCCTGGTCGAGCAGCCCCCTGGTTTCATGCCTGCGCAGCGCCGAGATCGACACGAGATTCGTCCATCCAAGGTCGGCATCCACGCGTACCATGCCGCCAAGCGATTCGCGGCTGCCGAACGATTTGAAATTGGTGCCGATACGGCGCTTCGATACCGGATACGGATCCGCCGCCGCGAGCGCGCCGCCGCGAATGTCCATCATGGAATCGGCATTGTCGTCTTCGTAGTAATCCACGGCCGCGCGAATGCGCACCGTTTCGCTGGGCTCGAAAACGAAACTGGCGCGGGTGTTGAGGGATGACTGGCCGTTATAGTCCGCACCCGTGGCGAAATCCTTCAGAAAGCCGTCGCGCTCCCTGATTTGGGCAGACAGGCTCGCCCGAAAGCCGTTCCCGCCGATCGGGCCGCTCAGCCGAAAACCGCCTTCGATCAGATCATATTCGCCTGCCGACACCTGCGCGGACGCCTCGAACGTATCGCTAGGCGCAAGCGTGGTCAGACTGATCGCGCCGCCGATCGTATTGCGGCCGAACAGCGTTCCTTGCGGACCGCGAAGCACTTCGATCCGCTGCAGATCGAAGATCGGAGTCACGAACGCGAACTGACGGCCGATGTAAACCTCATCGATATACATACCGATGCCGGTTTCAAATCCGGGATTGTTCGACGTGGTCGAAAGGCCGCGGATCGCGAACGTATCACCGCCCTGGCCGCCGCCGGAATTCACGACGTTGGGCAGGATGCCGGCAATGTCATCGACATTGGCGAGCTTCATGTCCTTGATCTGCTGCGCGCCGATCACGGAGATTGCGATCGGAACGTCCTGCACGCTTTCCTCGCGCTTGCGCGCGGTGACGACGATTTCTTCCGAAACGGTCTGCGCCACGGCCGGCAAGGACACAGTTGCTCCAGTGCAGCTTGCAGCGAGCAGACAGACTTTGAGTGTACGTGACATAAGGTTTCCCTCCCTTTTTCGCGAACCCGCGTTGCTATATCGCCGCGTACGCCGTGACGACGCAGGCGCCCCCCAAACCGAGATTGTGTTGAATCGCGCGCCTGGCGCCATCGACCTGACGCCCCTCTGCATTGCCTCGCAATTGCTCGACGAGTTCGAAGCATTGCGCGAGTCCTGTTGCACCCAGCGGGTGGCCCTTCGACAGGAGCCCGCCCGAAGGGTTCATCACCCAGGCGCCGCCATAGGTATTGTCTTCATCGCGCACGAGCTTTTCGGCTTCGCCTTCGCGCGCGAAACCAAGCGCCTCGTACATCACGAGTTCGTTGACGGTGAAGCAGTCGTGAAGCTCCACCACCTGCGCATCGCGCGGACCCCAACCGGCCTGTTCATAAGCCTTCTTTGCGGCGGCAGCGGCCATCTTCGGGCCGATGAGCGCCAGCATACTCCCCGTATCGAACACATCGTCATGATCGGTTTCGAGCGCCTGCCCGACGATCTCTACACGGGGCGTGAGCCCATGCCTGCGCGCGAACGCTTCCGTGCACAGCACCGCCGCCGCGCCGCCGCAGGTAGGCGGGCACGCCTGCAAGCGCGTGATCGGCGGACTGAGCGGCGGTGCGGCCATCACCTCTTCCAAGGTGATCGGCGTGCGGAACAGCGCCTTGGGATTGTGCGCCGCATGGCGGCGTGCCTTCACCGCGATCTGCGCGAACGTTTCGGGCGCCGCGCCGTAACGCTTCTGGTATTCCTTGCCCGCGTAGCCGTAGAATTCGGGCAGATACGCGCCGTCCGTCTGGCCGCCCGCAGCAGCGAGCTTTTCGAGATGCCGCCCGAGCGGCGCCGGGCGGTCGCCATAGGCCATCAGGATCGGCCCCGGTGCCATCTGATCGAACCCCACCGCCAGCGCGCATTCGGCCTGGCCCGAAAGGATCGCCTGCCGCGCCAGAAAAAGCGCGGTCGAACCCGTGGCGCAGGAATTGGTGACGTTGAAGATCGGCACGCCGGTGAGGCCAAGCGGATAGATCGCGCGCTGGCCCGCGACGGAGTCGCCGAACACGTAACCGGCATAGACGTGCTCGATATCCCGGTAGCCGATCCCGGCATCTGTGATCGCGGCAAGCGCGGCGTCTCTGCCGAGTTCGGTGTAATCGGGGCTCTTGCCGGGCTTGTAGAAGTCCGTCATGCCCACACCGGCGACCAACACTTTCATCATAACGGATCTCCCTCCTCGCCCCTTTCAGAGGCCTTGTGTTTCGCCCGCCGCCCCGCTTGACCAGGGGCGCAGTGGAATATCGATGAAACTTGCGTCGGCGCCGCCGACATCGACGCTCCAGATCGGGTCGCCCGTGGTCGGATAGCGCGCGAACGTGTCCCGATCCGCGCCGGCGAGCAGCAGCACCAGCCGATCCCCGGCAGCGATGCGCGCCGCGACCGGGAATGCATCGAAGACGATGCGCGCCATTTCGCCGGGCACCACCGGCTGGACATCCGCGCGCCGGAACGAGCGCTCCAGAGCGCCACCCTCTTCGCGCACGCGCCGATGCAGCACCCGGAGCATCCCTTCCGTGAGATAGACCAGGCGACCATCGGGACGCTGAACGGCGAGATAGGCGAACACCGCGCCATCTTCGTGCGTTGAACTGAGCGTCAAGGCGATGCGCGGCGCACCCGCGAGTTCGAAATCCTGCGTGAACGGCGCGGAGGTGAAACGTACCAGCGATGCATTCCGATCGGGCCAACCCGCGTAGTCGGGAATGACGCCGGTGTTGGCGGTCCAGCGATTGGCCGCACCCGTCGTCGCATTGAAATCGACCTTGTATGAGACCGTGATCTCCGATGCGCCGGCTTTGTCGCGCAGATCGTTTTCGCCGAGATAGAATCGACGCGGTTCGATGCCGACCGGCGGCCACACCAGGGTTTGCCGCCACACATCGGTGCCGAGGATCGCGTATCGGATCGTGCGTGTCGCCGCACTGGCCAGCGCCCGGTCGGCGAAATCCGCGAGCAGATCGAACTGACGCTGCACGGAAGGAACCGGCGGCTGCGGTTGCGGCTTGAACGGGTCGGCACCGGCGTAAGCGCCATGCGACGCGGCGGTGATGCGCACCTCCACCGGCACGCCTTTGGAGAGCGCGAACCTCTCCAGCGCCGATTGCGCGGTGCCCGCGTCGAGCCAACTGCCCCACACCTGTGCCGGCACGCGGGCATTGCGCACGGCGTCGGCGCGCGCGACCGTCCCCATGCCTGCGATGGAAAAATTTCGTCCGGGCAGCGGATCGTCGGCGTACGTGACGCCGAGCAGATCGATATCGAGCCGTGCATTGGCGAGGTGATCGCGCAGCGCCGTGCGCGCCTCAGCGTAGCTCTCATCGCCATCGACCGGTCCGATATGGATCATGCCCGCGCAGGCCGCCGCGTCGGCGATGCACGCCACGCTGCGATCCTTGCCCGCGACGGCCGCACCCCACAGATCGCGCATCATCGCGTTGGCGACCCCGCCCGGGAAGAACAGGTGGCGATAAGGATCGCTTTCGGCCGAGCGCACGATCGCCGCGCGGATCGCAGGTTCGCCCAGCGTCGCGCCGAGATCTGCGGCGTCGGCGCTGTACGAAAGCCCCATCAGCACGACCGCGCCATTGCTCCAGCGTTGCGAAGCGGCCCAGCGGCTGATCGCACCGACATCCGCGATCTCGGTGTCGCTGAGTTCCGCCTCGCGCATGCCGCTCGACACGCCGCTGCCGACGGAATCGAACACCACGAGCGCATAGCCGCGCTGCGTCCATTCATTGGCGAAGTGCATCTTCACTTCGCCGCGGCGGCCATAGCGGCTGCTCACCACCAGCGTCGGCACGCGTTCGTTCGCGGCGTGCCGGGGAAGATAGAGATCGACCGCAAGGCGGTCGCCGCCGGAGCCCTTGACGTATAGCGATTGCGCGCGCTGAGGCAGGTCAGCCGATGGATCATCGGCATGTCGAGCGACCGGCGCACACGCCGATATCGCAGCCAGAACGAGCACGCTGGCCACCATGCGCGCTGAAAGGAAGCGGGCGCCGCGCATCTCAGTTCACCGCGCGTTCGGCGCTGGCCCAATAGCGGGCGCGGAGCGCTTTCTTGTCAGGCTTGCCGAGCGGCGTCAGCGGCAATTCGGTGACGAATTCCACGCGCTTGGGCGCACACAGCGCGCCCTTGGCATCGCGCACGCACGCGATCAGAGCGGCCGCGTCGGCAAAGTCCCCGCGCTGCGGCACGACGACCGCCAACACCGCCTCGCCCCACTTCTCGTCAGGCGTCGCCACCACGGCTGCAATCGACACTTCGGGGTGGCGATTGAGAACCTCTTCGATGTCGCGCGGGATCACGTTGAAGCCGCCGGAGATGATCAGGTCTTTCTTGCGATCCTCGATAAAGAGGTAGCCGTTCTCGTCCATCCGCCCCATGTCGCCGGTGCGTAGCCAGCCCCCGCCCATCGCCTCTTCGGTTGCGTCGGGGCGGTTCCAATAGCCTTCCATCACCAGCGGACCGCGCGCGCAGATCTCCCCGATTTCGCCCGGCGGCACGGGATCGAGATTGTCGTCCATCAGCGCCACCGACGTTGCGGCGCTCGGAAACCCGCACGACATCAGCATGTGCGGGCGCGTGAGATCATGATCGGCCTTGCCGAGCACGCTGATGATGTTGGGGCACTCGATCTGCCCGTACACCTGCACGAAGATCTGACCGAAAGCCTCGATGGCCTTGGCGAGCTTCGCGGGCGACATCGGCGAGGCGCCGTAGACCAGCGTCTGCAGCGGCCCCGCGCCGCGCTCCCAGATCTCCGGCCGGTCGAGGAGCACATAGATCATCGTCGGCACGAGGAAGGTCGCCGTGATGCGATGCGTGTGCAGCTCGTCCACAAATCGCGCGGGATCGAATTTGGCGCGGAGCACGAGTTCGCCGCCGCGCAGCAGGGTGGGAAGAATGAACAGGAACGAGGCATGGCTGATCGGCGTCACCGCCAGAAAGCGCATCTCCTGCGGCAATTCGCATTCGCTCGTCTGAAGCAGCAGATTGGTCACCAGCGAGCGGTTCTTGTGCACGACGCCTTTCGGCCGGCCGGTGGTGCCGCCGGTGTAGACGACGAACGCGGGCGTATCGCCGCCTGTCACCGCCTGCAGCGGTGCAGGTTCAGCCGCTTCAGCCGCCGCTTCGATGCTCGGCGCGTAATCGAGGCCGCCGAACGACATCGTACGCATACCGGGGCACTGCGCCGCCACATCGCGGCCGTGCTGCGCGAAATGGCGATCATCGACGATGAAAAGATCGATGTTCGCGTCCTGCAGCGCGAACGCATGGTCTTCCACATTGGCCTTGGGATGGAGCGGCGTGTAGCGCAGGCCGAGCATCAGCCCGGCCGCGAGCGCGACAACCGCTTCAACGCGATTGGCGGAGAGCAGGGAAAACGCGCTGCCTTGTTTCATCCCCGCCGCGAGATAGGCACCGGCGTAGCGACGCATGTGCTCGCCCATCTCGCGATAGGTCATGGAACCGTGATCGTCGCTGAGGGCAACCCGATCGCCGAAGCGGCGCGCAGCGCGCACGAACAGCTCGCCGAGCGTGCTGGAGAGATGGATGTCGTCGTTCATGATATCTTGCCGTCGATGCTGCGTTCGAATGCGCCAAGGGCATCGTCGATAATCTCGACGAGCCTATCGATATCCGCGCGCGTCGAGATCAGCGGCGGGCATACCATAAACCACTCGCCGAACTGCCCCCCGCCCGTGCGCCGGTGCAACATGGCGAGCCCGCGCTCCATCATCAGATGCTCGATCCGCGCGGGTGCATTGAGTTCAAACGGATAAGACTCTCTGGTTTCCTGATCGGCGACGATCTCGATCGCGAGCTGCAGACCGCGCCCGCGAATATCGCCCAGCGAGCGCCGCCGCTTCTGCACGGTCCTCAGCTGGTCTTCGAGATAGGCGCCGGTCTCCGCGCTCTGCGCCACGAGATTGCTTTGCACCAGCTCATCCAGAACCGCGCAGCCGATCGCGCATCCCATCGGGTTTGCGACATAGGTGTGGCCGTGCGCGAAGCCGCCGACGGCGCGCAGTTCATCCACCAACGCCGAAGAGGTCACCAGCGCGCTGATCGGCGCATAGCCGGACCCCAGGCCCTTGCCCAAAGTGAGGATGTCCGGCGCTGCGCCCGGGACATAATGCGACGCGAGGAATTTGCCGCATCGCCCCGCACCGCTCATGATCTCGTCGTGGATGAGCAACACGCCGTGGCGATCGCAAATCTCGCGGATACGCCGATAGTAGCGATCCGGCGAAACCAGCGCACCGGTGGATGTGCCCCCGACGAGCTCGACGATGAAGGCGAGAACTGTCTCCGGCCCTTCGCGCCTGATCGCCTCGTCGAGCGCCTCCGCGCAATAATCGACATAGGCGTCCGCATCGAAGCCTTCCGGCGTGCGATAGGTGATCGGCGCCGGGATTTTCGGCATCGGCACCATCATCGCTCCGAACAATTGCTCCATCACCGGATCGCCGGTGACGCTGAGCGCGCCAAGCGTTGCACCGTGATAGGATGGCATCCGGCTGATCACCTTGTGGCGGCTCGCCTGCCCGCGCGCGAGGGCGAGCTGGCGCGCGAACTTCAGCGCCGCTTCGGTCGCTTCCGATCCGCCATTCAGGAAGTAGGCTGAATCGAAATTGCCTCCACACAGTTCGGCCAATCGGCCTACCAGTTCCTCATCGGGCCGGCTTTCCCAGATGCGGGCATACGCGAAGGTGATCTTTTCCATCTGCGCGCGCATGGCGGCGAGCACGCGGGGATGGCTGTGGCCAAGGCCGGTCACCACCGCGCCGGACGACCCATCGAGATAGAATTTGCCGTCCTTGTCGAAGATGTAAACGCCTTCGCCGCGCACTGCGATGGGGAATGAAGGCGCGCCCGGCGGCGAAATGAATCCTTGTGCCGACAGGCGCATCAGTTCGGTCCCTTGAATGAAGAAAGTTGAGCCTGGGGCTGGCGCACGGCACGGCGCGCCCAAAAGCGCTCGATACCGATGTAGGCCATGCCGACGGCAAAGCCCGTGGCGGAGTTGAGGATCAGCGGCAGCGCCATCGCAGGCTGCGCCAGCAACGAAGTGACGATGAAGATCGCCAGGCCTTCCTGCCGGATGGCATGTTCGCACACGATGGCGGTGCGTTCAGCCCGCGCCACCGAAAAGAGGCGCGCGAACAGGAAGCCAGTGCCGACCATCAGCAGATTGAGTGCCAGCACCGCGGGCCAAACGCGCGCCACGGCCTCTACGAAGGTCTCGCGCTGCTGCCACATCAGCAGCAGAAAGATCGCGATGATAACAACCGCCGCGACATGGCGCAGCGGCGCCTCGATCGCGTCGCGCACGCGGGGCAGATATGCCCGCACCAGCATACCGAGCGCCACCGGCAGCAGCGAGATGCGCGCCACAGGGACGATCGCCTCCAGCGGCGAAATGGAAACGCGTTCGATGCCGCCCATGAAAATGGCGTAGCCGATGGTGAGCCACAGCGGCGCGAGCACGCTGTAGGCGACCGACCCCGCCGCCGTCATCGAAACCGAGAGTGCGAGATCGCCGCGCCCCCAGAAGGTCAGCAGGTTCGAAAGCGTGCCGCCGGGGCAGGTCGCGACAAGATATATGCCGACTGCGAGCGCAGGCGCCGCACCACTCAGGTGCGCCACACCGACACCGAGCGCGGGCACGATCACCAGCAGACACGGCAGCGCCACCAACAGCGCCTTGGGATGGCGCACGATACGCGCGAAGTCGTCCAGCCTGAGCGCCAGCCCGAGCGAGAACATCATGATCGCCAGAGCAATCGGCAGAACGAAGTCGTAGACCATTAGCGAGAGCACCAAGCCATCACAGCGACCGCCAGGGGCCTGCGCCCTGCCCCGCCCGCCTCGGCAAACGCAAGGAAAGCGGCGGAAAACGTCGACCTATGCTGCCCATCGCCCCAATGCCCCCCCTTTGTGCATTTGTTATACCCATACCTCATCCTCACATTTATGCAAATGATATAAAGTGAGCGCTGGTTGGTCGGCGGGGATCAACCAAGCGCGCCGGATAGTAGGAGTCGGAGCGTACCCTACGCCGCTGCTGACAGGGACGACGCACCCAGAGGTCCACCAGCACTACCCGGCGCTTGCGGATGCGGGGCGCCTTCCCATGATCGCGGTCGAGATGGGGCGCACCGCATTTGCCATCATGGACGAAACTTTCATTCACACACTTCATAGTGAATATTGACTCGATCGTGAGTATTGCGGATAAATGACCTCAGATCGGCGATAACAAGCGCCGACGGGGAGGAGAGGTCTTATGAAAGCTGGACTTTTTGCGTCCGTCTCGGCGGCCGCGCTTTTTGCATCATCCGTAACGGCCATGGCCCAATCGACCGGCGCTGGAGCCTCGGCGGAGAGCACGGCAGCACGAGATGTCAGGCGCGACGAGGATATCATCGTCACAGCGACCCGCCGAACGGAAAGACTCCAGGATGTCCCGCTCAGCGTCACAGCGTTCGGACAGGAGGATCTCGACGATCTCGGCATCGTCGGGTATGAGGGCATTGCCCAGAATACGCCCGGCATCGTCGTCAATCGGCCGACTCAGAATTTCAACAATTTCACGAGCCGCGGCATCAACACCAATGGTTACAGTGCCGGACTGCAGAGCGCGGTGGCCATCTATGTTGACGAGCTGCCGATTTCCGCGAACGGAAACTCAACGATCCTCGACCCCAACCTTTACGATGTAGAGCGGGTCGAATTCCTGCGCGGCCCACAGGGCACGCTGTTTGGCTCGAATTCGCTCGCGGGCGCCATGCGTATTCTGACGCGTAGCCCCGATCTCGACGAATTCCAGGCGTCCGCCAGCGTCGACCTTGGCCTGACCGGATCGAGTTCGGTGCGCCAGCGCTACAACGCAATGCTCAATGTCCCGCTCATGACCGACCAGCTGGGCCTGCGTGTCACTGGCTACTATCGCAACGAGGACGGCTGGATCGACAACGTCGGCACGGGCATCAAGGATTCGAACAGCCTCGAAGCCTATGGCGGGCGCGCGATCCTGCTGATGCAGCCGAGCGATCGCATGAAGGTGAAGCTGCTCGTATCCTACGAGAACAGCAAACCGGCGGATTCGGCGCTGACCAACCCTACGCTTGGCCGTTTCACGCGGCGGTCCGACCGCCCCGATCTGTTTCAGGGCAAGCTCACGAACTACAATGTCACGGTCAATTACGAGTTCGATTTCGCCGAGCTGATCAGCTCGACGACGTTGTCGGATTATGACGCGTCCTTCTACGTCGATCTCGCCGGAACATTCGCGCAATCGATTCCCTTCGCGCTCGACGCTTATGGTTATGACGATCTGTTCGTCCAGGAAACCCGGCTGGTTTCGCGTACATCCGGGCCCATCCAATGGGTCGCGGGTTTCTTTTATTACGACAAGCGGCGCACAGTCGATTTCGCCTATCGCTCGACGCAGGAGTTTCTCGATGCGCGCGGCCTGACCGGCCTGCCCGACGAATATTATCAGCGTTTCAACAGCTATACGGATCAGACGGAGATGGCCGGATTCGGCGAAGCCTCCGTCCACTTTACCGACAATTTCTGGATTACGGGCGGGCTGCGCTACGGGCGAACCGAGGTCCAGTCCTTCACTCGCGGCGGCGGTTACAACAGCAATTACCTGACCTACGCCCTTTTCGGCGTTACCAACAGTCCGCTCACGGTAACACCCGTCAACGCCGCGACGGGATTGAAGGTCAGCGACGATCGCGTTTCCTACAAAGCAAGCGTTTCGTGGAAACCGATGCCTGACCTTACCACCTACGCGACAATTTCGACGGGATTCCGCACGCCGGTCGTGAACGCCCGCGCGGGCCTCGTCAGTGTGATCAATCCGAGCGACATCGTCATTCCCGACGGTGCGAAATCGGATGGCGTGACAAATTACGAGGTCGGCATCAAAGGCCGCTGGCTGGGCGGCGATCTTACCACCAACTTGGCAGCCTATTACATTGATTGGAAGGACATTCAGGTTCAAGCGAACCGCGTGTCGGATTCGATCCAGTTCGCGACCAACATCGGCGGCGCGGAAAGCTACGGCCTCGAGTTCGAGGTTGTTGCAAAGCCGGTCCAGGGCTTGAGCCTGGCCTTCAACGGCTCCTTCAACAGAGCCAAGGTAACCGAATTGTCGGCGATTGAAGCCGCGATTTCTGGTGCGGAGCCCGGTGTCCGACTTGCCTCGCCGCGCTTTCAGGGTTCGAGCACGCTGCGCTACGATTTCTCGATCGGCAATGACAGGAACGCGTTCGCATCAGTCAACGTCTCTCACACGGGCGCGTTTCCGAACCAGTTCCCCAACGTGCCGGGCAATCCCAACGCGGCAAGTCCCACTTACGATTACACCGAGGCGTGGACGAACGTGAATTTGTATGCGGGCGCGAAACTCGGGAGCCTCGATCTCACGGCGTATGTCGAGAACCTCTTTGACGACAGTTCGATCACTTATGTTCACCCCGAGGCTTTTCTCGATGGTCGCTATGCCCGGCTGCGGCCGCGTACGGTTGGTGTCCGCGCCAACTACCGCTTCTGATGCACCCGGAGCGGAGGAAAGGTTCGATGATCCGCCTGCACGTCGCGCTCATACTGACGGCTCTGGCCGCCGGTCCGGTCGTTGCCGCCGAACCGGTGGTGGACGCTCCGGCAGGCGTGCTTCAAGGGGCAAGTGATCGCGGCGTGCGGGTCTTTCGCGGGGTTCCATATGCGCAGCCGCCGCTGGGTGAACGCCGTTGGCGTCCGCCCGGCGCGCTGCCGCGTTGGGACGGCGTTCGCGATGCGTCGAAATTCGGCGCCGCGTGCATGCAGCCCAAACCGCGCGCCGCCAGCATCTACGCCTGGGCTCTGCCTGCGATGAGCGAGGACTGTCTGTCGCTCAGCATATGGGCACCGGATACGGCAAAGCAGGCCCCGGTCTTCGTATGGATTCACGGGGGCGCACTTACGACCGGGTCCGGAAGCGATCCGATTTACGACGGCACGGCGCTTGCGAAACGCGGATTGGTGGTGGTGTCGATCAACTACCGGCTCGGCGTGCTTGGTTATCTCGCGCTTCCGCAGCTCAGTGCGGAATCCCCGGACAGTGTTTCAGGCAACTATGGCCTGCTCGATCAGGTGGCGGCGCTCGAATGGGTGAAGCGCAACATTTCGGCCTTCGGCGGCGACCCTGCCAATGTCACGGTCGCAGGAGAATCCGCAGGCGCGCTTAGCGTCATGGCGCTCATGGCCGCCCCCGCCGCGCGTGGGTTGTTCCACAAGGCGATTGCACAAAGCGCCTATATGGTGTCCGCCCCCGCCCTGCGCGACCCGCTGAACGGCATGGTCCCCGCCGAGGACCAGGGCAGCAGCCTTGCTGTAAAACTCGGCTCAACCGATCCGGCCGCGTTGCGCGCAATGGATGCGACGACCCTGACCGAAAACGCAGCAGGCACCGGGTATTTTCCGTTCATCACGATCGACGGCAAAGTCCTGCCGCGCCAACTGGTCGATACGTTCGACCGGAACGAGCAGGCGCCGGTCCCGATCCTCGCAGGCTTCAACAGTGGCGAAATCCGCTCACTGCGTTTCCTCTTGCCGAAGCCGCCTGCGAATGCAGCCGCCTACGAGGCCGCGATCCGTGCGGGCTACGGCGATCTCGCCGACCTGTTCCTCGCCCGTTATCCGGCGAAGACGATCGAGGAAAGTATGCTCGCCGCAACACGTGACGCCATGTACGGCTGGACCGCCGAACGCCTCGTTTCAAACCAGGCGGCGCTCGGGCAAGGCGCATACTTCTATCTCTTCGATCACGCCTATCCCGCGACGCAGGAATGGAATCTCCACGCCTTCCATGCCGCGGAACTGCCTTATATTTTCGATACGGCCGGCAAGACGCCACCGCTCTGGCCAAAAATTCCGTCAAGCCTTTCGGAACGCAAGCTGAGCGATGCGATGGGAGACTATTGGGCAAGTTTCGCCGCGACCGGCAAACCGCGGGCGAAGGGCTGGCCGGATTGGCCATCCTATGCCGAAAATCGGGGTTTCCTGCATTTCGCGGATGTACCCCGCGCGGGCAACCATTTGTTTCCCGGCGTCTCGGCTCTGCACGAGGCGGTCGTGTGCCGCCGTCGCGCGGCGGGAGATATCGCGTGGAACTGGAATGTCGGGGTTGCAGCGCCACCCTTGCCGCCGAAAGCCAAGGGGTGCCAATGAACGACGGTTCGATGCAATATTATGGTCTGACGCTCGACAAGTTCCTCTCCCACGCCGCGAAATGGCATCCCAACGCTGAAGTGGTGTCGGCGGGACCGAATGGTGTCCGGCGCATTTCCTATAGGGCGCTGCACACGGGTGCGCGCCGCGTTTCGGGCGCATTGCACGCGCTGGGCATCCGCGCCGGCGATCGCGTGGCAACCCTCGCGTGGAACACGCAGGGGCATCTCGAGGCCTGGTACGGCATCATGGGCATGGGCGCGATCTGCCACACGCTCAACCCGCGTCTCACCGCGACACAACTCGGCGGGATGCTCGCCCAGTCGCAGGCCGCGCTGCTGCTCGTGAATGCCGATCTTCTGCCTCTGGCACGGGAGGCGGCCCGTAATCTGCCCGCGCTGCGCCGTATCCTTCTGATCGATACGGATGAGGGCGCGGAGGATGCCGATGCGCTCGCGCCGCTCGTCGCCGAGGCGCCGCACGATATCCCGTGGGGCGATTTTTCGGAGACGGCGCCGTCGGGGCTCTGCTTCACTTCGGGCAGCACCGGCGCGCCCAAGGGCGTCACCTATACGCACCGCGGCTGCTACCTGCACACGATGCGGCAGTTGCAGGCCGATGTGCTTGGCCCGACCTCGCGCGATGCGATCCTCGCCGTCGTGCCGATGTTTCATGCCAATGCGTGGGGGTTGCCGTTCGCGGCGCCTGCGGTGGGGGCAAAGCTGGTGCTTCCGGGACGCCACAGCGACGGCGCGCACCTGGCGCGACTCATTCGCGAAGAGGGCGTGACAGCCGCAGCGGGGGTGCCCACCGTCTGGCTCGGCCTTGTCGAGCATCTGGAGGCGGAAGGCGGAGATGTGCCGACGCTTGAACGCATCCTGGTGGGCGGGTCTCCCATGCCGTCGGCGCTCATGGAGCGTATCGAGCGCCGCCTGGGCGTCGAGATCCAAACGAGTTGGGGGATGACCGAGCTGTCTCCACTCGGGACGGCAGCGCTACCGGGCGATCCGCGTCGCCGCGCCTCGCTGTCGGGCCGCCCCGCGATCGGCATCGATCTGCTCATCACCGATGCCGAAGGATGCCCGCTTCCCGAACAGCGCGGAACGGAAGGCCATTTGCGCGTGCGCGGCGGCACGGTCGTAGAGCGCTATTTCGGGCAAGATGCGCCCGCCACCGATGCCGACGGCTGGTTCGACACGGGCGACCTCGCACGTATCGACGAAAGCGGAAATCTCACCATCACCGGCAGATCCAAGGATCTTATCAAGTCCGGCGGCGAGTGGATCAATCCCGCCGAGATCGAAGCCCTGGTCAGCGCGCTGCCGCGCGTGTCGCTCGCCGCCGTCATCGGGCGCTCCGATCCTAAGTGGGGTGAGCGGCCGATCCTTCTCGTCGAGACATGCGGCGATTCGATCAGCGACGAAGAATTGCTTGCGCCGCTGGCCGGGCGTATCGCGTCCTGGTGGGTTCCCGATGCAGTCATCCGCCTTGATGCAATGCCGCTCGCACCGACAGGCAAGATCGATAAGATGCAGTTGCGGGCCGAATATGGTCAGGCCTAGATTCGAACGGCAGCTACGCGACGTGACGATTTCGAAAGGGAAGTGATTTTGGCGTCCAAGGTAAAGCCTCAGACGAAACGGCCATCAAAGGCGGAGCAGCGCGCCGAAACGATGGAACAAATTCTCGACACTGCCGAACAACTGTTTTCCAAGCACGGCTTTTATGGCGTGACGCTGAAGGATGTGGCAAAGCGCGTGGGCGTTCATCATACGCTCCTCAACTATTATTTCGACGACAAGAAAACGCTATTCGATGCAGTATTCGCCCGCCGTGCTGTCGTTACGATTGAAAAGCGCACGAAGGCGCTCGACGACTACGAAAAAGCTGCGGCCGGAAAGCCGACTGTCGAGGGCGCGCTCCATGCGTTTCTCGATATCGACCTCGATCTCTACATCCAGGGCGGCGAAGGCTGGAAAAACTATGGCGCCTTCTGCGCTCAGGCGTCGAACAGCCCCGAAGGCGCCGAATTCATGGACAAGTATTTCGATCCTGTCGTGCTGCGGCTGATCGAAATCCTGAAAAAGGCGCTGCCCGACGCCGCCGAGGAAGACATCTTCTGGGGCTATCATTTCGTCACCGGGGCACTGATGCTTACGCTTGCGCGCACGGGGCGTATCGACAAGCTCTCGCACGGACTTTGCCACTCCAACGACTATGAAGCCGTCAAGCAGCGTATGGCGCGCTTCATGGCGGCTGGTTTTCGCGAAATATGCGATCAGCTAAAGGCCGAGCGGACAGGCTGAACGGCTAGGTCCCATGCCGGAACTGTCATGTCTTTTTGATTAACTCACGTGTGAGTTATTATATGATGAGCAAGGAGGAGAGCATGAATCTGGCCGGGCGGGTGGCGATCGTAACAGGTTCTGGCGGAGGGCTCGGCCGTGCACATGCACTGCTGCTCGCGCGCGCAGGTGCCCGCGTCGTCGTCAACGATGTTAACGAGGCTGCGGCGGAAAGTGTCGCTGCAGAGATCGTGTCCGCCGGCGGGAAGGCGCTGTCCGCACCGGCCTCTGTCACGGATGAGGCCGAAGTCGCGGCGATGGTAGACGCCGCCACCAATGCCTGGGGCGGCGTCGACATCCTGATCAACAATGCAGGCATCCTGCGCGACAAGAGTTTTGCGAAGATGGACATCGCCGATTTCCGGCTGGTCGTCGACGTGCACCTGATTGGCGCCGCGATCTGTTCGAAAGCGGTGTGGGAGCAGATGCGCGCGCGTCGTTATGGCCGGATTGTCATGACGACGTCCTCGTCGGGCCTCTATGGCAATTTCGGTCAGGCCAACTACGGCGCAGCGAAGATGGCACTTGTCGGGCTGATGCAGACGTTGGCGCTTGAAGGCGAGCCCTATGGCATCTGCGTCAATTGCCTCGCGCCCACGGCGGCAACACAGATGACCGGTGGTGTGCTCGCTCCCGAGGCACTCGCGCGGCTGGCTCCGGAGGCCGTAAGCCCCGGCGTGCTCGCGCTGGTGAGCGAGGATGCGCCGACGCGTGCAATTCTTTGCGCGGGCGCGGGACATTTTGCGCGCGCCAACATCACGCTCACCGAGGGCGTTTTCATTGGAACCGGGGATGACGCAGCAGAGCGCGTCGCCGCACAATGGGAGCAACTCTCGGATCGGCGCGGTGAGATCGTACCCGCCTACGGCTTCATGCAGGCGGAACGCGAACTGGAAAATGCCGGCTACACCGAACAGACGGTGTCCGTCGCGCGCTGATAACGAGCACGGCGGAGGGGCCGAGAAGAGCCCAGAGCCGATTTTGATGGGAGGAAGAATATGGCAACCGAGAGCGAAGCCTTGCCCGCCGAGGCGAAAGGTCAGAGCGACAAGCTCGTCATCACTGCGTCATCGCTGGGAACGGTGTTCGAATGGTATGATTTCTATCTCTACGGACTGCTCGCCACCGCCCTCTCCCGGCATTTTTTCTCGGGCGTCAATGAAACCACCGGTTTCATCCTCGCGCTGATGGCCTTCGCTGCAGGCTTTGCGGTGCGCCCCTTCGGCGCGCTGGTATTCGGCCGGGTCGGGGATGTCGTCGGACGCAAGAACACCTTCCTCGTCACCATGGCGATCATGGGCCTGTCGACGTTTGCGGTCGGCTTCCTGCCGGGTTACGACGCCATCGGAATTGCCGCCCCGATCATCCTGATGACACTCCGATTGCTTCAGGGTCTCGCGATCGGCGGCGAATACGGCGGTGCCGCTGTCTATATCGCCGAGCATGCGCCGCCGGGAAAGCGCGGTTTTTATACGAGCTTTATCCAGACGACGGCAATGATCGGCCTGATCCTCGCCTCCACATTCGTGGTCGGCCTGCGCAATTTCATGGATGCGGAAACCTTCAACGACTGGGGCTGGCGCCTCCCCTTCATCTTCTCGATCGTGCTGCTTGGCATCACCCTCTGGATACGGCTGCAGCTTGAAGAGAGCCCGGTGTTTCAACGGATGAAGAAAGCGGGAGCGACGTCGAAGGCGCCGCTCCGCGAAGCGTTCGGGGAATGGCGCAACCTCAGGCTCGTTCTCATCGCGCTGTTCGGCGCGGTCGCTGGTCAGGCGGTCATAGGTTTTGCCGCACATCTCTATCCGCTCTTCTATCTCGAAAAGATCGCGAGGGTGGACGGCGCCACCGCCAACTTCCTGGTCGCGACCGCGCTCCTGATGATTATCCCAAGCTTCGTCTTCTTCGGCTGGCTGAGCGACCGCATCGGACGCAAACCGATCATGATGACAGCGTGCGTGATTGCCGTTTTCTCGTATTTCCCGCTCTACAAGGCTCTGGTTACGGCAGCCAATCCGGCAATGGCGGCGGCTGTCGAAAGCGCACCCGTGCAGGTCGTCGCCGACGCAGACGAATGCTCGTTCCAGTTCGATCCGATCGGACGGAACAGTTTCGACACGACAAGCTGCGACATCGTGAAGACCTATCTCGCACGCGGCGGTATCAACTATTCAAACGTCAACGCCTCTCCCGGCACGATCGCGACGGTCCGGATCGGCGATGAAGCCTTTACCGCACCGAACCCTGCCTTGCTGAAGGGTGAAGCGAAAACCGCCGCCGTCGCAGCGTTTCAGACTGACGTGCAGGCTGCGTTGTCACGAGCAGGCTATCCGGATTCCGCCGACCCCGCCTCGGTCGACAAGCTGAAGGTCATCGGCATCCTCTGTATCTTCGGTGTCCTTGCCACGATGGTGTATGGTCCGCTCGCGGCGCTGCTGGTCGAACTCTTCCCGGCGCGCATCCGATACAGTTCGCTTTCCCTGCCCTACCATATCGGCAACGGCTGGATCGGCGGTTTCATGCCGACGATCGGCTTCGCGATGGTTGCGGCCACGGGCAACATCTATCAGGGTCTCTGGTATGCTGTTGTCATCGCGGCGATCACAGCGGTTGTCGGCATCCTGTTCCTGCCCGAAACCTACAAGCGCGATATCGAAGCCGATTGATCGCGTCAGGCCCTCGCCGCCGCCGCCAGAAATTGGCGGAAGGCGGCGATCGTTGTCGCAATCTCTCCGGGATCGATGCAGCGCGCGTCGTCGTCCTCGACATGATGAAAGCGGTGCAACCCGAAAACGCCGGCGACCGACGGATAGCCCGCAGCGACGATCGCCGCGAGTTCGCCCGCCGAAAGCGCGGCGGCGGAATAAGGACTTTCGAGGCCTGCAAGACCCGCGAAAATGCAGCGGGCAAGCGGCAGGTGCTGGGGGCTGACGGCAAGATAGCGCTGCGAGTCCGTGCCCGCCAGCGGCGCGAGTCCGAACAGCCCTTCGTGCCAGTCCCGCGCCGCGAGATTGGCGCCGAGGTGCAGCCAGAAATCTGTATCCTCGGGCTTTGGCGCCACCGCCTTCAGCGCTTCTTCCGCGCCCAGATTTTCATACTCGTGCCCGCTGTTGCAGAGGAACGCGAGATTATGATCGGGCAGCGCAGCGGGCATCCGGCGCGCGAGGTCGAGCCATGCCGCGATGCCACCCCCACGCTCAAGCGCAGCCGCACTTACCTGCCGACGATGAGGATTGCATTGCTTGGCAGCTGGGTCGCGACCGATCTTTTCGGCGGGCTGAACATCCTGCGTGTGATGGAAGATCTCCGCGACGCGACAGGCGAAACGGTCGTCCTTGCCGCCCGGAGCGACCTTCAAGTGCAATATGTTCATGTGGTCCATTCCAACGAAGCGCTGCAGTTCGCCGTTGCGCCCGGCACGCTGCGGCCGCTGGCCACCTCGGGATTCGGGCGACTACTGTTGAGCGCGGAGAAGACTGCGGACATCGAAGCGACCATCCGACGAATAGATGCGCGCCGGGCATCCCATGAAGCGAAAATAAATCAACGGGAGCTGATGGCTGACCTTGAGGCCGTGCGCGACCAAGGATTTGCAACGTCCGACAGTCGCGTCACACCCGGCGTCTGCACGATGGGCGTTCTGCTTCTGCCTACGCCTTTCGGCCGCAGGTTCGCCCTTGGCGTGGGAGGCCCTTCGGCCCGCATCAGCTCCAAAAGCATCGCCATCCTGGGTTTCCTGCGCGAGGCGGCGAAGATCTTCGAGACGGCCGTTAAGAAGGCGCGCACAACCGGCGCCTGATATCGTGTGCCCAGCGGCTACGCCCCAATTCTTTTTATAGGTGTGGATTTGCCTTCCACGCACAAGCTCAGACGCGATTAGAAAATCCTGTTCACCAGTCAGCGAGAGGTATTTGCGTTTAATCTCGCGAAGTTTGGCCGCTACATCTGCACTCGAAAAGGCAGGGGCAGGCATCGTGACAACTTCCACATCGATGTATCTGGTGCATGAGACTGCCTTCTGGATTTGCGACGAGGCAATCACCTCGAGCTCAAACGCAGCGGGATAACCGGCAATGGATAAGATGCTGAACAACTCGGAAGCCGATATCTGGCAAAAAGCGGATCGCCATCTGCTGAAATACATGGGAACAGGTGGAACGTTCACCTCATTCATTCCCACCCGGGCCGAGGGATCGTGGCTCTACGACGCCACGGGGCGCAAGGTGCTTGATTTCACCTCCGGGCAGATGAGCTCCGTGATCGGGCACGCTCATCCGGACCTCGTTGAGGCTGTGCAACAAGCCGCTGGTACGTTGGACCATCTGTTCAGCATGATGATCTCCAAGCCAGTCGTGGACTTGGCTGCCGCCTTGGCGGAACTGGTACCCGCTCTTCCGCGCGCGATGTTTCTGTCTACCGGCGGGGAGTCGGTCGAAGCAGCGATCCGGCTCGCGAAGGTGGTTACGGGCAAATGGGAAATCGTCGGCTTCGCCCAATCGTACCATGGATCGACCGGGGCTGCGGCGTCGGCAACGTATTCCCTGGGGCGAGGCGGCCAAGGGCCGCTCATGCCGGGATCTTTCGCCATCCCCGCGCCAAACCCCTATCGGCCACGTTTTGCCGGGGTGACGTGGCAGCAGGAACTCGACGACAGCTTCGACCTTCTGGATCGTCAGTCCACCGGCAATCTCGCCGCCTTCATTGCGGAGCCGGTTCTCAGTACAGGCGGTATCATCGACCTGCCGCTCGGGTATCTGGCGGCACTGAAGAAACATTGCGAACGACGGGGCATGCTCCTCATCCTCGACGAGGCGCAGACAAGCCTTGGTCGCACCGGAGAAATGTTTGCCTTCGAGCGCGACAACGTCGTGCCGGACGTGCTTCTGCTTTCGAAGACGCTCGGCGCCGGTATGGCCATGTCATCGGTTCAGACGTCGGATGCGCTCGCGGAAGAGGCCGAACGGCGCGGGTTCTTTTTCGTCACCACGCACGGCAATGACCCGCTTCCCGCCGCTGTCGCCTTGAAGGTTCTGGAGATTGTTAAGCGCGACCAGCTTGTCGAAAGATCGCGGGTTCTCGGAAGCCGTCTCCGACAAGGATTGCAGAGCCTGATGCAACGGCACCAATGCATCGGTGACGTTCGAGGCAGGGGTCTGTTGCTTGGGATGGAGTTCGTTCCGTTCAAGGGAAAAAGCGCGACTGACCTTGCCCGGGAAGTTACTGAGGTTGCGCTGGAGCGCGGTCTGTTTGCAAACATCACCGGTGCATATTCAGCAGGCATTCTCCGGTTTGCTCCACCAATCAACTCGACGGACGAAGAGATTGATTTCGGCGTGAGCGTTCTGGACGCTTCCATTTCCCAAGTCGCGGAGTCTGCGGGCAAATAAGCTCAGGGACAAAAAACGACATTGGGCGTACAAGGGGTCAGGAGACCTGCATGCACGAATATGCGGACGTAGGATTTGAGGTCGTCGGGAACGTTGCCGTTGTCGAGATGAGGCGACCGCCGCACAACTTCTTCGACCTCGAGCTGATGAACGCGCTCGCTCAGCTTTTCGAAGACATAGATGAAGACGCTTCACTTCGCGCGATCGTTCTGACGGCGCAGGGGACCGCGTTCTGCGCCGGCGCAGACTTCAGCACTCCGGGCGGCCCGTCCCGAGATATCTACCCCGCCGCCGCACGAATGTTTGCAACACGCAAGCCCATCGTTGCTGCAATACAGGGGCCTGCCGTCGGGGGCGGCTTCGGACTGGCACTCGTTGCGGATTTCAGGGTTGCAGCGCCGGAAGCACGATTTTCCGCGAACTTCGTGAAGCTTGGCATTCACCCGGGCTTTGGCCTGACGCATACCCTTCCCCGTTTAATCGGCGTGCAGAAAGCATCGCTCCTCATGTACACGGGTCGGCGTCTGAATGGGGAACAGGCGCTGGCTTGGGGGCTTGTCGATGAACTGGTTGATCAGTCGGAACTGCGCGAGGCTGCGCTGAAGCTGGCAGGCGAAATCGCCGAGGCCGCACCGCTCGCCGTCATCTCGACACGTGCAACGCTGCGCCAGGGTCTCGTCGATGCGTATCGCACGCAGGTTCAGCACGAAAGCGACGAGCAGACCAAGTTATTAGCCACCGCGGATGCTCGCGAAGGGATGGTCGCAGTCGCTGAACGGAGACCTGGTCGCTTCATCGGCGCCTGAGCTATCCGATGAAGCGAATCGTGCCTGTGCGGCGTTCCCTAGTCCCCGTGCGGTCCGCTCAAATGCGCACCGGTTGAGAGCGAAGTGGTTGTGTCGCTGGGTATCGAAGGCGGGATGGGCATTGGCCGCCGAGACTAGCCTCTCTTCAGATAACGCCTTCGTTCTGCAGGCTGTTCATCTGCTGCCGACTCATCCCCAGAACATCACCGTAAATCTCCTCATTGTGCTGGCCAAGCTCCGGCCCCGCCCAAGCGACCTCTCCCGGCGTTTCGGAGAGCTTGGGGAAGACATTCTGCATCCAGAGGTTCTGAAAGTGCGGATGCTGCACCTTGATGATGGCTTCGCGCGCCTTGAAATGCGGATCTTCCAGCATATCGGGCGCCTTGTAGATCTTCCCTGCCGGCACGCCGTGCGTCTCCAAGTGCGCCAGAAGATCGGCGCTGGACCATGATTTCGTCCAGGCGCTGATCATGTCGTCCAGTTCCACCTGATGCTCGCCGCGCGCATGATGCGTGGCGAAGCGCGGATCGCTTCCAAGCTCCGGATGCCCCATCGCTTCCGCCATGCGCTTCCAGACGCTGTCCTGATTTGCCGCGATCAGAATTTCGCCGTCCGACGTGGAGTAGACATTCGAAGGCGCGACCTTGGGCAGCGTCGCGCCCGTCCGTTCCCGCGTGAAGCCGGCCTCGGTATATTCGGGAATCGTCGATTCCATCATGGCGAGCACCGCCTCGTAAATTGCGGAATCGACCACCTGCCCCTGCCCCGTGCGATGCCGATTCTGCAAGGCCATCAACGCGCCAAGACAGGCGAACGTGGCGGCAAGCGAGTCTCCGATCGACAGGCCGACACGGCTTGGCGGCGTGGACGGATCGCCCGCAAGGTTTCGAATGCCGCCCATGGCCTCGCCGATCGATCCATATCCGGCACGTCGTGCGTAGGGGCCGGTTTGTCCGAAGCCCGTCACGCGGATCATGATCAGCCCCGGATTGATGGCCGAAAGCTGATCGTAGCCCAGATTCCACTTCTCCATCGTGCCGGTGCGGAAATTCTCAAGCAGGAAGTCCGACTTCTCCACAAGGCGCCGCACGATATCCTGACCGCGCTGATCGCGAAGGTTGAGCGTGATGCTCTTCTTGTTGCGCGCGACGACGGGCCACCAGACCGGCTTGTTCCGCCCCCACTCGCGCATCGGGTCGCCCGCGCCCGGCGCTTCGATCTTGATCACCTCGGCGCCGTGATCGGCCATCAACTGTCCGCAGAAGGGTCCGGCGATCAGTTGCCCCATTTCGACAAGCCGCAACCCCTGCAACGCTCCAGACGCCATCATTCACTCCTTCAGAGCTTCCGGATCAGCGTCAGCCGATCCGGAAGGCTTCCATTCTACGGCCAGTCGCCGGGGTCAGAACTTGTATGCCAGTTCCAGACCATAGCTGCGGCGTATACCCGCCGTCAGGAAGTCGCCGCCGAATTCCGGCGCGGGAATGACTTCCGCCACGTAATTCTTGTTGAACATGTTTTCGGCAAAGGCACTGACCGACCAACTGTCCGACTTCAAGCCGACGCGCAGGTTGAAGATGCCGTAGGGATCGCGCTGCGAGTTCTTGAAATTCGCGGCCAGCCCGAAGATCGTCGGCACGGTATTGTCCTGGACGGTGTGGAACCAAGTCTTGCCGGTAATACGGTAATCGGCGCGCACCAACAGCGACAGTGCGTCGCTGAGCGGGGCGTCGATCTGGCTGCCGATGTTGAGCGTGTAGTCCGCCGTGTAGGGAGACTTGTTGCCTTCCGTATACGGCCGCGCATCATTCCGCTTGATCTTGCTGTCGGTCACGTTGAACGAACCGAACAATGACCAGCCATCGATCAGGCGGAAGCTCGCCGAACCTTCGGCGCCGTACAGTTCCACCTTGTCGATGTTGGAGACGACGCGCAGCAGTCCGAACGGTCCCACGAAGAATTCGAAGAACTGCATATCCTTCACGGTCGTATGATAGCCGGCGAAGTCGAACGTCAGGCGTCCATCAAGCGCTTTGCCCTTGATACCCGCCTCGAACGCGCTCGATCGCTCCTTCCGGTAATCGTCGAAGATCGACAGGCCCGATGCGATGGTGGCGTTGAAGAAATTGTCGATAACGGCCTGCGAACCGCCGTTGTTGAAGCCGCCCGACTTGAAGCCGATGCCCCAGTTCGCAAACAGCGAAAGATCGGGGCTGACCTTGTAGCTGAGCGTGACCTTGGGCTGCAGCTGCTTGTAGGTCTGGCTCCGGTCGGCGAGAATGCCGCTTGGGTTGTAAACCGGATCGAGCCCGGGGTTCAGATAATAGTTCGCGGGCGTTGTCGCAGTGCCGTTCGGATTTCCCGTGAGCACGTTGCCGACCCAGCGTGTCAGCCTGCCCGTGGGCACGTTGTTACTCGTGCTGCGATCTTCAATATCATAGCGAAGCGCAACGCCGATCTTGAAGGCTTCAGTCACATCATAATCAACCGACCCAAAGGCCGCATAGACCTTGGTCTTGAAATTATCATCCACCAACGATTCGGTGCGGTTTGTCGGGTCGGTCGTATAACACTCGCGAACGACGCCCTGCCCGGTATCGAGGCCGAGGTTGATACAGGTCCGGCGGTCAAGTGACAGGAAATATCCGCCGAGCTGCCAGCGCAGTGAATCCGTTTCGCCGACAAGACGAAGCTCCGCGCTGAAATCTTCCTGATTGCGGCGCTGGTACTGTGTGCCGTCGCACGTTGTAGGCGAATACGGCTGCGCGCCGACAAACGCGCCCCCGAGATAGGTTTCATCGAATGGCGCCTGGTTTACAACAGGCACCGTTCCCGCCGCGGTCGCCTGACATGTTGATTCATTTCCGAAGAAACCGAATGCACCGCTCGTGCCATCGGCATAGAAATCATTCTTGATGTTGCTGTAGGCAACGTAGCCGATCAGATCGACCCCGCCGAGCGACTGCGTGAGGCGCGCCGACGCCTCTATGGTCTTCTGCGTGTTCAGCGGATCGATGTTCGGCGTGAAGATAAACTTGTGATCGTTTATGTCGATGTTGAAGGCCTTGTCGGCACCTTCCAGCGCCGGAATCTGGAACGCCGCATTGAACGCGATCGCACCGCTGCGGACCTTGCCGTAGCGCGCCTTCAGATCGATTTCCGTAGCGTCGCTCGGCGTAAAGACGAGGCGGCCGTTCACATTCCAGCGCTCATAATTGTCCATCGAGGCGGCTTTGGTACTGTTGCCCGGGTAGAGCGTCTTGTTGATATCGCTCGGTAGGAAGCTGTTGCGGAAATAGCCATCCCCGCGCCCGTAGTCGCCGTTGATGACGAAACCCACGGTGTCGCTGAGCGGCCCCGCGATCAGCGCGGCGGCTTCCACCGTATCGTTGTTGCCGTAGCTGACGCGTGCACTGCCTTCCAGTTCGGCGCCCGGCTTCTTGGTGGTGATGATAACCGCGCCTGCGGCGGCATTTCGCCCGTAAAGCGCGCCCTGCGGGCCCTTCAGCACTTCGATCTGCTGCACCGATCCCTGGTCCTGGTTCAGCGACGAAGTGTTCGATTTCTGGATACCGTCGACGACCAGCGCGACATTGCTTTCCGCATCGCGTGCACCGTTGATGCCGCGTATGTTGATTTGCGTATCGGCCGCCTCCACGTTTCCGGTGACAATGGTAACGCCGGGCGTCAGCTGCACGAAATCGGCCGCGACGCGGGCGCCCGTGTTCTCGATGGCTTCCGCTGTCAGCACCGAAACCGCCGCCGGAACGTCCTGCAATTTTTCGTCGAACCGGCGTGCCGTCACCACGATTTCGCCACCCACAGGTTCGGCGGTCTCGCTTGCCTGTTCCTGCGCGTAAGACGGCGCGGGAAGCGAAAGCACGATCGCAAAAGCGGTCGTGAGACACGTTGCAAGTCTAAGTTCGGATTTCGTCATGGTATCCCCCTTGTCCCTTTCCAATGCTGTTGCCCTGAACGCTCGCTTGCGGATTGATCCTGTTCTTGAAACCTCTACGCGGAATGCCGTTTGACCCATTGTTTGGAGATGATGATCCGCTGCATTTCATTCGTTCCCTCGCCGATACACATCAGCAGCGAATCCCGGTAATAACGTTCGATCTCGTATTCCTTCGAATAGCCGTAGCCCCCGAAGATCCGCATCGCCTCCTCGGAGTTCCGCACCGCGGCTTCGGACGCGAAGTACTTCGCCATTCCCGCTTCCATGTCGCAGCGCTCGCCGCGGTCGTAGGCTTCGGCGGCGTCCTGGGTGAGAAGTCGCGCAGCCTTCGCGCGCGTCACCATCTCACCGATCTTCAGCTGGATGGCCTGATGCTCGCAGATCGGTTTTCCCATCGTCTGGCGAACTGTCGCATAGTCCGTGGCGAGCCGCAGTGCGCCTTCGGCAAGCCCCACACCGCGCGAGGCGACATTGATGCGGCCGAGTTCGAGGCCGCCTGTCGCCTGAAAGAAGCCATTGCCCTCGACGCCGCCGATCAGGTTCGCGGCGGGGAGCCGGTAATTGTCGAAAATAAGCTCGGCACTGTCGATGGCATTGTAGCCGAGCTTCTTGATCTTCTTGCCGACCTCGAAACCGGCGATCTTCGGCGCGATGAAAAGGCTCATGCCTTTATAGCGCGGCTCCGCCTTCGGGTCGGTCTTCACGAGAAGCGCGAAGCAGCTTCCGTGGATGCCGTTCGATATCCATGTCTTCGTGCCGTTGATCACGTAATCGTCGCCGTCGCGCACCGCAGTCGTACGGATCGCCTGCAGGTCCGTCCCCGCGTTGGGCTCGGTGAGCGCGAGGCCGCCGCGTATTTCCCCGCTCGCGAACTTCGGCAGCCATTCCGCCTTCTGCTCCGCCGTCCCGAAACGCTCGACGGCAGCCGCCAGCATCAGATGCGAATTGAAAATACCGGTGATCGCCATCCAGTACGACGCGATCTTCGACACGACCTTCGAGTAGGTGGTCGCCGGAAGACCGAGGCCCCCGTAGTCCTGAGAGATTGTGGCACCAAACAGGCCCATTTCCGCCATCTGGGCGACCAGTTCTGCCGGCCACAGATCGTTGTGATCGTGGTGCATCACGACGGGGCGCACTTCCTTATCGATCCAGCGATCGATCGAATGCATCAGAACGGCCTCTTCTTCCGGGTCGATCGTGCGGGTGGCGTTTGCGGATGTCATGTATTTTCCCTCAATCGTCAGCCGGGCCGAAGCCCTGCTTCCACACGAGGATCGACCGTTCGAATGTGCAGATGATGTCGCCCTTCTGGTTCTTACCCGTCGTCTTCACGGTGACGATGCCCTGCTCCGGCCGCGAGCTTGACTCGCGCTTGCCCAGCACTTCGCTTTCGCCATACAGCGTATCGCCGCAGAACAACGGATGTGTGAGGCGGATATCCGTCCAGCCGAGATTGGCTACGGCCTTCTGCGATACGTCACTGACGCTCATGCCGACAAGAAGCGCGACCGTGAGCGGCGAACACACGAGCGGCTTTCCGAATTCCGTCTTCTTCGCATATTCATAATCGAAGTGCGCCGGATGCGTGTTCATCGTCAGCAGCGTGAACCACACGTTGTCCGCATCGGTGATCGTCCGGCCAGGCCGGTGCTCATAGATGTGCCCAACCTCGAACTCTTCGAA
This sequence comes from uncultured Sphingosinicella sp., assembly GCF_963974575.1. Lineage (NCBI taxonomy): Bacteria > Pseudomonadati > Pseudomonadota > Alphaproteobacteria > Sphingomonadales > Sphingosinicellaceae > Sphingosinicella > uncultured Sphingosinicella sp. The sequence goes on along the minus strand of NZ_CAXBBQ010000010.1, from coordinate 12,537 downwards.
ATAACGGCCGAAGGTTTCCCGGAATCGCCCCGGTGCAACTTCGATGACACCCTTACGCATTACGGCTTTCTCCAAATGCGGCGAGATGCTTCAGCCGGCGCATGAACGGCGCCTCCAGCATCCGGCCCTTGAACATGACAGCCTGCCCGCCAGCTTCGGCAAACGCCTGAAGCGCTGCGCGCGCTTCTTCGATCTCGGACGGCTGCGGGCGCAGCACGCCCTGAATGATCTCGACCTGCGCCGGGTGGATGGCGGCCTTCGCCGAGAACCCAAGGCTCTTTGCGCGGCGCACCTCTTCGGCAAGACCATCCGGATCGGCGATATGGATGAATGGCACGTCGATCGCGGGAACGCGCGCCCGCGCACAGGCGAGAATGAACTGCCCGCGTGCCGCCGCGAGCGGTTCCCATTCAAGCGCGACACCGAGTTCGGCGGAAAGATCGCCGCCGCCGAACATCATTGACACCACCGCGTCCGCCGCCGCGATCTCCGCTGCCGCAGCGAGGCCTTTCGCAGTTTCGATCAGCGGGATGATCGCGGACGCGCCGACGGCCTGCAGCGGCGCAAGCTCGCCCACACTTTCCACCATCGGCACCAGCAGCAGGGGCAGCGGCCCGGCATCCCTGAGCGCCAGCACGTCGCGCAGCCCGGCTTCGGTGCGCATCCCGTTTACGCGCACTGCAATGCGCTCTTTCGGCAGGTCGGCAAGCGCCGCGATCACCGCCGCCCGCGCCTCGGCCTTCGCAGCCGGCGGCACCGCATCTTCAAGATCAATACACACCAGCTCCGCACCTGTCGCCAGCGCCTTTTCAAAGCGCTCCGGCCGGTTTCCCGGAACGAACAAAAGGCAGGAGGCGGCGCGGTCCATCGATCAATGCTGCGCGAAGAATTCGAACAGGCGCTGCGAGAAGCGGCCGCGCTGGTCCTTACCGGCAAGAACATGCGCCGCGCCTTCCATCACGAATCCGGTCGCGTTCGGTAGCGCCTCCTCGATGGGTTTCGTCGTGCGCGGCCCGGTGATGGTGTCGAGCGGCGCGTGCATGATGAGTGCGGGGGTCTGCACCTGTTTCAGATCTTCGATGACATCGTAGTCGATGCTGGCGTCGATGAAGCGCGCGTGCGTTTCGATCTTGCCCTGCAATTCGCGCCACGGACCCTGCGGCCCAATGAGGCGATCCGCATTGGCATTGTAATAATCCGCGCTAAACGAATAGGCGCACACGAGCCGCTGAAATGTCGCCCAGCCGGCGTCGCGGTGGATATCCAAAAACAGCCGCAACTGATCCGCCAGCAGCGGGTCCATCGTTGCCCATGCGCCGGTGTTCACCAGCGTCCGTGCAAGATCGGGTCGCATGATGGCGATCTGCTGGCAAACGCACGCGCCGATGCCGACCATGCCGAGCAGGTGGACGTTTTTCAGCCCAAGCGCATCGAGCACAGCAATCGCGTCGTCGGCATAGACGCGCATGGAGATCGGCGTGTCGGGATTGTCCGTGGACTCCGCAAGCCCTCGATAATCCATCAGGATCACGCTGTAGCGGTCAGTGAGGCCGAACGGCAGGCCGGCGCTGTTGCCATGACAGAACGTGCCCCAGCCGCCCAGGCAGAGAACCGGATCGCCTTCACCGACGATTTCGTAATGAATCACTGCACCATCGGGACGCTTCAATTCAGGCATCGTTACGCTTTCCACTGATCGCTTCAATGACCTCTTCGAGGCCCAGAACGTCGGCGTAGCGCCGACCGACGTCGGCAAGGTTCGCCTGATGCGGGCCGATCTCCTGATCTCCGCAGCAGGGCTCCGGCACCATCACCCGGTAGCCGTATGAAAACGCGTCGATGATCGATGCGCGCACGCAGCCGCTCGTCGTGCAGCCCGTCACGATCACCGTGTCCACGCCCTGCCGCGTCAGGAACGTCTGCAGCGGCGTGCCGAAGAAGATCGACGGCGCGCCCTTGATGAAATGAAAGTCGGAAGGATCGGCGATGCGCGGATCGAGCTCCATTCCGGCATCACCGTAGAACATGTCCTTGTAGACCGAGCTGACCTTCCAGTGCGCCATGTCGCGCGGGCTGTTCCAGCCGACGCTGCATGTCGCGACCGGCACGTTGTTCGCGCGGGCGACCTTCAGCAGGCGCGCGGTGTTCTCTACCGCCTGATCGACATGGCCGGAGCGGCCCATAGGATAGGCGCTATCGGTGAACGCCCGCTGGAAATCGACGACCAGCACGGCGGGCTGGCGGCCAAACCCGATATTGCCCTGGTCGCCGTAGCCGGCTGCGGAAAACCCGTTCATGGTTCACTCCGCCGCAAGGCGCTGCGGCATCGGCACGGGTTCGCCGCGCTTGCTGAACCAAGCAGTGGCGATCGGCGAGGCGACGGGATCGACCGGCGGCTGGAGGCCCGTTTCCTCGAAGCAGCTGGCACGGAGTTCCGCGATTGAAGGCCCGAATTCGAACGCATTGACCGGCGGGCGGCTGCCCCGCATCTCCGCGCGAAGGGCCTCGGTCGCCTTATCGTCAACCACGCCGTCATCGGAAATGACCACGCCATAACGCCGCGCGCCTTCCGGGCTGACGAGTCCAGCCTCCACGTCGTAGGCGACGGCGGCTATATCGCGTTCTAGCGGATCGCCCCAGCCGCCACCTCCCCATGTGTCGAAGATCAGGCGGTCGCCGGGCTGCACGAAGATATGATCGATCTTCGACGGCAGGATTTTCTCCTCGCCGTCCGCGCGCACCAACAGCTTGCGGCTGCGCTTGCCCGGCTGTCCGCCCTTCACGCCCCACGGGTAGGTCAGCCAGCGGTCGTCGTGGATGGAGATTTCACCTTCCACATCGAACACATATTCCGTGCGCACGCCGTTGCCGCCGCGATGCTTGCCGGCACCGCCTGTATCCGGCAGCGATTCGAAGCGATCGATGCGGATCGGGAAATAGGCTTCGATATATTCGTTCGGAACGTTACGGAATTTCGGCCACAGCGAATGCCCGTCCGGGCCGTCGCCGCCCGGCTTGCCGGGGATGCCACCGAAGCCGATCTGGAACAGCAGGAACCAGTCGTGGCCCTTGTTGAAGCCCGAATACATGAAGTGTGGGCTGTCCGAGAATCCAGCGGCGACGAGGAAATCCGGATTCGCCGAGCCGAACAGGCCACTGATGATGTCGAAGATGCGCCCAAGCGCGTGTGTGCGTCCGTTGAGCGCCGCGGGTGCGATCGGATTGAGCAGCGTGCCCTTGGGGATGCGCACGTCGATGAGATCGATGTAGCCGTCGTTGAGGACGATCTGCGGATCGTACACGTTCACCATGAACTGCCCGCAGAACATCTTGAACATGCGCTCGTTGAGCAGGAAGTTTACGCAGCCCGCCGATTGCGGATCGGTGCGCGAGAAATCGAAGATCAATTTGTCGCCTTCGCGCCACATCTCGCAGCCGAGCTTGTAGGGCCCGTGGCCGGTGGCGTCGTCGCAGATCCAGTCCTCGAACACGACCTTCTTCTCGGGCATCGTCGAGACGATCAGCGCGCGCATCGCCTCACGGTTGCGCTTCAAAAGCTGGTCCTGCGCCGAACACAGTACGTCCGGCCCGAAGCGATCCGCCATCTCGATAAGACGCGCCGCGCCCGTGCGGCACGCCGAAAGGATCGCGAAGAAATCCGCCTCGTTCCAGTCCGGCGTGCGCGTGTTGCGCATCGCCATGCGCAGCAGGTCCTTCTGCAATTCGCCCTTGGAAACGATCTTCACCGGCGGGATGACGATGCCTTCCTGCAACAGATCGGAAGACGTCACCGGCATCGAGGCCGCCGTCATGCCGGAAATGTCCGACATGTGCCCGAACATCGCGGTCCAGCCGAGCAGACGCCCTTCGTAGAATACCGGCATGCAGAATAGCCAGTCGTTCAGATGGCTGATCGCACCCTGACAGGCGTAGGGATCGTTGGTGAGGAGGACGTCGCCTTCGGAAACCTCCCCGTCATAATTATCGACGAAGCCATCAACTGGCGATCCGAACTGCCCTGCGAGCATCATGCCTTCGCGATTGGTCAGCACCGGGAAGCCGTCGCGCTGTTCGCGGATGATCGGCGAGATCGCGGTGCGGAACAATATCGCGTCCATCTGCACACGGGCATTCTGGAGCGCGTTCTCGATGACATCGAGCGTGACCGGATCGACATCGACCGTCGGCCAGGGCGTGGTGTTGGTTTCGATGAGCCTTGCCATCTTGTGCCTCCAGTTCTCAGCGGTCGTCGCGGATGAGCAGATTGCCGACGGTATCGACCGTCGCGTGGCTGCCGGGCAGGATGAGCGTGGTGGAATCGAGCTCGGTAACAATGGCCGGGCCGTTCACGCGGTCCCCGGCGAGCAGTTTGCGCCTGTCGTAGATCATCGCGTCGTGCCACGCACCACTGTCGAAGACGCGCGTGCTGTGCACGGCAGCGCGCGCCGGATCGCCATCGCCTTCCGCCAGCGTGTTCTGGCCTACGTCCGCGCCCGGCCCCTGTGCGATGACGCGCAGGTTGACCAGCTCCTTCGCCTTGTCGAGACTGAAGCTGAACATCTGCTCGTGCAGGTGATCGAACCGCTCGGAGGCCTTGGCGAGGCCATGCTCAGCAAATTCGGCAGGCGGCAGTGAGACTGTGATGTCTGCCGATTGGCCCGCATAGCGAAGGTCCACCTGATACACGATCTCCTGTGCATCTTCGGGAATACCTTCGACATCGAGCGTGGCACGCACGCGCTCCTCAAGCTCATCGAGAAGCCCCTGCAGCTCGGCCACATCGATCCCGTCGACCGGGCGGATCATGGTGCGTGCTGCCTCGTCGCGCAGGCGCGTCGTCGCGTCGCCCACTGCGCACAGCACGCCGGGACCACGCGGCACGATGACAGGCCACGCCCCCAACAGGCGGCCGAGCGCGTTCGCATGCAGCGGCCCCGCGCCGCCGAACGCCATCAGCGAGAAGTTGCGCGGGTCGTACCCCTGCTCCACCGAAACAAGCCGCAGCGCGCCGAACATGTTCTCGTTTACGATGCGGACGATCCCTTCCGCCGCCGTCTCCAGCGTGAGGCCGAGCGCGTCGGCGATTTTCTGCACGGCCTGCTGCGCGAGGTCGCGGCGGATCGTCATGTCGCCGCCAAGCCGCGCATCCGCAGGCAGATAGCCGAGCACGACGTTGGCATCGGTTACAGTCGGCTCCGTGCCGCCCTTGTCGTAGGCTGCCGGACCCGGGACTGCGCCTGCCGACTGAGGGCCGACACGGAGCGCCTTGGTAAGCTCCGGCACGGTCGCGATGGAGCCTCCGCCGGCGCCCACTGTGCGTACGTCCACCGAGGACGCGCGAACGATCACGTCATGCACCACCGTCTCGCGGCGCACCTGCGCCTCGCCGCCTTCAACGAGGCAGACGTCCGTCGACGTGCCGCCCATGTCGAAGGTGATAATGTTCGGGAAACCCGCCTGCTTGGCGACCCAGATCGCGCCGGCGACGCCGCCCGCGGGGCCGGACATCAGCAGGTTGACCGGGAAGTCGGCTGCAGACGCCGCCGTGGCGAGGCCGCCATCCGAACGCAGGATCGAGAGCTTCACCTCGCCGGTTGTGCGCGCCTCCAGGTTATTTTTGAGATTGGAGACGTAGCGCGACACCACGGGCTTCACGAACGCGTTGGCCACCGTGGTGATGGCGCGTTCATATTCCTGCATTTCCGGCAGCGTGTCGGAAGACACGGAAATCGAAATGTCCGGAAGCTCCTCGCGGACGATCGCCTCCACGCGCTTCTCGTGCGCGGCATTCACATAAGAGTTCATCAGCGAGATGGTGATCGAGCCGACGCCGCTGCCCTTGAAGCGCTGAATGTCCGCGCGCAGGCGCGCCTCGTCGAGCGGACGAACGATCTCGCCGCTGGCGCTGATCCGTTCGGAGACTTCCAGCGTGTGCTTCAGGGCCGCCATCGGCTTGCCCTTCACGAAGTTGATCCACCCCGAAAGCGCGCCGGGCACGAAGCCACGCGCCAGATGCAGAACCTGCCGATAGCCTTCGGTGACAATGAGTCCCACGGACGCACCATTGCCGGTCAGCACCGCATTCGTCGCGACTGTGGTGCCGTGCATTACGTGCGTGATGTCCGCCATATCGAGGCTGTTTTCGCGGCAGGCTTTCTCGATCCCGGAAATCACCGCTTCCGAAGGATCGGACGGCGTCGACGGCACCTTCGCCGTGTAGGTCCGGCTGGCCCCTTCATCGAGCAAGAAAATATCCGTGAACGTCCCGCCGACGTCCACTCCAACCCGAAGCCCCATGCCACTCCCTCCACTCGCGAAACGGATTTCATCGTGCCGGCACCCCTCCCCAGGGTTTGGCGGCACATGTCGCTCAACCCGTAAGCTGACAAAGGGCGGCAGGCAGGTCAATGGAAAAGTTCGAACTTTTCGTTTGGTTAGTTTGATTTGTTGAATTCTTGTGATTTTCGAGCCAAGTACGAACCGCTGACGCGGGCCGTGCTGGCGGCAACAAAGGAGAACAGAGTGACCAAGGTGAGCGCCGGACGGCGCCCGAGGTATGAAGGGGTTTATGCCGATCTGCGCGAACGCATCGATTCGGGCGAATTCGCCGTTGGCTCACCCTTTCCCACCGAAGTGCAATTGTGCGCCGAACTCGGGGCAAGCCGCTACGCCGTGCGCGGCGCTCTCCAGCAGCTTGAGGAGGAAGGCCTGCTCAGCCGCCGCCGCGGCGCGGGGACCACAGTGCTGCGCCACACCCCCATCCAGACGTTCCGCCACGCCATCGGTTCCCGTGCGGACCTTCTACACTACGCACACGCCACGCACATGCAGTGGGAAGAGCAGGAACGTCTCAGCGCGGACGGGCAGCTTGCCCGCCAGCTTGGCTGCGACGAGATGCGCGAATGGCACACCATGCAGGGCGTGCGCTACGATGACCACCACATGCCGCTTTGTATCGTACGTGTATACGTGGATGTTACGCGGGCGACGCTGCCAGACGAAGACGGATTTTCGGACGAACCGGTCTACGAATGGCTGCACCGTGTTCACGGTATAAAGCCGTCGGGCCTGTCGCAGGATATACGCGCAAAAATGCTGACACCTGCCGAAGCGGGCATGCTCGGCGAACCCATTGGCGTTTCTGCGCTCCAGATCATCCGGCGCTATTTCGATGCCGCCAACAGCATCTACCTGATTTCGGTGAATACGTTCCGTTCGCGCGATTTCGTTTACAACATGCGGCTGGAACTGAAGGACTGAACCTCAGCTTCGCGCCCATCCCCTGGCACGGATCGCAGCGCCGTCCGCGTCCAGCGTCGGCGCGCGCAAATGCACCTCGCCAGGCTCGTCCGCGAACTTGACCGGCGTTCCGACGACGCGCCCGCCGATTCCGTCATCGACGAGCATCTCGCGGGCCGCCGCGTGCGGGTGATCGAAACCCTCGGCCATGTTCAACACCGGCGCCCAGCTGACCTCCACGGTCGGCAGGAACGCGCACCAGTCATCGAAGTCGCGCGCGCTGAAAATTTGTCGCAGTTCGCCGATCAGCTGTTGCTGGACAGGCCCGGGCTCAGCCTCCGCGAACGGGATCAACTCCTCCCGGCCGAGCGCCGTGAGCAGCGATCTCGCGAACTTCATTTCGCGGCCCGTGAGTGCGATGAAACGGCCATCGCGCGTCTCGTAGAGATTGTAAAAGCTGGAGCCGCCGACGGACCTGTGCGTCCGCGTCGTCGGCGGCGAACCGCCCGCCAGCACAGGTCCTGAAAGATGCGCGGTCCAAGCCATCAGCGCGTCGTACATCGAGGCATCGACGATGTCCCCGCGTCCCGTCGCGGTGCGCCGATAAAGTGCCATCAGCACCCCGACGAGCCCCGTCAGGGCGCTTCCCATATCGGCAGAAGGAAGCCCAGGGACCACCGGACGTTCATCGCCATTGTCGTTGATCGCCAGAAAGCCGGTGTAGGCCTGCGCGCCCATGTCGTGGCTTGCCTTGTGGGAGAGCGGGCCGGATTGCCCGAACGCAGACAGCGAACAATAGACGAGGCGCGGATTGCGCGCGCGCAGCGTCTGCGCATCGATGCCCAGTTTCGCCGCGACGCCCGGCCGGAACCCTTCGATGAAGACATCGGCCTCGTCCGCCAGGCGCAGCAGCACCGCCACGTCCTCGGCCTTCTTGAGGTCCAGAACAATACTGCGCTTTCCGCGATGGACGTTCTTGAACCAGATCGAAAGTCCTTCGGCATCATAGGGGCCGAACGCACGGCTCGGCTCGCCCCCCGGTGGCTCGATGCGGATGACGTCCGCGCCGTGATCGGCCATGATCTGCGTCATCACCGGCCCCGGCAGGAACATGCTGAGATCGACGACCTTAATACCTTCAAGCTTCACAGATTCCCCCTTCAGGCAGCGTCGGCGGAAAAGCGACCGCGCAGCGCCGGACCATCCGCATCCAGCCCAGGCGCAGCGCGCTGCGGAAGACGCGCGCCGTCGAAACGTAGTGGGTTCGCGAACATCCTGAGCGTCCGGCCGGCTGGATGCGGCACGTCCTGCACCATGCCGACCTCGGCCACGAACGGATTATCGATGGCCCCATCCAGTGATTCCACGGGTGCCGCGGGAATCTGGCCTTGCAGAATTTGCATCCATTCCGCGCGCGTTCGGGTCATGAACACGGCATCGAGCACGTCTGTGAGCACATCGCGGTTCTCGCGGCGGCTGGCCAGATCGGCGAAGCGTGGGTCCGCGCCAAGCTCCGGCCGGCCGATCAGCCTCACAAGGATTTCCCAGAACTTCTGGTTCATGCAGCAGATGTAAAGCCAGCCGTCCGCCGTCTTGTAGAGCTGCACGGGCACGGTCGAAGGATGCGCCGAACGCGGCGTCTGCCGCGTGATGACACCTTCGTTCAGATACCAAGTGCCCTGATAGGCGAGCTGGTGGAGTGCCGCGTCGAACAGCGAGACGTCCACATCCATGCCGATGCCGCTGCGCTCCGCGCCCCTGATAGCGCTGACGAGGCCGAATGCCATCATCATGCCGGTCATGTAGTCGACCATCGAAAGCCCGACGCGCGTGGGCGGGCTGCCGGGGTCTCCGGTCAGCGCCATGAAGCCCGCCTCCGCCTGCATCAGAAAGTCATAGCCCGGCCAGTCGGCGCGCGATCCGGTGCGGCCATAGGCGGAAATGTGGCCGCAGACGATGCGCGGGTTCACTGCCGAAAGCGCGGCATGGTCAAGGCCAAGCTTTGCAGGCAGGCTGCCGCGCAGATTGTTCACCACCGCGTGCGAGTCAGCCACCAGCCGGTGCAGCAGCGCCCGGTCGGTGTCGGCCTTCAGATCGAGGATGAGACTGCGCTTATTGAGGTTGAAGCACTGGTAATAGAGGCTGTCGGCCTCGCCCAGAGTCAGCGGCCCGGTCTTGCGCGCATAGTCGCCGTCCGCGCCTTCCACCTTCACCACGTCGGCGCCGAGATCGGCAAGGAACATGGTCGCATATGGCGCGGCGCCATATTGCTCAAAACTAATGATTTTCAGGCCGTCGAGTGGCAACGCAGTCATGAGCCCTCCCCTTTTCGCGGGCGGAGACTGCCGAAAAGGCCGGAAACAATCAATATAAATGTTCGAACTTTTAAGTGGGATTGATCGGAGAGCGCCGATGATGATGCTCGGTCGCCGCCTCGAAGGCCGCCGCCACACGGAATAGCATCGCCTCTGCTCTCCACGGCGCAGTGAGTTGCATCCCGATCGGGAGATTTCGCCGATCGAAACCGCACGGCACGCTCAGCGACGGCAGCCCGGCTGCGCCAAGATCATAGGTGTTGCGCGCCACAAGTCGCGTCGTCGCGACCATGTCCGTAGCCTCGGCCCAAAGCGGCGCGGTGACGGGCGTCGTCGGCGTAAGCAGCACATCGATCCCGGCTGCGAATGTATCGCGAAGCGCCCGCTGAAACTGCTGAAGAAGGCGGATGCAGTGCGCGTAATCGGCGCCGCTCACTTGATGCCCCAGCTCTATGCGCCGCCGGACTTCCGCGCCGATCCGGTCCGCATGTTCGGGGTACACATCGCGGCGCGCATCGGCGACATCGGCGAGCACGAAGCGGAACGCGCCGCCGCTGCGCAGTGTCTCCGCCTCGCCCAACGGCACGTCGACGAGCGTGCAGCCCAGCCGTTCCAGCACGGCAGCGGCGGCATCCACGGCGCGGGCCACATCGTCCTGCAAATCCTCGTAGAAAAACGCACGCGGCAACCCGACGCGCAGGCCCTTCACGCCCGCGTCCATTCCTTCCAGTAGCGGCGCCGGGTCCTTGAAAGATAAGGCATCGCGCGCATCATAAGCCGCAATGGCCGCATACAGTCTTGCAGCATCCGCCACGGTGGCCCCAAACGGCCCGACCACATCGCAGATCGTGCTGACATCGAGCACTCCATGGTTCGAAACGCGCCCCAATGTCGGCCGTAGTCCCACCACACCGCACAGCGCGGCGGGCACACGCACCGAGCCGCCCGTGTCCGTGCCGATCGCCGCGGGCACGATCCCCGCCCCTACCGCTGCGGCCGATCCGCTGCTCGATCCGCCCGTGATGCGCGCGGCGTCCCACGGGTTGCGGCAGTTGCCGAAAGCAGCGTTTTCCCCGGTCGCGCCGAAGCAGAACTCGCTGAGGTGCGATTTCCCGAGCAGCGTCGCACCCGCATCGCGCAGGCGGCGCACCACTTCGGCATCCCCGGCCGCCGGCGCCGCATCCCGATAGACTGCCGATCCGTGCATCGTCGGCTGCCCCCGCCAGTCGATGCAGTCCTTCACCAGCACCGGCACACCGCCAAGCGGGCCTACGCCGGCCTTCACCTCCCGGTTGAGCCACAGCACGGCATTGATCGACGCATTGACCCGGTCGGCTGCGTCCATCGCCCGCGCAATGGCCGCCTCAGCGTGATGTGCCTCACCCTGCATCTTCATCCTCCACCCTTCAGCTTTGGTCGAACCAACAACGCGACGCTTCCGCCGATCAACAACACGACACTCGCAAATGCGAAGGTCCCGCCATAGCTGCCCACGATCTCATAGAGCAGGGCAAAGCTCGCCGGCCCGACCATGACGCCTGCGAAGACATAGACGAGAGAGCTGCCCATCACGCTCCCGACGTCGGCAGGCGCAGCGTGGCGGAGTACCTCCGCCATCGCGACGCCGTTCCAGCCGTTCAAGCAAAATCCGAGGAAGCTCAGCACCCCGACCTGCACATACGCCGGAAACGCGGCCATCCAGGGCATGGCCAGCAGCGCAGCCCCACTACCGAGGCCCACGACCGCCAGCACGCCGAACCCGGACCCAAGCCGGTCCGCCACCACGCCCCAGCACACCCGGCCCAGCACGCCAAAGGCCTGCACGCCCGCCGCAGCCGATGCTGCCGGGATCAGCTTCCACCCGCAATCCGCCGTCAACATCAACACCGTGAAGGTGGAGAGCGTCAACTGAACCGAGGAGTAGAGAAAGCCGATGATAGTCAGAACGCGCAGGTCACCGCGCCTCCATATCAGTCGCTGCTCTTTCAGCAGACCGCGCAGTAGCGGCACCTTGTTTTGCGGCGGTGTATGCGGCACCTTATGGCCCGCCAGAATGACGAGCAGGGCGCTCGGCAATAACGCCAACAGGAGAAACGCCTTACGCCAGCCTATCACCGCATCGAGCAAGGGTAGCGAAATGCTGATCAGCACCACCCCAAGCGGTGCCGCCGCCTGCTTGATCGAAAATACGACGTTCCGCCGAGCAGGGGGCGTAACGACGCTCAAGATCTGAGACGAGGCCGGATTCTGGAAACCATAGGCAAAGCCGATGAGCAGAGAGGCGATCACGCCGACGGAGATATTGGCCGTTGCCAGCCCGACCAGACCAAGCGCGAACATACCCAATCCGAATTGTTCGGTGCGCACGGCGCCCCAACTCCGGATCAGCGCGCCCGACAGCACGGACCCAAACGCGCCGGCCGTGAAAAGCAAGCTCACCTGATAACCCACAACATAAGCGTCCACGCCAAAATCCGCAGCAACGCGCGGCGCGATGGGAGGCAGCACCAGCGCCGTGCTGGTTGCCAGCAACTGCACGAGCACAGTGAGAATCAGCGCCTTGCCCAAGCTGTCGGCAACCGAACGCGAATTTTGTTCGAACAACTTTTGACCCATGCCCTCGCATAAAGCGAGTTTGCCGTAAAGGCCAAGAAGATTTGCCGACAAAGACTGACCGGTCCCCACCAGGTGGCCCTGGGGATTGGTCATCTGGATCCAGCGTTAGTTTCCGACTTGCCGGCCCCTGAGCTTTCCCTGCATGGCGCGTCGAATCAGCTGAAAAGTCTGATACGCTCGGTGGCCAGAGTGCGGCGTACACTCCAAGAGGGTGCTACCACAACAGTTCCTTCCGACAACGCGAACTCCCAATCTGATCCGCCCCAGTGAATGGAAAACAGATGATGTTTCGACTTGGCGAGGTCGATCAGCCTGGCGGCCATCGGCAGGCCCGTGATTGTCGGATTCGAAGCGACGGGCAACTATC
>NZ_CAXBBQ010000009.1:0-131739 GCF_963974575.1 uncultured Sphingosinicella sp. | reverse complement strand
CGGCTTTGTCGCTCTCGCCTCAATCAAGCTATGGATACCCTTTGTCCACGAAACCAATTTTTGGCTAATAGATGGTGTATTTCCAAGCCAACGCTATAATCGCACAGAACAACGCGCCAACGATCGCTCCTACACTGGCGGCCCACACTCTTGCCCGCTGCTGTTCCTGCGCCGTGCGTGCCGTCGCGAGCGTCGCTTCGATCTGCCTCGCGGCGCTTGTCATCCCGTTATGCGCGTGCTCAAGCAGCCTGGCGTCCTCTGCGCGCACCTGTTCGCTTGCGCGCAGGATCTGCTGTCCCATGACCTCGGGCGTCACCTGCAGCGCCGGTGCATCAGCCATGGCGCCGAGCGCAGCATTCTGCTCCTTGATCCGCGCGCCGATGCCCGCGAGGATGCCGCTGTAGTCGGGCTGCGCCTTCTGCTCGGCGGCGAGCCCTTCGAGCGCACGGCGGAGCAGCGCCACCTCGCGCCTCAGTGCCTCGAACGCGTCTGCGGGGGATGAGTCGGTCGTCATGAGGATGAGCCTAACGGCTGAGCCCGCGCCCGCGCGAGAGGCCGAACCAGTCTGAGAGCTCCCGGGACAGTCCTCGTTCCGGTTCCATGCCGATGCCGAGTCCAAGCTCGCGGGCGCGTGGCCGAAGCAGCGATTCCATCTGCGCATCGCGTTCGAGGCTCTTCGCGAGCCCGGCCATTCCGGCGTTGATCTTCGGGAGCTTGTGCTCCTCGCCCCAGAACCTGGCGTGCTCGTGCTGCTTCCGCAGCCGCGTCCATTCGGCGACGAACCGATCGGCGCGGTAGGCGGGGTCGCTGCGGACGCGCTCGGCCTCGTCGAGGAGCGCGCGCGCCTGGCGCACGTCGCCGCGCGCCATCGTATCCAGCAAGTTCAGGTCCGCGCGCCACGCATTGCGAAGGTCGCGCGCCGCGCCGGGGCGGATCGCGTCGAGCGCGGCCTCGTCGCGTTCGTGCAGGACGCGCAAGGGCTCGCTCATCGGCACGCCCGCGAGCCCCATCTCGCGGACCTTGTGCACGGTGCGGGCATACTGCTCGACCGCCGGCTCCAGTTGCGGCTTCGGCACCTGGATCGGCGTGGCCTTCAACTGCAGCCCCTCGAACATGTCGCGGACCTTGATGGCGACCTCGCGGACGCGCTCCCTGAGCGTAATGCCGCGCCTCGCGGCGAACGCTTCTGTCTTGTCGGCAATGGGCCCATAGTCGCCGACCATGTCCTTGCTGCGGTCGCGGCCGAGCGTGCGGATCAGCTGCTGCTCGGTTTTGAACGTCTCCTTGCCGCAGTAAAGGTCCACGCGCTCGCGGTGGCGCGACAGCGCAACATAGGCGCCGTGCCGGTCCATGCCCCCTGTGGCGAGAACATAGGCCCGGTCGACCGTCACCCCCTGCGCCTTGTGGATCGTGGCCGCATAGCCATGGTCGATATCGGTATAGAGCTTGGTGTCGAAGCTGATGCTCCGGCCATCATCGAGCATGATGGCCATGCGTGCCTGGGTCACGCTCTCGACCCTGCCGAGCGAGCCGTTCTTGACGCCTATGCTCTTCTCATTGCGCAGGAACATCACCCGGTCGCCGCGCGCGAACGGTTTTGGGCCTTTCGTGGTCTCGATGCTGACGTCGTCACCAAGCTGCCTCCCCAGCCGCAGGCGCTGGCGTGCGAGCGCATTGAGCCCGGCAACATCGGCGCGCGTGTGCGCGAGGATCAGCCGGCTCTTCTGCGGCTGCGCCTTACGCTCCCTGTCCCAGCGGTCGATGAGCTGCTTTTTCGCCTCGGCTTCGGTCGGTGCCGCGTGGATGCGATCATGCTCTTTGAGGGCCTGGATCGCTTCTGCGGTTCTCCCGGTCGCGAGCTGCCGCACGGCGTCGCGCTGCCACCCCTCATGCTGACGGCGGATCTCGGTGACCTCGACCCCGCCGTGGCGCTCATGGATGCTGCGGAACGCGGCGCCCGCCTCGATCGCCTGCAGTTGCTCGGGATCGCCGACCAGCACGACCTTCGCACCGGCACGTTGTGCATGGCTGAGCACGCGCTCCATCTGCCGCGTTCCGATCATCCCGGCCTCGTCGATGACAAGCACGTCGCGCGCCGTGAGGTGACCGGTGCCGTTCGCCCAGGCATGCTCTTGTGCCGCGATCGTGCGCGACGCGATGTGCGAACCGCTTTGGAGGTTCTCGGCGGCGATGCCGGAGAGCGCCAGCCCCCTCACGCGGTAACCCGCATCTTCCCAGGCTTCACGGGCCACACCGAGCAGCGCGGACTTGCCCGTTCCGGCATAGCCGACAATGACACCGAGACCCTTGGGTTCGGTCACATGGTCGAGCGCGGCGCGCTGCTCGGACGAGAGGATGAGGCCATGGCGCTCGGCGCGCGCGACGGCGTGGTCGCGGACAGCGTGCGTCTGCTGCGCATGCAAGCGCTCCGTCGCCTGCTGAAGCCGCTGCTCGGTCTCCAGCATGGCGCGGCTGGTAAAGCGCTCCTGCTCGCGCCCGTCCTTGCCCAAGGCGACGAGTTCCGGCGAGGCTTCGACGGCGGTGAGCACACGGTCGAACTGGTCCTTGCCGTCGCTGTGCCGGTGCACGAACATCGCAAGCTCACGCCGTGTGAACGTGGCCTGTTGGTGCGTTAATGCGTCGAGCGCCACCTCGGGACTACGAAGCAGCCGCTCGCCATTGGCGCGCGCGATGGCGCGGTGCTCGTCGAGACGCTCGGCCGTAAGCCCCACGTCGGCCATGCGCGATGCTGCCGGGCCGATCTTGTTCTGGGGCTCGAGGTCGATGCCCTGCGCCTCAAGACTGCGGTGGTCGACGGTGACGTCGATATCGCGCTCTGCGAGCGCGCGGTTGAGGTGTGCTGCCCAGGCTTCACGCCAGTGTTCGAGGAGCGGCGTGCTGTTCCAGTCGCGCACCTTCGCGCCGAAGCCGTTCTCATCCACCTCGCGCATCGTGAGCATGACATGGGCATGGGGCTTCGCCATACCGTCGGCGCCGATGTCCCAGTGCACGTTGAGATCGGCGCACATGCCGCGATCGACGAACTCACGGGAGACAAACTCGCGCGCCACATGAATCGCGTCCTGCTGTTCGAGTTCGCGTGGCAGTGCAAACTCGACCTCGCGCGCGAGCTGCGCGTCCTTGCGCACCTCTGCAGCCTCGACGGCGTTCCAGAGTGCTTCGCGGTCCCGCAGATGCTCAGGGGCGTTCTCCGGCAGCATCACTTCGGAGTGGACGACGCCGGCCTTGTTCGTGAAGTCGTGATGGCGATCGAGGCGCTGGTCGTGCAGCCGCGAGGCGGAGCGGTACGCGGCGGAGGCGAGCGCGCTCGCGCCGGTACTCCGGCTGATGACCTTCGCGCTGAAGTGATAGATCGCCATGAGGGCTATCCATCTACACCCCGAAAGCCACGTCGGCACGACGTATAAGCGCGCCCTCACAAGAACGATTCTCGTGAGGGACCGGGCGGTCTCACCAAGGTTCGGCCTCTTTACCGCGCGCCAGAACGACTCGTAGCGTGGGTGCATTCCGTGACAGAACCGAAGGACCCCATCCCATGCGCAGGCCCCGTGACTATGATGCCGAGATGAAGCTGCTGACCGACAAGGCGAAGGCGCTTCAGGATCGGAAGCTCCGTGAGCTTGGGCAGCTCGTTACCGCAACGGGTGCCGATGCGCTTGGGGCCGATGTGCTCGCAGGTGTGCTGGTCCGTGCCGCCGCGATCACCGACATGGTACAGAGGGAGGAATGGCGCACCGCGGGTGCGGCGTTCTTTCTGCGCGGAAAGCATACGGCGAGCGCTGCGACAAACACTCCGCGCCGAGCAAAGGTTGCAGGCTCTCCGCAACCGGCTGCAGGCGCGGCGGGCGCGAGCTGATACGCGGGACTGGGTCGTGAAGCGCCGTGAGCGGACGCGCCGGCTCATCGAACTCGGCGGGCTCGTCGTCAAGGCCGGGCTCGACGTGCTCGTTGAGGATGACCGGGCAGCGATCTACGGGGCGCTGCTCGGGCTTGTGCAGCAGGTGGACGGCGAGCAGCGCAACGAGATCATCGCGCTGTGGCGGCGGAAGGGGAAACGGGCGTTTGAAACGGAGGCTGCGGAGCGAAAATGAACGACCGTCCTGTATCCGCTAGAGCGCTACCGGTTTCCTTCGGCCTTCGCATTTTAAGCGCGAGGTTTTCCCGACCAGAGGCGAAACTCAAATGGCTCGTTGGGCCGGTTCGGTTTGATGCCTATGTCGTCTCTTATAGCGAATATCAGGACGGTCAGAAGTTCATCGTGACGATCAACCTCCTTGTCGATATTCGAGTCCGCCGTTTCGTCAAGATAGTGACGCAATGCGATCAAAACCGCGGGCGAACCGACCAGAAAGATGTTGTTTGCTGCATCAGCAAAAGCGGTACGCTCCTCGGTGGTAGCAGGCGGGCCGACAATCGCGTTCAATGCAGCCATGAACTGCTTGTAGTGCGCGAGTTTTTGCGTTCGCCATTCCGCTTCCCGTTCCTTTCGCCGTGTCAGATAGAATGTGAGCGCACTTGCGAAGATGCCGGCTACGGCCGTTATGACAGCGGCGGCAAGCGGCCCGTTCACTGAAACTTGCGCCGCTGAAATGCGGCCACGTCTGCAGACGTGAGTTTGAACCATTCGCCGTTTGCCCGACGCTCAGAAAAGCGACGGTGCCAATACGCTTCTATGCCAACGGGATCGTCGGTCTGAATCGCATGGAACAGCACAGCCTTTTCCGGTAGCGCGACTTTGATTTCTTTAAGCCGCCGCTCGATTTCATCGCTGCGCCCGATCTTGTAGAATTCGCCTGACTTGACAAGATAAACCCAACCATCCTGCGTGACCGATTTTGGCAGGCGTACCCCGGGCTTTGGAGCAGGTAGCAGGTGCCTTAACCGCTCATAGGCGGAATCGCGATACGATAGTTCGCGCAACGCTTCGACAACGCCCTCCTGTCCGTTGAAATGCTCGCCAATGATGCCGGTACTTGGCACCGTTTCATCGCCATTGCGCCGAAGAAGCTTCAGTTCCCGCACTGTTGGAACATGACCAAGCGTCAAGGTGATTTGGGCAAATTGTTCGACGAGTTCCGAGGTGTCGCGACGCTTGGTCCATTCGTTCGCAGCGAACCCGGCTTCTACAAGGGCATCGCCCCACTTCGACCAGTACACACCACTCCATTTGGTTTCGCCAATTCCGGTTTGTGACTGGAATGCACTCTTGCCGGGCGGCTTGCCGCCGTTGGCCGCTGCAAGACGTCGTATTTCCGCAATAATATGATCGCGCATACTTGAGAGCATAACGCAACTATTTCGCCGAGCAACGACATACATTAATAAGGCAGAATCGCTATCAGCTTCTCGAACGTAGCGGATGTCCGGTTACATCACGGACCCGATCGATCAATTGCCTCGTCAGGAGTTTGACCTGATCATCTGTGAATGGAAAATCTGAAACGCCAGTGATGTCCGCAAATCTCCATTTCCCATAGGGTGACAGACTTACGGCAAACTGGATCATTTGTGGGTCATCGCAACAAAGGCCCGTTGCATTTGCGCACGCGAGCGAGCGCGCCACGTCGAGACCGAGGTTGCGTGCGTTCCAGTCATCCGGAAAGCCCACATCCAGCAAATGGGCGCTTAGCGCGAGCTGGCTCGCAATACCGACATGATAAAGCAACGTCCCTGTGCTCCGGATACGACCTTCTTCAACACCAGCGAAAAATTCTTCGGCGGTGTCAAGGCGAGCCTTGCTTAAGGCCCGTCCTTCGCTGCTTCGCCGCAATAATACCGGCTCGAAATCCGTTGCAAAACGGACGCGGCTGTTCCTTGGCAATTGCCACGGGCCAATAAAACCAGGTGTCGCCACAGATGGGAACGCGCGCAGCAGAGTGCGGCGCGTCGCGAACGTTGCGTGCTCTTTCATAATTTTCTCCTCAGTTCTGTTTTCCACCCCCATGGCGCAGGCTCTGCCGACTCGGAGAGCGTCACATTGTCCCCCGGGGTGCAGTTGATATTATAAACGACACCGTTTATATATTAAACGATGTCGTTTATTCAAATAAAAGATGTCGTGAACGCGATTTTCTTGGCGCCGAGCCATCGGAGCGATAGCGACGATGCCATGGGACGTCCCCCGCTTGGAATGAAGCCGACAACGATCAGGCTACCGCAGGAAATGATCCAGCGGATCGAAACGCTTGTCGGCAATCGCCAGCTTGCGCAGTTCATCCGCGAAGCCGTCGAACGAGAGCTTGAGCGACGAGAACGCGCCGAAGGCAAAGACTAAGCGCTGAGCTCAGGTCACTTCGGCATTGCCTTGTGCAGCGCCACGAGCGCCGCCGCCATGCGGATTTCTACTTCGCGGACTGAGAGGCCGAGCCGCAGCGCGATACGGTCATTGAGCAGCCCATCCCACGCAAGCTCCATGACCTGCTGCGACACCGGGTCGAGCGCTGCGAACGCCTCCCGGTAGGGCTTGCCGATCTTCAATATGTGCCGGATGGCCCGGCGCATATGCCAGCGCACGCGCCATTCGCCGATGTGCATGTCCTTCGCGATCTCGGCGTAGGACTTACCTTCGACCCTGTGCGCGATGAACACCGTCAGTGTCCGCTCGGGCAGCTTCCGCAGCCATGCCCGCATGACCGCGTGCCGGTCCCGCTCCAGCGACACGCCGGGTTCAGATACAGGTTTGCCGTTCATCATCCTTCTCCCGCCAAAAGCCGCGGCCCCGGCCGGAGGGCGGGGGCGGGCGGCAGGAAGGGGATCAGGCGGGCCGCATGAGGCGACCTGCACCCGAAGGGCTGGAACGCATGTGGAAGACCCGCGTCAGCGGGTTGCAGGCCGGCGCGGCCCGCCCAAAACCCGTGACGCCCGCTCCCCGCCTGCACAGACGGGTCAAACCCTCCGCCGGGCGAAGCCCGGCTTCTGATTCGGGCACCGATCCGGCGGACGGGACATCGTGGGACAACAGGCCTGGATCGCTGCGATCCACTGCAAAATATTCTTTGACGGTGAAGGTGTATCCGCTGGCGGTCGCTGACGTCCCAAGCGGTCCCGCAGGCTGTTTGCGCCGCGCTGGCACCGTTTCCGGCACTCTTGACGCTGCCAAGGCTTGCGGCATCGTGAGCGTCATAGGGGATGCTGACAACCGCTTATGGGAAGACTCGGCCATGCCCCACGACCGCATCATCCGTCTCAAAGCCGTTCTCGACCGCACCGGGCTCAGCCGCTCTACGCTTTATCGAAAGATGCAAAGCGGTACGTTCCCGCGCCAGGTGCGCATCGCTACGCGCTGCACGGGCTGGCGCGAGTCCGCCGTCAGCGCATGGATGAAGAATCCCATGTTCTTCCATGTCGATGATCTTCCGGCGGAGTAGCCCGTGCCGCTGCTCACCGACAGGTTCGTGGGCATCCGCGACGTGGCCCGCCGCACCGCCCTCAGCCGCACCACGATCGCGCGCAGCGTGAAGGCCGGGTCATTCCCGACGCCGGTCCGGTTCAGCCCGACCTGCCTCGGCTGGTACGAGTCCGAGATCGATACTTGGATCGCAGAGGCACGCTAGCGGCGATTGCCTTCCAGCAGATCGGCAGGCTCGGCAAGCCCTTCGCACAGCAGATCCGCCCAGTCCTGCGCGATCTCGATGCGGCGATCCATGAACGCTGCCCGGTTGTATGCGCTCTCCACCGTGTTCGCCGGGACATGCGCGAGCATCAGGTCGATGACCTTGGCGTCGAGCTCGGCAAGGATGCGCTGCCCGCTCTCGCGGGCACTACGCTCGGCAACCTCGTTCATGATCGTCGAGAAGCTCGCACGCCAGCCGTGCGGCACATGACGGCCGTGGAAGCCGGCGCGGTTGTAGAGATAGCCGATGGCGTTCTCGCTCATCGGCCGGTGCGCATGACGCTGCGACGGAAACACCAGCCGGTTCCTGCCCGTAAGCGTCCGCATCGCGCGCAGCACAGCAACAGACTGCCGGGATAGCGGCACCAGATGATCGAACGCCGTCTCGTCCTTACGCACAAGCATCAGCTTCATTCGCGCAGAGGGGATACGCCACAGCGGCGGCTCGCCACTGACGACAGGATCGAACCTATCCCAGTCGATGTTCTCGAACTCGTCCCAGGTCACCCCGCGGATGACCCCGGGACGCACGGCGGTCAGCGCCAGCAGACGCGACGCGAGCTTCACGACTGGCGTGGCATCAGAACCTTCCGCCGCGAGCAGAACGCTGCGCGCATCTTCGATCCGCAGCATCGCCGGCTGCCGGCCTTTCTTAGGCACCGGCTTCATCGCCTTCACGATCCCGGAGGCGGGGTCATGATCGGCAACGCCTTCGGCAATCGCGTAGCAGAAAATCGACGAGATGCGCTGGCGCAGCCGCCGTGCCGTCTCAATCGCGCCGCGCGCTTCGACCTTGCGCAGGGTCGCAAGGATCACCCGGCTGTCGATCGCGGGGATGGGAAGCTTCCCGAGGTGCGGGAAGACATCGTTCTCAAGGCTCGCGATCACGTCGGCGGCATGCACGGGCGCCCAGCGCGGCGCCTGCAGCGCGTGCCACGCGCGCGCCAGCTTCTCGAACGTCTCCATCGCCGCGGCAGACGCCGCGAGCTTCCGCTTGCGCTTCTCGACGGCAGGGTCGCGGAAGTCGCGCAGCTGCTGTCGCGCTTCGTCGCGAAGCTTGCGCGCCGCGTCCAGCGACACCTCGGGGTAGAGGCCGAATACGATCCGCTTTTCCCGGTCAGCAAACCGGTACTTCAACCGCCACGACTTCGCGCCCTTGCGCGTCACGTAGAGGTACAGCCCGGCGGAATCTGCAAGCTTGTAATCCTGCTCCGCGGGCTTTGCTTTCCTCACCTGGAGGTCTGTCAGCACGAGTGCCCCCATTTCTCAAATCGATGCCCCCAGAAACGTCCCATACAGCATGGGATTTGGGGGCATCCAAAGGGATCAAATGAGAGAACAGGCTAGCCGAAAACCGGCTGAAAAGCAAGGTTTCCCGGGACTTTCAGAGAGCTCAAGAAGAGACTAAGTGGCGGAGCGGGAGGGATTCGAACCCTCGATACGCTTTTGACGTATACTCACTTTCCAGGCGAGCGCCTTCGACCACTCGGCCACCGCTCCGCATCGCTGGGGGGAGCGCCTTAGCGCTCATCGCGGGGGTTCGTCCAGTCCTCAATGCAAATGCCGCCTCCCTCGACCTCTCGAAAAGGGGTATGCCTTCGTCGGTCCGCTGCGACATGAGCAGAACGCTGTGGCAGGAGAGCCGTAATGAAGTGTGGCCTGTGGATCGTAGCAGCCGCGATGGTGGCGGGTTGCACGGCGGAAACATCAGGGCGGGACGCGGTGGGGCCAGCTTTACCCCCTGCCGCGACACCGCCCACTGTGCCCGCGATGTGGGCCCTGGAAACGCTGGCGGGAGAGGCGCCCGCACCCGGCGCGCGGTTTCAGCTGAAGATGGGCGTGGATGGGCGCATCGGCGGCCGCTCGGGCTGCAACACTTTTTCGGCGCGCTATGCGCTGAACGGCACCGCGTTTACGGTCCATCCGCCGGTGATCGGCACCAAGATGGCGTGCCCCTATGCGATCATGGCGCAGGAGGCGGCCTTCCGCGCCGTGATCGAAACGGCGACCACGGCGTCGGTGGGCACGGACGGCAAGCTGACCGTGACGAGCAGCGACGGCCGCACGCTCCGCTTCACCGGTCTCGGAGCATGGGAGAGCGGCACCGCCGGAAACGTGTCCGGCGGGAACAGCACCCCGTCGATGCCCGTTCCCTCACACATCGTCATGCGCTGCGGCACGGAGCAACTGCGCGTGCGTGTGATGGATGGACAGGCAGAGGTGATCCTCGACGACGGTAGCGCTATCATGCTTCCACGGCTCGCCAGCGAAACGGGTGCCGCCGAGACCTACACCAACGGACGTATCACGCTGGAACGCCAGACGTCGCCGCAGCACGGTTTCCGCTTCGCGCGCGGACGCATGGCGATGGTGTCCTGTATCCTCGCGCAGAACTGAAAATCCGTGCCAAATCGTGCCGGCGTCCGGACGAGCCGATAGGCATCGTCGGTTTTCTCGTCCTCAAACGCTGTGTGTTGCGCCAACCATCAACCTACGAACTTGTGAAGCTGTCCGCGTAGCGCTTGCGTAGCTCGGTTTTCACGACCTTGCCCATGGCGTTGCGCGGCAATTCGGGAAGCACGTGGATCGCTTTGGGCTGCTTGAAGCGCGCGAGGTTTGCGGCTGCGGCTGCCTCCAGCGCAGCGACATCGAAGTCCGCCCCATCGACCGTCACGGCGGCGACCACCGCCTCTCCGAAATCGGGATGCGGCACGCCGAATACGGCGACATCGACAACGCCCGCCACCTCGGCGAGCAGGATCTCAACCTCGGCGGGATAAACGTTGAACCCGCCCGAAATGATGAGATCTTTCGAGCGCCCCACGATGGTCACGCGCCCGTCCGCGTCCTTCCGGCCGGTGTCGCCGGTGCGGAAGAAGCCATCGGCGTAGAAGCTCTCCGCAGTCGCCTCGGGCCGCCGCCAGTAGCCCGCGCAGAGGTTCGGTCCCTTGATCTCGATCTCGCCGACCGCGCCCGCAGGCAGCGACTTCCTGTCGGCATCGACGACGCTCAGTGAAACGCCCGGCAGCGGATAGCCGACGGTGCCCGCGATGCGCCCCGCCTGCGCATAGGCATTGGAGGTGATCATCAGCGCCTCGGTCATGCCGTAGCGTTCGAGGATGCGATGTCCGGTGCGCGCTTCGAACGCGTCGAACACCGAAGGCAGCAGCGGCGCCGAGCCGCTGACGAACAGGCGGATACTGCGGCAGACATCGCGCCCAAAGGCGGGCTCGGCGAGCAGGCGCGCATAGAAGGTCGGCACGCCCATGAACACGCTCACCTGCCCCAGCCGGGCGATCACGTCCGCAGCGTTGAACTTGGCCAGCATCACCAGCGTGGCCGCATTGTAGAGCGCGAGGTGCAGCGCCACGAACAGCCCGTGCGCGTGGAACAGTGGCAGCGCGTGCAGGATCGAATCGTCGGACGAGAACTGCCACGCATCGTGTAGCGCCGCGACATTGCTCGATAGATTGCCGTGTGTGAGCATCGCGCCCTTCGGCCGCCCCGTGGTGCCCGAGGTGAACAGGATGGCGGCGAGATCATTTGAAGCGACCGCCTCGATCGTCAGGTCCGGTTCCAGCGACAGCGCGAGATCGGGCAGCGACCCCGATCCGTCCGGCTCCAGCGTCATCCGCTTCACCGGCGCTGCTTCCTCGCCGGGCACCGGCGTCGCAGCAGCGTGGACGAGGAGCGCAGGCTCCGCGTCCTCGATCAGAAGCGCCACTTCGGCCGCAGTGTAGGCCGCGTTCATCGGCACGAAGATCGCGCCCGACGCGAGCACGGCGAGATAGGTGTAGACGAACGCCGGCGAGTTCTCGGTCTTCACCATCACCCGGTCACCGCGCTTGACGCCAAGCGTGGTGAGCGCCGCGCGGTATCGCCCGATCATCGCCGGCAACCCCGCGAAATCGATCACCGGCGCGTCCCGCCAGACGATCGCCGGCTTCGCGCCGAATGCCGCCTGCCGCCCAAGGAAGATCGCGACCAGATTCTCAGACATGCCCTGTCCCCGTAATGCCCGATGCCTGGCTGGCCTTAGCCCCGAACAGGGGAACAAGGCAAAGCGCGGTTCTCATTTTCAGTGGTCAGTCACAGACACTCGCAACCCACGGCATCGTCGGCGGCGATGTTGATGCCGTTCACATCATGCGTGCCAACGATCCGCTGCTCTACCATGAAGGCCGCTTCGCGCGCCTCGTCGTGCCGGATATGACCTGAACGCGCACTTGCCGTCACAATCGGGATTGACGCGGACCCACCCCGGACCGGAGGATGGGCCCTCCATGATCAACCTGCGTCACATCGAGATTTTCCACGCCGTTTACAGCAACGGGTCCGTGAGTGCGGCGGCGCGTGCGCTCAACGTTTCGCAGCCGTCGGTGACGAAGGTGCTGCGCCATGCCGAGATGCTGCTCGGCTTTCCGCTGTTCGAGCGCGCCAAGAGCGGCCTGGTGCCGACCGAAGACGCGCATACGCTGTTCGCCGAGGTCGCCGAGATCCAGACCCGCGTCTATTCGCTGCGGCAAGCGAGCCAGAACCTGCGGCACGGGCGCGGCGGGACGCTGCGCGTATCCGCCCTCCCCTCGCTCAGTCTCAGCGCGCTGCCGGAAGCTGTTGCACGCTTTCTCCGCGATCACGAAGGCGTCAGCTTCGATCTGCAGACGGTCCACCACGACGACATGGTCCGCAAGCTCTACGAGCGCGAGACCGACATCGTCGTCAGCTACGAGGTGCCGCCCGCCGCGCCCGTATCGCACCGCTGGCTTGGCGAGGGCGAACTCGTCATCCTCTACCGCGAGGCGGACATGCCGGATGCGCCGCCGCGCATCCCGCTCGAGATGCTGAAGGACCGTCCGTTCATCAGCCCGATCCAGAGCGGCCCCACCGGCAGGCTCCTCTCCGCCGAGCTCCAGCGCGTGGGCGTGGAACTGGGCGAAATCGTCTCGGCGCGGACCTTCTACATCGCCTCCGCGCTGGTGAAGGCGGGCGTCGGCATGACGATCGTCGATAATTTTACGGCGCAGGCGGCGCAGGCGCCCGGCCTCTCCTTCCGTCCGATCCAGCCCTCGCTGGCGTTCGACATCCACGCCGTCCACCTGCAAAACCGCCCGCCGTCCGGCCTCGCGACGGCGTTTCTGAAGGTTCTCAGCGAGGTCATCGAGACCCTATAGACCCGTGTTATAGGGGTGACGGCGCTTGATATGAAGCGGCGTGCGCGCGCGGCGTCTATCGCATCCAGGCTACAGATTGCATTATAAAAGGTGCGCGATGATCCCCAGTCCCTATTTCCTTTATCTCGGCCATTCGAACGACGAGATCGGGATCAAGACCTCGCGCGGGCTTGCGGTTTTTCGCCGCGAAGACTGCGTCGGCGAGTTTCGCCACGATGATTGCGGCCTCACGCTCGGCCTCCCCCGCCTGACCATCGAACAGGCCGTCGCGGCGGGCGCGAAGACGCTCGTGCTCGGCATCGCGAATGCGGGCGGCAAGCTGGGCGAGGACTTGGTGCAGGATGCGCTCGCCGCGATCGAGGCGGGCCTCAATATCGCCTCCGGCCTCCACCAGCGCCTGCGCGACGAGCCGCGACTCGTCGCAGCCGCAAAGGCGAAGGGCGTTTCGCTGTTCGACGTGCGCGACCCCGCGCACGAACTCCCGGTCGGGAACGGCGCGCGCCGCGCGGGCAAGCGCCTGCTCACCGTCGGCACGGACTGCTCGGTCGGCAAGATGTACACGACGCTCTACCTCGCCCGCGCCCTGCAGGCGCGTGGCATTCCCGCCGATTTCCGCGCGACCGGCCAGACCGGCATCCTCATCGCGGGCGACGGCGTGCCGCTCGATGCCGTGGTCGCGGACTTCATCTCGGGCGCGATCGAGTTCATCTCACCGCCGCGTCACGACGGCGGCTGGGACCTCATCGAAGGCCAGGGCTCGTTGTTCCACCCCTCGTTCGCGGGCGTCACCACCGGGCTTCTCCACGGCGCGCAGCCCGATGCGCTCGTGCTCTGCCACGAGCCGAACCGGGCGCACATGCGCGGCCTGCCGCACTATCAGCTGCCCAGCCTTGCCGACTGTCTGGAAGCGAACCTTCGCACCGCGCGCCTCACCAACCCCGATGTGAAAGCCGTCGGCATCGCGCTCAACACATCGAAGATGGCGCCCGAGGCTGCGGCGAAGCTCTGCGCCGAAACGGCGGACGCTTTCGGCTTGCCTTGCGTCGATCCGGTGACCATGGGCGTGGAACCCATCATCGACCGGATACTCACATGCGAAGCCTGAACGCCCGCAGCGAAACCTTCCCGCTGGTCGCACCGTTCCGCATCTCGCGCGGGGTGAAGACCGCCGCTGATGTCGTCACCGTGGAAATCTCCGCCGAAGGCCACATCGGTCGCGGCGAGGGCGTGCCCTACCCGCGCTACGGCGAGACGATCGAAAGCGCGCTCGCCGCGATCGAAGCCGTGCGCGGCGCGATCGAGGCCGGTACGGGGCGCGCGGAACTGGGCGCGCTGATGCCGCCCTCCGCCGCCCGCAACGCCGTCGATTGCGCGCTCTGGGATCTCGAAGCCCGGCTCGCCGGAAAAAGCGTCACCGCGCTCCTCGGCCGACCCGCCGTGGGCCAGACGCCGACCGCGCTCACCGTCAGCCTCGATACGCCCGAAGCCATGGGCGCTGCCGCGCTGAAGCTCGCAGGCGTGCCGCTCGTCAAGGTGAAGGTCGATCGCAGCGACCCCGCCGCGCAGATTCGTGCCGTGCGCGCCGCCGCGCCAAATCCGCGGATGATCGTCGATCCCAACGAGAGCTGGACGATCGCGGAAGTACGCGATCTTCAGTCGCTGCTCGTCGACCTCCGCGTCGATCTGCTGGAGCAGCCGCTTCCCGCCACCGAAGACGCCGCGCTCGAAGGCTTCCACTCGGCAGTGCCGATCGCGGCAGACGAATCCGCGCATGTCGCCGGCGATCTCGATGCGCTCATGCAGAAATACCAGGTCATCAACATCAAGCTCGACAAGACCGGCGGGCTCACAGCTGCGCTGGAGCTCGCCGATGCCGCGCGCGCAAAGGGCATGGGGCTGATGACGGGCTGCATGATCTGCTCGTCGCTCAGCATCGCACCCGCGCTCATCGTCGCGGCGGATGCGGCGTTCACCGATCTCGATGGCCCGATCTGGCTTGCAAATGACCGCGCGGGCGGCGTTACCTGCACAAACGGCATTCTCGCGCCGGCCTCTCCGGCGCTGTGGGGCGGAGCATAGCCGCTCGTTATAGGTATACAAACGCATACAATCACCCGCCCGCTTTTCTTTCCCCTGCTGCACTTGCACAGTCGGATCGGCGGGATAGGGAACGCAAGCGAGGGGCGAGCGATGGATGTTCGGAAGCTGAAACGCAGGGTGGGCGCGGCGATTGCCGCCACTGCGCTCATGGCAACACCGCTCCTTGCCTCCGCCGCCGAAGCCGATCTCGTTCTCAAAGGCGGCACCATTTACAGCGGCGGCGCTGCACCCTTCGTCGGCGATGTCGCGATCACCGGCGATCGCATTTCCTACGTCGGCAAAAAAGCCCCCGGTGGCGCTAAACGCGTGATCAACGCGAGGGGCCTGATCGTCGCGCCGGGCTTCATCGACACGCACACGCACGTGAACGGCATGATCCTGGGCGATGACGCCACCGAGCGGCTCGTCCTGCCCTTCCTGATGCAGGGCGTCACCACGGCCTTCATCGGAAACGACGGCTACGGCGATCCGGACACGGCGAAGGTGCTGGGCAGCGCGGCGGTGCGACCGGTCGGCATCAACTATGCCACGTACGTGGGCTTCGGCGCCGTTCGCACGAAGATTGTGGGGCAGGATGACCGCGCGCCGACCCCGGCCGAGCTTTCCGAAATGAAGGCGCTCGTCGCCTCGGCGATGTGCAGCGGCGCGCTCGGCTTTTCGACCGGGCTCTTTTACGCGCCGCAGAGCTTCGCGAAGCAGGACGAGGTCGTCGCACTGGCGAAGGAAGCAGCCGTTCGCGGCGGCATATACGACAGCCACATCCGCGACGAATCGAGCTACACGATCGGCCTCTCCGCAGCGATCGACGAAGCCATCGCCGTGGGCCGTGAAGCGGGAATGCCGGCCCACATCGGCCATATCAAGGCGCTTGGTGTCGACGTGCATGGGCAGGCGCCTGCGATCATCGCGAAAATCGAGGCCGCGCGCGCCGCCGGGCAGATCGTCCACGCGGATCAGTATCCGTGGTCGGCCTCCGGCACTGGGCTTTCGGCATCGCTGCTGCCGCGCTGGGCGGAAGACGGCGGCCGCGCGGCGATGCTGAAGCGCTTCGACGCGCCCGAAACGCTGGCCCGCCTCCGCCCCGAAATGCGCGAGAACCTGCGCCGGCGCGGCGGTGCCGCTTCGCTGCTCATCACCTCCGGACCGGACGATCTCGTCGGCAAGACGCTCGAAGCGATCGCGAAGGAAAGCGGCGCCGAACCCATCGATGCCGCCATCGCCATCCTGCGCCGCGCACATGTGGGCGTCGCCTCGTTCAACCAGAGCGAGGCGGATATCGCCGCCTTCATGAAGCAGCCGTGGGTGATGACGAGTTCGGACGGCTCGATCGGCCATCCGCGCCTTTACGGTACGTATGCGCGCAAGTACGATAAGTACGTGAAGGCGGACAAGATCATCCCGCTTCGGGATTTCATCGAACGCAGCACCGCCTTTCCTGCGGATGCCTTTTCGCTCGAAGGGCGTGGCACACTGAAACCCGGTGCGTTCGCGGACGTGATCGCCTTCGATCCGGTCACCTTCGCGCCGCGCGCCGATTATGCGCAGCCGACGCTGTTCGCCAAAGGCATGCGCACCGTAATCGTCAACGGCAGGGTCGCGGTGGAAGACGGCGCGCCCACCGGCATCGCCGCTGGCCGGGCACTGCCGCGCACGCCGAAAGCTGGAACCTGCCTGTGACACTCATTCGCGGATGGTTCCAGATCGCGCTGTGGAAGCGGGTGCTCGGCGGCCTCGCGCTCGGTGTCGCCTTCGGCCTGCTCTGGCCCGCCGCAACCGACACGGTCGCCATCTTCGGCGATCTGTTCATCCGCCTCATTCGGATGCTCGTCGTCCCGATCGTGTTCGTCACGATCGCCTCGGGCGTATCCTCGCTCGGTGACCCCAAGCGTCTCGGCTCTGTGGGTGCGCGCACCATCGGACTGTTCGCGGTCACGACCGCTATCGCGGTTTCGATAGGCATGATTACCGGGCTCGTCGTGGAGCCGGGAATCGGCGCCAACCTCGGGGCGGCCGAACCGAGACCGCTCGGCGTACCGAAATCCACCTACGACCAGCTTGTTGGTATCGTTCCTACCAATGTTTTCGAAGCGCTGATCGCGGGCGACATGCTTGCGATCATCTTCTTCTCGCTGCTCCTCGGGATCGGCACGATCCTCGCGGGGGAGGCCGGGAAACCTCTGGCGGGTCTGCTGCAATCAACGGCGAACGTGTTGTTCCAGATGATCCGCGTCATCATGGAAGCGACGCCGTTCGGCGTGTTCGCGCTTACCGCAGGTGCCATCGCCGCGAACGGCCTCGCTGTTTTCACCAACATCGGGCTGCTCGCACTTTGCGTGGTGCTCGGTTCACTGGTTCAGATGGTTTTCGTGCACAGCACGCTGATCCGCGGCATCGTGGGGATGCCGCTCAAGGTTTTCTTCCGGGGCATCGCGGACGCACTCGCGGTCGCCTTTTCCACCTCGTCATCTTCAGCAACGCTGCCCGTGGCGCTGCGCGTCGCACGAGACAATCTGGGCGTGCAGCCTGCCATCGCCTCCACCGTCCTGCCGATCGGCGCCAGCATCGGCAAGGACGGAACGGCGATGTATGTCGGCCTGCTCAGCGTGTTCAGCCTGCAGGCGCTCGGCATCGTTCCCGACGTGGGGATGCTCCTCGTCATCTTCCTTACCGGCGCGCTCGCCGCGTTCGGCACCGCGCCGATCCCCTCGGCCTCGCTGTTCATGCTCGCCGCTGTCCTCAATTCGGTCGGCGTCACGATGGAGCAGGCCGCGCTCATCGTCGGCTTCATCCTGCCGTTCGATCGCCTGCTCGACATGACGCGCACGGTGCCGAACGTCTGCGCGAACCTCGCCGTCACCACCACGGTCGCGCACTGGGAGGGTGATCTCGACAGGACCGTCCGCGCGCGGGACGCGATTTAGGCGGCAAGCCACCGAAACGTAAGCGGCGCCTCGCGGAAGGCGAAACGGTCGAGGTGGCTCGCCACCACGTCCTTCATCCGCTCGAGAACGCCCGCATCGTCCGCATCGAGAACCACGGCGAGCGCCTCTGGCTCGGCGGTCATGATGACCGTCGCTTCGGGGAACGTGACCCGGCCCTGCGCGGCATCGAACGTCACCTCGAACTTGTGGCTCCAATGCTTGCAGAGCTGCTGCATGTAACGGCTGCCGTTTGCTTTCGGCACGGCGGCGGTTGCGGTCGCCATGTTCAGAGCCTTTCGATCTTGTGCGCGGCTTCGTCGATGATGCGCGCGGCCTCCAGCATCGCCTCGCGGTCGGCGCCTCTGTCCCACATGCGGCCCTTGAGCACGGAGCCGAGGTTCATCATCGCGCGCCAGACCGGTGCGGCGTCGGCGCGGGTGTTGGCCTCGCCTGCAGCATCCAGCCGTTCGAGGAGGGCGTTCAGCTCTTCGCGGCGCGCGTCGAGATGCGCCTTGCCCTTTGCCGTGATGGCGTAGACCTTGCGGCTGCCGTCGGGGCGTTCCTCGGCAAGTTCCATGTCGGCGAGCAGGGTCAGCGTTGGATAGACGACACCGGGGCTCGGCGCATAAGCGCCGCCGGTGCGCGCCTCGATCGCCTCGATCATCGCGTAACCGTGCAGGGGGGTCTCCTCGACCAGCGAGAGCAGCAACAGTTGCAGCTCTCCCGCACCGAGACGGCGGCGGCGGTGGCCGCGTCCGCGCTCGTCGCCTTCCATTGCGGCGCCCAGTCCGGCGAGGGCTTCGGCGAAGCCGCCCCAAGCGCGACGACCGCGCCACCGCGGGTGGTGGCCGTGCCTATGTCCTATCATATCTTTGATACCTTTCGACTCACTAAATTGACTCTAAGATATATCTTAGAATATCGAAAGCAAGACGCTTTTGCGCTGCGCCCGAGACGACTAAAGTCCGCGCCTCATGCCTGATCTCTTCGCCAAGGATTCTCCGAAAACCGATGCGGCGCCCGCCGCGGACGCGCCGCTTGCAGAGCGGCTGCGGCCGCGCACGCTTGCCGATGTCGTCGGGCAGGAACACCTGACCGGGCCCGAGGGCGCGATCGGCCGGATGGTGGCGGCGGGGAAGCTTTCGAGCATCATCTTCTGGGGGCCGCCGGGCACCGGCAAGACCACGATCGCACGTCTGCTCGCCGATGCCGTGGGTCTGCGCTTCGTGCAGATCTCGGCGGTGTTCTCGGGCGTCGCCGATCTGAAGAAGGCGTTCGCGGAGGCGCGCGAATACGCGAAGATCGGGCAGAAGACGCTGCTGTTCGTGGACGAGATCCACCGCTTCAACCGCGCGCAGCAGGACGGCTTCCTGCCCTTCGTGGAGGACGGCACGGTGACGCTCGTCGGCGCCACCACCGAGAACCCCAGCTTCGAACTCAACGCCGCGCTCCTTTCGCGCTGCCAGGTACTACTCGTCCACCGGCTGAACGAAGCGGCACTCGCCGAGCTGCTGAACCGTTCAGAAGCCGATTTCGGCCGCCCCCTGCCCCTCACCCCCGAAGCGCGCGAGGCGCTCCTCCATTCAACGGACGGCGACGGCCGCTTCCTGCTCAACCAGATCGAAACGCTGATGTCGGTGCACCTCGAAGCACCGCTCGATCCCGCGGGGCTCCGCGACCTGCTGCACCGCCGCGTCGCCGTGTACGACAAGGACCGCGAGGGGCATTACAATCTCATCTCGGCGCTTCACAAATCGATGCGCGGGTCCGATCCGCAGGCGGCGCTCTATTATCTCGCGCGGATGCTGACAGCGGGCGAGGAACCGCTCTACGTGCTCCGCCGCCTTGTCCGCTTCGCGAGCGAAGACATCGGCCTCGCGGACCCGCAGGCGCTCGTCCAGTGCATGGCCGCGAAGGACGCTTACGACTTCCTCGGCCCGCCCGAAGGCGAACTCGCCATCGTGCAGGCCTGCCTCTACTGCGCGACCGCGCCGAAATCGAACGCGGCCTACAAGGCGCAGAAGGCGGCGTGGCGCAGCGCGCGCGAAACCGGATCGCTGATGCCGCCCGCGAACATCCTGAACGCGCCGACCAAGCTGATGAAAGACATCGGCTACGGCAAGGACTATGCCTACGATCACGACGCCGAAGGCGGCTTTTCAGGCGACAATTACTGGCCCGAAGAGATGCGGCCCGAAACCTATTACCGCCCCACCGAACGGGGCTTCGAAAAGCGCGTCAGCGAGCGGCTGGCCTGGTGGGAGGAACGCCGTGAACGGAAATAGCCTTGTCGCAGCGCTGATGCTGCTGAGCAGCGCGGCGGCTGCAGCGGACGCCGACCCCTACACCCGCGCGCTCGCCGCCGGATACAAGGCGCAGTTCACCTGCAGCGGCGTGTTCAATGCCGGGCGCACGCCCGAGGCGATCGACCAACATGAGCTTGCCGGCACGCAGGAGAATGTCGCGCCGCTGCTCGCCGATCTCGAAGCGCGCATCGACGAAACGGCGAAAACCGTCTCCGTGAGCTTCGACCCCACCCTGCCGCCGCGCATCGCGGCATGGCGTCCGTGGCTCGGCTGCAGCGGCCTCCCCATCGGCGCGACCACCGTGACGCTGCCGACGCTCTCCGTGTCCCCGCCGCAATTCATCCGCGCACCCGATTGGCCCTACGGCGATGTCGGCGCCGAGGCGAAACCGAAGGGCAACGCCAAGGCGCTCACCGCCGCGATCGATGCGGCGTTCGTGGAATCGAACACGA
This sequence comes from uncultured Sphingosinicella sp., assembly GCF_963974575.1. NCBI lineage: Bacteria > Pseudomonadati > Pseudomonadota > Alphaproteobacteria > Sphingomonadales > Sphingosinicellaceae > Sphingosinicella > uncultured Sphingosinicella sp. Next base: position 111,156 of record NZ_CAXBBQ010000009.1, on the reverse strand, counting down.
CCGGCGTCGTCATCGTGCAGCGCGGCCGCATCGTCGCCGAGAGATACGCCGACGGTTTCGGACAGCACGTCCCGCAGCGCACATGGTCCGCTGCCAAAAGCATCACCGGCACGCTGATCGGCGTCGCGGCGCACAAAGGCCTGATCGACCCCGCGAAGCCCGCGCCCGTCCCCGAATGGCAGACGCCCGGTGACCCGCGCGCCGTGATCACCACGGACAATCTGCTGCGCATGGCCTCCGGCCTGCACAGCGACTTCGCCGGCAACCGTACCGATGCGATCTATTTCGGCGGCACGCACGTCGGCGAAAACGTCCCGGGGCAGGCGCTGGAGGCAAAGCCGGGCACGCGCTTCCGCTACGCCAACAACGACACGCTGCTCGCCGCCTATGCCCTGCGCGCCGCGATCGGCGACGACGCCAAATACAATGCCTTCCCGTTCACCGAGTTGTTCTGGAAAATCGGCATGACGCACACGTTCGCGGAAACCGACTGGCGCGGCAATTTCATCCTCTCCTCGCAGGTCTGGTCTACGGCGCGCGATTTCGCTCGGCTCGGCCTCCTCTACCTGAACGACGGCGTGTGGAACGGCGAGCGCCTGCTGCCCGAAGGCTGGGCGCGTTATGTGAGCACACCGTCCGGGCCGCAGCCGGCCGAAGAGGGCGTCAGCTACGGCGCGACCTTCTGGCTGCTCAACGCGCGGGACGACATCCCCAAGGACACGTTCGGTGCCTTCGGCAACCGCGGCCAGTTCATCGTGATCGTGCCGAGCCGCAACATCGTGATCGTGCGCCGCGGCGAGGATCACGCAGGCACGCGCTTCGACATCGCGGACTTTGTCGCATCCGTGCTGAAGACGCTGAAGTAGCGATGCGCGCTTGAAGGGCCGTTTCGCGCGCTTTGCCGCGATCGACTGGTCCGGCGCGAAGGGTGGCCGCCACAAGGGTATCGCGGTGGCGGTCGCTGACACGGGCGATGCCGCCCCGCGTCTGGTGAAGCCCGGCCATGTCTGGTCGCGCACGGAGGTGCTGGACTGGATCGCCGCACTTGCCGATGGCCCACCGACACTCGTCGGCATGGATTTCAGCTTCGCGCCGCCGTTCGTGGCGCGCGGCGCCTATCTGCCGGGCGATGGCGCGCCGGATGACGCGCGGGCCTTCTGGGCCTTCGTCGATGCCGCCTGCGAGGATGAAGACCTCGGCGCCGCATCCTTCCTCGAACACAGCTTCCGGCGGCATTTCTACTTCGGCAAGGCGGACGGCACGAAGGCGGACTTCATGCATCTTCGCGAATGCGAGGCGGCGTTCAATGCGTCCGGCGGCGGCAAGCCCTCCACGGTCTTCGACGCGATCGGCGCGGCGCAGGTCGCGAAGGCGAGCTTCGCGGGAATGCGCCTGCTGCATCATCTGTCGGGGCGCGTGCCGGTGTGGCCGTTCGATCCGCCGCCCGCCGAAGGCTCGCTCCTCGTCGAAATCTATTGCCGCGCCTTCATCCGCCTCTCGGGCGGGCGCGGGCTCAAGCTGCGCAGTCTTGCCGATCTCAACGCGGCGCTCGCAGGTTTCAATTCCCTTCCGTTTGCCGCTGATCGATGGCTTGCCGATCACGAAACCGATGTTCTCATCACCGCCGCGGGTCTTCGGCGCATCGCGGACGACGCGGATTACTGGCATCCAGCCGGTCTCGACCATGCCGTCGCACGCACCGAAGGCTGGACGTTCGGCGTGCGCTGAGCCATGACACCGCCGATGATCGGACATTTTCTCCTTGTGGGTGCGGGCGGTGCCGTGGGCGCGATGCTGCGGCACGGCGTCGGCATGGCCTCGCTGCGCCTCATGGGCCCGAATTTCCCGTGGGGTACGCTCGCCGTGAATATCGTCGGCGGGCTGCTGATGGGGCTGCTTGTCGGCATCCTTGCCGAGCGCGGCGGCAGCGAGCCGCTGCGCCTGCTGCTCGGCGTCGGCATACTCGGCGGGTTCACCACCTTCTCGGCCTTCTCGCTCGATGTCGTGGCGATGATGGAGCGCGGCGCGGCGCTGACCGCGATCGGTTACGTGACGGCCTCCGTTGTGGTTTCTGTGGCCGCGCTTTTCATCGGAAAGGCGCTGGTATGAGCCAGAACGACAGCGACAGCGTCCGCCAGTTCACCGTGGGCGAGGACGACGACGGCATCCGGCTCGACCGCTGGTTCAAGCGGCACCTGCCCGACACCAGCTTTACAACGGTCGCCATGTGGGCGCGTACCGGCCAGCTCCGGCTGGACGGCAAGCGCGCGCAGCCCGGTGACCGCATCGAAAGCGGACAGAGCATACGCGTACCCCCGGCCGAGGCTGCGGCGCCGATGATCATGTCGGTGAAGAAACCGGAACGCCCCGTGCTGACGGACGACCAGATCGAATTCGCGCAAAGCCTCGTCATTTACCGTGACGAATACGCCATCGTGCTCAACAAGCCCGCTGGCCTCGCCACGCAGGGCGGCACGAAGATGACCGAGCATGTCGACGGGCTGCTCGACGCGCTGATGTTCGATCGCACCGACCGGCCGAAACTCGTGCACCGGCTCGACAAGGACACGAGCGGCGTGCTGCTCCTCGCGCGGACGGCGCGCGCGGCAGCGCACTTCTCGAAGGCGTTCGCCGGCCGCACCGCCAGGAAGCTCTACTGGGCAATCGTGATGGGCGTGCCCGAGATTCGCGACGGCATGATCGATCTGCCCATCAGCAAGCAGCCCGGCACCGGCGGCGAGAAGATGCATATCGATGAAGCCGGGGGGCAGCGTGCCGTGACGCGCTATCGGCGGATCGAGCGCGCCGCCAGCCGCGCGGCATGGCTGGAGATGCAGCCGCTGACTGGCCGCACGCACCAGCTTCGCGTTCATGCCGCCGCGATCGGCCATCCCATCGTCGGCGATGCGAAATACGGCGGCAAGGAAGCGTTCCTTTCGGGCAGCGTCTCGCGCAAGCTGCACCTGCACGCGCGGCGGCTGGTGATCGCGCTACCGAGCGGCAAGACCCTCGACATCAAGGCCGAGCCCGCGCCGCACTTCGCGGAGACCCTCGCCACCATCGGCTTCGATGCCTCGATCGGCGATCTGCCGCTTGAGGAGGAACTCGTCGATCCGGGCGCCGAAGAGCGCAAGGCGCGCCACAAGGCACGCGACGCCCGCCGCGAACGCCGCGATTCGCACCGCAACCGCCGGGGCAGCGGACGCACAGCGCCGACACGGAGCAAGAAATGACCCTCCGCCTCGCGATCTTCGATTGCGACGGCACGCTCGTCGACAGCCAGGCGAACATCATCGATTGCATGGCGGATACGTTCGTGAAGCACCGCCTTGAAGCGCCGGACACGCACGCCGTGCGGCGCGTCGTCGGCCTGTCGCTCGCCCAGGCGATGGCCGTGCTGCTGCCGGAGGCGGAGGCGGATTTTCACGACCGGCTCGCCGAAGACTACAAGCTCGCTTTTCAGGGCCGGCGGGCGAATGGCGGACTTGCTGCTGAACCACTTTATCCCGGCGTTCGCGACGGGCTCATCCAGCTTGAACGCAGCGGCTGGCTGCTCGGCGTCGCGACGGGAAAGTCCGATCGGGGCCTCGCGCTCACATTGATGCACCACGAGATTCACGGCCGCTTCGTCACGCTGCAGACGGCGGACCGGCATCCATCGAAGCCGCACCCGTCGATGATCCAGACGGCGATGGCGGAAACCGGCGCGCGGCCGGAAAATACCGTGATGATCGGCGACACGGTGTTCGACATGGAAATGGCGGTGGCGGCGCGTACCCATGCGATCGGCGTCGATTGGGGCTATCACGAGCCGGAGGAACTCACGGCTGCAGGCGCGCGCCATGTCGCCACCGATTTCGACGCGCTGCTGGCCGAGCTGGAAAAGCACGCATGAGCGATCCCGCAAAGAGCCGCTGGATTCTGCTGAATGCGATGCGTATCGGCGGGCTGATCTTCATGGCCATCGGGCTGCTCATCTGGCGCAAGGGCATCGGCGGTTTTCAGGACGAGATGATCGGAAAAGCCGTCTTCCTCATCGGCCTCCTTGAAACGCTGATCATTCCCGCCATGCTGCGCCGCGCGTGGCGCAGCAAGGATACAGGCGGCAGGTGAGGCGGTTCTACACGGCGGTTGCCGCCGTTCCCGAAGACGGCGCGTGGCGGATCACGCTCGACGGGCGGCCGGTGCGGACGCCGAAGCGCGCGTCCCTCACCCTGCCGACCACCGCACTCGCTGCTGCGGTCGCGGAGGAGTGGGACGCTCAGGGCGATAAAATCCTGCCCGCGACGATGCCGATGACCGGGCTCGCGAACGCCGCGATCGATCATGTGCAGCCGGACCCACAGGCGTTCGCGGTGAGCCTCGCCGCCTATGCGGAATCCGACCTCGTCTGCTACCGCGCCGATGCGCCCGCCGACCTCGCGGCGCGGCAGGCTGAGGCGTGGGATCCGTTCGTCGCCTACGCACTGAGACGCTACGACGCGGCGCTCCGCGTGACGGACAGCATCACGCACGTCGCGCAGGATACGGCGGCGGTGCAGCGCCTCGCCGCCGCGCTTCGGGGCATGGATGCCTGGAAGCTCGCGGCGATGCAGCCGCTCGTCACCATCGCAGGCTCACTCGTCATCGCGCTGGCGCTCGCCGAAGGCGAAGCAGATGCGGACGCGGCGTTTGCCGCGGGGCATCTCGACGAGCTGTATCAGGTCGAAAAATGGGGTGACGACGCCGAAGCGACGGCCGCACGCACCGCGCGCCGCGCCGCATTCAACGACGCCGCCCGCTTTCTCAGCCTGCTGGGTACGACTTCGGCAGGAACCACTTCGCGAGGATGAACCCCGCGACACTGAGCGAAATCAGGTCCACCACCGCCACATAGAGCGTGAACGGCCAGTCCGCGCCGAACCAGATCGGCTCGCCCAGCCGGGAGAAGACGATCACCGCGAGGCTCGCCGTCACCACGATCGCCATGCGTTCGCCGAAGTTCCAGATTTTGGGCGCGACGCGCAGCAGCAAGAGCCCGAGCAGGAACGCCGAGACCACCATGTGGACGAAGCCCTTCACCATCCCAATCGGGTCCATCATCTCGGAGCCCTGCAGGTTCACGCGCAGCATCGCGGTCGGTCCGGCGCGGTGCGCCGCCATCGCCGCCTCGTCCGCGCCCATAGGAATGAAATACGTGCCGCTCGCAGGCAGCGCCTTCAGCGCGTCCTGCACCGCCATCTGCGTTTCAAATGGCGCCGTCTTGTAGGCGTTTGAGAACAAAGGCGTACCGTAGAACACAAAGCCGATCAGGAACATTGCAACGGCAGCGACGAGGCTGCCGACGAGCAGTCTGCCCATATCTCCCTCCCCTCGTTCAGGCGGCGCGGGCGGGGGCCTTTGGCCGCCGGGCGCGAACGTAGCACATCTCGCGCGGGCGTGACATCGCCGCGCCACCCCGCTAAGCGCGGTGACGAATCGACAAACGGACCGGGGAACTTGCCGATGCAGAAGGTGCTTGCTGAACTCGAACGCCGCCGCGATGCCGCGAAGCTAGGCGGCGGACAGGTCCGCATCGATGCGCAGCACGCAAAGGGCCGCCTCACCGCGCGTGAGCGTCTCGACATCCTCCTCGATCCCGGCAGCTTCGAAGAGCTCGACATGTACGTCGAGCACAATTGCGTCGATTTCGGCATGGCCGAGCAGACGATCCCCGGCGACGGCGTCGTCACCGGATCGGGCACGATCAACGGCCGCCTCGTCTATGTGTTCAGCCAGGACTTCACCGTGTTCGGCGGTTCGCTGTCGGAACGTCACGCGCAGAAGATCTGCAAGGTGATGGACACCGCCATGAAGGTCGGCGCGCCTGTCATCGGACTCAACGATTCGGGCGGCGCGCGCATCCAGGAGGGCGTCGCCTCGCTCGGCGGCTATGCCGAGGTGTTCCAGCGCAACGTGCTCGCGTCCGGCGTCATTCCGCAGATCAGCCTCATCATGGGGCCGTGCGCGGGCGGCGCGGTCTACAGCCCGGCGATGACCGACTTCATCTTCATGGTGAAAGACTCCTCCTACATGTTCGTCACCGGCCCGGAGGTGGTGAAGACCGTCACCAACGAGGTCGTGACGCAGGACGAGCTTGGCGGCGCGGTCACGCACACCACCAAGTCCGGCGTCGCCGACCTCGCGATGGAGGACGACGTCGACGCGCTGCTGCGCACCCGCGCCTTCTTCGACTTCCTGCCGCTGAGCAACCGCCAGCCCGCGCCGTTCCGCCCCACGGAGGACGATCCCGAGCGCCTGGAGATGAGCCTCGACACGCTGATCCCGGACAGCGCGAACAAGCCCTACGACATGCACGAGTTGATCCGCAAAGTGGCGGACGAGGGCGAGTTCTTCGAGCTTCAGCCGAACCACGCGGGCAACATCATCATCGGTTTCGCCCGCGTCGAGGGCACCACCGTCGGCATCGTCGCCAACCAGCCCATGGTGCTGGCGGGCGTGCTCGACATCAACTCGGCGAAGAAGGCCGGGCGTTTCGTGCGCTTCTGCGACGCCTTCAACATCCCGATCGTCACCTTCGTCGATGTGCCCGGCTTCCTCCCCGGTACCGCGCAGGAGCACAACGGCATCATCAAGCACGGCGCCAAGCTGCTGTTCGCCTATGCCGAAGCGACCGTGCCGAAGATCACCGTCATCACGCGCAAGGCCTACGGCGGCGCCTACGACGTCATGGCGTCGAAGCATCTGCGCGGTGACCTCAACTACGCGTGGCCGACCGCCGAGATCGCGGTGATGGGCGCGAAGGGCGCGGTGGAAATCATCTTCCGCAAGGACATCGGCGACCCCGAAAAGATCGCCGAGCGCACCCGCGAGTATGAGGCACGCTTCGCGAACCCGTTCGTCGCGGCGTCCAAGGGCTTCATCGACGAGGTCATCATGCCGCACTCGACGCGGCGGCGCATCGCCATCGGTCTTCGAAAGCTCCGCACCAAGAGCCTCGAAAACCCGTGGAAGAAGCACGACAACATCCCGCTCTAGAAGGGACTTGCCAATGAACGTCCACAATCCCATCGCCCGCGAAATCCGCACCGACTGGACGCGCGACGAGGTCGCCGCCCTTTTTGACCTGCCGTTCGCGGACCTGATGTTCGAGGCGCAGACCGTGCACCGCGCGCACTTCGATCCGAACGCGGTTCAGCTCTCGACGCTGCTCTCGATCAAGACCGGCGGCTGCCCCGAGGATTGCGGCTATTGCAGCCAGTCCGCGAGCGCCGAAACCGGCCTCAAGGCCGAGAAGCTGATGGATGTGGACGCCGTGCTTGCCGAGGCGCGCGCCGCGAAGGACGCGGGCTCCGGCCGGTTCTGCATGGGCGCGGCGTGGCGCAGCCCCAAGGACCGCGACATGCCCGCGATCGTTGAGATGGTGAAGGGCGTCCGCGCCATGGGGCTCGAAACCTGCATGACGCTCGGAATGCTCTCGGCCGAACAGTCCCGCCAGCTCGCCGAGGCCGGTCTCGACTATTACAACCACAACATCGACACTTCGCCGGAAAACTACGCCAACGTCATCACCACGCGCACCTTCGAGGATCGTATCGAAACGCTGGAAAACGTGCGCGGCGCGGGCATCAACGTGTGCTCGGGCGGCATCGTCGGCATGGGCGAAACGCGCAGCGACCGCGTCGGCTTCCTGCACGCGCTCGCCACGCTTCCGCATCATCCTGAAAGCGTGCCGATCAACGCGCTCGTGCCGGTGAAGGGCACCGTGCTCGGGGACATGTTGGCCGACACGCCGCTCGCCAAGATCGACGAGATCGAGTTCGTCCGCACCGTCGCCGTTGCGCGCATCCTGATGCCCGAAAGCATGGTGCGCTTGTCGGCGGGCCGCGAGAGCATGTCGGATAGCGCGCAGGCTTTGTGCTTCATGGCGGGCGCGAACAGCATCTTCACCGGCGACCGGTTGCTGACCACGCCGAACGCGGGCGACAGCAAGGATGCGGCACTGTTTGCACGCCTTGGCGTCCACCCGATGGAATTGGCCGCACCCGAGATTGCAACCGTCTGAATATTAGCGCATTTGCAACGCGCCCCCGATAGACAGGCGCGCATGAGCGGCGACGGCATCCTTTCGAAGATAGCCCGGCAACCAGTGGTTGCGCGGTTGTGGAGCGACCATGCGCTGCATCTGTTTGCGGCCGACGCGCCCGGCGCCGGCGCGCCCGCCGATCTCGACGTTCGCGTGAACGACATGAACCATGTCCACCGCTTCGAGCAGACCGTGCCCTGGCAGACGCGCGAGGCCTTCGTTTCCGCGGCGGAGCGACGCCTTGCGGAAGGCAAGACGCTGCTGTTCACGGTCGCCGCCGCCGATGGCCCCCTGCTCGGCTATGGCCTTGCCCATCCGAATTCCGAAGACACGACCTACACGCATGTCGGCCAGCGCGTGGTGTGGCCGGAGCGCACGGCGACGCTTTATGGCGGCTACGTGCATCCCATGGCGCGCGGGCGCGGCCTTCACGCCGCACTGCAGCTTGCGCGCATCCGGTATCTGATCGCGGACCTCGGTATGCGCTGGGTGGTGAGCGGTGTCGTGAGCACAAACCTTGCCGCTCTGGCGAGCGCCCGGAAGTCCGGCGTGCGCCCGGTCGCGCTGCTTCGCACACGGCGACGGCTCGGCATGGCGCGCATGACTGCGGAGCGCATCGACCCCACCTTCGACGCCCGCTTCGTGGACGCCGCGTGAAGCCCGCGATCCTCGTCCCCGATGTCCAGACCCGCGCGCAGCTCGCCGCGCTGCGTTCGCTCGGCCGTGCGGGCTACGAAACGCACGCCGTGGCGGCGGACCCGCAGGCGATGGGCCTGCGATCGACCTTTGCTCGACACACAGCGACGCACCCGCGCTACGGCGATGCGGCCTTCTGCGACTGGCTCGCCGCCTATGTGAAGGCGAACGGCATCCGCATGATCGTGCCTTCAGGCGGGCTACTCTCCGCCGTGCGCGAGCGTTTCGCCGAATTCAGCCCGCTCCTCCCCGTCTCCACCGATCCCGCGATCGTCTACGCGGGCGGCGACAAGATCGCGGCCTACGACTGCTGGCGTGCTGCGGGCCTGCTCGATCATCATCCGAAAACGCTCGTGGTCCGCGCGGACGAAACCCCGGACCTTTCCTGCTTTCCGCTGCCGATCTACGTGAAGGGCGGACGCGGTGCGGACGGCGAGGTCGTCGGTGTCGGCTTCCACCAGTGCCGGAGCATGGACGCGGCCGAGGATGCCATCCGCCGCACGCTCGCCGCGGGCTACGAGAGCGTTCTCGTGCAGGGCGGCGTCACCGGGCGGCAGGTGGGCGTCAGCCTGCTGATGGGGCCGGATGGCGCGCTTGCCGGCAACGTCATCGTCGATTGCCACGCCGAGCCGCACAGCAAGGGCACGATGTCGCTGCGCCGCAGCGAATGGCATCAGGACATCTACGACGACGCCGTGCGCCGCCTGTCCGCGCTCGGCTGGATCGGCTGCGCGATGGTGGAATACCGGCGCGATGACGACAGCGGCGATTTCCACGTCATCGAGGTGAACGCGCGCTTCTGGCAGTATCTGCACCTTGATCTACACGCAGGCGTCGATTTCCCGCGGCTTGCAGCCGAATGGTTCCTCGAAGGACGCATCCCGCCACCGATCCGCCCCAGGCAGGGCATCGTCTGCCGCGACACCTTCCCCGGCGAATTCGCGTGGCTGGCGAACACGCTGCGCCGCCCGGGCAGCAAGGCGGCGACGCTCGCCGCGTTCACCGGGCGATTCTTCGATCCCCGCATTCATGCCGATTTAAACTTTCCCGGGGATAGGGCGTTGTATTTCCGGGAGTTCGGACGCTTCGCGGCAAACGAGCTTCGCGCATTACGCAGGAAGACCAAATGACAGCTGGAATGTCGGTCGGCGATATCGTTCGATCCGCGCGACGGGCGAAACAGCAGACGGGACGGAGCATCGCGGGTCAGCTCGTCGATATCCTGCGACTTCGCCTCCTCGGTCACGGCATAATGCCCGATATCTATTACGACATGCGCCTTTTCGAGCCGGGTCTTTCGTGGCGGCAGAAAGCAGAATATGTCGGCTCGTGGATCAAGCCGCTGATTTACAGGGTTCAGGATCCGAAAGCCGTCGCGCTGTTCTCCGACAAGCTGAGAGCCTTGGCCTTCTTCCGCGAACATGCCATCGCCTCCCCCGAGATTCTTGCGGCCACGCACCCGGACATCGACATTCCCGGCGTCGTCGCCTTACGATCGCCCGCCGAGCTCAAGACGTGGCTGCTCGATCGCGCGCCGTTCCCGCTCTTCTCCAAGCCGTCCGTCAGCTATCGCGGCTATGGGAACACGCTCATCACGTCGATCACGCGCGATACCGGCGAGATACTGTACGGCGACGGGCGCACCGAAACGATCGACAGTTTCGCTGAAAAACACGGCGCGCCGGGAAAGCCGACGCTGATTTTCCAGAATGTCATCGCTCCCCACCCGCTGATTGCCGCCACGATCGGTCAGCGGCTGGCGACGGCGCGTGTCATGGTTCTGAACGACCGCCCGGAACCGGAAATCTTCAGAGCCGGGCTGCGGATTCCGGCCGGGGCGAGCATGGTCGACAATTTTCGCGGCGGCGCTTCGGGCAACATGCTGGCGCGCCTCGACATTGCAACCGGCGCGGTTGTCGACGTGCTTTCCGCTATCGGGCTCGATTGGCGGGCCGCCGACCATCATCCCGATACGGGCGCGCCTTTCGCAGGTCTTGCAATGCCGGACTGGCAGCAGGCGATCGATCTCGTGTTGCGCGCCAGCCGCCTTGTGCCCGGCCTGAAAATTCACAATTGGGACGTTGCCTTCACTGATACGGGACCAATGCTGATCGAAGACAATCCGAACGGCGATCTTGTTCTTGTGCAGACTGTCGCCAATCGAGGCCTCGCCACCCCACGGTTTCTCGAACTTTACGAGAATCGCCGAATCCGCTGAGCACGTCCCAAGTCGGCCGATCGGCACACCAACCGGCGAAAAACGGCAAGCCGCATTCGCTGCTGATGTCATGTCAAAAAATACACGCTCCATCCCAATAGCGTTTATTCCCCTATATCATTGAGTAAAAAACAACAGCAAAGTAGCCACTGCTGTTTCGACTGTTTTTTGAGGCGCGCTTCGGAGGCCTGAAAACAAATGATTATCGGAATGAGCGTTCCGCAAATCATCAAAAATCTTAAAGAAACGAAGAGATTATGCGGAAAATCAATAATAGGTCAGATATCTGAAATCGCTCACCTACGCCTTGGAAAAGGAAAGTTATCCGCCAAAGAATATTACGATTATCGGCTTTTTGATTCCGCCTTCACCTTTGAACATAAAAAGACGTTTGTAGGCGCGTGGGCCAAGGGCGACGTCTACATGGCACAAGACCCTCAGTGGTATGGGGTCGGCAACGACAAGGCCCTCTCCTACCTTTTGCTCCAAAGCTTCGGGCTGCCCGTACCACCGCTCAAGGCCATTTATCAGACGAGGCGTTTTCATCCCGGCGTCCGGCTTCTGAAAACACCGGAAGATTTCGAAAACTGGCTTCGCGACGCCGGAAACTACCCTTTTTTCGCGAAACCCGTCGCCGGTGCGTTCGGCCTCGATAGTTGTTACGGGGAAGCATTCGATCCGGCGACGGACAGCATTGTCACCATCTCCGGCGAACATCTGCCTGTCTCCGATTTCGTTAAGCGGCGCGGCGGCAAGGATGTGGGCGGGCTCTTGCTGCAAGACATCATCACGCCGCACCCCGACATCACGACAAGGATCGGCAGGCGTGTTGCTACAGCGCGCATCGTCACGATCGCTTCCGATGAAGACATCCGAATCCACCGTGCCGCCTTCCGGATTCCGGTGGGCCGCAACGTCACGGACAATTTCAATCTCGGCGCCGGAGGAAACGGCTTTGCGAACATCGACATCGAAACTGGAACGCTCAGCGAAATGTATGTCGGCCTCGGCCTGTCGCTTCAGAAAACCGACAAACACGTTGACACGGGCGAGACGATAAAAGGCTTCCAACTGCCGGACTGGCAACGCGCTCTCGACATCGTGCGGCTCGGCCAGAGCGCCCTGTTCGGCCTGCCGATTCTCGGTTGGGATATCGCGTTCACGCCCACGGGTCCGGTCGTTGTCGAGTTCAATACGCACCCCGGCTACGCAATGCTCCAGGCCAGCGGGTCCGGCTTTGCGGACGCAGAATTTCGACGTTTTTTTCCGGCAAGCCCTGAAGAATGCCGCAAGAAATATCCGCACATCTTAATCGGCACGGGCGGTCGACCACGGTATTGAGACTTGTCTCCTCCCTTTCTCCACCACGCTCAAAGCTTGACGCCGCCGCACTTCACCGCTTGAAGGTCCGCGTCATTGGTTTCGGGGGGCGGCGCCTTTCATGTTCAAAAAAATCCTGATCGCGAACCGCGGCGAGATCGCCTGCCGTGTCATCAAGACGGCGCGGCGCATGGGTATCAAGACGGTCGCGGTCTATTCGGATGCAGACGCCGGTGCGCTGCACGTGGAGATGGCGGACGAGGCCGTGCGGCTCGGCCCGCCGCCCGCCGCTGAATCCTACCTGCTCGGCGACGCGATCATCGCGGCCTGCAAGGCGACCGGCGCCGAAGCGGTACACCCCGGCTACGGTTTCCTCTCGGAGCGTGAATGGTTCGCGAAGAAGCTCGCCGAAGAGAACATCGCCTTCATCGGCCCGCCGCCCAATGCCATCGCCGCGATGGGCGACAAGATCGAATCGAAGAAGCTCGCCAAGGCGGCAGGCGTCAACGTCGTCCCCGGCTTCGTCGGCGAGATCGAGGACACCGAGCACGCCGTCCGCATCGCGAACGAAATCGGCTATCCGGTGATGATGAAGGCCTCGGCCGGCGGCGGCGGCAAGGGTATGCGCCTCGCTTACTCCGAGAAGGACGTGCGCGAGGGCTTCGAGGCGACCAAGCGCGAGGGGCTTTCGAGCTTCGGCGACGACCGCGTGTTCATCGAGAAGTTCATCGTCGAGCCGCGTCACATCGAGATCCAGGTGCTCGGCGACCAGCACGGCAATGTGCTCTACCTCGGCGAGCGCGAATGCTCGATCCAGCGGCGCCACCAGAAGGTCATCGAGGAGGCGCCCTCGCCCTTCGTCACGCCCGAAATGCGCAAAGCCATGGGTGAGCAGGCCGTCGCGCTGTCGAAGGCCGTCGGCTACTACAGCGCGGGCACGGTCGAACTCATCGTCAGCGGCGCGGACACGACCGGCATGGGCTTCTACTTCCTGGAGATGAACACGCGTCTGCAGGTGGAGCACCCCGTCACCGAGTGCATCACCGGCCTCGACCTCGTCGAGCAGATGATCCGCGTCGCGGCGGGCGAAAAACTCGCCTTCACGCAGGACGACGTGAAGCTTTCCGGCTGGGCGCTCGAAAGCCGCGTCTACGCCGAAGACCCCTACCGCAACTTCCTCCCCTCGATCGGCCGCCTGACGCGCTATGCGCCGCCCGAGGAGACGAACGGCGAAACGACCGTGCGCGTGGATACCGGCGTCGTAGAGGGCAGCGAAATCTCGATGTTCTACGATCCGATGATCGCCAAGCTGATCACCCACGCGCCGACGCGCGCGGAAGCGGCAGACCTGCAGGTCGCCGCGCTCGACCGCTACCGGATCGACGGCATCGGCCACAACATCGATTTCCTCTCCGCCGTGATGCAGCACCAGCGTTTCCGCGACGGGCGCCTCACCACCGGCTTCATCGCCGAGGAGTATCCGGACGGCTTCGAGGGCGCGCCCTTTACGGACGAGAAGCGCGACGACCTCATCATCGCCGCCGCCGTCATCAACGCCATCACCGTGCAGCGCGCGCAGTTCATCGACGGCCAGCTGAACGGCCACGGCGCGCAGTTCGGCCCGAACTGGGTGATCGAGATCGACCGCAAGCCGTTCAGCGTGCACGCCGAGGAAACGAGCAGCGGCTGGATCGTGACGCACACGTTCGAAGGCGGCACGCACGCGCACAACGTGGCGACGGAGTGGGAGCCGGGCGAGCCGGTGTTCCTCGCCGACGTGGACGGCCGTAGCGTTGCCGTAAAGCTGGCGCTGAAGCCCGTGGGCTACCGCATGACGGTGAAGGGCTCGGCCCACAACGTCCGCGCGCTCACGCCGCGCGCAAGCGCACTTGCCGGGCACATGATCGAGAAGATCCCGCCCGACCTTTCGAAGTTCCTGCTCTGCCCGATGCCGGGCCTCGTCGTCTCGGTTTCAGCGGCGGCGGGCGACACGGTGGAGCCGGGTCAGGCGCTCGCGGTCGTCGAGGCGATGAAGATGGAAAACATCCTCCGCGCCGAAAAGACGGCGGTGGTGAAGTCCGTGAACGCCAAGGCGGGCGATAGCCTCGCTGTCGACGCCATCATCATGGAATTCGAATAGGGCTCCTCAGCCCCGGCACTGCAGCGAGGACGGCGCGCGGAAATAGCATTCGCGCGTGGCACCGCCGCGGCTCATGCGGAGCGTCATTTCCGCCTGCGCCTCGTTCGCCTGCGCCTGCAGCCCCTTGGCGCTCGCCACGGCCCGGCCGTTCACCGTTTCGATAATGTCGCCGGGCTGGACGAGCCCGAAGCGCAGCGCCGGCGCGCGGGGGTCCGCGCCCATGACGACGACGCCCTTATCAGGCAGCCCGCCACCGATTTCCGCAGACAGCGCGGGCGACAGGTTCGCAACCGTGACGCCTGCAAGGATCGATCGGCCGCCGAGCAGCGTGGTGTCGCGCGCGGGCACCTCGGGCGGCGCGACAAGCTTCAGGGCCACATTCTCCGCCTTGCCGCCCCGCAGCAGCGTGAGCTTCACAGTGTCGCCCACCGGTTTGCTGGCGACGAGGTAGCGCAGCGTGTCTGGGTCCGACGCGTCCTTGCCGTCCACGGCATAGATGATGTCCCCCACCTGCACACCGGCACGGTCCGCAGGAGAGCCTTTGTTCACCTCATTGATGACGACGCCCATGGGCCGATCGAGGCCGGAAGCTCGGGCGAGCTCGGATGTCACCGGCTGGCCCGCCATGCCGAGCCAGGGCCGTGAAACCTTGCCGGTCTTCGCGCCCGCGATGAACTGGCGCACCATGTTGGCAGGAATCGCGAAGCCGATGCCGTTCGAACCGCCCGATCGCGAGTAGATCGCCGTATTGATGCCGACGAGCCGCCCGTCCATGCCGATGAGCGCGCCGCCCGAGTTGCCGGGGTTGATGGCCGCGTCCGTCTGCACGAAGAACTGATAGTCGCTGATGCCGACGCCCGTCCGCGCGAGCGCCGAGACGATGCCGTGCGTCACGGTCTGGCCGACGCCAAAGGGATTGCCGATGGCAATCACGACATCGCCGACCTCTGCGCTGTCGCTGTCGCCGAGCGGAACGACGGGAAGCGCCGCACCGCCGGTGTCCACCTTCAGCAGCGCAAGATCGAGCTGCTTGTCGGTGAACATCAGCTTGGCCGGAAACTCGCGCCGGTCTGCGAGCGCGACCTTGATCTCGTCCGCGCCCTCGACAACGTGGTTGTTGGTGACGATGAGGCCGGAGCCGTCGACGATGACCCCCGATCCCAGCGACTGCTCGACGCGCGGCTGCGGCGTCATGCGCCCTCCGCCGAAGAAAAGATCCCAGAACGGATCGCGCCGCGTCCGGTTCACGCGCGCGGTGTAGACATTGACGACGGCCGGCACGCTCGCCTTCACCAGCGGCGCGTAGGAGAGCATCAGTTCGGCATTGCTGGTGGGAACGCGGCGCGGCGTTTCCGGGGGCGCTGCAGCCGCAGCAAGCTGCGCCACCTGCTGCGCCGAGGCCTGCGGCTCGATCTTGTCGATGGCCATGGCGAAGCTCGTGCCCGCGATTGCGCCCGCGGCCAGCAGCCAGAGTGATCGGTTCGCTTTCATCGTTCGTCCCGTGATGTTTCCGGCAATCACATAGGTACGCTGGGCGCAGGCGTTAACCCCCTGCCCCGCGCACGGTCAGCCTTGTTTTCCCACCATCTCGCGGGTGAATTCGGTAAGCCATGCGCCCCGGCGCTGCCGCCTCAGCCGCTCGGCGTGAACGATGGTGTGAATCTGCTCGAAGCAGTCGTGCATGTCCTCGTTGACGAGCACATAGTCATATTCGGGCCAGTGGCTGATTTCGGCGGCAGCGCGCGACATGCGGCCCTCGATCACCTCTTCGCTGTCGGTGCGGCGCGCGCGCAGGCGGCGTTCCAGCTCGGCCATCGTCGGCGGCAACAGGAAGATGGAGACGACATCGTCGCCCATCGACTGCGCGAGCTGCTGCGTGCCCTGCCAGTCCACGTCGAACAGCACGTCGCGGCCCATGCGAAGCGCGGTCTCCACGGCGGCACGCGGCGTGCCGTAGCGGTTGCCGAACACGTGCGCCCATTCCAGGAACTCGCCGGCATCGACCATGCGCGCGAACTGCGCCTCGGTGCGGAAGTGATAGTCGATGCCGTCCACCTCGCCCGGGCGCTTGGCACGCGTCGTCGCCGACACGGAAACCGCCATCTGCGGTTCCGCCGCGAGCAGACGCCGCGCCATCGTGGTTTTTCCCGCGCCCGAAGGGGAAGACAGCACGAAAAGGATACCGCGCCGCTCGATTTTTCCGGCCTTGTCTGTCCGTGCGTCCATGCGCGCCGCACATAAAGCAAGGCGAGCCGTGGTCAAGATTGCGCAAAGAAGAACGTAATTAGCGAATCGTTATCATCCGCTGCGTTAACCTAAAGCGTATGCATGGTTTTTTCGGCATAACCGCCATGTTCGCACGGCGCGGGCTGCTCTTGCTTGCGGCATTGCTTTTCTGTGCGTCGACCATTTCATCAGCGGCGAACGCGCAGATCGGGGTCGATATCAGCACCACCGCGTGCATTTTCCCCGATCACGAAGATCTCAACCTTGCCGGCGCGATGAAGAGGGCTGCGCGCGGCGATTGCCCGGGTAGGCTATCGACGGGCGAGATGCGGAACAGCTGGCTGGTGAAATCCGGCCTCGCCCTCGCGCAGAAGCCTGCCGAGCCCCTGTCCGTCCACCTCAAACAGACGCTTTTCGAAGAGGTTACGCTTTACGTCCGCTATGCCGACGGCACCGTCTGGACGACGCGCCACGACGCCGCCTCCGCCGCACGCCACACCGAACTCGGCGGCATGTTCCGGCTGCGCATTCCATGGCGGCCGGGAACGATCGAAACCATCGCGCTGCACGCTGAGAAGGTCGTCGACCCGCGCGGTGCCTTCGTTCGCCCTGCGGTGGAGACCCCCCAAGCGGAATCCATTGAGATCGAGCGGCAATCGCTGACCTACGGGCTGTTCGGCGGCGTGATCCTGGCCACCTTGTTCTTCAATCTCGTCCTGCTCGTCTGGCTGCGCTACGCGTTCCTCTTCTTCTACTGCGGCATGAC
This sequence comes from uncultured Sphingosinicella sp., assembly GCF_963974575.1. Classification (NCBI taxonomy): domain Bacteria; kingdom Pseudomonadati; phylum Pseudomonadota; class Alphaproteobacteria; order Sphingomonadales; family Sphingosinicellaceae; genus Sphingosinicella; species uncultured Sphingosinicella sp. The sequence continues at coordinate 93,725 of NZ_CAXBBQ010000009.1, read as the reverse complement.
CGCCGCGACGTTATTCTACGGCATCGCCGCATCCGGCATCCTGATGCGGCTGCTTCCTGCGGGGTTGCCGCCCATGCTCGGCAACGTGGCCGCGGAGGCCATTTTGCCGGTGATGCTGTGGTTCGCGGTCGTCTTCACGATCACGCTGCTGGAACGCGGCACCGTGCACATGCGGCTCGGCATCGCGGGCATCGCGCTCGCGACATTGCAGGTCGGCGCGGGCGTCATCGCGCTCATCACGCTGTTCCAGGCGCCAGCACTGCTTCATATCCCGCTCGCCGCGGTGAACATCCTCGGTGCGCTCACCATGGCGCTGATCTTCCCGCTGGCGATCATCGCATGGCGCCGGGGCAGCCGCATCATCCTCATCTACACGGTGGCCTGGGCCGTGCCGCTTGCCGGAGCCTTCGCCCGCATCCTCGTCGCGCTCGGCTTCATGGAGACGAGCGCCTTCATCGAAGACAGCTATTTCTACGCGATGTGCTTTGAATGCGTGCTCAGCATGATCGGCATCGCCTACCGCATCTCCAACATTCGCGCCGAGCGTGACGAGGCGCGCGCCCGCGAGATCGAGCTGACCTACCTTGCCGAAACCGATGCGCTGACCGGCCTTCTCAACCGCCGCGCCTTTATCGAATACGGCATCCGCAGGAGCGGCAAGGGTAAGCTGAAATCACGGCTGCTGCTGATCGACATCGATCACTTCAAGACCGTGAACGACGGCTTCGGACACGAGTTCGGTGACCGCGTGCTGCGCGAGGCCGGGCGACTGCTCGAAAGCATTTCACCCGCGAACGGTGTTGCCGGACGCCTCGGCGGCGAGGAATTCGGGCTTATCGTGCCCTACACCGAACGCGACGACACGGCCGGTACGATTCTCCGCGCCTTCCGCGCGACGCCGATGACGGACGGCATCCGCATCACTGTCAGCATCGGCTCCGCATCGGGCATCATTGCCGACGACCGCACATGGCGGCAGGTCTACCGGCGCGCCGACGCAGCGCTTTACGAGGCGAAGAGGACCGGACGCGACCGGCATGTCCCTGCCGCCGGGCCCGATGACCCATCGGTAGCCACCGCAGCGTGATATGCCCAGCCGTCCCGCCAAACCGATTCGCGATGCTGTAGGCGCCGATCCTGCCGCCAATCTTCGCGAGCCGCGGAACTGGCTGGCCGGTGTCGCGCTGCCCCGCCTCGGCTCGCGCAGCGAGATTGCCAACACACACCGGCAGCTGCTCGATCTCCGCCCCACGATACCGCTGTTCGCGATCGTCGGCGCGCTGATCTGGGCCGGCGTTACGCTTTGGCACGTGCCGCTCACCGCCTCGATCCAGGGCGCATGGCTTGCGGCGGGCGGCGTGTTGACGACGTTGTTCGCGGTGTTCGGGCTGCGTGAAGCCCAGCCGAAGGCGGGGGAGGTCGCCGATACGGCGCGCGGCCTCGTGACGCTGAGCGCCGCGGCGGGGCTTCTCTGGAGCACGCTTCCGGTCATCAGCGACATACCGTTCGCGCTCGTTCTGTCCATTTCGATGCTTGTGCTCGGCATTGTCGCCCTGTCGCCGATGCCGCTCGCGGCGATGGCCTATATGGTCGCGTTCGCGGTCACGCTTGTCACCCGGCTCGATGGCTTCGCCTCGTCCGCCGCGGCGGTCGTGGTGCTGTCGGGCGCGCTGACGCTCTACCTAGCCGGGCGGCGCACGCTCATCGAACGCGTCGAGGGATCGATGCGCGATATCGGCGATCAGCGCGTGCGCAGGCTCTGCGCGACATTCGAGACCTGCGGCAACGGCTGGTTCTGGGAAACCGATGCCGACGGACGGATCACCTATATCTCGCCCTCGTTCGGCGCGGCGCACGGCACCACGAACGACCGGCTGATCGGGCGCCCGCTTGGAGACATCATCTCGCTTGAGGTGGAAGACCAGGACGAGGCGGCAACTTCGCTTCGAACGCTGGAATTTCACCTGCAAGGCAAGCTGCCGTTTCACGACGTGGTCATCCCCGTGCTGTTCCCGCTCGGCATCCAGTGGTGGTCGATCGCGGGCACGCCGATCTACAGCCAGCATGGCCATTTCGAGGGCTTCACGGGGATCGGCGGCGATCTTACCGATGTGCGTCGATCCGAAGACCGCGCCATGCGCCTTGCGCGCTTCGATCCGCTCACCGGCCTTGCGAACCGCATCACCATCCGCGAGACGCTGGAAACCGCGCTTCTCAGCCACGGCGGCGGCGTGCCGCAGCGCTGCGCGCTGCTGCTGCTCGATCTCGACCGCTTCAAATCGGTGAACGACACGCTCGGCCATCCGGTGGGCGACAAGCTGCTCGAACAGGTCGCCGACAGGCTCGGCACGCTGGTCGGGGCGGACGGCCGTGTCGGGCGGCTCGGCGGCGACGAGTTCGCGATCGTCGTGCGCGATGCCGAAACGCTGGGCGAACTTTCCGCCTTTGCGCAGCGCATCATCGACTATCTTTCGGCGGCCTACACCGTGGAAGGCCACCGAATCACCATCGGCGCGAGCGTCGGCATCGCCATCGGTCCCGACAACGGCCACAGCATCGACGCGCTGATGCGGAACGCCGACCTCGCGCTTTACGCCGCGAAATCGGACGGGCGCGGCAAGCATCGTTTCTACGAAGGCGGGATGCACCGCAATGCCGAGACGCGCCGGCAGATCGAAAACGACCTGCGCGGCGCGCTCGTCGGCAACGGGCTGTCGCTCAATTTCCAGCCGCTCGTCGAAACGGCCAGCGAAAAGCTCGTCGGCTTCGAAGCGCTGGTGCGCTGGCACCATCCGCGCCACGGCGAAATCTCGCCGGCGACCTTCATTCCGATCGCCGAGGAAACCGGCCTTATCGACGGCATCGGTGAATGGGTGCTGCGGAACGCCTGCATGGTCGCGGCGAAGTGGCCCGAGCACATCGGCATCGCCGTCAACCTCTCGCCGATCCAGGTGACGAACCCGGAATTGCCGACGCTGGTGATCAACGCGCTCGCGCAGGCCGGTCTTGCGCCCGAGCGGCTGGAGCTTGAGATCACCGAAAGCGTCTTCCTCGAGGAAAACCCCGCGACACGCGCCACGCTGCAGCGCCTCGGCGCGATCGGCGTGCGGCTGACGCTCGATGATTTCGGCACCGGCTATTCGGGCTTCTCCTATCTCACCAAGGCGCCCTTCAAGAAGATCAAGATCGACCGCTCGTTCGTCTCCGGCGCGGCCGAGCGGGGCGGGCAGAAGGCCGCGATCGTGAAGGCGATCGTCGCGCTCGCCGACAGTCTCGGCATGATCACCACGGCCGAAGGCGTCGAGACGCACGACGATCTCGATATCATCCGCCGCATCGGCTGTACGCAGGTGCAGGGCTTCATCTTCGGCAAGGCCGTACCTTGGGCCGAGGCAGGCATTCTTGCGCGCTCCGAAGCGCCGATCGCACCGAACGGCGTGAAGTCAAACCGGCCCCGCCGTATCGCCATGCTGCGACGCGCGACGATCCTGCACAACGGCCGCAAGCGCAACGCCCGGCTGCGCAATACCTCCGATACGGGTGCGATGTTCGAAGCGCGCTGGCTGCCGAAGCCCGACGACCGGGTCACGACCTTCGTGGAAGGCCAACAGCCCCGCTCCGGCATCGTGCGGTGGGTGGAGGAAGACCGCTTCGGCATCCACTACGACGAGGCGTATACGTCAGGCGCCGCCGAGGCCGAAGAGCGCGCCGCCTAACGCCCCGGCGCCAGCATCGTCTCCGGACGGACGAGCGCGCGAAACCGCGTCTCATCGATCAGATCGAGCGCTTTTGCTGCTTCGAGCAGCGTCAGCCCGTGCGTGTGCGCGTGCTTGGCTATGGCCGCGGCATTGTCGTAGCCGATCTCGGGCGCGAGCGCCGTCACCAGCATCAGAGAGCGCTCGACGAGATCGGCGATGCGCTCGCGGTTAGGCTCGATCCCTACAACGCAGCGATCCGCGAAACTCACGGATGCGTCGGCAATCAGGCAGATCGACTGGAGCACATTATAGGCGATCACGGGCTTGAAGACGTTGAGCTCCATGTGCCCCTGCGCGCCGCCCACGGTGACGGTGACGTGATTCCCCATCACCTGCGCGGCCACCATCGTCAGCGCCTCGGCCTGCGTGGGGTTCACCTTACCCGGCATGATCGAACTGCCCGGCTCGTTTTCCGGGAGCGAAAGCTCGCCGAGCCCGGAGCGCGGCCCCGAGCCGAGCAGGCGGATGTCGTTCGCGATCTTGTTGAGACTGACCGCAAGCACATTGAGCGCGCCCGACAGCTCGACCATCGTGTCGTGCGTGGCGAGCGCCTCGAACTTGTTGGGCGCGGTTTCGAACGGCAGACCGGAAAGCCGCGCGAGTTCCTTCGCGATGCCCTCGGCGAAGCCTTCGGGCGCGTTGAGCCCGGTGCCGACTGCCGTGCCGCCCTGCGCCAGCCGGTAGAGCCGCGGCAGCACCGCCTCGGCGCGCGCGATGCCATCCGTGAGTTGCTGCGCGTAACCGGAAAACTCCTGCCCCAGCGTCACCGGCGTCGCGTCCTGAAGGTGCGTGCGGCCGATCTTCACGATATCGGCAAAGGCTTCCGCTTTCGCGGCGAGCGCGGCGTGCAGGTGCCGGAGCGCCGGAATCAGTCGTTCGTTCACCTCGCGCGCCGCCGCGACGTGCATCGCGGTCGGGAACGTGTCGTTGGAGCTTTGCGACGCATTGACGTGATCGTTCGGATGCACCGGCACCTTGCCGCCGCGCGTGCCGGTCAGGATTTCGTTGGCACGGCCCGCGATCACCTCGTTGGCGTTCATGTTGCTCTGCGTGCCCGAACCGGTCTGCCAGACAACGAGCGGGAACTGGTCGTCACGCTTGCCGCCCGCCACCTCGGCCGCAGCCTCGATGATCGCGGGTGCGAGATTGTTGTCGAGCACGCCAAGCTCGGCGTTCACATAGGCGGCCGACTGCTTGATGAGGCCGAGTGCTCGCACCAGCGGCACGGGCATACGCTCGCCGCCGATGGGGAAATTGCCGATGGAACGCTGGGTCTGCGCACCCCAGTAAGCTGCGGCCGACACATCGATCGGCCCGAAGCTATCCGTTTCGATGCGCGTAGCGCTCATTTTTTCCGGAAGGCGTCGAGCGTCACCACGTTCGACCCGTCACCGCTTTCGGGTGGCGTAGGCTCGGGTTCTGGCTCCGGTGTGGAGGGCGCGACGCCCTCGGGTGTCGGAAACTGCAGCGCGAACTCCACCGAGGGGTCGTGAAAGCCCGTGATCGCCGTATAGGGAATCGAAAGCTTGGTCGGCACCTGGTTGAACGAAAGGCCGATCTCGAAGTGCTCGCGATCGACTTTCAGCTCCCAGTAGCGGTGCTGGATGACGATCGTCATCTCATCGGGATAGCGCTGGCGCAGGTGCGCCGGCATCTCGACGCCGGGGGCGCCGGTCTTGAAGGCGATGTAGAAATGGTGGTTGCCGGGCAGGCCCCCATCGCTCTCCACCCGCTTCAGAACGCCGAACACGACGCCGCGCAGCGCATCCTGCACGATCTCGTCATACGGGATCAGGCTTTCCGGTGTTTCGGCGTTCATGCGGCCCTCTTTATCACAAGGGCACTTGGTGGCGCGGCGCCGCCGCGCGGTCAAGTCCGACTCTGGATGAACGGTGAAAGTGGGGAGCTTCTGTTGCCCGGCGCTCCCCGTGCCGCTGGTGTCCGCTTCTGTTGCCCGGTGCGGCCCGAACCGCGCTAAGCTTTGTAACCTATTCCCCGAAGGGCTTTAGTTACGCGGCGATCGCGAATGCCTCGTTATCGTTGGCATTTGTAGGTTTTGAACGGTTTTACGGCGCATTCAGGCCGGGCAAAGAAAACCGTCTTTCAGCACACGTCGATCCTAGTTCGGCCCCATGTCCGGACAGGCCGTTATAGCCCGTCCGGCGAAACTGGTGGAGCCGCCGGGTACCGCCCCCGGGTCCGCTGTACCTATTTCACGGCATCATTTATCGCCATAGCCGCCCGAAGACGGCAACACCCATATAAGGGCTAACGTCGGGCTTTTGAAGAGCTGCGTGCAACAACGGTGCGATAGCGCTGCAACAGCGCGCCGTTGATCGTGTCCCAGTCGAAGCGCTTGCTGATCTCGCGGCCCGCTTTTCCAGCCGCCGTGCGGCTTTCCGAATCGGCGATATAGGCTGCGAGCGCATCCGCCGATTCCTGGATGTCGTCGGGCGTCGTCAGCTGCCCGTTGAGGCCGGGCGTGACGAGGCTGAGGCTGCCGGTCGCGCGCGCCGCCACCACGGGAAGGCCGCTCGCCATCGCTTCCAGCGTCACGTTGCCGAACGTCTCGGTCGACGAGGGATTGAACATCACATCAGCCGACGCATAGGCACGCGCCAGCGCATCGCCCGACTGGAAGCCGAGGAAGATGCCCTGCGGCGCCTGCGCCTCGATCCACGGCCGTGCCGGGCCGTCTCCGACAAACAGCGCCTTGTAGGGCACACCGCGCGCATCCAGCTCCGAGAGCGTCGCCGCGAAGGTGTCGAGGCCTTTCTCGAGCACGAGGCGTCCCACGAACAGGATCACCACGTCCTCGTCCGCGATGCCGAGGCTCCGCCGCCATTCCATGTCGCGCCGATCGGGGCGGTAGAGGTCGCCGTCGATACCGCGGCTCCAGATATGGACGTTGCGGCTCATGCGCTGGTCGGTGAGCACCGCCGCCATGCTTTCGGAAGGCGCGTAGATTTCCACACAGCGCTTGTAGAGACGGCGCAGAACCGCCTCGATCACGGTCTGCATCCAGTGCATCCGGTAATAGCGGAAATAGGTTTCGAAGCGCGTATGGACGGACGCCACCGCCGGCTTGCCTCGCGCCCGCGCCCACCCGACGGCGCGGTGGCCGATGATGTCGGGTGAAGCGATGTGAACGATGTGCGGGTCGAAGGCCTTGAGGTCCGCCTTTACGCCGCCGATGCCGAGCCCGAGCCGATACTCGCCGCGTCCGGGGATCGGTACGGACGGAATCGAAACAAGGTCACCCGTCGGCGCGAATGCCGGGTTTTCGATGGTCGGCGAGTAAACGCGAACCGCGACGCCCTGCCGCAGCAGGTAGCCGACGAGCCGGTTCAGCGCCTGATTGGCGCCGTCCTTCACATAATTATAGTTGCCCGAGAACAGGGCGACCCTGAGATCGCTGTTAGGCAATATGACGCTCCGCATTGTGAAAGCGCCGGACGTTAGTCGATCCGCGGAGCAAATTCCAACAGGCGTCCATGGACTTCAACAGGCTCCGGCAGCATTGGCCCCGCCTTTCGGGCCTCGCCGCCTCCGATGCAACCCCGAAAGTCACATCGATATCCCGCCAATGCCGGAACCCCTACCGGTGAGGGATGCGCGCAACAGCGCGGCGTTCAGCCCTGCCGCTGGTTCTCGTCGGTGTCGGTGGGCTCGTCGCCGAAATCTATCCGGCCGAGTGATCGGCGGCCCGGCGCCGGCGGCGCCAACAGCGCAGCAAGGAGCAACGCACCAACTACGCCCGCGACCCACCAGAGCATCGGCCCATCTCCCTCACTGTCCCGCGATGGGACAAGCACGGATCGTGCCATCCTGGCGGGAGGGCGGAAATCCGGTCTTTCCGGTTCGCAGGGCAGAGCGACTCCTGACACCGGTGTAAAGAGCGCCGACGCCGAAAACGAAAGAGGCCCCGCCGGTTTCCCGGCGAGGCCCCCTTTCATCATCAAAAGACGCGTCAGGCGTCGACGGTTTCGCCGGCCGCAGTCTGCGCCGCATCCAGCACCCGCTTCTGACGGGCCCGGAGCTGCGCGTCGCGGCTCGATGCCGCAATGCGCGCGCGGGCGAGCGCGGCGCCGGTGCCGGCCGGGATCAGGCGGCCAACGATGACGTTCTCCTTGAGACCCATCAGCGTGTCCGACTTGCCCTGCACCGAAGCTTCGGTGAGCACGCGCGTCGTTTCCTGGAACGAGGCGGCCGAGATGAACGACCGCGTCTGCAGCGATGCCTTGGTGATACCGAGCAGGATGGGCTTGCCCACCGCCGGATCACGCTTTTCCTTCGCGGCCTTGATGTTTTCCTCGTTCAGCTCTTCGGCGTCGATCTGTTCGCCGACGAGCAGCGTGGTGCCGCCCGAATCGGTGATCTCGACCTTCTGCAGCATCTGGCGAACGATCACCTCGATGTGCTTGTCGTTGATCTTCACGCCCTGGAGCCGATAGACCTCCTGGATCTCCCAGACCAGATATTCGGCGAGGGCCTCCACGCCCAGCACGTCCAGAATGTCGTGCGGATCGGGATTGCCATCGAGCAGGTAGTCGCCGCGACGCACGAAGTCGCCTTCCTGCACCGAGATGTGCTTGCCCTTCGGGATCATGTACTCGGCCGCGTCCGAACCGTCTTCCGGGTGGATGATGATGCGGCGCTTGGTCTTGTAGTCCTTGCCGAACTCGATGCGACCGTCGCAGCGGGCGATGACCGCATTGTCCTTGGGCTTGCGCGCCTCGAACAGCTCAGCGACGCGCGGCAGACCGCCGGTGATGTCGCGGGTCTTCGCCGCCTCGCGCGGAATACGCGCGATGACGTCGCCGGCCTCCACCTTCTGGCCCTCGTTCACCGAGAGAATGGCATCGACCGACAGCATGTAGCGGCCGGCTTCGCCCGAGGCCTCGTCGAGCAGCGTGATGCGCGGACGCAGATCGCCGGACTTCGGCTGGCTGCGCCAGTCGACCACCATCTTGTTGGTGATGCCGGTGGCCTCGTCGACGTTCTCCGTCAGCGAGACACCCTCGATCAGGTCCTGATACTTCACCGTACCCGATTTGTCGGTGATCACCGGCAGCGTGTACGGATCCCACTCGGCCAGACGATCGCCCTTGGAAACGATATGCCCCGGCGCGTTCGCAAGGATCGCACCGTACGGAATACGGTGCACCGAACGCTCGCGACCATCCATATCAACGATCGCGAGTTCGCCGTTGCGGCTCATCGCGATGTGGCGGCTGCGACTGTCGGTGATCGTATCGAGGTTACGGTGCTCGATCGTACCATCGAAGCTCGCTTCCAGCGTCGACTGCTCGGAGACCTGCGCCGCACCGCCGATGTGGAAGGTCCGCATCGTGAGCTGCGTGCCCGGCTCACCGATCGACTGCGCCGCGATAACGCCCACGGCCTCGCCGATGTTAACCGGCGTACCGCGTGCAAGATCGCGTCCGTAGCAGGCGCCGCAGACGCCCTGACGCGTCTCGCAGACCAGCGGCGAACGAATAAGCACCGACTGCGGTGCCGCCGCCTCGACAATCGCCGTCTCGGCTTCGGTCAGCAGCGTGCCGGCCGGCATCACGACTTCGTTCGTCTTGTGGTCGACGACGTCCGCGGCCAGCGTACGGCCGAGGATGCGTTCGCCGAGCGAGACGATGGTGGTGCCGCCTTCGACGATGGCCTTGATGGTCAGCGCGTTGTCGGTGCCGCAATCGTCCTCGATCACCACGCAATCCTGCGACACGTCGACGAGACGGCGGGTGAGGTAACCCGAGTTCGCCGTCTTGAGCGCGGTGTCGGCGAGACCCTTGCGGGCGCCGTGCGTGGAGTTGAAGTATTCAAGGACGGTGAGGCCTTCCTTGAAGTTCGAGATGATCGGCGTTTCGATGATCTCGCCCGACGGCTTGGCCATCAGGCCGCGCATACCCGCGAGCTGCTTCATCTGCGCCTGCGAACCACGGGCGCCCGAGTGCGCCATCATGTAGATCGAGTTGATCTGCATCTCGCGGCCGTTCTCGTCGACCGGACGCGCGGAGATGCGCGCCATCATCGCATCGGCGACACGGTCGCCGCAACGTGCCCAGGCATCGACGACCTTGTTGTACTTCTCGCCCTGCGTGATCAGGCCGTCCTGATACTGCTGCTCGAAGTCCTTCACGAGGCTGCGGGTCTCGTCGACCATCGCTTCCTTCTCGTCGGGGATGACCATGTCGTCCTTGCCGAAGCTGATGCCGGCCATGCAGGCGTGGCGGAAGCCCAGCCCCATGATCGCATCGGCGAACAGCACCGTCTCCTTCTGTCCGCATTCGCGGTAGACGGTGTCGATGACGTCGGCGATCTCCTTCTTGGTGAGGAGGCGGTTGACGATTTCGAACGGCGCCTTGTGGTTCTTGGGCAGGCACTCGCCGAGCAGCATCCGGCCCGCCGTGGTTTCGACCCGCTTCATGTAGGTCTTGCCGTCCTCGGACGTCTGCGGAACGCGGCTGATGATCTTGGAGTGCAGCGTGACCGCCTTGGCGTTCAGCGCCTGATGCACTTCCGACATGTCGGAGATCAGCATACCCTCGCCCGGCTCGCCCTTGCGCTCCATCGAGAGGTAATAGAGGCCGAGGATCATGTCCTGCGACGGCACGATGATCGGCTTGCCGTTGGCGGGGGACAGGATGTTGTTCGTGGACATCATCAGGACGCGGCATTCCAGCTGCGCCTCAAGGCTCAGCGGAACGTGCACGGCCATCTGGTCGCCGTCGAAGTCGGCGTTGAACGCCGAGCAGACGAGCGGGTGCAGCTGGATCGCCTTGCCCTCGATCAGCACGGGCTCGAACGCCTGAATGCCGAGGCGGTGGAGCGTCGGCGCGCGGTTCAGGAGAACGGGGTGCTCGCGAATGACTTCGTCGAGGATGTCCCAGACTTCCTTGCGCTCTTTCTCCACCCACTTCTTCGCCTGCTTCAGGGTCATCGAGAGACCCTTGGCGTCGAGGCGCGAGTAGATGAACGGCTTGAACAGCTCGAGCGCCATCTTCTTCGGCAGGCCGCACTGGTGGAGCTTCAGCTCCGGACCCGTGACGATGACTGAACGACCCGAATAATCGACGCGCTTGCCGAGCAGGTTCTGGCGGAAGCGGCCCTGCTTGCCCTTGAGCATGTCGCTGAGCGACTTCAGCGGACGCTTGTTGGCGCCGGTGATGACGCGGCCGCGGCGGCCGTTGTCGAACAGCGCATCGACCGCTTCCTGAAGCATACGCTTTTCATTGCGGACGATGATGTCCGGCGCGCGCAGCTCGATGAGCCGCTTCAGGCGGTTGTTACGGTTGATGACGCGGCGGTAGAGGTCGTTGAGGTCGGACGTCGCGAAGCGGCCGCCGTCCAGCGGGACGAGCGGGCGCAGTTCGGGCGGGATCACCGGAACGACGTTCAGGATCATCCACTCCGGACGGTTGCCGGATTCAAGGAAGCTCTCGATGACCTTCAGGCGCTTGATGATCTTCTTGGGCTTCAGCTCGGACTTGGTGACCGCGAGCTCTTCGAGGAGAATCTTCTTCTCGCCTTCGAGGTCGAGGCTTTCGAGCAGCTTCTGGATCGCCTCGGCGCCGATGCCGGCGGTGAATGCGTCCTCGCCATGCTCGTCCTGCGCCTCGAGGAGTTCATCCTCGGTGAGCAGCTGATACTTCTCGAGCGGCGTGAGGCCCGGCTCGATGACGATGAACTGTTCGAAATAGAGCACGCGCTCCAGCTGCTTCAGCTGGATGTCGAGCAACATGCCGATGCGGCTCGGCAGCGACTTCAGGAACCAGATGTGCGCGACCGGCGCGGCCAGCTCGATATGGCCCATGCGCTCGCGGCGCACCTTGGAGACGGTGACCTCGACGCCGCACTTTTCGCAGACGATGCCCTTGTACTTCATGCGCTTGTACTTGCCGCACAGGCACTCGTAGTCCTTGATCGGACCGAAGATGCGGGCGCAGAACAGGCCGTCGCGCTCGGGCTTGAACGTCCGGTAGTTGATCGTCTCCGGCTTCTTGATCTCGCCGAACGACCACGAGCGGATCCGCTCCGGGCTCGCCAGACCGATGCGGATCTGGTCGAAGGTCTCCGGCTTCGCCGCCGGGTTGTAGAAGTTCATCAGTTCGTGGTTCATACCGCCTCCGAATTTCTGCCCCGCGCCAACCGGCGCAGGCGGATGAGGATACCGCTTCCGGTCCTCACGACCCTCTCCCGCACGCGGGAGAGGGAGAGATCATTCATTCCGCCGCAATGGCTTTCGCCTCGGCTTCGTCGTCCTCGCTGTTGCGCAGTTCGACGTTGAGGCCGAGCGAACGCATTTCCTTGACGAGCACGTTGAAGCTTTCGGGGATGCCGGCCTCGAACGTGTCGTCGCCCTTGACGATCGCCTCGTAGACCTTGGTGCGGCCGGCGACGTCGTCCGACTTCACCGTCAGCATTTCCTGCAGCGTGTACGCCGCGCCGTAAGCCTGCAGCGCCCACACTTCCATCTCACCGAAGCGCTGACCGCCGAACTGCGCCTTACCGCCCAGCGGCTGCTGGGTGACGAGGCTGTACGGCCCGATCGAACGCGCGTGGATCTTGTCGTCCACAAGGTGGTGCAGCTTCAGCATGTAGATGTAGCCGACAGTCACCTTGCGATCGAACATCTCGCCGGTGCGGCCGTCGTACAGCTCCACCTGGCCCGACCGGTCGAGACCGGCGAGTTCCAGCATGTTCGACACGTCCGCCTCGCGGGCGCCGTCGAACACCGGCGTCGCCATCGGCACGCCCGAAGCGAGGTTGGTGGCAAGCTCCATGAGCTCGTCGTCGGACTGGCCGTCGATCTCCGCATTGTACTGCTGGCCATAGATGGCCTTCAGCTTGTCGCGCAAACCCTTGGCGTCTTCCTTGTCGAGACCCTGCGCCTTGGCATGGATGTCTTCCAGCATGGCGCTGATCTGACGTCCGAGACCGCGCGCGGCCCAGCCGAGGTGGGTTTCGAAAATCTGACCGACGTTCATGCGCGAAGGCACGCCGAGCGGATTGAGCACGATATCCACATGCGTGCCGTCGTCGAGGAACGGCATGTCCTCGATCGGCAGGATGCGGCTGATGACGCCCTTGTTGCCGTGACGGCCGGCCATCTTGTCGCCCGGCTGCAGCTTGCGCTTCACCGCGACGAAGACCTTCACCATCTTGAGCACGCCCGGCAGCATCTCGTCACCGCGCTGCAGCTTCTCGACCTTCTCCGCGAAACGGCGGTCGAGGCTCTTCAGCGCCTCTTCCCACGTCCCCTTGACGGCTTCGAGATCGGACTGGAGCTTGTCCTCCTCCACGGCGAACTTCCACCATTCGCGGCGCGGCTGCTCGGCGAGCATCGCATCGTCGATGACGGCGCCCTTCTTGACGCCCTTCGGGCCCGCCGCAACGGTCTGGCCGATGAGCATGTCCTTCAGGCGCGCGTAGGTCGCACGATCGAGAATGGCGCGTTCGTCGTCGCGGTCCTTCTCGAGACGCTCGATCTCCTCGCGCTCGATCTGGAGCGCGCGCTCGTCCTTGTCGATGCCGTGACGGTTGAACACGCGCACCTCGACGACCGTGCCGGCAACGCCCGGCGGCAGCTTGAGCGAAGTGTCGCGCACGTCCGACGCCTTTTCGCCGAAGATGGCGCGGAGCAGCTTTTCTTCCGGCGTCATCGGGCTTTCGCCCTTCGGCGTGATCTTGCCGACGAGAATGTCGCCCGGCTCGACCTCGGCACCGATGTAGACGATGCCCGCCTCGTCGAGGTTGCGGAGCGCTTCCTCACCGACGTTCGGGATATCGCGCGTGATGTCCTCCGGCCCGAGCTTGGTGTCGCGGGCCATCACCTCGAACTCTTCGATGTGGATCGAGGTGAAGACGTCGTCCTTCACGATCCGCTCGGAGATGAGGATGGAGTCCTCGTAGTTGTAGCCGTTCCACGGCATGAACGCGACGAGCACGTTCCGGCCCAAAGCCAGCTCACCAAGCTGCGTCGAAGGACCGTCGGCGATGATGTCGCCGCGCTGGACAATGTCGCCCACCTTCACCAGCGGACGCTGGTTGATGCAGGTGTTCTGGTTCGAACGCTGGAACTTCTGCAGCGTATAGATATCAACGCCCGACTTGCCGGCGTCGCTCTCTTCCGTCGCACGGATAACGATACGGGTCGCGTCGACCTGATCGATGATGCCCGTGCGGCGTGCAGCAATCGCGGCGCCCGAATCGCGCGCCACGGTGCCTTCCATGCCGGTGCCGACGAACGGCGCCTCGGCGCGGAGCAGCGGCACGGCCTGACGCTGCATGTTCGATCCCATGAGCGCGCGGTTGGCGTCATCGTTTTCCAGGAACGGAATGAGCGATGCGGCGACCGAAACGAGCTGCTTGGGGCTCACGTCCATCAGCGTGATATGATTGCGCGGCGCCATCAGGAACTCGCCGGCCTCGCGGGCTGAAACCAGTTCTTCCACGAAACCGCGCTCGTCGTTCAGCTCGGCGTTCGCCTGCGCGATCGTATGCTTCGCTTCTTCCATCGCCGACAGATAGATGACGTCGTTCGTCACCTTGTTGTCCACGACCTTGCGGTACGGCGTTTCGATGAAGCCGTACTTGTTGACGCGGCTGAACGTCGCGAGGCTGTTGATCAGACCGATGTTCGGGCCTTCCGGCGTTTCGATCGGGCAGATACGGCCATAGTGCGTCGGGTGAACGTCGCGAACCTCGAAGCCCGCGCGCTCGCGGGTGAGACCGCCCGGCCCGAGCGCCGAAACGCGGCGCTTGTGCGTCACTTCGGAGAGCGGGTTCGTCTGGTCCATGAACTGCGAGAGCTGCGAGGACCCGAAGAACTCACGCACCGCCGCAACCGCCGGCTTCGCGTTGATGAGGTCGTTCGGCATCGTCGTTTCGATATCGACCGACGACATGCGCTCCTTCACGGCGCGCTCCATGCGGAGCAGGCCGACGCGGTACTGGTTTTCCAGAAGCTCGCCGACCGAACGCACACGGCGGTTGCCGAGATTGTCGATGTCGTCGATGTCGCCCTTGCCGTCCTTCAGCTCCACGAGCGTCTTCACAACCGCAAGAATGTCTTCGTTGCGGAGCGTCGTCACCGTGTCCTCGGCATCGAGGTCGAGGCGCATGTTCATCTTCACGCGGCCCACGGCCGAAAGGTCGTAGCGCTCGGGATCGAAGAACAGGCCCGCGAACATGCCTTCGGCGGTCTCGCGCGTCGGCGGCTCGCCGGGGCGCATGACGCGGTAGATCTCGGCGAGCGCGTGATCGCGCTCCTCGACCTTGTCCGCCATCAGCGTGTTGCGCATCCATGCGCCGATATTGACGTGATCGATGTCGAGCAGGTCGATGTCGGAGATATTCGCGCCGTCGAGTTTGGCGAGATTTTCCTCCGTCACCTCGTCACCGGCCTCGATGTAGATCTCGCCGGTCTTGTCGTTGACAAGGTCGAACGCCGAATAGCGGCCGAAGATTTCCTCGGTCGGGATCAGCAGCTCGGAAAGGCCGTCGTTCTCCGCCTTCTTGGCGGCGCGCGGCGTGATCTTCTTGCCCTGCTCGAAGACGATCTCGCCGGACTTGGCGTCGACGATGTCGAACATCGGCTTGTTGCCGCGCCATTGATCGGCCAGGAACGGCACCTTCCAGCCGCCCTCGGCGCGCTTGTAGGTCACGCGGCCGTAGAACTGGTTGAGGATGTCCTCGCTGTTCATGCCGAGCGCGTAGAGCAGCGTCGTCACCGGCAGCTTGCGCTTGCGGTCGATACGGACGTTCACGATGTCCTTGGCGTCGAACTCGAAGTCGAGCCACGAGCCGCGGTACGGAATGACGCGCGCGGCGAACAGGAACTTGCCAGAGCTGTGCGTCTTGCCGCGGTCGTGATCGAAGAACACGCCCGGCGAACGGTGCATCTGCGAAACGATCACGCGCTCGGTGCCGTTCACGATGAACGTGCCGTTCTCGGTCATGAGCGGCATGTCGCCCATGTAAACGTCCTGCTCCTTGATATCGAGCACGGAGCGGCTTTCCGTATCGGGGTCGATTTCGAACACGATCAGGCGCAGCGTCACGCGCATCGGCGCTGCGTAGGTCATGCCGCGCTGGCGACACTCATCGGTGTCGTACTTGGGCGCTTCCAGCTCGTAGTTCACGAAATCCAGCTCGGCGGTGCCGGCGAAGTCGCGGATCGGGAACACCGACCGCAGCGTCTTCTCGAGGCCCGAAACATAATTGCGCGAGGGATCGGAGCGCAGGAACTGCTCGTACGATTCGCGCTGCACCTCGATGAGGTTCGGCATCTGCACGACTTCGGTGATGTGCCCGAAGACCTTGCGGATACGCTTTTTACCGGTGAAGGATTTCGCCTGGGTGGCCATGCTGTTTGTCGCCCTTGCTCTTCAAAATTCGTCAGGCGCTGACGCGAAAAAAGCCGCAGGCTCCCCCGCATCCGGGAGAACCGCAGCTTTCCGCATCAAACCGCAGCCGATCCATTCTTGCGATGCGCTGCGCGAAGGCACATCATTTCCCGAACGGCTGTGGAAGGAAGCGGGATATAGGAGCCGCAGGCGGCGCTGTCAAACCCCTGTCGCAAGAGTCCCTTTCGGTCTGCGCCTCGCTCCCCTAACAGATGCGGCATCGTAGAGGGGGAGACAACAGCCGCATGACCGATCCGAAGGCCGCAGACAGCCGCCACCGCCTGAAATCCATCATCGGCGGGGCCACAGGCAACCTCGTCGAGTGGTACGACTGGTATGTCTACGCCGCCTTCGCGCTCTATTTCGCGCCGCACTTCTTCCCCGAGGGCGACCGCACCGCGCAGCTGATGAACAGCGCGGCCGTTTTCGCGGTCGGTTTCCTGATGCGGCCGGTCGGGGCGTGGATCATGGGCATCTATGCCGATCGGCACGGCCGCAAGGCGGGGCTTACCCTCTCCGTCACGCTGATGTGCGCGGGCTCGCTGTTGATCGCAGTGACGCCCGACTATGAGGCGATCGGCGTGTTCGCCCCCGCCCTTCTCGTCCTCGCCCGCATGTTGCAGGGGCTTTCCGTGGGCGGCGAATATGGCGCGAGCGCGACCTATCTTTCCGAGATGGCGGGGAAGCAGCGCCGCGGCTTCTTCTCCAGCTTTCAGTATGTGACGCTGATTTCCGGGCAACTCCTCGCCATCTGCGTGCTTCTGGTGCTTCAGAACGTGATGCCGGAAGCCGCGCTCGATGAATGGGGCTGGCGCATCCCCTTCGCGATCGGCGGCGTGCTGGCCATCGTCGTGTTCTACATCCGGCGCGGCCTTGCCGAGACCGAGAGCTTCACGAACGCCAAAAAGGAAGGCATCGCCGTTTCCGGCCTCGGCGAGCTGTTCCTGCGTCATCCGCGCGAGGCGGCAGTGGTGATGCTGCTCACCGCCGGGGGGACGCTCGCTTTCTATGCCTACTCGATCTACATGCAGAAGTTCCTGGTCAACACCTCGGGTTTCAGCCGCGAGGTCGCATCGCAGATCAACGCCGGGACGCTCTTTGTGTTCATGCTGCTGCAGCCGCTCGCGGGCGCGCTGTCGGACCGGATCGGGCGCAAGCCGCTGATGGTCGGCTTCGGGATCGCGGGCGTGCTCTTCACCTATCCGATCTTCTCGGCGCTGGAGACGACGCGCGACCCGCTCGTCGCCTTCGCGCTCGTGCTCGGCGCGCTCATCATCGTCACCGGCTACACCTCGATCAATGCCGTGGTGAAGGCGGAGCTGTTCCCGGCGCACGTCCGCGCGCTCGGCGTCGCCTTGCCCTACGCGCTCGCCAACACGATCTTCGGGGGCACCGCCGAATATGTCGCGCTCTGGTTCAAGGCGGAAGGCATGGAACAGGGCTTCTACTGGTACGTGACCGTGATGATCGGCCTTTCGCTGATTGTGTACCTCCGGATGCGCGACACGCGCACGCACAGCCGCATTCTGGAAGATTGAAGCGTCATGCCGTGGTCCAGCCGGACCGGCGGCCCGCCGCGACGATCTCCCACACCGCCATGAACAGCGCTGCGATGACGGGTCCGATGACGATGCCGTTCAGACCGAACAGCTCGATGCCGCCGAGTGTGGAGACAAGCACGATATAGTCGGGCATCCGCGCGTCGCGGCCGACGAGGATCGGGCGCAGGATGTTGTCGATGAGCCCGATGACGAAGAAACCGCAGAACACCAGCACGACACCCTGCCATATCGAGCCGGTGACGAGCAGATAGATGGCGACCGGCACCCACACGAGCCCCGTGCCCACCGCCGGAAGCAGCGACAGGAAGCCCATGAGCACGCCCCACAGCAGCGCGCCGTGGATGCCGAGGCTCCAGAATACGACCCCGCCGACCGCGCCCTGAAGGATGGCGACGACGATGCTGCCTTTCACAGTCGCGCGGATCACCGTCACGAACTTGGCAATGAGCGCGTTGCGCTGCGCCGGATGCAGGGGAATCGAACCGCGCAGCTTGTCGACGAGCGCGTCGCCGTCGCGAAGGAAAAAGAAGATCAGGTACAGCATCACGCCGAGCCCGACGAGGAAGCCGAAGGTCCGCTGCCCGATCACGACGGTCTGCGCGGCGAGCACCTGAAAGCTGTCGGCGACGCCGTCCGCGATCTTCTCGCGGATGGCGCCGATATTGCTGAGCCCGAGCCGGCGCAGAATCGAAATTGCCCAGTCCGGCAGCAACGCCTGCACCTGCCGGAAATAGCCGCCGACGTCGATCTGCCCGCCCTCGATGCGCGCATAGATCGCGGTCGCTTCCTGCAGCAGGAAAATCCCGATGGTGATCGCAGGCAGAATCACCATCGCAACGATGACCAGCAGCGTCAGGAGCGCGGCGAGGTTCGGATGCCCCGGGAACCGCGCAAGCACGCGCCGGTTCAAGGGCTCGAACAGGATGCCGGCAATGAGCGCCCACAGGATCGCGCCGAAGAACGGCAGCAGCACCCATGCAAATGCCAGCGAGACGACAACGATGAGGGCGAGAAAGGTTCTGTCTTCGATCTTCCGCATGGCTGCCGTCCGGCCTTTTCGCTCGCACCATACATCAAACGCACGGCTTTGGAATCAGCCGCTTATGCGCGCATGAAAAAAGGGCGGCTCCTTTCGGAACCGCCCCTTCATTCGTAAAGCCGTGAAGCTTACTTGATCTCGACGGTCGCGCCGGCTTCTTCAAGCTGCTTCTTGATCTTCTCGGCTTCTTCCTTGTTCACGCCTTCCTTCACCGCCTTCGGAGCGCCTTCGACGAGCGCTTTGGCTTCGCCGAGGCCGAGGCTGGTGATGGCGCGGACTTCCTTGATGACGTTGATCTTCTTGCCACCGTCGCCGGTGAGGATCACGTCGAACTCGGTCTTCTCTTCAGCGGCCGGAGCGGCGTCGCCGCCGCCACCCGGAGCTGCCGCAACCGCAACCGCGGCGGCGGCCGAAACGCCCCACTTCTCTTCGAGGAGCTTGGAAAGCTCCGCGGCTTCGAGAACGGTGAGCGCCGAAAGGTCGTCTACAATCTTCTGAAGGTCTGCCATTTTAAGTCTCCATTCGGGCACGTCGGCCCATCATCATGTGTGTATCGAGAAAGAACCTGTCCGGATGAGGCTCAGGCGGCGTCCTTGGCCGCATAAGCACCCATGACACGCGCAAGCTGGGCCGCGGGCGCCTGGACGATCTGAACCACCTTGGTCGCCGGCGCATTGATGAGGCCGATGATCTTGGCGCGCAGTTCGTCAAGCGACGGCAGCGTTGCCAGTTGCTTGATGCCGTTCGCATCGAGGATGGTATCCCCCATGGCACCGCCGACGATTTCCAACTTCTCGTTGGTCTTCGCGAAATCGACGGCAGCCTTGGCGGCGGCAACGGGATCACTCGACGTTGCCAGCGCCGTCGGACCGACCAGCATGTCGCTGATCCCCGTGTACGGCGTACCTTCCAGTGCGATCCGGGCGAGCTTGTTCTTCGCGACTTTATAGCCCGCGCCCGCATCGCGCATCTTGCCGCGGAGAGCCGTCACCTGGGCGACGGTAAGGCCGTGGTTGCGCGTAATGACGACAACCCCGGTCTCCGAGAAGACGCGGTTGAGCGATGCGACGAGCGCCTTTTTTTCAGCGCGATCCATGCTTCACTCCTGGTTTGTCCCTTGGGCGATCACTCGCCTTCGGAACGGTTGAGCCGAAATCCCGGACCATTCCGGGGGTCTCGGCCCGTCCGCGGGGTCGTCGTCTGCGTGCGGGCGAAAGGAGCCCTTCGGCAGACCCGGTTCGCCATCGCACGGCTGCAACCGGTAAAACTTGTCCCCGTCTCATGCAGGCTGGCGTTTTGAGTTTCCTCTCGGAAACGCCTGCAATCTCGGACGGTATCTTGGGGCGACCCGTTTCCGGCCCGCCCCGCGATGCTGTTTAGGCGGCCGCGCCTGCGGTCGCCGTATCGATCTTCACGCCCGGCCCCATCGTGGAGCTGATGGCGATCTTGCGAACGTACTTGCCCTTGGCGCCCGACGGCTTCGCCTTGACGATGGCGTCGACGAAGGCGTCGAAGTTCGCCCGCAGCGCCGCGTCGTCGAAGCTCGCCTTGCCGATGCCGCTGTGGATGATGCCGGCCTTTTCGACGCGGAACTCCACCTGGCCGCCCTTGGCCGCTTCCACGGCTTCGGCGACGTTCGGCGTGACGGTCCCGAGCTTCGGGTTCGGCATCAGGCCCTTGGGGCCGAGCACCTTGCCGAGGCGTCCGACGATGCCCATCATGTCGGGCGTCGCGATGACGCGGTCGAAATCGCTGCGGCCGCCCTGGATTTCTTCCATCAGGTCTTCGGCGCCGACAACCTCGGCACCCGCCTTGCGAGCATCCTCGGCCTTGTCACCGCGTGCGAACACCGCGACGCGAACGTCCTTGCCCGTGCCGCTCGGCAGGCGGACGACGCCGCGCACCATCTGGTCGGCGTGACGCGGATCGACGCCAAGGTTCAGCGCGACCTCGACGGTCTCGTCGAACTTGGAGCTTGCGAGGCTCTTCACGAGCGCAATGGCTTCATCGACACCGTAGAGCTTCTCACGGTCGACCTTGCCGGCCAGCGCCTTGGCCTTCTTCGTCAGCTTGGCCATGTTCAGCCCTCCACCACTTCGAGACCCATCGAGCGGGCGGAGCCTTCGATGATCTTCATTGCCGCGTCGATGTCGTTCGCCGACAGATCGACCATCTTCGCCTGCGCGATCTCACGAACGGCGGAACGCTTGATCGTTCCGGCGCTCGCCTTGCCCGGCGTCTTGGAGCCGGACTTGAGGTTCGCGGCCTTCTTCAGAAGGAAGGTGGCGGGCGGTGTCTTGGTGACGAAGGAGAAGCTGCGGTCGGCATAGACGGTGATCACCGTCGGCACCGGAGCGCCCTTTTCCATTTCCTGCGTCTGGGCGTTGAACGCCTTGCAGAATTCCATGATGTTGACGCCGCGCTGACCGAGCGCCGGCCCGAGGGGCGGCGACGGGGTGGCGGCGGCAGCCGGCACCTGCAGCTTGATATAGCCGGTAATCTTCTTGGCCATTGGTCTCACTCTCTTTCAAGTTTAGCGGTCCAGACGGCCACCCGAAGGCAGCCTCCCGCAGGCAACGCCCCTCCCCGTAACGGCGAGGGGTAAAAAACTACTTCGTCCGCTCGACCTGCTCGAAGTCGAGCTCGACAGGCGTCGCGCGCCCGAAGATCGACACCGAAACCTTCACGCGGGCGCGATCGTAATCGATCTCTTCCACGAGGCCGTTGAAGCTGGCGAACGGACCGTCGAGCACGCGAACCTCGTCGCCGATCTCGAAGTTCACCTTCATCTTCGCCTTCGGCGCTTCGATGTGGTGACCCTTGGTCGAAAGGATGCGCGCGGCTTCCGCCTCGCTGATCGGCGAGGGCTTGCCGCTCGCGCCGAGGAAACCCGTCACCTTCGGCGTGTTCTTCACAAGGTGGAACACGTCGTCAGTCATGTGCAGCTTGGCGAGCACATAGCCGGGGAAGTACTTCCGCTCGGCCTGCACCTTCTTGCCGCGACGGATCTCGGTCACGGTCTCGGTGGGCACCTCGACCTCCTCGACGAGCGCCTCAAGACCCAGGCGCTTCGCCTCGTCGAGGATCGAATCGCGGACCTTGTTCTCGAAGTTCGAGTAGGCGTGAATGATGTACCAGCGCGCGGCCATGCCTGTTTCGAACCTTCCCGTTATTTCGCGATGTCGAGCAGGAACTGGACGATTCGGCCCAGCACCTGGTCAACGCCCAGGAAGAACAGCGACAGGATGGTGGTCATGATGAGCACCATGATCGTGGTCACGATCGTTTCGCGACGCGTCGGCCAGGACACCTTCGCGGTCTCCTGACGCACTTGCCGCACGAACGTGCCCGGATTGGTCATCTTAGCCATCTAACGCGCTCAATTCCCAAACAAAAACAGCCGACCGGCAGCGCCCTTTTCTTCCGGGCGGCGCCGGTTGACTGGTGAACCTCTACTCGTTCCCGAGCCCCAAAACCGCTCGCCTATCGAAGACTGGCAGGAGTGGAGGGACTCGAACCCACGGCCCTCGGTTTTGGAGACCGATGCTCTACCAACTGAGCTACACTCCTAGAGCCCGGGAGCCGCGTCTATAATCGGGGGCCTTTGGCGGTGCAAGTCCTATCGTTGGCGGGCTCGCGCGGCTTGATCCGGGGTTGATCCGGGGCGCTGCATCCGGGCACAAGGGCGGAACCGGAGACAATCGGGAGACGTTGATATCACACATCGCATGGACCCCGATTCTTTCCAGACCGCGGATCGAGCGCGCACGCCGTCGCTGCCGCCGCCCCCATCGCTGGCGACGATGGATCACCCTTCCCTCTTCCTCGATTTCGACGGCACGCTCGTCGATCTGGCGCCGCAGCCCGATGCCATCCGGGTCGCTCCGCATCTCATCTCCCTGCTGGAAAGCGTCGGCCGGCGTCTTCAGGGCCGCCTCGCCATCGTCAGCGGCCGCGCCCTCGCCGATCTCGATCATTATCTCCCCGCCCCCGCGCTCACGCTGTCCGGCTCGCACGGCGGCGAACTCCGCCTCGCCGCGGCCCCCGCGAACGCGCCGTCGGCCGCGACATTCCCCAAGGCCGCGCATCTGGAGGCGCTGGCCTTCGCCGCCGCGCACGGCGTTTTTGTCGAAGCCAAGCCGCTCGGCTTCGCGCTTCATTACCGGCAGGCCCCCGATGCCGGCGGCGCCGTGCAGGCCTTCGCCGACACGCTCGGCGGCCGCCACGGCCTTGCCGTCAAGACCGGCAAGATGGTGACCGAACTGATGCCGCCAGGCATCGATAAAGGAAAGATCGTAGCAACACTCATGGCCATGCCCGCATTCCGGAACACCACCCCCGTCTTCATCGGCGACGACGTCACCGACGAGGACGGCTTCGGCGCCGCGTCCGCCGCCGGCGGCTTCGGCGTGCTCGTCGGCGCCCACCGCCCCACCGCTGCAGGGGCCGCCCTGCCCGATGTCGCGGCGGTCCATGCCTGGCTCGGCGCACTGTGAGTTCGCTCGAACTCTGGCCGATTGGCAATTGCCAGGTCAGCGGCCTCATCGATACTGAAGCCCGCCTCGTCTGGGGCTGCGCGCCGCGTGTTGATGGCGACCCGGTGTTCTGCGCGCTGCTGAACAACGACGATGGCGGCCCGGTGCCCGGCGCCTGGATGGTCTCGCTGGAAGGCCAGGTCTCGGCGCGTCAGGCCTACCGCCGCAACACGCCCATCCTCGTCACCCGGCTGGAGGATGCGGAGGGCGGCGCGGTCGATGTCATCGACTTCTGCCCGCGCTTCGAACGCACCGGCCGCATGTACCGCCCGGTGGCGTGGGTGCGCATTGTGCAGCCCGTGTCGGGCTCGCCGCGCCTTCGCGTCCACCTCGCGCCGATGCGCGGCTACGGCCGCGAGGTGGCGCCGCGCACCAACGGCACCAACCACATCCGCTTCCTGCTCGGCGACCAGACGCTGCGGCTCACCACGGACGCGCCCGTCGGCCACGTCATCGACAGCCGGCCGTTCCGGCTGGAGCGTCCCGCGCATTTCTTCCTCGGCCCCGACGAACCCTTCGCCGGCAATGTGTCGCGCGAGGTCGCCACCATGCTCGAACGTACCGAGAGCTATTGGCAACACTGGGTGCGCGGCCTTGCCACGCCGCTCGAATGGCAGGATCAGGTGATCCGCGCCGCCATCACGCTGAAGCTTTGCCAGCACGAGGAGACGGGCGCCATCGTCGCCGCGCTCACCACCTCGATCCCGGAAGCCGCCAATTCGGGCCGGAACTGGGATTATCGCTACTGCTGGATCCGCGACGCTTATTATACGGTGCAGGCGCTGAACCGGCTCGGCGCGCTCGACGTCCTTGAAAAATATCTCGCCTATCTGCGCAACATCGTCGACGACGCCGATGGCAGCCTTCAGCCTCTCTATGCCGTGTCGGGCGCGCGCGCGCTCGATGAATCCGTCGCGGACGGCCTCGCCGGCTATCGCGGCATGGGCCCGGTGCGAGTCGGCAACGCCGCCTATCTTCAGGTCCAGCACGATGTCTACGGCCAGATCGTGCTGCCCAACATTCAGGCCTTCATCGACCGGCGCCTGCTGCGCATGGCCAATCTCGACGATTTCCACAGCCTGGAGGCGATCGGCGAAATGGCGTGGCGTATGCACGACAAGCCCGATGCCGGCCTCTGGGAGTTCCGCACCCGCACCGCCGTCCACACCTACAGCGCGGTGATGAGCTGGGCCGCGTGCGACCGGCTGGAAAACGCCGCACGCATCCTCGGCCTCGAGGAGCGCGAGCGGTACTGGGCGGGCCGCGCCGCCGCCATCCGCGAGGCGATCGAGACCCGCGCATGGTCGGAGAACGTCGGCCATTTCGGCGCATCCTTCGGCGGCGAGGAGCTTGACGCCAGTCTGCTCCAACTCGTCGATCTGCGTTTCCTGCCCGCCGACGACCCGCGCATGGTCGCCACCTTCGCCGCGGTCGAGAAGGCGCTGCGGCGCGGCGAGCACATGCTGCGCTACGCCAGCGAGGACGATTTCGGCAGGCCGGAGACGGCCTTCAACATCTGCACCTTCTGGCTGATCGAGGCGCTGCAGGTCGCAGGGCGCAGCGAGGAGGCGCGCGCGCTGTTCGAGCGTATGCTCGGCCACGCCACGCAGGCCGGCCTGCTCTCCGAAGACATGGATTTCGAAACGGGCGAGCTTTGGGGCAACTATCCGCAGACCTATTCGCTTGTCGGGATCATTAACTGCGCTGGATTGTTATCCCGCCCGTGGAGCACGATTCGATGAGCCGGTTGATCGTCATTTCGAACCGCGTTTCGGTACCGAAAGCGGAAAACGGCAGCGGCGCGCAGGGCGGCCTCGCCGTCGCGCTAAGTGCTGCGCTGCGCGAGCATCGCGGCATCTGGTTCGGCTGGTCGGGCAACGAAACGGAGACCTTCACCGGCCATCTCGACATGCAGCGCCAGCACGGCGTCACCACCGCCACCATCGATCTCGAACCGCAGGACATCGACGAATATTACAACGGCTACGCCAATCGCACGCTGTGGCCGCTGTTCCACCACCGCGTCGACCTCACCGAATATGAGCGCAGCTTCGGCGAGGGCTATGAGCGCGTGAACCGCCGCTTCGCCGACAGCGTCACGCCGCTGATCGAGCCGGGCGACCTCGTCTGGGTCCACGATTATCACCTGCTGCCGCTCGGCAAATTCCTGCAGGACAAGGGCATCCGCAACCGCATCGGCCTGTTCCTGCACATCCCGTGGCCGCCGACACGCCTGTTCGTGTCGCTGCCCTTCCACGAGCGGCTGGTCGAGCACATGCTCCACTACGATGTCATCGGCTTCCAGTCGCGCGAGTGGCACGAATCCTTCTGCCATTATGTCGAGAAGGAACTTGGCGGCCGCGTCGCGGCGGACGGCGGCACCGTCGAATGGGAAGGCCGCAGCATCGTTACCCGCGCTTTCCCCATCGGCATCGACTACGCCGAATTCACGGCGGCCGGGCAGACGGACGTGGCGCACCGCGCGCACGATCGCCTCCGCGCCAGCGCCGACGGCAAGAAGGTCATCATCGGCGTCGACCGCCTCGATTATTCGAAGGGCCTCGTCGAGCGCTTCGATTCCTACCACCGCTTCCTCACCGACCACCCGGAGGCGGCGAAGGATGTCGTGCTGCTCCAGATCGCGCCACCCTCGCGGGAGGACGTCCACGCCTATCAGGATATCCGCAACGCGCTGGAGCGTTCGGCGGGGCACATCAACGGCGCCCATGCCGATATCGACTGGGTGCCGATCCGCTATGTGAACCAGGGCTATTCGCGCGCCGAGCTGGCGGGCTTCTACCGCGCCGCGCGCGTGGGGCTCGTCACGCCGCTGCGCGACGGCATGAACCTCGTCGCCAAGGAATATGTCGCGGCGCAGGACCCGGAGGACCCCGGCGTTCTCATCCTGTCGCGCTTCGCAGGCGCCGCGCTGCAGCTTTCCGATGCGCTGCTCGTCAACCCGCACAGCAGCGAGGAGGTGGGCGAGGCGATCGCCGCCGCGCTCGAGATGCCGAGGGAGGAGCGCATCCGCCGCTGGCAGGGCATGATCCGGTCGGTCCGCGACGAGGATGTCATTGCCTGGCGCGACGATTTCGTGGCCGCCCTCAGCGATCCGGCGGCGCGCGCCGCTGCATGAAAAAAGGGCCGGAGGCGAACCTCCGGCCCTTCGTTTCAGTCCTCAGGCGCTTCAGGCGGCGCTGCGCACGCCTTCGATTACCTGCGGCGCCTCACCGCCGCCGATCACGACCTTGCGCGGCTTCTTCTCCTCGGGAATCTCGCGGACGAGATCGATGTTGAGGAGGCCGTGCTCGTAGTTCGCGCCCGTCACCTTGATGACGTCGGCGAGCTGGAAACGCCGCTCGAACGCGCGTTTGGCGATGCCGCGGTGCAGGAACTGGCGGTCGCCGTTCTCCGTCTCCGCGGTCTTGCCCGTCACGATCAGCGTGTTTTCCTGAACGGTGATGTCGAGTTCGCTCTCCGCGAAGCCCGCCACCGCCATCTGGATGCGGTACTGGCTCTCGCCGGTCTTTTCGATGTTGTAGGGGGGGTATCCGCCGCCCTCGTCGCCGCGCGCGGCGAATTCCGCGAGCCGGCTGAGGTTTTCGAAGCCGATCGACGAGCGAAGCAGCGGGGTCAGATCGAATGTACGCATGTCCATATCCTTTCAATTCAAAGCAATATGCGTTCCTTCAGCCCACCATATGGCTGGGCCTTGCCGGACGCTCGGACCCCATCTCGGGCATCCCTTCGCCGGCGCTGATGAGGTGGTTGTTAACCCCTTTTGTTTCAAGATGTCCGTTGACCCGGGAACGACAAGGCGCGATTCACTCGCGGCAACGATGATGAACGAACACACGCCGATCACAGCGAAGCTGGTGGCTGCCCTCTATACGGAGGCGATGCTGCTTGCAGACGAGGCACGCAGCTACTTCGATTCCGAAGGTCAGCTGGAGCGCGCAGCGCTCGATCCTGTGCTGCGCGTCGCGTATTCGTGCGAGTCTCTGCGCGTAACGACACGGCTGATGCATGTCGTTTCATGGCTCCTCGTCCGCAAGGCCGTGGCGGCAGGCGAAATGACCGAGGCCGAAGGCGAGGCGCCCGAACGCCGACTCGGCCGCGCCGGTGACACCGAGCTCGATTCCACCCGTCTCGGGCAGCTTCCCCCACGCGCCCGCGAAATCATCGAGGCGAGTCGCGACCTCTACGAGCGCGTGAAGCGCCTCGACGACCAGTTCGCCACCGAAGTGCCGCTCTCCCCGGCACGCGCGCTGCTCGGGCGGCTGGAGCGTTCCTTCTAGGGCCTTGCGTGCCCGGCAGGGGCTTGCCACTGTCGCGCCCATGACCCTTCAGCCGTTTCATCTGGCCTTTCCCGTCGATGATCTTGCCGCCGCCCGCCGCTTCTACGGCGATCTGATGGGCTGTCCCGAGGGGCGCTCGTCCGACAGCTGGGTGGATTTCGACTTCTTCGGCCACCAGATCGTCGCACACCTCGCCCCGCCGGGCAGCATCCACCGCAATCCCGTGGATGGCGACCAGGTGCCCGTGCCGCATTTCGGCATCGTTCTGGATTGGAACAGTTTTCATGCGCTTGCCGAAAGGCTCGGCGGCGCTGGTGTCCACTTCGAGATTGCGCCGCACATCCGCTTCGCGGGCGAAGTCGGCGAGCAGGCGACGATGTTTTTCTTTGATCCCAGCGGCAATGCGCTCGAATTCAAGGCGATGCGCGCGCCCCAAAACCTGTTCGCGAAGGACTGAGCATGGCGGCAAACGGCTATGAACGCAGCCTCAACATCGCGCTCCTGATCGACGCAGATCAGGGCGGCCAGAAATATCTCGATGCGGTGCTCACCGTGCTCGCCGAACTCGGCACGGTGAACATCCGCCGCGCCTACGGCAATTGGTCGAAGCCCGAACTCGGCACGTGGGAACCAGTCTTCCATTCCTACGCGATCATGCCGATGCAGCAGTTCGATATCGCCAAGCGCAAGAACGCCACCGACATGGCGATGGCGATCGATGCGATGGACCTGCTCTATTCCGGCCGCGTGGACGGCTTCGGCCTGATGTCGTCGGACAGCGACTTCATGCCGCTCGCCATGCGCATCCGGCAGAACGGGCTGCCCGTTTACGGCTTCGGCCGCGCCAGCACGCCCGAGTCGTTCCGGCAGGCGTGCACACGCTTCATCGATGTCGATGCGCTGATGCCGGTTGCGGACAAGGCGCCGAAAGGCGAGGTCGATGACCAGCTCATCGACCTGTTGATCGATGCCTACAACGCCGTGAAGCGCGACGAGCAGGGCTATGCGCGCCTTGCCGAGGTCGGCAAGATCGCTGGCAATCGATCGTCCTTCGACGTGCGCAACTATGGCTTCAAGCGGCTCTCGGAGCTGGTCGAGGCCGTACCGAATTTCGTCACCGAGCGCCGCGAGGACGGCACCGTCTTCATCAAGCGCGTGCGCTGATCAGCGCGACGTCACCGCATAAAGCGCCACGGCCGCCGCGTTCGAGACGTTGAGGCTCTCGACACGATTCGAGATCGGCAGTTTCGCGAGCACATCGCAATGCGCGCCGACGTTTTGGCGCATCCCCGGCCCTTCGGCCCCGAGCACGAGCACCATCGGCATGTCGGCGAGCGTATCCGCGAGCACCTTGTCCGCATCGCCGGTGAGCCCGATCCGCCAGTAGCCCGCCTTCGCCAGCTCCTCGAGCGCCCGTGACAGGTTCGTCACCCGCACCCAGGGGACCACTTCCAGCGCACCCGATGCCGCCTTCGCCAAAGCACCCGATTCAGGCGGCGCATGGCGGTCCTGCGTCACCACCGCCGCCGCGCCGAACGCCGCCGCAGAGCGCAGTATGGCGCCTACATTGTGCGGGTCCGTCACCTGATCGAGCACAAGAATCGGCCCATCGAGACCGACTACATCCTCTATATGAAGGTCGTCGAGCGGCTCCACCTCCAGCACCAGCCCCTGATGCGGCGCATCGGCGGGCACAAGCCGCGCGAGGTCCGCTGCCTGCCCGATCTCCACCGGAAGGCCCTCAGGCAGGTGGAACTTCTGCGCGATGTCGCTCGTCACCCACAGCTTGCGCGGAACACGGTCCGGGTTGCCGAGCGCCGCCTCAACCGCGTGCTTTCCATAGAAGCGCGGGTACTTGAATGCACCGCCGCCCTTCGCCTTGCCGGATTTGCCCCGTCTACCCATCGCCGTCTTCCCGTTTCACCGCGACGCTGCGCGCGTCCTTGCGGCTCCTTAGCCCGCGCGTCTCCCCACTCCAACCCTCTGTTCGGTGTCGACGGATTGCGGTATGTTCGGCGCGTCAAAGGGATGGGGGCTTCCATGGCAACATTGGCATCGCGGCACCCGGCCGCCCACGCCGACCGCTGGTTCTTTTCATCGACGGCGCTCCTGATGCTTGGGCTCGTCTTCATCGGCTTTGCACCGAGCTACTATCTTTCCGGGATCGTGGAGCCGCCACCGGGGCTGAAACCTGCAACGACGCTCGTTCACGTCCACGCCTTGCTCTTTTCAGGCTGGATGCTGCTGTTCGTTCTGCAGACGCAGCTTGTGGCGTGGCGGCGCACCGATCTGCACCGCCTGCTCGGCATGATCGGCTTCGTGATGCTGCCGGCGATGATCGTGATCGCGACGGTTTCCGCGCTCCATAGCGTCCACCGCGCAGCCGGTCCGCCGATGATCCCGCCGCTCACCTTCCTTGCTGTGCCGCTACTCGACATTCCGGTGTTCGCGCTGCTGATCGGCGGGGCGCTCGCCAACCGCCGCACGCCCCAGATGCACAAGCGGCTGATGTTCATCGCGATGATCGGCATGATGAGCCCCGCGATCGGACGGATGCCTCTGCCCCCGCCCTTCGTGGGCCCGGTGGCGATCTTCGTGCTGCCGGACCTCTTTCTGTTCGCGCTCGTGCTGTTCGACCTGATGACCATGGGCCGCGTCCACCGCGCCACCTTGTGGGGCGGGCTGCTGCTCGTGAGCTCGCAAATCCTGCGTGTCCTCATCTGGGAAACCGAGAGCTGGCTCGCCTTCGCCCGCTGGGCTTCGGGACTCGTTGCGTGAAGCTGCACATCACGCGTTGACATCGCCGCAGCCATTCGCCATCTAGCCCGCCTTGCCGCGCCCGGCTCCACTGCCGGGCCGCCCGCCCTGTGGAGGGGTGGCCGAGTGGTTAAAGGCAGCAGACTGTAAATCTGCCCGCATAGCGTACGCTGGTTCGAATCCAGCCCCCTCCACCATTACCCCCAACGAGACCTGAACGTCGCGGTTCTCCGCTCAAGGGGTATCGGCTTGCCGCTTCCAGGCTTCGACAGCCTGTTGCCGGGTGTGGACGTGCAGCTTGGTGTAGATTCGTTTCAGATGATGCCGCACGGTCTCGTACGAAAGATTGAGATGCCGGGCGGCGAGCTTGGTGGGGTGCCCGAGGCAGAGTTCGGCCATCACCTCCTGTTCGCGCGGGCTAAGAAGCTTGGCGAGACCGCCGCGGTCGACATCCTGAGCGACGCGCGCGGAGAGGAGGCTGAGGATTTCATGCCCCCGTTCATTCTGCAGTTTCTCCTGAAGCAAGGCCTGAACATCTTCATGGGCATCAAGGAAGAGCCGAACTGCGCCGCTCCCTTCCACCTGCTTCACGGCCTGACCGATCGCGGCATCAGCTCTGCCACGATGGCCAGCGGCCAGCGCGGCGGCGGCGGCGTCCAGGAACCCGCCGGCCCCCATCAGAAGACGCCCGCTTTGCGATGCGCGCACGGCGAATTCATGCGCAAGATTATAGGCACGGTCGGCTTCGTCCGTCCGCAGCCAATAGCGGGAGAACAGCCGCACCAGCGATTCCGTTTCCAGCCATGGGCGGACAAACCATGTGCGGTGCTGATCAAGCAGAGCATCAAGCTTCGCAGACCTTATCAGCTGCTCGCACCCACTCATATCCCCCGCCGCCAGCCGCAACTCCGCACCCACAGCTGGCGCGATGACGGACATGTGCGGCAGGGCCTCCTCCAGCGCATACTGATAGTCATCGTCGAGATCAGAGAGTGCCTGATCAATCTCGCCAGCAAGAACGAGGCAGCGCGCGCGCGTACAGATTGCGTACACCTGCGTGCTCAGCAGCGAATAGGCTATCTGCCTCGGCACCGCATCAAAGTGGGCCAGCGCGACATCGACCATGTTCTGCTCGAAAAAGCTCTGGCCGAGAATGGCCGTGCAATGCCGCCGCATGAAGGTGTTGCGCATCTCGCCGGCGTCCGCGAGGCGCTCCAGAACGACACGCGAGTAATGCTCCGCGTCGCGGGATTGCCCTTTGGTGACGGCGATGAAAGACAGGTGATTGGTGATCCATACCGTGTTGGGCGCATAATGCTCGGTTTCGAAAAGCGCCTGCAATTCCTGCGTCCGTCTTTCGGCGAGGCTGACCGACCCATAGTCGCAGAGCAGAATTTGCTCCGCAGGCAGGCAGATGCCGAGATAGCGAGGTTCCTCATATCGCAAGGCCAGGCACTTTTCCCTGAGCTTCGCGAGTTCTGCCCAAGGTGCGCTGAGTACGGCGTAACGTGTTTCAGAGCAGTTGCGGATCGCCCTTATGAGGTCCGTGATGAACACGTACGTATCGTCCGCAAACGCAGCGTGCGTGGCCCCGCAGAGACAGTCCAACCGCTCGAAATCGCCAAGCCAGTCGGCGGAAGTACCTTCCATCGCTTGCTGTATCACACGCAACTGACGCAGCTTGGGCCGTGCCGTCACCACATTCGCAGGAAGTGTAGCGAGAAACGCTCCAGCCGCGGCAATCCCCTCGCTGATCACGAGAAGCGTACCCCCTGCGTCCTCCAGAATCTTGACGGTCAAATCGTTCTGACCCGACAGGCTTGCGTGGTGTACCGCCCTTTGCAGATCGTGCGCAGCGGCGAAATGAACCGCGGCTCTTTCGTGCAGCGCGTTGGGCGCGGACGGCATCCTGACGGCGAGTTCCTGACGCAGGAAATCCCTGAACAGCGGGTGCAGGCGCAGCGAAAGCGGTGCTTCGGAAAGCGGGGTGACGATGGGGCTGAGATTGAGCGCGGCGCGCAGGACTCTCTCCGAGGTCTCGTTCTGCGTAACGGCGCACGCGGACGCCACATCGACATCCCAAAGGATCGATATCTGCAACAGGAATTCCTGCAGCTCCTGCTCCTGTCGCGCCAGCACCTGCTCGGCAATGTAATTGAAGATACTGGCCCGATGCTGACCCGCGATCGGCGGTATACCCGTTTTCTGCAATGACTGCCCTTCAAGGCGCAGCAGCTGCAGGATCACCGGCCAACCATCACATTGCTCCAGCAGACCTCCGTATTGATCCATGTCTCCCGTGTCGGCCATGAGAAGGCGGGTTTCCTCCGGGTTGAACTGCAACTCATTTGCTTTCAGAAGCCGCGTTCGTGCATCGACGAGTAGCTTTGAAAGGCTGATCTTTGGAAGCTCGCGAGTCGCCACGAACAGCTTGCAGTTCGGCGGCAGCATACGGATGAAGAGTTCAAGAAAATTGTCGGTCTCATCCGAACTCGCGCACTCATACTCATCGATGAAGATCGAGACAGGGCCACAACCGGAAATCGATGAGACAATGTCGCTGAGGCCAAATTCCGACATCGACGGAAACATGCCAGCACGCTGAAAACTCGCCGCGAGGTCGACCAGAAACGCCGCAGGTTGAACATGATCAGCGGTGCAGTTGAGCCACGCGGAGTGAAAGCCCAACGGCTGAAGCTCGTCTCTGATCTGCACGAGCAGCGTCGTCTTGCCGTATCCCGCCGGTGCCGTGATGATCGTGGAGCCGGCCGCTGCCGGTGCACCCCGCAGTGCAAGTTCGATCAGCCGCATTCTCTCAACCGCATCCGAAGCGGTTCCGAGCGGCAGGAATTTCATGCCGCCGGGGCGTCGGTTGGTGCCAAACGCGCCATGGATCGTCATTCCTCCCCCTTCACGGCGAGCGCGGTGCTGCCCGTTTGATCGACCGCATCACGATGCTCGACGTGAGACTCCGCACACTCGGTAGCTTCAGCAACGTATCCATCGTCAACTGGGCCATGTCTGCCATGTCGCGGACCACCGCTCGGACCAGTATGTCGTGGTTTCCGGTAAGCGCAACGCATTCGACAATGCGATCGTCGCGGGCGATCCTGTCAAAGAACATCCTGGCGTCGGTTTCGATGCGCTGATCGAGATCGATCATGATGTAGAGCGAAATGCTGGGGCCGAGCGCGGCCGGATCGACGACCGCAACATAGGCGCTGATGATCCCCGCCTCTTCGAGTGCGCGTGTGCGGCGCAGGCACGTGGACGGGGACATGCCGACGCGCGCTGCAAGGTCGATATTGCTGAGCCGCGCATTCCGCTGCAGCTCCCGCAGAATTTTCCGGTCACGCACGTCGAGCGTTATGGTCATTTTCGTCATTTATGAGACTTACTTGATCCAAACTATCCGAAATGTAAAAAAATCATGGCATATCTGGCGAGACTCTTCAATCCATGCCTCCTAATCTCACTGAAACAACGGGATGAGGACCACACACCGCGATGACATACGATCGAACACCCTGCCTTGAGATCACGGCGGAAGCGTTGGATCGCGATCCGTATCCGACCTTCCGGACGCTGCAGTCGGGGTCGTCCGTGGGCTGGGTGCCGGATCTCAGCATGTGGCTCGTCGCCGGTTACCGGGACGTGGAGACCATCCTTCGCAACACAGACGATTTCGTGACCGGAACGCGGGATTCGCTGATTTTCGACACGTTCGGCGAACACATGCTGACTGCCGAAGGGGAACAGCATGAACGATTCAAATCCCGGTTCCGTGGGGCGTTCGGCCCGGCTCGCATCCGTGCTTCCATGGAGGAGAGGACGGATGCGTGTTCGCGTTTGCTCATCGACCGCTTCGTGAACGACGGCAAAGCCGAGTTTCATGCCGCCTACGCCAGCCGGCTGCCCGTGCTCTCGATCCTTTCGCTGTTCGACATCCCTTTCGAAGAGGAAGCGAAACTGCGCCTCTGGTATGATGGCTTCGAAGGGGCACTTTCGAATTTTGCGTGGCGCGAGGACGTTCGAGCGCGGGCGCAGGGTTACGTCGGCGAGTTCCATGCGCTCATCCGGCACCACATCGCGCGGGTACGGGCAGCGCCCGACGACAGCCTGCTCAGCCAGGTCGTCAACGACCTGAGCGACGACCGGCTGGATGACGCAGAGATTTGCCGGAACGCGTCCATCATCTTCTTCGGCGGTATCTCGACAGTGGAAGCCGTTGTCCTCAACTGTCTCTATGCCCTGTGCACGCATCCCGATGCGCTCGCCAGCGTGCGCCGAGACCCGGCCCTCATTCCACAAGCTATCGAGGAAACGCTGCGCTGGCTTTCGCCGGTACAATCCGCCACGCGCCACGTCGTTCGGGATTTCACGCTCGGCGAATCTACCTTTCGCGCAGGCGACATCGTCAACTGTATGCTCGGCGCGGCCAATCAAGATGCGCGCGTTTTCGATGAGCCCACCGCGTACCGGCTGGACCGGACGAACGTGCGGAAGCATCTGGGCTTCGCACTCGGCCCGCATTTCTGCCTGGGATCGAATCTCGCACGCCTCGAAGCCATCACCGCCATCCGGCATATCCTGGAACGTTGCCCGGATATCCGCCTTTCGGCTGATCACCTTGCCGAAGTTCGCGGCTTCGAATTCCGGCAGCCGACGGCGCTGCATCTTGAATGGCAGGTATAGGCGCCTTCGCATCAGCCTTCACAGACGGACGCTTCGAAGCGCCGTCCCGCTCGCCAGATCAACAAGCGCGCGTGCCGCCGCGAGATCCTGAACGATGTGGCCCAGCGAGCGATACAGGGTGATATCGTCATCACATATTCTGCCTGTCGCGCGGCCCGAATAAACGTCGCCGATCTCGGCAACGATGTGCGCGTCCGTGATCACGCCGTTTCGGAGCAGCGAACGGAATTCGCCAGCTTCGGCGAAAACGGACGCGCGGCTATCGGCGATATAGCGCGCGCGGAGCACAAGATCCGCATCGATCTCCGCCGCATCACTTCCAGCAAAGCCGACGACATTGATGTGGGTGCCGGGCACGATCCAGCGGCCGTAGAGGATGGGTTCGACCGCCGCCGTGGTCGTGCAGACGATATCTGCGCCGGCAACGGCGCCCGCGATATCGACAACGGGCGTGCACGAAACACCGCACGCCGCGATGCGGTCGGAAAAGCGCGCGCAGCGTTCCGGATCACGGCCCCACGCGCGGACGCGCTCGATCGGACGCACGGTGAGGATCGCGCGGATATGCGTCTCGGCCTGCTCACCGTATCCCAGCACCGCAAGCGTTCGGGCATCCGGCCGGGCGAGAGCGTCGGTTGCGGCAGCGCTCGCCGAAGCCGTCCTGATCGCCGTGAGCGCCGCAGCGTCGATGAGGCTGGAGAGGCTACCGTCAGCAGGATCGAACAATGCGACGAGGCCAAGGTGTGAGGGCTTGCCATGTCTGACGTTGCCGGGAAACAGGTTGATCAGCTTGGCGCCGAACATGTCACCTTCGCCAAGGCTGCCCACCATCGCGCCGAACATGTTGCCGCCCGCAAGATCGAGAAAGGTACGCGGCACACTGGGCGTACGCCCTTCGGAGAACGCCACCATGGCATCTCGCATCGCCGCGATACAGGCTTCGTAGGTAAGATGTGACCACACATCGTCCGCGCCGAAAATGCGGACGTCCCGGCCCTCATGCATGGTCAAGGAACCTTCCGCATCCGGTGGAAACGAATGGTGCCTCCGCCACGCTTGCAGCGAAGGCACCATGATCGGGCCTGGAAATCAGAACTTGTAGGAACCCTGAACACCGAACTGCCGCTTCGGGCTCGGAATGCGTGAATGCAAGCCGTCTCCGAAGGAATTGGCGAGTGCCTGCGTCGGATATCGCGCGTTCGTAAGGTTATCGACGTAAGCACCGATCGAAAACCCGCTGCGCTCGACGAACAGACGGGCGTTGATGAGGTTCTTCGCGGGCGTCCGCAGCGTGTTGGCGGCATCCCACATGATCGAGCCGCGCCGTACGAAGCTGCCGTTGAAGCGAACGTCGAATTCATCCGCCAGCGGGATCACATAATCCATGCTGAGGCTCGCCGTGTACGCTGGACTCTGCGGGGCGCGATTGTCCTTGTAAAGCGCGGGCGCGGCATCGCTGAACCGCTTGATCGTCGCATCCGAAAGACCAAAGCCCGCGTTGATGGTAAGCTGTGACGTCGGGCGGGCAGCCAGTTCAACTTCGAGGCCGGAAATATCCACCTTGCCGATGTTCACGACGTTCTGCGACGGCGGACTGACAGTGATGAAGAAGAACTGCTGATTGTCGAACTTGATGTGGAATGCCGATGCAGAGAACGTCAGGCGGCGATCCAGGAAATCACCCTTCATGCCGATTTCGAAGCTGTCAGAGGTTTCCTTGCTGAACTGGCGATCAGCGCCGGCGGCAAAGAATGCATTGAAGCCGCCGGACCGGAAGCCGCGCCCGTAACTCGCGAAGACGTTGAGATCGTCGGCGACCTTGTATTTCAGCTGCAGCTTCGGCTGAACGGCCTCGAACGTATCGCCAGCCTCCGAGGCCGCGCCGATCGCCGTATCCACAGACCGGCGCTTGTCGCGATCGTAGCGCATACCAAGCGTCAGTTCGAGGTCATCGGAGACATCCGCGCTCACCGAACCGAACGCCGCGATCGACTTGCTTGTACCCGCATCGAAGCTCTGGATGGCGAAGGTGCCGTTCGATTGGCCCGTGCCATCGTCGAAGGGAATGAGCAGGAAGTTGTCTGTATCGCGCTTCTGATAATAGAGGCCGACGAGCCACCGCAGCCAGCCATCACCCTGCGAAGACAGCCGCAGCTCCTGCGTGAACGCCTTTACGGTCAGATCGAGATCCTGGAGCAGGAACGGTGTCGGCGAGAAGTCCGCATCGCCGAATAGACGCGCGTCGCTGCGGCTGTAGCCGGTGATCCATGTGAGCATCGCGGCGCCGAAATCATAGTCGGCCTTCAGCGAAAGATCGTAGATTTCGCGCTTATCGAATGTCAGGACATTGCGATTGATGAGCGACGCATCGTAGTCGTCGAAATTGGCGTTGCCGACGATCTCGAGCGACGGGGCGCCAGCGCGCTGATGCAGGTAATTGCCCCTGAGGTTAATCTCCAGCCGGTCGGTCGGCGTGAAGATGAGACCGGCCTTCACGAGATAGCTCTCGTCGTAATCCGCCTTGCGGTCGCCGTCGCGCGCGGTCTGGTCGCGCAATTGCCCCTCGTAGTCGCGCATCGAAGCGGCGAGGCGGAACAGCAGCTTGTCCTTGACGAGCGGACCCGAGATGGCACCGCCGACGCGAATGTCGTTGCCGCTGGCGTAGGAGGCGCGGACCATGCCTTCGAGTTCGTTGGTCGGGCGCCGCGTCGTGATGTTGAGCGCGCCGCCGATGGCATTGCGGCCGTAGAGCGAGCCCTGCGGACCGCGCAGCACCTCGATCTGCTCGATATCCAGCAGTTCCTGGTTTACGAAGGTGGGATGCGAGACCTGCACACCGTCGATCACGACTGCGACAGGCGCCTCTCCTCCCTGCGCCGTCGGGATACCGCGGATCGTCATCTGCATTTCCGCCGGTCTGAAGGTCGGCGTGAAGAACATGTTGGGCGTGAGATTGGCGAAGTCCGTGACGTCGTTGATGCCGGCGTTCTCGATGGTCTGCGCCGTGAACACGGTGACGGCGTCGGGAACCTCGATCTGGCTTTCCGCGCGCTTGCGTGCCGTGATGACAATTTCGCTCTGCTCGTGCTCGGCAGCGACGACCGGCGTGGCGGCGACAAGCAGGCCGGCCACCGCAACGGCCGCCAGAATCCGCGTTCGTACGGTATCCATCATATTCCCCCTTTTTATGTGCAACCGATACTTGCGAACGAGTATCCGCGAACAATAGTCGGGGCGATCGGCCGCCGGTCCAAGCCAAATGTTGGGTGATCCCCCATAGTCGAAGCCCATGCCGGAACGGCTTTGGGTTATCCCCCATGAGCAACCTTGCAATGAGACCCGCACCCCGCTTCCCTCGATGAACTGAGTTCATCGTTCGCAAGTCCGGCCGGGTCTTGCGGACAACTATCGAGAGCGGGAGCGCATGACACAGGATCGCTACAGGGTCGCCGTGGACGTAGGCGGCACATTCATGGACTTCGTTTTGATGGACGAGGCCACCGGCGCTGCCCGCGTGGAAAAGATTCCCTCGATTCCGGACAGGCTGCACGAGCAGTTCCTCACGGGTATCGAGAGTCTCGATGTCGACATCGACAGCATCCAGCAAATCTTCCACGGCATGACCGTCGGTGTGAATGCGCTGGTTCAGGAAAAGGGCGCGAAGGTCGGCCTGCTGACCACGAAAGGCTTCCGTGACGTTCTGGAGATGGGCCGCGGCGGCCGGAAGCCCGTATACAACTTCCTGCACCAGTCTGCGTCGCCACTCGTCGAACGCTTCCTCCGCCTCGAAATACCGGAGCGCATGACCTTCGACGGCGAGGTGCTGACGCCGATCGATCTTGAAGCGGTCGACACGCAGGTCGACCTGCTGCTGGCGCGCGGCGCGGAGGCCATCGCGATATGCTTCCTGCACGCCTATGCCCAGCCCGCGCATGAAATCGCGGCAAGGCAGCGCATCCTCGCGCGGCACCCGCATCTGCCGATCTCCGTGTCGCACGAGATCGCGTCGGAATGGCGCGAATATGAGCGGACCTCGACGACCGTGCTCAACGCCTTCATCCAGCCCACGGTTCAGACCTATCTCACCAATCTAGAAACGAGGCTGAAGGACGCGAACTACACGCGTTCGCTTGCCATCATGCAATCGAGCGGCGGGGTCGTGGACGCCAAGACGGCCGGACGGAAGCCGATCCGCACACTGATGTCCGGCCCCGCGGGCGGCGTGATCGGCGCCAAGTTTCTATGCGACCGCCTCGGCTATGCGAACGTCATCTGCACCGATGTCGGCGGCACCACCTATGATGTCGCGATCATCGAGGAGGGGCGTGTGCTCGAACGCAGCCAGGCCGAGATCGCGCAACGGCCGATCCTCGGCTCGCTGATCGACGTTATCTCGATCGGCGCGGGCGGCGGCTCCATCGCGTGGCTCGATCACCGCGGCGGCCTGCAGGTCGGGCCGCAGAGCGCGGGCGCTTCGCCCGGGCCGGTCTGTTTCGGGCGGGGCGGCACGGAGCCGACCGTCACTGACGCGCACCTCACGCTCGGCCGCCTCGATCCCGCCTATTTCCTCGGCGGCCGGATGCAGCTCGATACCGAAGGTGCGCGTGCGGCGATCGAAAAGAAGATCGCCGAACCGCTTGGACTCGACCTTCAGTCGGCCGCGCAGGGCATCGTTTCGATCGCCGAAACGAACATGGCGAACGCCATTCGCAGCAAGACGGTCGAACGCGGTCTCGATCCCCGTGAGTTCGTGCTGCTCGCCTACGGTGGCGGCGGCGGGCTGTTCGCCTGCTCGGTGGCGGAGGAGCTGGAAGTGCCCATGGTGATCGTGCCGAATGCACCGGCGAACTTCTCGGCGTGGGGCATCCTCACCACCGATTACATGGAGGACGAGGTCCGCACCAAGGTCATGCCGTTCGACGCCGCGCACATCGCCGGGGCGCTTGCGACAATGAACGAACTGGAAACGCGGGCGGCGAGCGGCATCGGCCAGTACGGCTTCGCGGCCGGTGATATCGAGCGCGTGAAGCGCTTCGACCTTCGCTTCGAGAATCAGGAATACACGATCACGGTCGATCTGGAGGACGCATGGCAGGATACCGCGTCCATTCTGGAAGGCGCGCGCCGGCGCTTCGTCGAATCTCATATCCGCCTCTATGGCCACGGTGAGCCGGATGCCCCGCTGGAACTCGTGTCCATCCGCTGCCGCGCGATCGGGCGTGTCCGCGCGCCGGAGATCGCGCCAATGCCGGAGCGGCCGCAGGGCGCGGCGATGCGGCAGCTGGACGTCTATTTCCCGCGCACCGGCAAAGCGGTGCCGACCGACGTGTTCGACCGCGAAACCCTCGCGGCCGGTCAGGTCGTCACCGGCCCGGCGATCATCAACGAATGGACCATGACGACGATAGTTCCGCCCGGATGGCAGTCCACCTGCGACACCTTCGGCAATCTCGTTCTCGAACCCACTCTCTAAAGGCGGGAAGACACAACATGCGCAAAGTAGACGTCGTTCTGACGGAGATCATCCGCAACCGCCTCGTGGCCGCCACCGAGGAAATGGCGAAGACCATGATCCGCACGGCCTTCAATCCACTGCTTTATGAAGTCCAGGACTTCAGCGTCACCATCATGTCGGCAACCGGCGACATGTGGGCGGAAACACCGGGCGTGATCGTGTTCAGCCAAGCCTTCCCGGAAGCCGTGCGCGCCGGAATGGCGCGCTGGAAGGGCAATTTCGCGGAAGGCGACGTCCTTATCGTCAACGATCCGTTCGAAACCGGAACGCACATTTCCGACACCAACGTCTACATGCCGGTGTTCTTCGAAGGCGAACTCGTCGCCTTCTGCGGAACCGCCGCGCACTGGGCGGATGTCGGTGGCAAGAACCCCGGCGGCTGGTGCCCGGACACGACGGACACGTTCCAGGAAGGCCTCTGCTTCCGGCACCAGAAGATCGTGGAGCGCGGCGTCAAGAACCAGGGCCTGTGGGACCTGATCGACTGCAATGTCCGCGTGCCGGAAATCGTGAAGGGCGACCTCGAGGCGCAGATCGCCTCATGCCGGCAGGGCTGCGAGCGCATCCAGTCGCTGTGCGCCAAATACGGCACGGAAACGATCCGCGAGGCGATGGACTATGTGATCGACCAGACCGACCGGTCGATGCGCGCGACGATCGCGGCATTGCCGGATGGCGAATACGGCGCCTCCATCCGGCTCGACAGCGACGGCGTTCAGGAAGACGGCGAATTCCTCGTCTGCCTGAAGGTCACGATCCAGGGCGACCGCGTGCACTTCTCGCTGAACGGTTCGAGTCCCACGGCGCGCGGGCCGATCAACCTCCCCGCCCCTTGCACCAAGGGCATATTGGCATCGTCGCTGAAGGGCATCCTGCTGCCGTTCGATCCCTGCAACGCCGGCCACACCAAATGCCTGGATTTTGAACTGCCGCCGGAATCGATCGTCAATCCGGTGTGGCCCGCGCCGACCGACTCCTACGGCTATGTCATCGAGTGCCTGATGGAGATGATGTTCCGGTGCTTCCTCAATATCGTGCCGGACAAGTGCCCGGCCGGAGGCTATCAGCTGACCGGCGCGTTCTTCTCCCGCAGCCAGTCGCGCCATGGCAAGCCGTTCGTGATGATGGATCCGATGCACGGCGGCAACGGCGCGCTGATCGACCGGGACGGTGCGACCAACCAGCTCACCGGCAACGGCGATCTGCCCAATACGCCGATCGAGATCACCGAGACGCGTCACCCGTTCCGCGTAGAACTGTTCGAGTTCGCGCCGGAGGTCGCGGGAGTGGGCAAGTTCCGGGGGGGCATGGGGGTTCGCAAGGACTACCGCTGTCTCACCGATGGCGTCTACGCCTCCTTCGTCATCGAAAACACCGCAGACACCACGGCTGCGGGCTTCAACGGCGGTACGGACGGCGATCACGGCAGCCTTACCGTGACACCGGTGGGCGGCGAGCCCATCGTCTACAACGAGCGCGTCGGCTCCATCGGGCCGTTCGGCGAGGGCACGTTGTTCCGCGTTATCACCGGCGGCGGCGGGGCGTGGGGCAAGGCGCGCGAACGCGATCCGGAGCTTGTGCTCAGCGATGTGCGCAACGCGTTCATCACCCCCGAAGACGCGCGCAGGCTTTACTGCGTCGCGATCGAGCAGAACGGTGGAGCATGGTCCATCGACCTGCAGAAAACGCGGGAGCTGCGGGCCGCGGCATGACCACGGTTCCCGAGGCGACGTTCGACATCGCCGTGATCGGTGCCGGCATGGCCGGCGCCTCTGTCGCAAGCGCGCTGTCCTCGACCCACCGGGTGTTGCTCCTCGAACAGGAAGATCAACCGGGTTATCACGCGACGGGGCGCTCCGCTGCGGTCTTCACGGCCATCTATGGCGGTGAAACCGTTCGCGCCCTGTCGCGTGCCAGCCGGGGATTTCTGACGGCACCGCCCGACGGCTTCGCCGATCACGCGCTGGTGTCGCCACTCGGAAACATGTTTGTCGCGCGCGCGGACCAGCTCGGCCACCTACAAGTCTTCCACGAAAGGCCGGATATCGCGCCTCTCACGACATGGATGGATGCCCCCGCCACACGCAGCCTCTGTCCGCTGCTCGCCGAGCCTTATGTGGCGGCCTCGGTTTATGAGCCAGGCGCGCTTGCGATCGATGTCGACGCCCTGCTGCAGAGCTATCTGCGCACATTCCGGCGAAACGGCGGTGTTTTGGCCACACGGTCGGGGCTGGAAGGCCTCGACCATAGCGGCGGCGGCTGGACGCTGCGCACGGCGACGGGCGTTTTCGCCAGCGCGATCGTCGTGAACGCAGCCGGCGCATGGGCCGACCGTGTCGCCGCCATGGCAGGATCGAGAGCCGGCTACGTGCAGCCGTTCCGTCGCACCGCCATCCTCGTGGACCCGCCTACCGACATGACGCCGACGCGCTGGCCGATCGTGATGGATATCGACGACGAATTCTACTTCAAGCCCGACGCAGGCGCGCTGCTGCTGTCGCCTGCGGATGAAACGGCCTGCGAACCGTGCGATGCGCAGCCAGACGACTGGGACATCGCCGTCGCGGTCGACAGGGTCTGTACAGCAACAACGCTTGAGGTCCGCCGCGTTCGCCACAGCTGGGCCGGCCTCCGCACGTTCACAACGGACCGGCTGCCGATCGCCGGGCCGGACTGCGACCTGCCGGGCTTCTACTGGCTTGCCGGCCAAGGCGGCTACGGCATCCAGACGGCGCCTGCGCTTGCCCACCTGCTTGCGGCGCGCATTCGGGACGAGGACTGTCCGGAGGGGCTACGCGCCGAAGGCGTTTCTTACGCGGACACGGGCCTTGAGCGTTTTGATTTGCAGCCTGTGGCCTGAGCAGGGCGCCGCCGTCAGCACTGCTTTTGCGTGAGAGGGGGCCGCGCAGACCAACGGTCAGCCTTTGCAGAGCAGCGCAAGGCCCTTATATTCCCCTCTATGCGTACCGCGAAGTCTATTACAGCCCCTGCCGCCGCTCCCACGCCGCGTCTGCTGCCGCCCTTTGGCGAGCCTGTGACCACCGCCAGCTTCGGCATCGGCGAAGTGGTGCGGCACCGCTTTTTCCCGTTTCGCGGTATTATTTTCGATGTCGACCCCGAGTTCGCCAACACCGAGGAATGGTGGGAAGCGATCCCCGAGGACATCCGCCCGGCGAAGGACCAACCCTTCTACCACCTGCTCGCCGAAAACGACGATCAAACCTATGTGGCCTATGTCAGCCAGCAGAACCTGCTGCCCGACGAAAACGGCGCGCCCGTGCTGCACCCTGCGGTTTCCGAAATGTTCGAGCGGATGCCCGATGGCAGTTATCGACTGAAATCACAGCATCGCCATTGATGGCAAAAGCTGTGCTGAATCGGTTGACATTCACGCCCACGGCCAGTAGCTAGCTGCGCTTTCCACAGGCATCGGCGTGGTTCCACGCGCTGGTGCCTGTTGTTCAATTTCTGGGCCTAAGGTAGCCAAAGCCATGTTCGCAGTCGTGCGCACGGGCGGCAAGCAGTATCGCGTCGCCGCCGAGCAGAAGATCACCGTTGACCGCCTGAAGGGCGAAGTCGGCGAAACCGTCCAGTTGGGCGACATCCTTGCCATCGGCGAGGGCGGCGAACTCAAGGACGTGGCCGGTCAGGTCGTGTCGGCCGAGATCGTGGCGCAGCCCAAGGGCGACAAGGTCATTGTCTTCAAGAAGAAGCGCCGTCACGGCTATCGCCGCCGCAACGGTCACCGCCAGCTTCTGACGGTGCTGAAGATCACCGCGATCGGCAAGACCGCCGCGAAGGCGCCAAAGGCCGCGAAGGCGGAAGCCGCGCCGGCCGTAGAAGCGGCCGCCGAGCCGGCTGAAAAGCCCGCGAAGAAGGCCCCGGCCAAGAAGGCCGCTGCCAAGACCGACGCCGAGTAAAGAGGAGTTTGAACCATGGCACATAAGAAAGCTGGCGGTTCGTCGCGTAACGGTCGCGATTCGGCAGGCAAGCGTCTTGGCGTGAAGCGCTTCGGCGGGCAGGACGTGCTCGCTGGCAACATTCTCGTCCGCCAACGCGGAACCAAGTTCTACCCGGGCCGTAATGTCGGCATAGGCAAGGACCATACGCTGTTCGCGCTCGTCGAGGGCCGCGTAGCGTTCCACGACGGCAAGCTTGGACGCAAATTCGTCAGCGTCGACCCGATGTCGATGGCAGCGGAATAGCGAGGCGGCCCGCTTGATATACGGTCGCCGGGTAGGCGGCCCCTGAATCTGGTGCATACGCACAGGGAAAGGGAGATGGGTCGCCATCTCCCTTTTTCGTTTCTCCCCTTCCCGATCGGGCATGGAGCGAGAGATGTTTGCACGTACGAGACGGCTG
This sequence comes from uncultured Sphingosinicella sp., assembly GCF_963974575.1. Classification (NCBI taxonomy): domain Bacteria; kingdom Pseudomonadati; phylum Pseudomonadota; class Alphaproteobacteria; order Sphingomonadales; family Sphingosinicellaceae; genus Sphingosinicella; species uncultured Sphingosinicella sp. Next base: position 48,785 of record NZ_CAXBBQ010000009.1, on the reverse strand, counting down.
TTCCTGAGGCCGGCGTGGCCGGAGGACGCAGAGGCGCTGGCCGCCGCGATCGCCGACGAGGCGATCGTCCGCAACCTTGCGACCGCACCGTGGCCCTACGGCATCGACGACGCGCGCGACAAGATCGCCAAGGACGCCGAAACGCCGCCGCGCGAGGCAAGCAGCCTTATCTTCCTGCGCACGGACAGTGCGCCGGAACTCGTCGGCAGCGTCGGCTTCGGACGCTGGAACGATAAGATCACCGTTCCAGAAATCGGTTATTGGGTGGCCCGGCGCCACTGGGGCAAGGGCATCGCGGTCGAAGCCGCCGAGGCGATCATCGCGGCAGCCTTCCTCGGCGCCCGCAACGACATGCTCGGCGCGGGCCACTTCATCGACAATCCGGCCTCCGGCAAGGTTCTGAGAAAGCTCGGCTTTGTGCCCACCGGCGAGATCGTGCCTCACTATTGCCGCGCGCGAGACTGCGAGATCGATTCGGTCGAATACCGCCTGTCACGCGAACGCTGGCTAGATCGCGTCGGCATGTATAGGGAAGCGGCATGAAGTTTCTCGATCAGGCAAAGATCTACCTGCGCTCCGGCGGCGGCGGCCCCGGTGCCGTATCGTTTCGCCGTGAGAAGTTCATCGAGCAGGGCGGACCAGACGGCGGCAACGGCGGTAGGGGCGGCGACATCATTTTCGAAGCTGTTGAGGGCCTCAACACGCTGATCGATTTTCGTTATCGCCAGCATTTCAAGGCGCCGCGCGGCGCGGGCGGCGCCGGCCGCAACCAGACGGGCGCGTCGGCCGAGGATCTGGTGATCCCCGTACCGGTGGGCACGCAGATTCTGGCCGATGACGAGGAGCATACGCTGCTCGCCGACCTCACCACCGTGGGCGAACGCATCACCTTCCTGCACGGCGGCATGGGCGGGCGCGGCAACGCATCCTACAAGACCTCGACGAACCGCGCACCGCGCCAGTCGCAGCCCGGCATCCCCGGCCAGGAGATGTGGGTGTGGCTGCGGCTGAAGCTGCTCGCCGACGCGGGCCTGCTCGGCCTGCCGAACGCGGGCAAGTCCACGTTCATCAACGCCGTGACCAACGCCAACGCCAAGGTCGGCGCCTATCCGTTCACGACGCTGAAGCCGCAGCTCGGCGTCGTTCTGCATCGCGACCGCGAGTTCGTGCTTGCCGACATCCCCGGCCTGATCGCCGGCGCGGCGGACGGCGTCGGCATCGGCGACCGTTTCCTCGGGCACGTCGAGCGCTGCCGCGTGCTGCTGCACCTCGTCGATGCGAGTGCACCCTCGCCCACCAAGGCGTACCGCACCATTGTGGATGAACTGGAGGCCTACGGTGCTGGGCTCGAGGACAAGCCGCAGGTGGTTGCGCTGAGCAAGATCGACCTCATCGACCCGCGTGGGCGCGCCGCCAAGCTGCGTGCGCTGGAAAAGGCCTGCGGGCACGAAGTCCATCTGGTTTCCGCTGCCACCGGTGAAGGCTTGACGGAGGTTCTGGACGCGCTTCTGAGTAAGATCGGGGAGCCCGCTCGGGGGGCGCGAAAAGAGGCGGACAAACAGGCAGCATGGTCACCGATCTGAGTCCCTTTTCGCCCGGCAACTGCAAAGCTCTGGTCGTCAAGGTGGGTTCAGCCCTGCTTGTCGACGAAGACGGCACGCTGCGACGCGAATGGCTACAAAGCCTCGCTGCCGACATCGCGGAACGCCGGGCGCGCGGCCAGCGGATCGTCGTCGTCTCCTCGGGCGCCATCGCGCTCGGCGCGCGGCGTCTCGGACTGCCGAAGGGCGGCCGCGCCTCTCTTGAGGATGCGCAGGCCGCTGCTGCCACGGGTCAGATCCTGCTCAGCCAGGCGTGGGCCGAATTGCTCGGCGACAAGGGCATCACTGCCGCGCAGATGCTGCTGACGCTGGGCGATCTTGAAGATCGCCGCCGCTTCCTCAACGCTGCCGCGACGCTCGAACGGCTGCTCGGCCTCGGCGTCGTGCCGGTGCTGAACGAGAACGACAGCGTCGCGACCGAGGAAATCCGCTTCGGCGACAACGACCGTCTCGCAGCGCGTGTCGGCCAGGCCGCAGCGGCGGACGGCGTGCTGCTCCTCTCCAACATCGACGGGCTGTTCACCGCCGATCCGCGCAATGATCCGGACGCGGAACTGATCGCGCGCGTCGACGACATCGACGCCGTACTGAAGCGCGTGACGCTGGGGGAAAGCGCCGCGATGGGCTCCGGCGGCATGGGCGCGAAGGTCGCCGCCGCGCGCATCGCCTGCAAGAGCGGCATCCCGCTCGGCATCGCGCAGGGCACCGGCCTCAACCCGCTCGCGCGCCTTGAAGAAACCGGCCGCTGCACGTTGTTCGCCGCCGTTTCGGCGAGCCGGGCGCGCAAGGCGTGGCTCGCGGGCCGCCTCACCTCTTCCGGTCGCCTCACCATCGATGCGGGCGCGGTGAAGGCCTTGCAGCGCGGCGGCAGCCTGCTCGCAGCGGGCGTGCGGCAGGTGGACGGCAAGTTCGCGCGCGGAGACGCCATCGAGATCGCCGACGAAAACGGTCATGTGCTTGCGCGGGGCCTTGCGGGTTACGATATCGCCGATGCGCGCGCCATCGCGGGAAAGCGCACCGAGGCGCAGGCAGACATCCTCGGCTATGCGCCGCGCTCCGCCATGGTACACAGGGATCATCTGGTATTGTTATGAGTGAGATCGAAGCCCGTATCGCCGACATGGCCACCGCCGCCCGCGCCGCGTCCCGCACGCTCGCGGCGACGCCGACCGCGCGCAAGGCTGCCGCATTGAAGGCCGCCGCAGAGGCGATCCGCGCCGCCGCTCCCACGGTCCTTGCCGCCAATGCCGAAGACGTGAAGGCTGCAGAGGCGCGCGGCACCTCGGGAGCGATGCTCGACAGGCTGCGGCTGGACGATGCCCGCCTCGAAGGCATCGCGGCGGGTGTGGAAGCCGTGGCAGGCCTTCCCGATCCCGTGGGCGCGCCGATCAAGGGTTGGACCCAGCCGAACGGCCTTAAATTCGAACAGGTGCGCGTGCCGCTCGGCGTCATCGGCATCATCTACGAAAGCCGCCCGAACGTCACCGTGGATGCGGGCGCTCTGTGCCTGATGTCGGGCAACGCCTGCATCCTGCGCGGCGGATCGGAAGCGCTCGCCACATCGAAGGCACTGCACGCAGCGTTCATTGACGGCATCGCCAGCGAAGGCCTTCCCGCCGATGCGGTGCAACTGGTGGACACGCCCGACCGCGCCGCCGTCGGCGCGATGCTGGGCGCAGCCGGGCTTATCGACATCATCATCCCGCGCGGCGGCAAGGGCCTCGTTGCGCGTGTGCAATCCGAAGCGCGCGTGCCCGTGCTCGCGCACCTCGACGGTATCTGCCACGTCTACATCGACCGCGACGCGGACGCGGACAAGGCCGAAGCCATCGCGCTCAACGCCAAGCTACGCCGCACCGGCATCTGCGGCGCGGCGGAAACACTGCTGATCGACGAAGGTGCACAGGCGACCGGCGCGCGGGTCGTGAAAGCGCTGCTCGACGCGGGCTGCGAGGTGCGCGGAGACGACGCGGTGCAGGCCATCGATTCGCGCGTGGTGGCGGCGGACGAAGCTGACTGGGGCACCGAGTATCTCGACGCGATCATCTCTGCGAAGGTGGTGGACGGCGTATCAGGCGCGGCCGAACACATCGCTCGCCACGGCAGCGCACATACCGAGAGCATCGTCACCGAAAACGCCGAGACCGCGAACCGTTTTCTTGCGGGCGTGGACAGCGCCATCGTGATCCACAACGCCTCAACGCAGTTCGCGGACGGCGGCGAGTTCGGCTTCGGTGCGGAGATCGGCATCGCCACCGGGCGCCTTCACGCGCGCGGCCCGGTCGCGCTCGAAGGGCTCACCACCTACAAGACCGTGGTACGCGGCAACGGGCAGGTTCGCCCCTGATGGCGGCATGATCCCGCTTTCGATCCTCGACCTCTCGCCCGTCACCGAAGGCGGCAGCGTCCGGCAGTCCTTCGCCAATTCCGTGGCGCTCGCGCAAACCGGCGAACGGCTCGGCTACCGCCGCCTCTGGCTCGCCGAACATCACGGCATGGCCGGCATCGCCAGCGCCGCGACTTCGGTGCTGATCGGCCATATCGCGGGCGCGACCTCAACGATTCGCGTCGGCGCGGGCGGCATCATGCTGCCGAACCACGCGCCGCTGCTGATCGCCGAACAATTCGGCACACTCGACGCGCTCTACCCCGGTCGCATTGATCTCGGCCTCGGCCGTGCGCCCGGCTCCGATCAGATGGTCTCGCAGGCAATCCGCCGCGACCTGCATGCAGCCTCGGAGCGCTTCCCGCAGGACGTGCAGGAGGTCATGGCCTTTTTCCGGGACGAAGGCCCAGTGCTTGCCGTGCCGGGCGGCGGCGCGAACGTCGATGTGTGGATTCTCGGCTCCAGCCTGTTCGGCGCGAGCCTCGCCGCGCACCTCGGCCTGCCCTACGCCTTCGCCTCGCACTTCGCGCCGCAGGCGCTCAGTCAGGCGATCGAGGTGTACCGCAACCACTTCAAGCCATCTGCCTACCTCGACAAACCGTATCTGATGCTCGGCTACAACGTCATCGCCGCCGATACGGACGAGGAGGCCGCCGTACTCGCAACGTCTCAGCAGCAGGCCTTCGTGCGCATGGTCACGGGCCAGCGCGGGCAACTGCCGCCGCCGATCCCCGGCTACCGCGAATCGCTGCCCGCTGAGCTTCAGGCGCATCTCGCACGCACCCTCTCCTGCTCGGCTGTAGGCAGCGCGGAGACCGTGGCGCGGCAGATGCAGGCGTTCGCAGCCGAAACCGGCGCCGACGAACTGATGGTGACGGGCATGATCTTCGACCAGGCAGCCCGGCTCCGCTCTTACGAAATCGCCGCACAGGCGGCGGGGCTGTAGTGGCCCGGATCGGCCTTATCGGCGGGTCATTCAACCCGGCGCATCAGGGCCACCGGCATATCAGTATCGAGGCGCTGCGGCGGCTCGCGCTCGACGAGGTCTGGTGGCTGGTCAGCCCGCAGAACCCCTTGAAAGAAAAAGCGGGAATGGCCCCGCTTGCCGCGCGCATGGAGTGCGCTCGGCGTGTTGCACGGCACCCGCGCATCCGTCCCACGGATATCGAGGCGTCGCTGGGCACCGTCTACACTGCCGATACGATCACCGCACTGAGGCGCGCGTTCCCGCAGCACCGCTTCATCTGGATCATGGGCGCGGACAATCTGTTGCAGTTCAGCCGCTGGAAACGCTGGCGCGACATCGCACGCGAAGTGCCGATTGCCGTAATGGCGCGGGGCGATTACATTGGGCGGGCACGCCGGGCTCCGGCCATGGCGTGGCTTCGGCGGCATATTCGCGGCGAAGCGCGTGCCAAACTCTGGGCTGAATGGGAGTTGCCGGCGATAGTGATCCTTTCGATCCCGCTCGATCCCACCTCCGCCACAGCGATCCGCACGCGCGATCCGGGATGGGCGAGCCGAATTGGTGCAACGAACCCGAAGGGATAAGGATTGTCTCCCAATAGCGCCGCGGCAACGCCCGGCGACCATGAAGGCGGAAGCTCCGAAGAGCTGCACGCCCTCATCCTGAAGTCGCTCGACGACGATCAGGCCGTCGATGTCATCGACATTCCGCTCAGCGGAAAAACGCAAATCGCCGATCACATGATCATCGCCAGCGGCCGCTCCACACGGCAGGTGGCCTCCATGGCGCAGAAGCTTGCCGAAAAGATCAAGGCGGATCTCGGCCGCGTTGTGCGCATCGAAGGCCTGCCGACCGCCGATTGGGTGCTGATCGATGCGGACGACGTGATCGTTCACCTGTTCCGCCCGGAAGTCCGCAGCTTCTACAACCTCGAGAAGATGTGGGCCTTCGACAAGACGCCGGCGGCGGCCGCAACCGCCTAAGGTGCTCCTGCATGTCATCGCGCGCGGACGCATCGGGCGCGGCCCGGAAGCTGATCTCGTCGAACGCTACCGCGCGCGGATGAACTGGCCGTTTCGCATCACCGAGCTTCCCGACAAAGGCGGCCGCGTGCCGTCACCGACCGGCGATTGCCGCACGGTGGCGCTCGATGAACGCGGCGAAAGCCTCGCTTCCACGGCGTTTGCGGAACGCCTTGGGCGCTGGCGGGATGACGGCGTGCGCGAAACCCGCTTCCTGATCGGTGCCGCTGACGGCCACGACGCTGAAACGCGCGAAGGTGCAGACCTCCTCATCAGCTTCGGCAAGACGACATGGCCCCACCTGATGGTGCGCGCGATGCTCGCCGAGCAGCTATACCGGGCAACGGCCATTCTCGCCGGCCACCCCTACCACCGCGAGGGCTGATGCGAACCGCGGCCCTCGCCTTCCTGCTCCTCGCCGCGGCAGCGCCCGCGGACAAGGCGGAACAGGATGCGCTGAAGGCCGACTCCCGCGCCGCCGCGCTGCGCCGCGACGCCGATGCCGCCGACAACAGGGCGCGCGCCGCGCGGCAGACCGCGATCGACCTTGCCCGGCGCATCCAGGACGGCGAGGCGCGCGTGAGCGCCATCGAGGCTGGAATTACCCGACTCGAGCGATTGCGGCGCCAGCAGCGCGCCCGGCTCGCCGCACAGCATGGCGAGATCAGCCGACTCCTCGCCGTGCTCCAGACCCTGAGCCGCAGGCCGGCCGGCCTCGTGCTTCTCGAACCCTCCTCCGCCGTCACGACCGCCCGTGTCAGCGCGCTTCTGGAAGCCGTTCAACCAGCGCTTCGGACGCGCACCGCCGAATACCGGCGCGCGCTTGTCGACTCCCGCACCGTGCAGGCCCGGCTCGTCGCGTCGAAGCGGCAGCTGCTCGCCGCCAACACCGAGCTTTCGCAGGCGATTCGCCAACTCGATGGCCTGCAGGCCGACCTCCGCGCCGAACGCGACTCGCTCGATCGCGAGGCCGATGAGGAGCGCGCGCAGGCGCGCACGCTGGCCGCGAAGGCGATGGACCTGCGCGGTCTCGCGGGCGCATTCGATGACAGCGCGGGAACGAACGCACGGCGGCTGGCGCCGCCCCGGCCTGTCCGGACGGCCGCCGCGGCGCTCCCCTTCCCCTATCTGCAACCCGCGGCGGGCAACATCGTGGAAGGCTTCGCTGACATGAGCCATGTCGGCGTTCGTGCGCGCGGCATCACACTCGCAACGCGCAAAGGCGCGCAGGTCGTCGCTCCTGCGAAGGGCCGGATCGCCTACGCCGGGCCGTTCCGTACGTACGGCGATATCGTCATCGTCCAGCATCCCGAGCGTTTGCTCAGCATGATGTCGGGCCTCGAACGCGTCGATGTACTTGTCGGCGAAACGGTTTCGGCCGGAACGCCGATCGGCCGCATGGGATCGCTGGAGCCCGAGCTTTACCTCGAACTCCGGCAGGGTGGCCGCCCCATCGATCCCGCGCCACATGTCCGCAAAACCGGTCGCGATGGCTGAAATCCGTTACTCGCCAATTCATCGACGCGCGGCTATGATGATGCCGACGCGCTGGGAGAGGGCCGCGCCGCCGGTCACGACAAGGAAGAAGTGATGTCTCGTAAGCTTTTGCACACGCTGATCCCCGCCGTGGCGATCGCGCTCATTCCATCGACGACCGCCGTGCAGGCGGCGAATCCGGCGAGCACCTATCGCCAGCTCGACCAGCTGATGGATGTGTTCGAGCGGGTGCGTGCCGAATATGTAGACGAAGTTACCGACGAGAAGCTGATCGAGGGCGCGATCAACGGGATGCTTTCCAGCCTCGATCCGCATTCCAGCTTCCTTAATATGCGCAACTTCGAGCGGATGCGGACGCAGACTGAGGGCGAATATGGCGGGCTCGGCCTTACCGTCAGCCAGGAAGACGGCGTGGTGAAAGTGATCGCGCCGACGGACGATACGCCCGCCGCAAGGGCCGGCATCAAGGCAGGCGACTACATCACGCATATCGACGGGGAACTCATCTACGGCCTGTCGCTTGATGATGCGGTCGACAAGATGAAGGGCGTGCCGGGCACGACCGTGAAGATCAGCGTCGTGCGCACCGGCCAGCAGAAGCCGATGGAGCTGACGCTGAAGCGCGAGATCATCTCGCTGAAGCCGGTGAAGTCCGAAGTGAAGAACAACATCGGCATCCTGCGCATCTCCGCGTTCAACAAGCAGACCGGCGAAGCGACGCGACAGGCGATCGCGGCAATGGAAAAGCAGGCGGGCGGCAAGCTGCTCGGCTTCGTGGTCGACCTGCGATCGAACCCCGGCGGGCTCCTCGATCAGGCGATCGAGGTTTCCGACGCGTTCCTGGAGCGCGGCGAGATCGTTTCGCAGCGCGGGCGCCGCAAGGGCGACGTGCAGCGCTACTACGCGCGCGAAGGCGACGACACGAAGGGCAAGCCGATCGTCGTGCTCGTCGATGAAGGCTCGGCATCCGCCGCCGAGATCGTCGCGGGGGCGCTTCAGGATCACCGCCGCGCGCTCGTGCTCGGCCAGCGCAGCTTCGGCAAGGGCTCGGTGCAGACGCTGATCCCGATGACGCAGGACACGGCGCTCCGGCTCACCACGGCGCGCTACTTCACGCCGTCGGGCCGCTCCGTGCAGGAAGCGGGCATCGAACCCGACATCACCGTGCCGCAGCTTTCGGACGCCGATTACAAGGAACGCCGCGTGATCCGCGAGGCGGACCTGCGCCAGCACCTGCGCAACGACGCGGTGAAGGACAACAAGATCATCGAGGAAGACGACAAGGAAAACCCGCGCTTCACGCGGACCGCCGCCGATCTCGAGAAGGCGGGCGTGAAGGACTACCAGCTCGACTATGCGATGAAGATCATCGGCCGGCTGGGGCCGGTGCAAACTGCAGAGGTATCCCGCTGAGCGAAGACATCGCCCCCCGTCGGGGCCGGGGACTGCTGCTCGCGCTTGGCGGCGCCGTGCTGTTCATTGGCCTTGCGACCGTGTTCGTCGAGCTGCTGCGGCCCCTCGCGCCGAGCCACGCCGCCGCGCAAACGGGCGATCAGCCGCGCCGCGTGCTGCCGCCGGAAGCCAAGGTGAAAGCGAAGGACGCTGCGACAGCGGGCACGCTGCGGCCGCCAATCGCGCAGGTTCCCGTCACCGACGTCGACAAACCCGAGATCGACGAGGCGCGGCTTGCGGCGGGTGAAACACCGCCTGTGCGGCCCGCCGCATCGGCAGCGCCGATCCCGGCAGGACCGATCGTGGCCATCGTGCTTACCGAGCTTGGCCCGAACGCGACTGCTGCGAAGGCCGCGATCGACCGACTGCCCGCCGCTGTCAGCCTCGCCTTTTCGCCCTACGCCGACGCCTCGCGCGACCTTGCCAAGGCCGCGAAGGCGGGCGGGCACGAGGTGTGGCTCTCCGTGCCGATGCAGCCGAAATCGTACCCGCGCGTCAATCCCGGCCAGAATGTGCTGCTGACGGGCGAAGCGCCCGCCGAAAACGTGCGGCGCCTGAACTGGGCGCTGTCTCGCGTTGAGGCGCCGATGGGCATCACCAATATGATGGGCAGCGCCTTCACCGAAAATGCCGCCGCGATGCGGCCGGTGCTCGATGCGTTGAAGGCGAAGCGGCTCCTCTACGTGGACGCGCGCTCCTCCGGGCGCTCCGTGGGTGAAAAGGAAGCGCGCGCCATAGGCCTCGCTTCAGCCACCAACGACCGCTTCCTCGACGAGCCGGAAACCGCGGCGAACATCCGCCGCAACCTCGACGACCTCGTCGCCACCGCGAAACGCCGCGGCTATGCGATCGGCTATGCCCGCCCCGTCTCCACGACGATCAGCGAGATCGAGCGCTGGTCGGCGGCGCTGGAAGCGGAAGGTGTGACGCTTGTGGGCGCCAGCCTCGTCGCCCGAAAGGCCAGCAATGGCTGACCGGCTGCGCGGCGCGCATCTGCTTCTTCTGCTTGGGCCGGCCGCGCTGCTGGGCGGCGCATTCGCATTCCAGCATATCGGCGGGCTGCACCCGTGCGAGATGTGCATCTGGCAGCGCTGGCCGCACGCCATCGCGCTGATCCTCGCCAGCCTCGCGCTGTTCGTGCCGGGCGCGGGCAAGCGCGCGCTGCTGCTTCTCGCCGCGCTCGCGGAACTGGTTACGGCGGGCATCGGCGTGTTCCACGCGGGCGTCGAGCAGCGCTGGTGGCAGGGCCCGAGCGCGTGCAGTGCCACGGACCTTGGCTCCGGCGACTTCTTGTCGAACGTGATGGCGACGCCGGTCGTGCAGTGCGACCAGATCGCATGGTCGCTGGCGGGCATTTCGATGGCCGGATATAATGCCATATTCTCCGGGCTGATCGCAGGAGTCGCGCTGTGGCTGATCCTGAAACGCTGAAACATCCCCTCCCCGGCGACCGGGGCGCGGACACGGCCTCCATGCTGCGCGTCGATCAGGCGGGCGAATATGGCGCCGCCCGCATCTATGAGGGGCAACTCGCGGTGATGGGGAACCGCCATCCCGACAGCACCGAGATCGCGCGGATGCGCGCGCAGGAGCAGCACCACCTCGACGTGTTCAATCGCATGGTCGTGGAGCGGGGCGTCCGGCCGACGGCGCTGGCGCCCTTCTGGCATGTCGCGGGCTATGCGCTCGGCGCGGCGACCGCGCTGATGGGGCCGCGCGCGGCAATGGCGTGCACAGCCGCGATCGAGACAGAGATCGACCGCCACTATGCCGAGCAGGCCGAAGCGCTTGGCGACAGCGATCCCGAGCTGAAGGCGCGTATCGAGGAATTCGCCGAAGAAGAACGCGAGCACCGCGATACGGCGATTGCGCACGGCGCCGAGCAGGCGCCCGCCTATCCGCTGCTTTCCGCCGCGATCCGCGCGGGGTGCCGGGCGGCGATCGCGATTTCCAAGCGGATCTAGTTCGCGGGTTCGAGCCTGTCGTTGACGAGGCGGCCGCCGCGCGTGAGCTGCGCGACCACCACCATCGGCTCGCGGCGCAGCATATCCTCAAGCTTGGGCGCGCTCGTCTCTGACACGAAGATGCGGCTTGAGAAGTCCGGCACCTGACCGGGTGCGACGTTCAACCGCCTGATGTTGCTGCCGTTTACATCGATATAGGCCGGGCACGCCGTGCCCGGCGCCACCATCGTCGCCACGATCTCTCCCGCCTGTTCGGACAGGCAAAGACCACAGGCCGTGCCCGTGCAGACGGCGGGATCGCCAGCTACGCGCCAGTCATAGCGGAACTGGATGAAGCGGCCGCGGATAGGGTCGCGCGGATCGAAGCCTGCGATCGGAATACGCCATTCGGACGCGCCCGAAAGCCCCGCCTCGCGCGCGGCAATGCTGAGCAGGAGGCCGACGAGCGGGAGGAGCAGGGCAAAGGCAAGCCAGCGCTTCATGCACGTGTCCTCCCGACGAGGGCGAACACGCGGCGCCAGCCGAGCGCGAGCGCGATGAGGAGGATGCCGCCGATGATGAGCCCGGCGCCGGTCGTCGCCAGCGAGCCGAACAGCTCGAAATAGATGATGAAAATGCGGATGCCGACCGCCGCGATGGCGACGCCGAACAGCGCGCGCCAGCCGGAGACGATCGCGGCGCGGGCGATGACGCCCCACATCGCCATGTAGATGAGCGCACCGGCGAGGCGCGCGGGCCAGCCGTCTGCGTGGGGGACCACAGTTGCCAGCAGCAGTGCCGCCATCGGGGCGGCGATGATCGGCAGCAACATCGCCTGCGGGATCATTCGCCAGCGGCGACCGGCCCAGACAGCCGCTGCTGCGACGACGACCGGAACGACAAGGCGCACGGCCATCTCTCCGGCTTCAGTCGAGGTTACCGTTCCAGCCCACACGAAATGCGCAAAGCTCACCCCGCCGAGCCAGATGATTACACCCACCTCGCGCAGCCCGTCTGCGAAGCTGAGGCGATTGCGCCACGGAAGCAGTGACAGACCAATGAGCAGGACAGGCCCTGCGATCGCGAGGCCGTGGACAAAATACCAGAGCCCGGCGGCGTGCTCGTTTTCCAGCGCCAGCGACGCCAGCGTCCCAAGCAGCATACCCGCCCAGCCATAGGCCACGAGCCGCGTGCTGCCCGCGAGTAGCATCGCGGGGGTCATCAAGAGAAGCCAGGGCACGAGTGCCTGCCACATCGGGCCGGTGAGCTGATAGACCTGCGAATGGAGCGCGATGCCCGCGAGGACGAGCGCGGCGAGCAGGAACAGCGCGCCTTCCTTCAGCCAGCGATTGCCGCGCGCGGCGCCAACCCAGACGGCAACAGCCGCAGCGGCGGTCAGCACCAGATGAGCGCCGAGCTTCAGCCAGTCCGCAATAACGTCCCAGTTCGCGGCGACGATGAGCGCGAGGCCGAGCGCCAGCGCGAACAGGCCGAGGCCGACGATCGCCCAGAGCACGTAGGGACGATCGTTCGCCTCCTCATGGGCGCGGATACGCGCGGCGGCATCGGCATCGATGAGACCGGCGGCGACCCACGCCTCAAGCTTGCTTTCCAGCGACATGGCACGGACTGTGACGAAGTCGCGGCACCCTGTCTAGGCGGCGAGAAACGCCTTCTCTTCCGCCACGACCGCCGCGAAAGACGGCCGGGACAAGATCGTGGGCAGCCATGCGCCAAGCCGGGGATGCTTCGCGCAATCAACATCGAGCGCGCAGTGCGACAGATTCACGAACGGGCTCGCCACCGCGATATCGGCAAGGCTGAACGCATCGCCGACGAGGAAGCCGCCGGGCGCGGGCACGACGCCTTCCAGATAGTCGAACAGGCGGGGGAGTTCGGCAATGCCCTGCTGCACCATGTCCTCGCTGCCCGCCTGCTTCAGGAAGCGCGGGGCAACGACGCGGTTGAAGAACACTTTCCCGGCGGAGGCGGTGACGATGGTGTCGCCGAACTCATCGAACCAGACCGTTCGGCCAAGATCCTCCGGCGTCTGCGGGATGAGCCGGTGTTCGGGATATTTTGCATCGAGATAGTGAATGATCGCCGAGGAATCGGAGATGCCGAAATCGCCGTCGCGAAACGCGGGCATCTTTCCGAAGGGCGAGACGGAGAGGAAATCGGGATCGTGCGACTGAAGTCCCGCGGCCACCAGCTCGTAGTTGAGGCCTTTCTCGGCGAGCACCACGACAACCTTGCGAACGAACGGCGACAGTGTCGATCCGTAAACCTTGATCATCGCGCTCTCCTCTGCGGCTAATCGGTCAGTTCATCCCATTTGGCACGAATCTTCGCGAAGAAACCGTGGCTTTCCGGGCAGCTTGCCGCCTCGGGCTCCAATGCCTGGAACTCCTCCAGCAGTTCGCGCTGACGCTTCGACAGCCGCGTCGGCGTTTCGATCTCGACCTCGATGATGAGATCGCCGCGGCCGCTCCCGTTCAGCGGCGGCATTCCGTGGCCGCGCCGCGAGAATTGCTTGCCGCTCTGCGTGCCGGCCGGAACCTTGAGTTCCACCGCCTCGCGATCGATCGAAGGCACCTCGACCGTGCCGCCGAGCGCCGCGAGCGTCATCGGCACCGGCACCTTCACATAGAGATTGGTGCCGTCGCGTTCGAAAATGTCGTGCGGTTCGAGATGCACGAAGATGTAGAGATCGCCCGGAGGTCCGCCGCGCGCGCCGGCCTCGCCCTCGCCCGACAGGCGGATGCGCGTGCCGTCGTCCACGCCCGCAGGGATGCGCACGTCGAGCGACTTGTGCTTGTCGACGCGGCCCGCGCCGTGACATTCCTTGCAAGGATCGGAGATGACGCGCCCCGCGCCGTGGCAGTTCGGGCAGGTGCGCTCCATCAGGAACATGCCCTGCTGCACGCGCACCTTGCCGTGGCCGCCGCAGGTGCCGCAGGTGTTGGCGGTGGCGCCCGGCGCGGCGCCGGAGCCACTGCAGGGCTCGCAAACCGTGGCGACATCGATCTCGATGGTGCGGGTGTTGCCCGCGAAGGCTTCCTCAAGGCTGAGCTTCAGGTCGAAACGGAGGTCCGCACCGCGCATGGCGCTGCTGCGCTGCCGCTGGCGCCCGCCGCCCATGAACTCGCCGAAAATGCCTTCGAAAATGTCCGCGAAGTCGCCGAAGCCGGCACCGCCCGCGCCGTTGCCGGGGCCACCGTTCTCAAACGCGGCCTTGCCGTAGCGATCATAGGCGGCGCGTTTCTGATCGTCCTTCAGGCAGTCATAGGCTTCGTTGATCGCCTTGAACTTCGCCTCGGAATCCGTGCAGCCGCCGTTTTTGTCCGGGTGATACTGCATGGCGAGGCGACGGTAGGCGGACTTGATCGTCGCTCCGTCCGCACTGCGCTCGACGCCAAGGAGTTCATAGTAATCGGCTTCAACCATACGCCCGGCCTGCCCCCGCTGGCACGGCGGCCACCCGTTCCCGGATGACCGCCGTTCCTGACTTTACGCCTTCTTGTCTTCGTCGACTTCGGAGAACTCGGCGTCGACGACGTCCTCGTCCGAAGGAGAGGACGCGGAGGCCTGTGCATCGCCTTCCGGTGACGCAGCGGCGGCTTCCGCCTTGTAGATCGCCTCGCCGAGCTTCATCGCTTCCTGCGCGAGCGCCTGCGTCTTGGCGTTGATGTCGTCGACGTCGTCACTGTCGAGCACGGACTTCAGCGCGGCGACGGCGGTTTCGATGCTGCCCTTCGTGGAGGCATCCACCTTGTCGCCATGCTCGGCGAGCTGCTTCTCGGTCGAGTGGACGAGGCTGTCCGCCTGGTTGCGGGCCTCGGCCTTCGCGCGGCGCTTCTTGTCGTCGTCGGCGAACTTCTCGGCATCCTTGACCATCTGCTCGATGTCATTGTCCGAAAGACCGCCCGACGCCTGGATGCGGATCTGCTGTTCCTTGCCGGTGCCCTTGTCCTTCGCCGAGACGTTGACGATGCCGTTCGCATCGATGTCGAACGTCACCTCGATCTGCGGGACACCGCGCGGCGCCGGCGGGATGCCGACCAGATCGAACTGGCCGAGCGCCTTGTTGTCCGCCGCCATCTCGCGCTCGCCCTGGAAGACGCGGATCGTCACCGCGCCCTGATTGTCCTCGGCGGTCGAGTAGACCTGGCTCTTCTTCGTCGGGATCGTCGTGTTGCGATCGATCATGCGCGTGAACACGCCACCCAGCGTCTCGATGCCGAGCGACAGCGGCGTCACGTCGAGCAGCAGCACGTCCTTGACGTCGCCCTGCAGCACGCCCGCCTGAATGGCGGCGCCCATCGCGACGACCTCATCGGGGTTGACGCCCGTGTGCGGCTCCTTGCCGAAGAACTTCTTCACCTCTTCGCGGACGAGCGGCATACGCGTCATACCGCCGACGAGGACGACCTCGTCGATCTTGTCCTTGTCGAGCCCGGCGTCCTTCAGGGCCTTACGGCACGGCTCCAGCGTGCGGGCGACCAGATCGCCGACTAGCTTTTCAAGGTCGGCGCGCGTGATCGTCTTCACGAGGTGCTTCGGGCCGTTCTGGTCGGCGGTGATGAACGGGAGGTTCACCTCCGTCGCCTGCGCGGACGACAGCTCGATCTTCGCCTTCTCGGCCGCTTCCTTGAGGCGCTGCAGCGCAAGACGGTCGGAGCGGAGGTCGATGCCTTCGTCCTTCTTGAAACCGTCGGCGAGCGAATCGACGATCTTGGCGTCGAAGTCCTCGCCGCCGAGGAAGGTGTCGCCGTTCGTGGACTTCACCTCGAACACGCCGTCGCCAATCTCGAGGATCGACACGTCGAAGGTGCCGCCGCCAAGGTCATAGACCGCGATCGTCTTGCCGTCGTTCTTCTCAAGCCCGTAGGCAAGCGCCGCCGCGGTCGGCTCGTTGATGATGCGCAGCACTTCAAGACCCGCGATCTTGCCGGCATCCTTGGTCGCCTGGCGCTGCGCGTCGTTGAAGTAGGCGGGCACGGTGATGACGGCCTGTGTGACGGTCTCGCCGAGATAGGATTCGGCGGTTTCCTTCATCTTCTGGAGAATGAAGGCAGAGACCTGCGACGGGCTGTAATCCTCCCCGCCGGCCTTTACCCACGCGTCGCCATTGCCGCCCTTCACGATGTGATAGGGGACGAGCGCCATATCCTTCTTGGTGACCGGATCGTCGAAACGGCGGCCAATCAGGCGCTTCACGGCGAACACCGTATTGTCCGGGTTCGTCACCGCCTGGCGCTTCGCCGGCTGGCCGACGAGACGCTCGCCATCCTTTGTGAAGGCGACCATCGACGGCGTCGTGCGCGCACCTTCCGCGTTCTCGATAACCTTGGGCTTGCTGCCTTCCATCACGGCGACGCAGCTGTTGGTCGTGCCAAGGTCGATACCGATTACCTTGCCCATATCTCCCGTGCTTCCTCTTTCAAATGCCAAGCAGGAACAAACAATTGATCCCGCCACTGCGCAGATTTGCCGCAGCGTCGTTGATCTACGCGGGCGATGTAAGAACAGCGCCAGCACCATACAAGGGCGTGCGCACGCCGCCGATGCGTTTTGCATGTGCGACGAGGACGTGCTGCCGCATGGCGCAACCGCCCCGAGCTGTGGCATGAAGCGTTCATGCGGAGCGTGGATGCCTCTGGCGAAGGATACAAGATCTTGGCGCGTATCGACAGAAACCTTGGAATCGCGGCGTGTGTGACCGCCCTGTTGCTGCTGGTGGCGGCGGCGATCGGCGGCCGGGCACTGGCAGCCCCCCCCACCCCGCCGGCCGTGAGCAATGTGTGGATCCGCCTGCCCGTCGTCGCGGGCCGACCGGCCGCAATGTACGCCACGATCACGGGCGGCCCGCTCGCGGATCGGCTGATCGCCGTGGAAGGCCCGAAACCTGCGCGCTTCGAACTGCACGCGAGCAAGGCCGAGAACGGCGTGATGCGCATGGTCCCGCTCGTCGGGCTGCCTTTGAAACCGGGCCAGAAGATCGAACTGAAGCCGGGCGCAATGCACGTGATGGTGTTCGGCCTGCCGGAGACGAAACCCGATTCGCGCGTACCGCTGACATTCGTGTTCGAAAAGGCCGGCCGCGTCGCGGTTTCCGCGCACGCGATGAGCGCAACCGCGCCAGAGATGAAGGCCGGAGAGCACACCCATCATTAGACCGCTGACGGACGGTGAACGCATGATGGCGCGCCGCGCCTTCGGCGACGCGATCGATCTCACGCGCGTCACCCTCCGGCGCGCGAAATGGTGGTGGCTGCAACCCGCGTGGGTAGTGATGGCGCCCGACGGGCACATCTGGTTCCACCCCAACAACGCCTCCTGGCGCGACGATTTCAGCCGCGCATCGCTGTTCCTGCAAGGCCTCATCATCCACGAACTGACGCACGTGTGGCAGCACCAGCAGGGCGTAAACCTGATCCTGAGGCGCGGACCGCTGGCGCGCTACGACTACCTCCCCTTGAAACCCGGCCTCGGCTTTTCCGACTACGGTTTGGAGCAGCAGGCGGAAATCGTCCGCGACGCCTACGTGAAACGCCTGGGCGGCGAGATACCGGGCACCCCGCCGCTTGCGACCTATGATGCGTTGTTGCCGTTTCGGGGGGAGCGCGG
Source organism: uncultured Sphingosinicella sp. (assembly GCF_963974575.1). Taxonomy (NCBI): domain Bacteria; kingdom Pseudomonadati; phylum Pseudomonadota; class Alphaproteobacteria; order Sphingomonadales; family Sphingosinicellaceae; genus Sphingosinicella; species uncultured Sphingosinicella sp. The sequence goes on along the minus strand of NZ_CAXBBQ010000009.1, from coordinate 31,287 downwards.
GGAGCGGAGGATTGCTTAGCCGGGCCTGCGCGCTCGGCTTAGCAGCGAGAGACGCATCCGTTAAGACGGCCTGCAGACGGAAGGCGGCGGCTCCTTTTCAAAAGGCATCCAAATCATCGCCTTTTGAAACAATCTCCGCTCATAAATACTAGTATTCACGAATATGTAACTTCCCCAATCAACTAATTTTCCGCTATTGATTGCCATGTAAAAGTGGCCTTCGCTTGCGAATTAGGGGGAGTTATGTCGAAAAATTCTGGAATACCGTCCGCAACTCTGCTCCTGCTTGGAGCGTGCGGCGGTTCTGGAAGCGGTGGAGTCAATACTCCGCCACCGCCGCCGCCAGCACCGACCAACACAATAATCACAGACCTGAAAGCTTCCCAGAATTTCGTTAGCGACGCCGCCGGAATGAAGGTTTCGTTTGATACCGTCACAAATACCGGGATCAACGGAGAAATTCGCCCAAATAGTCTGACGATCAGTTACAACGCAGACACGAAGACTTATAGCGTCAGCGCCGATGGCCGAAGCCAGAATTTCACGCCAGCAGACATAAAGTCCAACGCCGATGGGGAGACCATCTACGAAAAGCCGGACGGGGCGCATGAACATCTGACGATCGTAACGACACCCTACTCAAGCTCTACGTCCAACAAATATGTCGGCTTGGCCTACTGGCAGCGCAATGTGCTGACCGACACACGGCAAGACATGGACTTTTACGTTCTGACTTATGGCCTGCCGACCGCTGCAGCAGGCGTTCCCAGAACGGGCACCGCAGGATTTCGAACGGATACTTTTGGCGCTGTCTCTTTCCCCGGGGAGGAACCGCGATCCTTTAATGGACAGGGCGAGTTCAGCGTTGATTTCGCTGCCGGCGTATTCTCGACCCACAGCTACCTTACCGAGACGACATTGGTGACGGGTGGGAGTGAATCCGGCGGCGGCATGGAATTCATCGGCGCGGGACACTTGTCGTCAAGCGACGGCAGTTTCTCGGGCAATGCACTGTACCGGGGTAGATTTGGAGGGGCTGCAGGCACATTGAGCGGCCGCTTCTACGGCCCGGCCGGCGAGGAACTTGGCGGCGCTTTTTCCGGCTCGAACACGGCCGGAATGACAGTTGTGGGCGGATTCACCGGGCAGAGAGACGCGAATGTTATCCCGGAAAATCTTACCCTCACCAACCTCACGAAATCACAGCTTTTCTATACGCGCTTCCAGCACAATCTGGTTGGCCAGTTAAACCGACAGAATTCTGAAACGTTCAGCTACAGCACGCCTACGTCCGACCTTTATGGCGGTCATTTCACGATCAACGACAAAGTCGCGAGCAGCGACCCCAATTTCGTGACCTATCGCAAGAGTTTCAGCAGCAGCTACGACACGCAGGATGTCGAGTTGCGGCTTTACAAGCCGGGGCCGGACAACAGTGAGCTCGCGCTCACCTATGCAAGCTTCGTTCACTATTCGACCAGCGTTCCCTTCGCAGGTGGCAGAACGGCAATCGAACAATATGCCGCCTACGGCTTAGAGACCCCGCCCGGCCTGCTTGCTGGCAAAACCGGCACGGGCTCCTATAGCGGCGTCCTTTATGCCACTGGCCAACAGTATCCCTCGACCACGTCCTACGCCGTGAAAGGCACGTCGCAGTTCACTGTCGACTTTGGAGCGCAGAGCTACACCGGCGTGCTCGGCATGGCAGGCACGGCCTCGGACGGAAGCGGCACAGTCGAATTCGGCAATTACGACGTTGCCGGCACGCTGGGCATGGTCGGGGCAAGCGGCACAGTGAGCCGAAACGGCACCCCGACGGGGGAATTCACCCCATTTTTCTACGGCCCCGACGGCGAGGAGATCGTTGCTCCCTTCTCAACGACCGCGCCGATTGGAGCGCCGGGTGCCGGCATTACGATCGCAGGCGTTGCTGCCGCAAAGCGGGAGTGAATCGGCACATGGGGTTGGTGGTGTAGCGCCCAAGTGCGCACCTTGGCCCCCTCCCAAATGCGGCGTTAGAAAGCCGTTTCGACGATAACAGTCTCCAGCGCCTTCGAGGGGCCGGGGGCGATTCTGCACGTGCGCGGCATCGGCTCGCCGCATGAGACTCTCGAAACGTCTCCGTAATACTGGCGTTAACCACAATGTTGTGTCCGAAGGATGCATCCGAACACGCAAGGCATCCGTGACGTTCGGGTTCGGCGCCAGGGAGGGGACTCCGGCAGCCGGATACGGCGTCGCGGAAGATGCAGATCGGACGGCACGCGCGCCCACGCGCGGTCGGTTGGGTCGAATTTGAAGGAGCAACACGATGAGCGTCATTTCCAAAAGTCCGAGAATGTTCTTGCTGCTTGCGCTTTCCGGCCTGGTGCCGGCCAGTTTGCATGCGCAGCCGCAGGATATGAGCGCGACCGACCCGTCCATAGACGTGAACGCCTATCCGCCGGCCGACCTTTCGGGGATGCCCGAAGGGCCTGATGTCGAAGGCTTCATCGCGGCCCGCAAGGACCAGAAGATGCTGGTCACCATCCCGGGCGGCGCGAAACAGACGGTTTTCATCAGCGAGGCGACGAAGGTGAAATCCAGCGGCGGCTTCCTCGGGGCGAGCAGCAAGAAACTGGCCTTGGACGCACTGCTGAACGGTCTGCCGGTCACCATCAAGACGGTGCAGTGGGGGCAAGGGCTGGTGGCGAGCCAGGTCGCGCTCAAGAACAAGGACCTCAAGACCGCGTCGATGATCCACAACGCGACCGACCAGCGCTTTGCCGAGCAGTCCGCAGCGACGGAGGCACTTCGCGGCCGCGTGGCGGATATCGATCAGTATAATGTGAAAAACACGATGAGCGTGAACTTCGACACCGGCAAGGCCGTGCTGTCGGACCAGGCGAAAACCGATCTCTGCGCGGCCGCGAGCGAGGCCGAAGCGATGGACAACGCGCTGCTGCTTGTCGTCGGCTACACCGATTCCACGGGAAGCGAGGAATATAACCAGGTTCTGAGCGAGAAGCGCGCCGCGCGGGTCGTGAATTTCCTGCAGCAGGCCTGCGGCTGGAAGCCGTATCGTATGCTGACGCCCACCGGAATGGCCGAAGCGGATCCGGCGGCAAGCAACGACTCCGCCGAAGGCAAGGCACAGAACCGCCGCGTTGCCGTGAACATTCTGGTCAGCAAGGGCCTCGACGGGATTTGAGGCATTCGGGGTGGGTTTCGCGCCCACCCCGTCGATTTTCCCGGTGGCGAAGCGCTGCGGTTAAACCGCCCGCACCCAGATGAGGTCGTGGAAGAACTCGGCACCCGAGCGGCTGGTTTCGGGGGGCGTGCGGAGCAGAAGGCGGCCGTCGCCGCTGGGATCGAATTCAACCACGCGGCGCGTGAGCGTCGTGCCGACCCAGCGCTGGACAGTGGCGTGCTCGACGGCGTGATGCACGTCGTCGCCCTCTCGCTGCCAGCGCCCCGCGTAAGCGATGACGAGCGGGTCGGCGCCGTCCATCTGCCGCGTGAGGATCGCGCTCACATGGCCCTCGGGATGGTAGAAGATGCGCCCGCTCGCATCGAGCACGTAGGGATCGCCGTCGCGAAACTCGACCCACTGGTCGAGCTGCCATACGCCGCAGATGGGATCGGGCTCAGCCATCAGGCTTCCTTCGCAACAGTGACCATCGCGGGGCGCAGCAGGCGATCCTTGAGGACATAGCCCGTTTGCAGCTCGGCAACGATCTGGCCGGGCTCGGCGCCTTCCTGCACGACTTCGAGCATCGCCTGGTGCCGGTTCGGATCAAGCTTCTGGCCGACGCTTTCGACACGGGCGATACCGTGCTTCTCGAACGCCTTCAGCAGCTCCTTCTCGGTGATCTCGACGCCCGAAAGCAGCGGGCTGGCCACGACATCGTCCTTCGCGGCGGCATCGAGCGCGCGGCGGAGGTTATCGGCAACACCGAGCAGATCGCGCGCGAAGCCGGTGACGGCGTAGGCGACCGCATCCGCCTTCTCCCGCTCAAGACGGCGGCGGACGTTTTCCGATTCGGCGACGGCGCGGAGCAGCCGGTCCTTGAGATCGGCGATCTCGGCGTCCTTCTCGGCGAGCGGGTCGGCCTCCGGCGTCTCCACCGGCTGTTCGGCGGCGGCGATCTCTTCGGGAGTCAGCTTTTCGTTGTCTTCAATCATCCTATCAGCCTGCTGAGTGTTCGAGCGGTATAGTCCACCATGGGCACGATGCGTGCATAGTTAAGGCGCGTGGGACCGATGACGCCCACGACGCCGACGATCCGGCCTTCGGCGCCGCTGTATGGCGCGGCGATAACCGATGAACCGGAGAGCGAGAAGAGCTTGTTTTCAGAGCCGATGAAGATTTTCATGGCCCGCGCCTCGCGCGCATCGTCGAGCACGCGCAGCATTTCGACCTTGTCGTCGAGATCGGCGAGCAGCGAACGCACGCGCTGCAAATCCGCCTCCGCCGCATCATCGAGCAGGTGCGACTGGCCGCGCACGATGAGCACGGCGCGATCGGCATCGTCCGAAGACCAGCTGGCGATACCGCGCGCGATGAGATCATGCGTGGCGCTGTCGATCAGCGCGCGTTCGGTTTCGATCTCCAGCTTCAGCAGCGCCGTGGCGTCGGCGAGCGTGGAGCCGGCAAGGCGCGCGGTCAGATAGTTCCCCGCCTCGATGAGCGCCGCGGGGGACACCGGATATTCCATTTCGACGATGCGGTTTTCGACCGTGCCATCGTCCGCGACGAGGATCGCGAGAATGCGCGTCGGCGACAATGCCGTGAAACTCGCCTGCCGCAGCACGCGCTCGGTGCGCGGCACCATGACCACGGCGGCGCAGGACGAGAGGCCGGAGAGGACCGCAGTCGCGCGCGAAAGCACGTCCTCCACGGCGCGATCGGGCGCGCGGAGACCGGCTTCGATCGCGGCGCGCTCCTCCGCGCCCGCCTCGCTCGCCTGCATCATGCCGTCGACGAACAGGCGCAGGCCGAAATCGGTGGGCACGCGGCCTGCCGAGGTGTGCGGACTGCCGAGCAGGCCAACGCGCTCCAAATCGTGGAGCACGCTACGGATCGAGGCCGACGAGAGGCCGAGACTGTCGGCGCGCGTCGCGAGAGTCTTCGAACCGACCGGCGTGCCCGAAGCGATATATTCCTCGACCACCTGCCGGAACACGGCGCGTGCGCGGTCGGAAAGCTCTGATATGGTCGGACCGCTCGTCATCGCAGCGCAATGTAGGGTGGCGCTGCGCCCCTCTCAAGTGATCTGGACCCCGGTGTCGCGAGCCGGTACACGGCGCGGCAGAACCTATTCCCCCGTACAGGAGTTTTCATGCGACCTTCCGGCCGCGCGCCCGACGAGATGCGCACCATCGAAATGATCCCCGGCTTCTCGCGCCACGCCGAAGGATCGTGCCTCGTGAAGTTCGGCGACACGCATGTGCTGGTGACGGCAAGCCTGGAAGAGCGCGTGCCGCCGTTCCTGCGCGGCAAGGGCGAAGGCTGGGTGACGGCCGAGTACGGAATGCTCCCCCGCGCCACGCACACGCGCGGATCGCGCGAGGCCGCGAAGGGCAAGCAATCCGGCCGCACGCAGGAAATCCAGCGCCTGATCGGCCGCTCGCTGCGCACGATTGTGGACCTGAAGGCGCTCGGCGAGCGGCAGATCACCATCGACTGCGACGTGCTGCAGGCCGACGGCGGCACGCGCACCGCCGCGATTTCCGGCGCCTGGGTGGCGCTGCGCATCGCAATCGACAAATTGATGGCGGACGGGCTGCTGACGGTGGACCCCATTCGCGCGCAGGTGGGCGCGATCAGCTGCGGCGTTTATGAAGGCACGGCGGTGCTCGACCTCGATTACCCCGAGGATTCCGCCGCCGAGACCGACGCCAATTTCGTGATGACCGACAAGGGCGGCATCGTGGAGGTGCAGGGCACCGCCGAGCGCGACCCGTTCGACGAGGAGACGCTGCTGCGGATGCTCCGCCTCGCGCGCATCGGCTGCGGCAAGATCTACGCGGCGCAGGCGAAGGCGACCGGGCGCTAAGCGATGGCGCGAAAGCTCCTCCCCGGCACGCTGATCGTGGCGAGCCACAACCCCGGCAAGGTGCGGGAAATCCGTGATCTGCTGGCGCTGTTCGGTATCGAGCCGGTGTCGGCGGGGGATGCGGGCCTGCCCGAGCCGGAGGAGACGGAGACGACGTTTCGCGGCAATGCCGAACTGAAGGCGCTCGCCGCTGCGCGCGGATCGGGGCTTCCGGCGCTTGCCGATGATTCGGGGCTTTCGGTACACGCGCTCGGCGGCGATCCCGGCATTTATTCGGCGCGCTGGGCGGGACCGGAGAAGGATTTCGGCCTCGCGATGCGCAAGGTGCACGAAGCGCTCGGCGATGCCGAGGACCGCAGCGCGCACTTCACCTGCGCGCTGTCGCTGGCGTGGCCGGACGGTCACGTCGAGACGTTCGAGGGCCATGTGCACGGCACGCTCGTGTGGCCGCCGCGTGGCGACCAAGGTTTCGGCTATGATCCGATGTTCGTGCCCGAGGACCACACGATCAGCTTCGGCGAGATGGCGCCGGACGCGAAGCACGCGATGAGCCACCGTGCACGCGCGTTTGCGCAACTGGTTGAGGCATGTCTGAAATAACGGCGCCGCTCGCGCTTTACGTCCACTGGCCATTCTGCGTCTCCAAATGCCCGTACTGCGACTTCAACAGCCATGTGCGCGAGCGCATCGACGAGGCGGCGTGGCGCGACGCGCTGATCGCCGACATGGAATACGAGGCGCGCCTGACGCCTGGGCGGCGGCTTTCGAGCCTGTTCTTCGGGGGCGGCACGCCTTCATTGATGTCGCCCGAAACGGTCGGTGCGATCATCGATGCCGCCGACCGGCTGTGGGGCTTCGAGAACGCCGAGATCACGCTGGAAGCGAACCCTTCGAGCGTCGAGGCCGGGCGCTTCGCGGGGTTCGCCGCGGCGGGGGTGAACCGCGTGTCGCTGGGTCTGCAGGCGCTCGATGACGCGGCGCTGAAGGCGCTGGGACGCGCGCATGATCTTGGCGAGGGACTCGCCGCGCTCGATGTGGCGCAGCGGCATTTCCCGCGCGTGAGCTTCGACCTGATCTACGCGCGCGAGGGGCAGACGCCCGGGGAATGGGAGGCCGAACTGACGCGCGCCTTGGCGTTCGGAACCGAACACCTGTCGCTCTACCAGCTCACCATCGAGCCGGGGACGGCGTTCGCGACGCGCGCGCGGCTAGGGCGGCTGACGTTGCCCGAGGAAGACGCCTCGCTCGGTATGTTCGAGATGACGCGCGCGATGACGGCGGCGGCGGGGCTGCCCGCCTACGAGGTTTCGAACCACGCGCGACCGGGCGCGGAAAGCCGCCACAACCTCACCTATTGGCGCTACGGCGACTACGTTGGCGTCGGCCCCGGCGCGCACGGACGACGCGGCGGCATGGCGACGACCCGCGAACGGCTGCCGGAGACGTGGCTGAAAACGCCGGTGGCGAGCGAAACCCCACTCGAAGCCAACACGCGCGCCGACGAGGCGCTGATGATGGGGCTGCGCCTGCTCGAAGGCTTAGACGAGGCGGTCTTCACGACGCGCACGGGCGTTGCGCTCGACGACGTCATCAGTCCTGCTGGCCTTGCGGAAACCACGCAGCTGGGGCTGGTTGCGCGTGAGAACGGTCGCTTGCGACTGACCCATACGGGCCAGCCGCTGCTGAATGCGGTGATCGCCCGGCTGATGGCCTGATCAGGCCCCCGGACGCTTCGCGAAGGTGCGCGGCGCGGGTGAGACGACTGTCGTTCCAGAGGCACCCACCTGCCCCACTTCAAGGCCACGATCAGCGATGCCTGAGGCGCCGAACCGGAAGATGCCGTCGACGCCCGCAAAGCCATCCGCATCGCGAAGGCGCGCTTCGGGGAAGCTGGATCCGATCGTCCAGTCGCCCGCAATCGCATTCACCAGCAGCACCGAATCATAGCCGAGGCTGGCGAGCCGCGAGGGCGCGCCGCCGAACTTCGCCCGGTAGCGGGAGGCGAGCTGCTGGAACCGCGTGTCGGGTACACTGGCGTACCACGCGCCGTGCAGCCCCTGAACGCTGCGGATGCCGGGTTCGGCGTTCCAGAGCTCGGGGCCGAGGTAGCGCACCTTGCCCGGCCCGGCGCCGTACTGCGTGAGCGGGCCGAGGAAGGCGGACGCGATCTGACTGCCGTCCGCGATCAGCAGCGCCTGGAAAGAGACCGGCCCCAAACGGTCCTGCACCGGCGCGACCGTGCCGTCGGCGCGCACGATGCCGCCCTGGCTCGCCCGCGCGACGCGCGCTTCGTAATCGGTGAGGCGGCGCACGGCGGCCTGCAGCTTGGCGCGCGAGCGTTCGTAGGTTTCGACCGCAGTGACCTTGCCGCCCGATTCGCGCACCGCGCGCAGCATCGCGCCCGAAGCCCGCTGGCCGTAATTGCCGACCGGCACGAGCGCGCCGAAGCGCTCCACGCCCTGCGCGCGCGCATAGCGCACGACACGGTCGATCGACTGATCGGGCTGGAAGCCAAGGATATAAACCCCGTTTCCGGCGACCTCTGCGTCATTCGAATACGAGATGATCGGGATACCCGCCGCCTTCGCGACGCCGCGCACGGCAGTGACATCCGCCGTGAGCAGCGGCCCGAGGAACAGTTTGTTGCCCTCCGCAACCGCGCGGCGCGCGGCAGCGGCGGCGCCGGGCGCGGTATCATAGACGGTGAGCTTGATGTTCGTGTTCTTCACATCGAGCAGCGCCATGTTCGCGGCGTTCGCCAGCGATTGGCCGACACGCGCGGTGCCCCCCGACATCGGCAGCAGCAGAGCGACGCGGTTTTGGGGAATTTCTTTCGGCGCTTCCACGACCGGCACAGGCGCCGGCGGCGCCTCCACTTGCGGCGCTTTCTGGACTGTTTGCGTACAGGCGGCGGCGGCAAGCGCCACCATCGGCAGCGCCGTCCGCTTCAGGCCGGAAAAACAGCGATTCCAAAATCGCCCGCGGCCCTCCATGCTGTAAATCGACATGTCCATGGCACCCTTACCCCCAGAATCTGAACCCGGTGATCTTGAACCCGGCCTTTACATCGTGGCGACGCCCATCGGCAACCTGGGCGACATAACGCTCCGTGCGGCCGACGTGTTGAGGTCCGCAGGCTTAATCGCCGCTGAAGATACGCGCGTGACAGCAAAACTGCTCGCCCGCATCGGCAGCGACCGCCCGATGGCACCCTATCACGACCATAGTGACAGCCGCGTGCGCTCACGCCTGCTGGAACGTATGCGAAATGAATCGGTTGCACTCGTGAGCGACGCGGGCACGCCGCTGATTTCCGATCCCGGCTTCAAGCTGGTGCGGGAGGCGCGCGCCGAAGGCATCAGCGTGACGACGATCCCGGGGCCGTGCGCGGCGATTGCGGCGCTGACGCTCGCGGGGCTACCCACCGACCGCTTCCTGTTCGCGGGCTTCCTTCCGGCGAAAGCGAAAGCATCGGCGGACACAATCGCGGAATTCGCGGGGCTGGATGCGACGCTCGTGTTCTACGAATCCGGCCATCGGCTTGCGCGGTCGCTTGAGGCACTGAAAGATGGCCTCGGCGACCGCCCCGCCGCCGTGGCGCGCGAGATTACCAAGGCGTTCGAGGAAACCGTGACGGGCACGCTCGGCGAACTCGCCGCGCGCTATGCGGACGCGCCGCCCAAGGGCGAGATCGTCATCGTCGTCGGCCCGCCCGAACCCGCCGCCCCGGCGGACGCCGACACGCTTGACGCCGCGCTCGCTGCCGCGATGGCAACCCAGCCGCTGAAATCCGCCGTGGCGGAGGTAAGCGCCGCGCTCGACCTCCCCCGCAAACAGGTTTACGCCCGCGCGCTCGAACTCCGCGACAACGCATGACACGACAAGCGGCCGAACGGCGCGGCCGCCGCGCCGAACGCATCGCGGCGATGTGGCTCAGGCTCAAAGGCTACCGCATCCTTGGGGAACGCGTGCGGACCCCGGCGGGCGAAATCGACATCGTCGCAAGACGCGGCCGGATGCTGGCATTCGTGGAGGTGAAAGCCCGCAATGACGAGACCGACGCTTCCGCCGCGCTCGAACCCGCGCGCCTGCGCCGTGTCGCGCGCGCCGCCAACCTCGCGCTCGGCCGCTACATGGCAGGCTGCGACGGCGCGCGCATCGACGCGCTGGTCATCTCGCGCGGCCGCCTGCCCCGCCACATCGAAGGCGTGGTCGACGGGGATTGGGCTTAGCTGCTAGACGGCCTTCGCGAATCAAAGGAATGCCCATGAGCCTCACCGTCGCTGTCCAGATGGACCCCATCGAGCGCGTCAACATCGCGGGCGATTCGAGCTTCGCGCTGATGCTGAAGGCGCAGGAGCGCGGCTACACGCTGTATCACTACCTCGCCGACCAGCTTTCGTGGCGCGACGGGCGCGTAATCGCGCACGCGCGGCCCGTTTCCGTGCGCAACGTCGCGGGCGATCACTACACACTCGGCGAGGCGCGCAACCTCGACCTCGGCAGCGACGTGGACGTCGTGCTGATGCGGCAGGATCCCCCGTTCGACATCGGCTACATCACCGCCACGCACCTTCTGGAGATGCTGGACGGCGAAACGCTGGTCGTGAACAACCCGCGCGAGGTGCGGAACGCGCCCGAGAAGCTTTTCGTCACGCAGTTCGCCGACCTGATGCCGCCGACGCTGATCACCCGGCGGCTTGAAGAGGTGATGGCATTCCGCAAGAAACACGGCGCCATCGTCGTGAAGCCGCTGCACGGCAATGCGGGCGCCGCCGTGTTCAAGCTGGGCGAGGACGACGGCAACCTTCCCGCGCTTGTCGAGCTGTTCTCGAACGTATGGCGCGAACCCTTCATGGTGCAGCGTTTCCTTCCCAAGGTGAGCGACGGCGACAAGCGCATCGTGCTCGTCGACGGGGAGATCGCGGGCGCCATCAACCGGCTGCCCAAGGCGGGCGAAATTCGCTCCAACCTCGCGGCGGGCGGCAATGCGGCCAAAACGCAGCTTACGGCGCGCGAGGAGGAAATCTGCGCGCGACTGGGGCCGGAGCTGAAACGGCGCGGGCTGCTGTTCGTCGGCATCGACGTGATCGACGGCAACCTCACCGAAATCAACGTCACCTCACCCACCGGCATCGTGGCGATCGACCGTTTCAACGGCACCGATACGCCAGGCATGATCTGGGACGCGATATTGAAGCGGCTTTCCCGCTGATATGGGTGAATGGGTCCAGCAGCTGATTGCCGAGAGTGGTTATCTCGGCATCGCCTTCCTGATGTTTCTGGAAACGGTGTTCCCGCCAATCCCGAGCGAAGTCATCATGTCTTTCGCCGGGCTTGAAGCCGCGAAAGGCGGGTTCAGCCTCATAGGCGCCATTGCGGCCGGCACCACGGGCGCGATGTTCGGCAACGTCTTCTGGTATCTGCTCGCCAAGCAGATCGGCATCCACCGCTTCGATCCCATTGTCCGGCGCTTCGGCCGTTGGCTGACCGTCAGCCTCGGCGACATCGAGAAGGCGCACAAGTGGTTCGACCAGCACGGCGCGGCCTTCGTGCTGTTCGGGCGGATGCTGCCGACGCTCCGATCGCTCATTTCCGTGCCTGCGGGCTTCATGGAAATGAACTTCCAGCGCTTCGTCATCTATTCGACCATCGGCACCGCGGGATGGACGGCGCTGCTCGCCGTCGCGGGCTTCAAGCTCGGGCAGGATTATGCGGAGATCGAGGCCTATGTCGGGCCGGTGGGCACCGCCGTGATCGTATTGTGCGTGGCCGGCTACCTTTGGCGCGTCATCACCTGGAAGCCCCACGAATAGGCGGATCAAGCGCGCGGGTGCGCGTGCCGGTAAACATCGAGCAGTCGCGCCGCATCGACCTCCGTGTAGACCTGCGTCGACGACAGGCTGGCGTGGCCGAGCAGCTCCTGAATCGAACGCAGGTCCGCGCCGCGCGCCAGCAGATGCGTCGCGAAGCTGTGGCGGAGCGCGTGCGGTGTCGCTGAGGGCGGCAGGCCAAGCGCGGCGCGCGCGGCGCGCATCGCGGCGCGGATCATCCCCGGCGACAGCGGCCCGCCCTTCGCGCCCCGGAACAACGGCGTGCCGGGCGCAGGCGTGAACGGCGCAAGCGCGAGATAGGCCTCGATCGCCTCGCGCACCTTCGGCAGCACGGGGACGACGCGCGTCTTGCCGCGCTTGCCGGTGACGGTGATCGCCGCGCCGATCGGAAGCACGTCGCCCGTGAGCGACAGCGCCTCCGCGATGCGGAGGCCCGAGCCGTAGAGCAGCAGCAGCACCGCCGTATCGCGCGCGCCGATCCACGGTTCGCGCGCATCCTCGCCCGCGTGGTCGGCAACGCCGGTGGCATCGGCAGGCGCGAGCGGGCGCGGCACACGCTTTTTCAGACGCGGCGAGGCGAGGCCTGCGATCGCCTTGCAATCGATGCCGCGGTGCTTTCTGGCCCAGCGAAAGAAACTGCGGAGCGAAGCCACCTCGCGCGCGACGGAGACGTTGGCGAGACCTTCGGTGCGGCGGTGCGCGAGATAGGCGCGGAGATCGGCGAGGCTGAGCGCGGCGAGCGCGCTGTCCGTAACCGCAGCACCCAGATGCCCGCCAAGGAAATGCACGAAGCCATTGAGGCTCGTCTGATAGGCGCGGAGTGTGTGCGCGGAGCGGCGCTCGGCAGCTTCGAGGTGGCCGAGCCATTCCGCGACGCGGGCGTGCGCGGGCTGGTTCAGCGCAGGCGTTTCTAGGGCTCGATCTGCATCCACCGCGCGATCATGCGCGAAACCACATCGCCGAGAAAGGCGAGAAGCTCGTTGCCATGATAATCGCCGAAATTGTGCGGAGTGCGCGAACCGAGCGCGATGATGCCGGTGGGCGCGGGCGGCGTGGGCCGCAGAGCGATCAGCGCCTCGGAGCGGATGAGGTCGGCGGCGGGGCCGAAAACCGGCGAGCCGTGCTTGACGTTCCGCGCCTGCCCCACGGGGAGCAGGTGGCACCAGAGCTCAACCTGCTCGGGATCGATGAACTGGACGCCGCTCGCGCTGGCGCGGATGCCCTGTCCGCTTGTGGTGAGCCCCAGGCCGACGGCATCGATGCGGAGGATATCGACCCAGTCCTGCGTGACGACGTGGATCAGATGCTCGAAGTCGCTCGCATCCAGCGCGGCGAGCGCGGCGGCGTGGATCTGCTGCACGGCGCCTGCGTGACCGCGCGCATAGGCGAGCAGATCATTGTTTGCCTCGCCGAGAACAGCGACACGGGTGCGCAGGCGAACCAGCGCTTCGGACTGGAAATCGAGAACGGCCATGCCCGCGACTCTATCGCGGACATGGTTAAGAGAAGCTGAGCGTTACAGGATGGACTGGCCGGTCTTTTCCCAATCGGCGAGGAAGCCGGCGATGCCCTTGTCGGTGAGCACGTGGTTGAAGAGCGCGCGGATCACGGCGGGCGGCGCCGTCATCACGTCCGCGCCGATCTTCGCCGATTCGAGCACATGAATCGGGTGACGGATGCTGGCGACGAGGATTTCGGTCCCGAAGTCGTAGTTGTCGTAGATGAGGCGGATGTCGCTGATCAGCTGCATCCCATCGAGGCCGTTGTCATCGTGACGGCCGACGAACGGCGAGATGAAGGTCGCCCCCGCCTTCGCTGCGAGCAGCGCCTGATTCGCCGAAAAGCAGAGCGTGACGTTGACCATCGTGCCGTCGCTGGTGAGCGCCTTGCAGGTCTTGAGCCCATCGATGGTGAGCGGCACCTTGATCGCGATGTTATCGGCGATTTTGCGGAGAACTTCGGCCTCCTTCATCATCGTCTCGTGATCGAGCGCGACGACTTCGGCCGAAACCGGGCCTTCGACGATCTTGCAGATTTCCGTCACGACCTCGACAAAACCGCGCCCCGACTTGTGGATCAGCGACGGGTTCGTCGTCACGCCGTCGAGGAGCCCGGTGGCGGCGAGGTCGGCGATGTCCTTGGTGTCGGCGGTGTCGACGAAGAATTTCATGGGTCGGGCTTTCGAAAGAGGCGTTTGAACAGCCCTTAGCGATTCGAATCGCAGGGCGTCCATAGCGCGGCTTTGCCTTCGCGGGCGCACCCCTACATAAGGACGCGATGCCCGCCCCCCGCCTCCGTGTTCTCACCCGCAATGCCGCGCTCGGCCCCCTCGATTACCGGGCGCCGGCGGACGGCGTGCCGGTGGGGAGTGTCGTACGCGTGCCGCTGGGGCCGCGCGAGCTGCACGGCGTGGTGTGGGAGGCTGACCGGTTGCCGACGACGGAGGTCGCGGACACGAAGCTGCGGCCGATTCTGGGCGTCGCGCCTGTGCCGCCGATCCCGGCAAGCGTGCGGCGGCTCGTCGAGTGGGTGGCGGCTTACTACCTCGTGCCGCCGGCCGCCGTGCTGCGCATGGTGCTGTCCGTTTCCGCCGCGCTCGATGGCGCGCGCACCGTTACGGAATACCGGGTTTCCGGCATCCTGCCCGAACGCATGACGGAGAAGCGCGAGGCCGCACTCTCTTCGCTCGGCGATGCGCAGGGGCTGGTGCGCGAGCTTGCCGAATGGTCGGGCGTGTCCGACGCGGTGATTCGCGGGCTCATTTCGGCAGGTGCGATCGAGCCGGTGACGGTGTCGGTGGACCGCGCGCCGCCGCTTCCCGACCCAAGTTTCGGCCCGCCCGTGCTTGAGGCGGAGCAGGAAGCCGCCGCCTCGGCACTGGTCGCCGCAGTGAAGGCGCATGATTTCGCACCCTTCCTGCTCGACGGCGTCACCGGATCGGGCAAGACCGAGACGTATCTCGAAGCCGTCGCTGCAGCGCTCGACGCGGGCGGTCAGGCGCTCGTGCTGCTGCCCGAAATCGCGCTGACCGAGCCGTTCCTGCGCCGGTTCGAGGCGCGCTTCGGCTGCAAGCCCGTGCAGTGGCACAGCGACCTCCGCTCATCCGAGCGGCGCACCGCATGGCGCGCGGCGGCGAGCGGCGCGGCGAAGGTGGTGGTGGGCGCACGCTCGGCGCTGTTCCTCCCCTACCCCGACCTTCGGCTGATCGTGGTGGACGAAGCGCACGAGACGAGCTTCAAACAGGAGGACGGCGTTCCCTATCACGCGCGCGATGTCGCCGTGATGCGCGCGCAGATTGAGGAGATTCCCATCGTCCTCGCAACCGCGACGCCCGCGATCGAAACGCTGGCGCAGGTGCAGCGCGGCCGATACCGTCACCTTGAACTCGCCAGCCGCTTCGGCGGCGCGCAGATGCCCGGCATCGAAGCGATCGACCTGCGCGTCACGCCGCCCGAACAGGGCCGCTGGCTGGCGCCGCCGCTCGTGGAGGCGATGAAGGCGACGCTGGCGCGCGGTGAACAGGTGCTGCTGTTCCTCAACCGGCGCGGCTACGCGCCGCTGACGCTCTGCCGCCACTGCGGCACACGCATCGAATGCCCGAATTGCACGGCGTGGATGGTTGAACACCGGCTGGTCAAACGCCTGCAATGCCACCACTGCGGGCTCGTAGAGGCGGTGCCGGAAGCCTGCCCCGAATGCGGCGAAGAACACAGCCTCGTCCCCTGCGGGCCGGGCGTGGAGCGCATCGCCGAAGAGGTCGCGGCGCTGTTCCCGGACGCGAACGTCGCGCTCGTCACATCGGACACGATCCACTCCCCCGCGCAGGCGAAGGCGCTCGTCGACAGCGCGCTCGCGGGCGAGATCGACATCTTCATCGGCACGCAGCTCATCACCAAGGGCTACCACTTCCCCGAACTGACGCTCGTCGGCGTCGTCGATGCGGACCTAGCGCTGAAGGGTGGCGACCTTCGCGCGGGCGAGCGCAGCTTCCAGCAGATCAGCCAGGTGGCGGGGCGCGCGGGGCGCGGGCAAAAGCCGGGGCACGTCTATATCCAGACGCACCAGCCCGAAGCGCCCGTGCTCGCCGCGCTCGTTGCAGGCGATGCGCCCGGCTTCTACGCCGCCGAGACCGAGGCGCGCCGCGCCGCCGCGATGCCGCCGTTCGGACGGCTGGCGGCGATCATCGTTTCCGGACCGGACGAGGCGGAGGTGGCGGCAACGGCGCGTGCGATCGGCCGCGCAGCGCCGACGGGCATCGACGGGCTCACCATCCTTGGCCCCGCGCCGGCCCCGCTTTCGCTGCTGCGCGGACGCTTCCGGCACCGGCTGCTCGTCCACGCCGCGCGGCGGGCGGACGTGCAGGGGCTGATCGCTGACTGGCTGGGAGGGGTGGAAGTGCCCCGCAACGTGCGCGTCGCTGTGGACATCGACCCTTACAGTTTCGTTTAGAGCGCTGCGTGAAAACCGGCGCAGGACCGCGCTCTGCCTTTGTTGTCGCATCGTTTCGTGCGGAATACCGGTTCCCACTTTTCCGCACGATGCTTTAGAAGCTTGTAACCTTTTGGACGGCTCATACGTATAATCCCACGGAGGATGTGTGCATGATCCGACGTGAATTTCTGGGTTTGGGCGCCGGTTTGCTGGGCGCCGGTCTGGTGGGCCGCTGGGCGCTTGCCGGGGACGAGAAGCCGGTCTGGGACTTCCCCGTCCGCTATAGCGATGCCGAATGGAAACGCCGCCTGACAGGCGAACAATATTATATCCTGCGCGAAGCGGGCACCGAACGCCCCTTCACGAGCCCCCTGCTGAAGGAAAAGCGCAAGGGCACCTTCACCTGCGCGGGCTGCGCGCTGCCGCTCTACCGTTCCGCCGACAAGTACGACAGCGGCACCGGCTGGCCGAGCTTCACGCGCGCCGTGAAAGATGCCGTGCTGACGAAGCGCGACCTCACCCTGGGCATGGTGCGCACCGAGGTGCTCTGCCGCCGCTGTGGCGGGCATCTGGGGCATGTCTTCAACGACGGGCCGCCGCCCACCGGAAAGCGGCATTGCATCAATGGCGACGCGCTCGATTTCGTCCCCGCCCGAACCACATGACAGGACAGAAGATGGACACGTCACTGACTGAAACTGAATGGAAAGCGCGCCTGACCTCCGAACAGTATCGCGTGCTGCGCGAGGCCGGCACCGAGCGGCCCTGGTCGAGCCCGCTCAACGACGAAAAGCGCGAGGGCGAGTTCGTCTGCGCGGGCTGCGGCGCCGTGCTTTACCGTTCCGCCGACAAGTTCGACAGCGGCTGCGGCTGGCCGAGCTTCACGCGCGCGGACGGCGAGATCATCGAACGTCCCGACCATAGCCACGGCATGGTCCGCACCGAGCTGCTGTGCGGCAACTGCGGCGGGCACCTCGGCCATGTGTTCGACGACGGCCCCCTCCCCACCGGCAAGCGCCACTGCATCAACGGCGTGTCGCTGGCGTTCGAACCGGAAAGCGAATGAAACGCGCCCTCGCCCTTGCGCTGCTTGCAGCCGCCGCATTCGCACCCGCCGAAAGCCCGCGGCGCGCGGAGGCCGTCTTTGCGATGGGCTGTTTCTGGTCCGCCGAGGCTGCGATGGAAAAGCAGCCCGGCGTCATTGAAGCGGTGTCGGGCTTTGCGGGCGGGCATGTGAAGAACCCGTCGTATCGCAAGGTCACTGAAGGCGGCACGGGCCATCTCGAAGCCGTGCGCGTCGTCTATGATCCGACGAAAACGAGCTATGCGAAGCTGCTCGACGCCTTCTGGCACAATATCGATCCGTTCGATCCGGCCGGCCAGTTCTGCGACAAGGGCGCCTCCTACCACACCGCCGTGTTCGCCGCGAATGCCGACCAGCGCACACTGGCGGAAGGCGACAAGGCGCGAATCGAAAAACACTTCGGCAAGACCGTGACGACCGAGATCCGCGACGCCGCCCCGTTCTACCCCGCCGAGGGCTACCATCAGGATTTCGCGAAGCGGAACGCCCTGCGCTACCGCGCCTATCGCTACGGCTGCGGACAGGACCGGCGGCTGAAGGCGGTGTGGGGGTAGGATGCCCCGCTAATAGCGCACGGTTTCTTGCGCGATCGGGCACCATTTCTCGTCGTATTCGCCGCGCTTGCGGGCAGCCTCGCACTTGCGGCGGGCCTTCCCGATGCGCTCTTCCTGCTTCCTGATCTCGCGGCCGCGCTTCTCGTCCGCCTCCGACTGGCTGGTGGTGACGGCATCGACCCCGGCACTCGCCGCCTTGACGGGCAGTGTCACGATGTCGACCGCCGTGCGGGCGATGCACGCCGGAAGCAGCAGCGCCAGGAGCGGCAAAAGGAAGCGGGCGGGCGCGAATCGTACAGTACGCAAGACATTCAACCCTTCGGCAAAGGACGCCCCCTCCATACGCCCATCCCGATGAACAATCGCAACCTTTAGTGCTTTTTTGGCTTACAATGTGGGCATTTCGTCGCGTGCCCGTCAGGCCGTGTTTTGCCGCCTCTTGCTGCCTTGCAACATGGAGGGGTGCGTGCTAGTCGGCCCCCGCCAGTCGTGAAGGGGGTGCATTCGCGTGCCCTTCGCTATGCGCAGGCAATTCGACATCCGGGCTTACACCGAACGAGACCCAAGAGGACGCGTGGATACAGGCGGCAATACAGGGAGCAGGGCACACGGACTTTCGGGGCGTTACGCCACCGCATTGTTCGATTTGGCCCGTGACGGCAAGGCGATCGAGTCTGTCGAGACGAGCCTTGCTGCGGTTCGCGCCGCGCTTTCCGAATCGGAAGACTTCCGCGGGCTGACGCTGTCGCCCCGGATCGGACGCGGCGAAGCGGCGAAGGCCGTGGCGGGTGTCGCGAAGGCGCTGGATCTCGATCCACTGACCACGAAATTCCTTGGCGTGCTTGCGGAAAACCGCCGCCTCGGCGCGCTTTCCGCGATCATCCGCGACTATAACGGCCTCGCCGCCGCCCATCGGGGCGAGGTGACCGCCGAAGTCACGGCCGCGCAAGCGCTGACCGCGAAGCAGCAGCACGCGCTGAAGGCAAAGCTGAAATCCGGTCTCGGCCGCGACGTGGCGCTCGACGTCAATGTCGACCCCGCCATTCTCGGCGGCCTCGTCGTGAAGGTCGGCAGCCGCATGATCGACAGTTCAATCCGTACCAAGCTTGGCGCGATGGCGCAGGCGATGAAAGGCTAAGGCAAGATGGATATCCGCGCCGCCGAGATTTCGGCCATCATCAAGGACCAGATCGCGAACTTCGGCACCGAAGCGCAGGTCTCGGAAGTCGGCCAGGTGCTGTCGGTCGGCGACGGCATCGCGCGCGTCCACGGCCTCGACAACGTCCAGGCGGGCGAAATGGTCGAGTTCCCGGGCGGCATCAAGGGCATGGCGCTGAACCTCGAAGTCGACAACGTCGGCGTCGTGATCTTCGGGTCGGATTCGACCATCAAGGAAGGCGACACCGTCAAGCGCACCGGCGACATCGTCGACGTGCCGGTCGGCAGGGGCCTTCTGGGCCGCGTCGTCGACGCGCTCGGCAATCCCATTGACGGCAAGGGCCCCATCGAATCGACCGAGCGCCGCCTCGTCGAGGTGAAGGCGCCGGGCATCATCCCGCGCAAGTCGGTGCACGAGCCGGTGCAGACCGGCCTCAAGGCGCTCGACGCGCTCGTCCCCGTCGGCCGCGGCCAGCGCGAGCTGATCATCGGCGACCGTCAGACCGGCAAGACCGCCGTCGCGCTCGACACCTTCATCAACCAGAAGGGCGCCAACGCGGGCACGGACGAATCGAAGAAGCTTTATTGCATCTATGTCGCCATCGGCCAGAAGCGTTCGACCGTGGCGCAGATCGTGCGCGCGCTCGAAGAGAACGGCGCGATGGAATATTCGATCGTCGTCGCCGCCACGGCCTCTGAGCCGGCGCCGCTGCAGTTCCTCGCGCCCTACACGGGCTGCGCGATGGGCGAATATTTCCGCGACAATGGCATGCACGCCGTCATCGTGTACGACGATCTTTCCAAGCAGGCCGTCGCTTACCGCCAGATGTCGCTGCTGCTGCGCCGCCCGCCGGGCCGCGAAGCCTATCCGGGCGACGTGTTCTATCTGCACTCGCGCCTTCTGGAGCGCGCCGCGAAGCTCAACGACGCGAACGGCAACGGTTCGCTCACCGCGCTTCCGATCATCGAAACGCAGGCCGGCGACGTGTCTGCCTACATTCCGACCAACGTGATTTCGATCACCGACGGCCAGATCTTCCTTGAAACCGACCTGTTCTATCAGGGCGTGCGTCCGGCCATCAACGTCGGCCTTTCGGTCAGCCGCGTCGGTTCCGCCGCGCAGACCAAGGCGATGAAGAAGGTCGCGGGCTCGATCAAGCTGGAGCTGGCGCAGTACCGCGAAATGGCGGCGTTCGCGCAGTTCGGTTCGGATCTCGACGCCTCGACGCAGCGGCTTCTCAATCGCGGCGCGCGCCTCACCGAGCTTCTGAAGCAGCCGCAGTTCTCGCCGATGCCGGTCGAAGAGCAGGTCGCTTCGATCTTCTCGGGCGTGAACGGCTATCTCGACGGCATCCCGGCGAACGCCGTGACGCGCTTCGAAGCCGCATTCCTCTCGGATCTGCGTGCCAACAACGGCGAAGTCCTGCGCAGCATCCGCGAGACAGGCGCGCTCTCCGACGAAACCACGGCCAAGCTGCACGAAATCCTCAAGGAATTCGTGCGGACCTTCGCATAAGGCCGGACCCTAGATGGCAACCCTCAAATCCCTCAAGCTTCGGATCGCCTCGGTCAAATCGACCCAGAAGATCACGAAGGCTATGAAGATGGTGGCGGCCGCCAAACTGCGCCGCGCGCAGGAAGCCGCTGAGGCGGGCCGTCCCTACGCGAGCCGGATCGAAGCGGTCGTTGCCTCTCTGGGTGCGCGCATCACGCCGGGTCCGCAGACCTCCAAGATGCTGACGGGCTCGGGCAAGGAGGAGACCTATCTCCTCGTCGTCTGCACGTCGGACCGTGGCCTTGCCGGCGCCTTCAACGCGAATATCGTGAAAGCGGCGCGCCAGCGCGCGCAGGCGCTGATCGCCGCGGGCAAGACGGTGAAATTCTATCTCGTCGGCAAGAAGGGCGGCGCCGTTATCCGCCGCCTGTTCCCCGGCACGATCATCGCATCCACCGAGTTCGCGGGCGTCAAGCAGATCGCGTTCGAGCACGCCGCGCCGATCGCCGATGACATCGCCGCACGCTACGAGGCGGGCGAGTTCGATGTCGCCTACATGTATTATGCGAAGTTCCAGTCGGCACTGGTGCAGGAGCCGACCGAGCAGCAGATCCTCCCCGTTCCGGTGCAGGCCGGCGGCGGCGAGGCAGCGGCGGGTGTCTCCGCGGCCGTCGAGTACGAGCCGGACGAGGAAGGCATTCTCGCGGACCTGTTGCCGCGCAACCTTTCGGTGCAGATCTTCCGCGCGCTCCTGGAAAACGCCGCGTCCGAGCAGGGCAGCCGCATGACCGCGATGGACAACGCCACGCGCAACGCCGGCGACATGATCAACCGCCTGTCGATCCAGTACAACCGGCAGCGCCAGGCAGCGATCACCACCGAACTCGTCGAGATCATTTCGGGCGCCGAAGCGCTCTAGTCAGATACGAAGGCAAGGATAGAGACCCATGGCCAAGACGACCAACAACACCGGCCGCATCGCGCAGGTCATCGGCGCCGTCGTCGACGTGCAGTTCGAGAAGGAACTGCCGGCGATCCTTTCGGCGCTTGAAACGACGAACCAGGGCAAGCGCCTCGTTCTCGAGGTTGCGCAGCACCTCGGCGAGAACATGGTCCGCACGATCGCCATGGACGCGACGGACGGCCTGACGCGCGGCCAGGACGTCACCGATACGGGCGCGCAGATCCGCGTGCCGGTCGGCCCGCAGACGCTCGGCCGCATCCTCAACGTCATCGGCGAGCCGATCGACGAGCGCGGCCCGGTGAACACCGATCTCAGCGCCCCGATCCACGCCGAGGCCCCGCTGTTCGTCGACCAATCGACGGAAACCTCGATCCTCGTCACCGGCATCAAGGTCATCGACCTGCTCGCGCCTTACGCGAAGGGCGGCAAGATCGGCCTGTTCGGCGGCGCCGGCGTGGGCAAGACCGTGCTCATCCAGGAGCTGATCAACAACATCGCCAAGGGGCACGGCGGCACCTCGGTGTTCGCGGGCGTCGGCGAGCGCACCCGCGAGGGTAACGATCTCTATCACGAGTTCCTCGACGCGGGCGTCATCGCCAAGGACGCCGACGGCAACCCGACGCCGGAAGGCTCCAAGGTCGCGCTCGTGTTCGGCCAGATGAACGAGCCGCCGGGAGCGCGCGCGCGCGTCGCCCTGTCGGGCCTGACGATTGCCGAATACTTCCGCGACGTCGAAGGCCAGGACGTGCTGTTCTTCGTCGACAACATCTTCCGCTTCACGCAGGCGGGCTCGGAAGTGTCGGCGCTGCTCGGCCGCATTCCTTCGGCGGTGGGCTATCAGCCGACGCTGTCGACGGACATGGGCCAGCTTCAGGAGCGCATCACCTCCACCAACAAGGGCTCGATCACCTCGGTGCAGGCCATCTACGTGCCCGCCGACGATCTTACCGACCCGGCGCCGGCGACGTCGTTCGCCCACCTCGACGCGACGACCGTGCTCAGCCGCGCGATTTCGGAGCTGGGCATTTATCCAGCCGTCGATCCGCTCGACTCCACCTCGCGCGTGCTTGAGCCGCGCGTCGTCGGCCAGGAGCATTACGAGACGGCCCGCCGCGTTCAGGAAATCCTGCAGAAGTACAAGTCGCTGCAGGACATCATCGCCATTCTCGGCATGGACGAGCTCTCGGAAGAGGACAAGCTGACCGTCAGCCGCGCCCGCAAGATCCAGCGCTTCCTTTCGCAGCCGTTCCACGTCGCCGAAGTCTTCACCGGCATCCCCGGCAAGTTCGTCGCGATCGAGGACACGGTCCGCTCGTTCAAGGCGGTTGTGGACGGCGAGTACGATCACCTTCCGGAAGCAGCCTTCTACATGGTCGGCGGCATCGAAGAGGCGGTCGAGAAGGCCAAGAAGATGGCGGCGGAAGCAGCCTAAATGGCGGACAACCTCCACTTCGAACTGGTGAGCCCCGAGCGGCTTCTACGTTCCGGCGACGTCCACATGGTGGTCGTGCCGGGCACGGAAGGTGACTTCGGCGTGCTTGCGGGCCACGCGCCTTTCATGTCCACGATCCGTCCCGGCGCGATCGAGGTTTATGAAAGCGCGAGCAGCCCGGCGACGCGCATCTTCATCGACGGCGGCTTTGCCGAGGTGAACGACAGCGGTCTCACCATCCTCGCCGAAAACGCGGTTCCGGTCGCGGAGATCAAGGCCGACGAGGTTTCCAAGAAGCTCTCCGATGCCCGCGAGGACGTGCGCCTCGCGAAGACGGACATCGAGCGTGCCGTCGCTGAAAAGCAGGTTGCCCGCTACGAGGCAATGCAGGCCGTCGCCACCAACTGAGCGCACAGCTGCAAGACTGCCGAATGAAAAAGGCCCGTGCATGAAAATGCCGGGCCTTTTTCTATTGAGGGGTTCAGCCGCGCACCGTCAGCCCTTCGGTCGGTAAGGTCCCCACCCTGCTTCCGGCTGCGCCAGCCGATCGGCCACGATGCGTAGCACGTCGGCGTTCCACGCAAGCCCGATATGCGTGCCGCGCACTTTCAGCGTCTCCCACGTCGGGCCGCTGCCGATGTCGGCGCTCTCGGGTGCTACGATGCCGTCGAACGGTGTCAGGATCGACGTCACCGGTACCGGCGGCAACTCCATGAGATTGGTTTCGATCGGCGGCGCGTCCACGCTATGGTCGTTCAGCCGCTCGTAGAGCCGCCACGCGTTGTTGGCGTGGAGGTCGCGGGCGGCAGGCGTTCCCAGCGTTACGATCAGGCGCACGCGGTCGGGGATGCGTTTCGCGATCTCGCGCGCATAGAGCCCGCCGAGGCTCCAGCCGACGAGGCTCACTTTGCGCTTCTGCCCGGCATGCACCGACTTCACATAATGCACCATCTGCGCAAGCAGGCCGGGTTTGAGGCCGAGATTGGTACCAAAGCGCCACCCGGCATTCCAATAGCCGAGCGCCGTGAGACGGCGCCGGAGCGGCCACGTGAGCGCATCGCCGGCAAGGAAGCCGGGAAACACCAGCACGGGATGACCATCGCCCTTCGCGAGGCCGTGCGTCCGGCTTTTCATGACGAACCGGCACAGTTCCGGCACGGCCTTCACCTCCAGCGCAAAGCGCCCGAGCGACGGCGGTTGAAGGCCGGACGGCGGCATCAACGCACGTTCGCGTCGATCCACGCCCTCACTTCCGGGCCGATGTCCGCGCGTTCGAGCGCAAGCGCGATGTTCGCCGTCACGTAGCCGGCCTTGTCGCCGCAATCATAGCGCGTGCCTTCGAACGGCAGCGCGTGGAAAGGCGAACTGCCGATCAGTTCCGCCATCGCGTCGGTAAGCTGTATCTCGTCACCCGCGCCGCGCTTGCGCGCCTCCAGCTTATCCATGATGGCGGGTTCGAGGATGTAGCGGCCGATCGCCGCCATCGTGGAGGGCGCATCGGCGGGCTTCGGCTTCTCGACGAGGCCGAGCACTTCGGTAAGCGCACCGCGCTGTGCGCCTGGCGAGACGATGCCATAGCGGTGCGTGTGTTCGCGCGGCACATCGAGCACACCGATCACATTGCCGCCAACTTCGGCGTGCGCCTCGATCATCGCCTTCAGGCAAGGCCGCGCCGGATTCCAAAGCAGCTCGTCAGGCAGCAAAACCGCGAACGGATTATCGCCGATCAGATGCCGCGCGCACCAGACGGCATGGCCAAGCCCAAGCGGCTCGCGCTGACGGACATAGGCGATCGTCCCGGCTGCAAAGCGCGTGCCCTCAAGCTGCGCCAGCACCTCGCTCTTGCCGCGTTCGCCGAGAGTGGATTCGAGTTCGTAGTGGCGATCGAAATGGTCTTCGATGGCGTTCTTGCCACGGCCGGTGACGAAGATCATCTGCTCGATCCCCGCCGCCACCGCCTCGTCGACCGCATACTGGATCAGCGGCCGGTCGACGACGGGCAGCATCTCCTTGGGCATCGCTTTCGTCGCGGGCAGAAACCGCGTGCCGAGACCGCCGACGGGAAACACCGCTGTCCGAACCTTGCGCATCCGCTCTCGCTCTCCCATCCTAGAAACGCTTGAGAAGCCTAAGGTAATAGCCCCGTTCCTCTTCCGAACGCGAGGGGTCGCTTGCGCGTTCTTCGAGAATCTTTCGTATCTGCTGGATACGCCGCACATCCGCCTGGTCTGGCAGCTTGACTGCGCCCTGCCCGAACCCCGTGCCGGGACGCCCGAGCGGATCGAGGCCCGAGCCTGCCGCGCCCGGCTGCATCGCGCCCGCGCCCGCCGCCTGCGCCATCTGCTGCGCCGTCGCCTCCGCCGCGTTCGCCGCCTGCCGGAGCAGATCGAGCGCGCGCGTTTGCGCCCGGATCGCACCACCTGCATCCCCGGTGCCGAGCGCGCGTGCCGCTTCCCCCATTGCCTTCGCGGCCGCGCCGAGCGGCTGCGGCGCCGGCACACCGGCCGCGCCGAACTGTTTGACGAGCGCTTCGGTGTCCGACCCCAGCGTGCGCTGCGGCGGAGCATTTTCGCGAAGGCCGCTGTCGTTTCCGAACGAGGCCTCGATCATGTCGGCGATCGTCGCGTCGCGCAGCGCGCCCTGCCGCGCCTCGATCGCGCGCAGTGCCTGTGCGGCCTCGGCAGCGGCGGCGGCGCGGGCCTGTGCCGCCGGATCGGGCGGCGCATTGCCGAAGCGGATCGTTTCCATGAGCTGACGAAGGTTCGCGAGCGCCTCTGCCGCCCCTGCCTTGTCGCCTGCCGCCAGCCGGTCACGAAGGTCCGCGAACATCTGGTCGAGGAAACCGAGATCGACCGACGCGCCCGCGCCGCCTGCCGATGAGGGCGGCTGGGCACCGCCTTCGGCAAGTGCGGCTTGGATCTGGCGGCTGAGATACTCGCTCATCGCAGCTTCCAGCCGGTCCGCCATCGCCGCAAGCGAAGCGTCATCGCCCGCGCCGATGCCACGCGCCAGATCTTCCATCGCGCGGCGCATCGCATCCATCGCCTGCGTCGCGCCGCCATCTTCAAGATCGGTGGCGATGTCCCACAGCAACGCCGCGATGCTGTCCCGCGCGTCCTTGCGCGTATCGTGGACGAGCCGCCACGTCGCGGCGCGCAGACCTGCGAACACGCCGAGGTCGCCCTGATACGCGGGATGGTCTGCCGCCAGCCCCGAAAGGCGGCGCGCTATGATGCTTCTTTTTGCGCCGGCGAGCAGATCGGCGCGCACGGCGACGATCGCCTGCGCGAGCGGGTTGGCGAAGCGGCGCTGTGGGAGCGTGATACGGATGGGCGGCGACACGCCCTCTTGCCCCGCGCCGTCGGTGGCGACGAACATCAGTTCGACGGTTGATCCGGCGAACGGATGCGGCGTGAGATCGGCGAAGACGCTGCCCCGGCCGGGCGGCACGCGCGTTTCAAGATCGACGTCACGCACGTCCTTGCCACGCCGGACGCGCAGCGACAGCGCGGAGACACCGTGATCGTCGCGCAGGCGGAAGCCGAGCCGAAGCGCGCCGGTGGGGGTGATGCCAGGATCGCCATCGAAACGGATCGCAGGCCTGATATCGGCGGCGAGCGAAAGATCGAGCGCGGCGATGCGCCTGGCGCCCTGTTGCACGCTGTATTCGCCTGCGCGTTTCAGCGGAAAGGACACGCGCCCACCTTCCGCCGCTGCATCGATGCCCGGTCCGGCGACATGCCAGGCGCCTTCAAGGCCTTCGACGCGGATCGTCACCCGGCTTGCGGCGAGGCCATCAAGCGCGGCACCCGCGCCGCCCTTCAGATCGATACGGCGCGGCGGCGCGCCTACATAGGCGGGCGGCTCCAGCGTGACCGCGATACGCACGCCTTCGAGCGTCGTCGACCATGGCGAGAAGGCGGCCGCCAGCCTCTGCGGCGCTTCCGCCTTCGCGAGCATCAGGCCGAGGAACAGCGCCGTGCCGATGAGCGGCCAGAGCCCGTAACGGGTTTCGAGCGTCGGTTGCCATTCGAGGCGACCCAGGCGTGGACGAAATTTCCGTGCATCGGCCAGCGCACGGTCCCAGAGCGCGGCGGCGAAGCCATCGGGATCGCTGACGGGTGCGTCGTCGACGAGCGCAAGCACCCCCCGGCTGAGCCCGCCGCCTCGCTCCAGTCGGGCCCGGCGCGCAGCGGGCGTGGGAATGCCGATGCGCCATGCTGCACGAACCAGCAAGGCAGCACTGCCGACGATGAGGAGTGCGAGCAGCGCGACGCGCAGCGTGCCCGGCAGCACCTGTGCGAGCCCAAGCAATGCGGCTGCGATCCACAGCAGCCAGAGCGTGAGCACAAGGCCAAGCTCGCGCGGCAGCGCGCGCTCTGCGGCGAGAACGATGCCCGAAAGGGCGAGCGGCGCGCGCATCGCGGCAAGGAAGGCTTGCTGCGGCGCGGGCGCGGTCATCGCGCTACCCTACCCAGTTCGGCACGCGGTCCTGCGCGATCAGATCCTCGATCGTGCTGCGCGGCCGCACCAGCGCCCACTTGTCGCCCTTCACCAGCACTTCGGGCGTCAGCAGGCGGGAATTGTAGGTCGAAGCCATCGCTGCACCATAAGCGCCCGCCGTACGGAATACGACCAGATCGCCGGCCTCCACCGCTGGAATCTCACGCCCTTCCGCAAACGTGTCGCCGGTTTCGCAGACCGGGCCGACCACGGTGGCGATCATGCGCGCATCCGTTTGCATCACCGAATCGATGTCGTGCCACGCGTCGTAGAGGCTGGGGCGGAGCAGATCGTTCATCGCCGCGTCGATGATGACGAAGTCGGTCGTCGCGCCGCTCTTTACGCGGATGACGCGCGAGACGAGCACGCCCGCGTTCCCCACGATCACGCGCCCCGGCTCGAAGGTGAGGCGCACGTCCCAATCCGCGGTGACGCGCGCGACCATGGCACCGTAGGCCTCGGGAAGCGGCGGTCCGGGCGTGTGCGCCGCATAGGGCACGCCGAGTCCGCCGCCGAGATCGGCGCGGCTGACCGTGTGGCCCGCCGCGCGCAGCTCCGCAATCAGGGCGCCAAGACGGGTGAACGCCTGCTCCAGCGGGGCAAGATCGGTCAGCTGGCTGCCGATATGGAGCGCGACGCCGACCGGCTCGATGCCGGGAAGTGCCGCTGCCAGCGCAAACGCCTGCTGCGCGGTATCGATCGGAATGCCGAACTTGTTCTCGGCCTTGCCGGTCGAAATCTTGGCGTGCGTGCCCGCGTCCACATCGGGGTTCACACGGAACGCCACCGGCACCGTGCGCCCCATGCGCGCCGCGACCGCCGAGAGCATCTCCGCCTCGGGCAGCGATTCAAGATTGATCTGAAAGACGCCCGCGTGAATCGCGGCCTCCATCTCGTCGGCCGTCTTGCCGACGCCCGAGAAGACGATGCGCTCGGCCGGGACGCCCGCCGCGAGCGCGCGCTTCATCTCGCCGAGCGAAACGACGTCCGCCCCCGCGCCGATCCGCGCCAGCGTCGCGATCACCGCCTGGTTCGAGTTCGCCTTCACCGCATAGGCGACGAGCGGCGGAGCATTGCCTGCACCCGCCACCGCATCGCGGAACACGGTGAAGTGCCGCTCGATCGTCGCCGACGAATAGCAATAGAAGGGCGTGCCGACGGCGTCCGCAAGCGCGGCCACGTCGACATCCTCGGCCATCAGGCGGCCGTTCCTGTGCTCAAAATGGTCCATCAGAGCCCCGGCGGCAGATCAAATTCGTCGTCGCGGCGCTCTTCCGAGCGGCGGACGGGATCGTCGACGCGCGCGGGCGCGGCCTGCGCAGGCGGCTCGAGCATTTGTTCGGTCGTCAGCGGTTCCTTGACGCCGGGCGGCGGCGCGGGCGGGCCACCCTCCGGCCACGCGAGCGGACCCTTGGCACCGCACGCGGCAAGCAGAAGCAGGAGTGGAAGCGCCGCCTTCATGCGCCCGCCCCCCGCGCGGTCGCAACCGCCGCGCGCACGTTCGCGGGCGACGTGCCGCCGAAGCTGGTCCGGCTCGCGACCGACGCATCGACCGTGAGCACGCCGAAAACCCGCTCATCGATCCGCGCATCGATACCGCACAGCGTCTCCAACGGCAGGTCGGCAAGGTCGCAGCCCGCCGCCTCGGCAGCCGCGACGCAGCGCCCGGTGATGTGATGTGCCTCGCGGAAAGGCACGCCGCCCTCACGCACCAGCCAGTCGGCAAGGTCGGTCGCGGTGGAAAAGCCCGTGCCCGCCGCCGCGCGCATCCGGGCGGTATCGAACGTGATCGTCTCCACCATGCCGGTCATCGCGGCGAGGCAGAGCGCGAGCGTGTCGAACGCCTCGAACACCGGCGCCTTGTCGTCCTGCATGTCCTTCGAATAGGCGAGCGGCAGGCCCTTCATGATGATGGCGAGCCGCTGGTATGCGCCTAGGAACAGACCCGCCTTCGCACGTACGAGTTCGGCGGCATCGGGGTTGCGCTTCTGCGGCATGATCGATGAGCCGGTCGAGAAAGCATCGGGCAGCTTGACGAAGCCGTAGGGCTGGCTCGCCCAGATGATGATCTCCTCGGCAAGGCGCGACAGATGCAGCCCTGCCATTGCTGCGGCGGAAAGGAATTCGAGCGCGAAGTCGCGGTCCGAGACGGCGTCGAGGCTATTCGCCATCGGGCGATCGAAGCCGAGTGCCTTCGCGGTCGCCTGGCGATCGATCGGGAACGACGTGCCTGCAAGCGCTGCGGCGCCGAGCGGCGATTCGTTGAGCCTTGCCCGCGCATCGGCGAAGCGGCCGCGATCACGCCGCGTCATCTCGTGATACGCCATCAGGTGATGGCCGAGCGTCACCGGCTGCGCGGTCTGCAGATGCGTGAAGCCCGGCATCACATCCGCCGCGTGCTGCTCCGCGCGCATGAGGAGCGCCTTCTGGAAACCGCCGAGCCCTGCATCGATCGCGTCGATCGCATCGCGGACCCACAGGCGGAAATCGGTCGCCACCTGATCGTTGCGCGAGCGCGCCGTGTGCAGCCGCCCGGCGGGCTCGCCGATGATTTCCTTCAGCCGCGCCTCGACATGCATGTGGATGTCTTCGAGCGCGGCGTTTTCTACAAGACCGCCCGCTTCATACTCCGCTTCGATCGCATCGAGGCCGCGCGCGATTTCGGAAGCGTCACCCTTGGAAAGGATGCCCGCCGCCGCCAGCATCGCGGCGTGCGCGCGGCTGCCGGCGATGTCCTGACGCCACAGGCGCTTGTCCACACCGATGGAAACATTAATGTCGCGCATGACTGCCGACGGCCCTTCAGCGAAGCGGCCGCCCCACATGTCATTGGAGTTTGCAATGCGGTCTGTAATGTTCGCGATCCTCGTTCTCATGCCGCTTTCCGCCTGCGGCAAGGCCAAGGAGGCCGATAAAGCAGACGCGCTCGCCCCGCAAGAAAGTGCGGCTCCGGCGGCAAAGAAAGCGGAGACCGGCACGGTCGATACGTCACAGGCCGGAACCCCCGCGCCGACGCAGGCCTTTGCGCGCGCGGACGGCACCAAGGTGACGCTCGCCGATTATCGCGGCAAACCCGTGCTCGTGAACCTGTGGGCAACCTGGTGCGCGCCGTGCGTCGCCGAAATGCCCGCGCTCGACGGACTCGCGAAGGCGAAGGCGGGCGAGATGGCGGTGGTCGGCATCAGCCAGGATCTGCAGGGCTGGGAGAAGGTGAAGCCTTTCCTCGCCAAGGCGAAGCTTCAGCATATGACCATCCTCCTCGACGAGGAAGGCGCGCTCGCCACCACGCTCGGCGCGCCGGGCCTGCCCTTCACCGTGCTTTACGACGCGACGGGCAAGGAAATCTGGCGCGTCAACGGGCCGCGCGAATGGGATCAGCCGGGCGGCTTTCCCGAACCGGCCGCGTCAGGGCCTCCGGTCCGCTTCCATGCGGTCGGGCAGGAACCGGGCTGGACGATGGACATCGCAACCGGCCACAATGTGGAGGTGATCGCCGATTACGGTTCGAAGACCGCGACGTTCAAGGCGCCCGCCCGCCTCGCGCTCGAAGGCACGAGCAGCTTCGCCGTTTCACAGGGCAAATCGTCGCTCGCCGTCTCGATCGTAAAGAAGGCCTGCGAGGACGCGATGAGCGGCAAGCCCTACGCCTACACCGTCACCATGACGCTTGATCGCAAGCGCTACGAGGGCTGCGGCGAAGTTCTCTAAGTCGTCGACACATAAAGCGGACGGTCAGCTGCCGTTTAGAGTTTCGGACGCCGTGAGGCGTCGGAAAGTCGGCGGTGCCCGAACCC